>NZ_JBEPEW010000213.1:0-10453 GCF_040300965.1 Streptomyces mesophilus | reverse complement strand
GGTGGGTGGGGGCCTGTTCGTTGTGCCGGCGGCGCTGCGGGGCCGGCCGGGGTCCGACCTGGTCGCCCTCTATCTCCGGTGTGGGTGGGTGGTGGCGGCGGGCGATGGCGACCCCCGCCGGCTCGATGTCGGCCGCGTACAGGTCGCATCCGGGCAGCGCGGACAGCAGCGCCGCACCCACCGCACCCGAGCCGCAGCACAGGTCGACGACCACCGGGGCCGGATCCAGCGGCAGCCCGAGGGCCACCGAGACGAGGAACTCCGTGCGGCGGCGCGGGACGAAGACGCCCGGGTCGAGGAGGATGCGCAGGCCGGCGAACTCCGCCCAGCCGACGACCTGTTCCAGGGGTTCGCCCGCGACGCGGCGCACCGCCATGGACTCCAGCACCTCGGGCGAGGAGGCCGCGTCCATCAGCAGCTCGGCCTCCTCCTCCGCGAAGACGCAGCCCGCCGCCCGCAGGCGCACGACCAGCGGGTCGAAGGAGTCGATACGTGCCGTGCGCGTCATATACGGGCCACCTTTCACCACCACCGCACCCTACGTGACCATGCCCGGGCCCTTCGCCCGCCGATACCCTGAGCCTCATGGGGACATCCCGCCGCACGCCCAACTCGACGCCTGGTCGGGAGAGTTGGCGCGTCCGGCTGTTCCGGGCCGAGGGGCGGGCCGAGCCGCTGGGGGCCGGTGTGCTGCTGCACCGGCGGTACGTGGTGAGCTGCGGCCATGTCGTCCTGCCGGCGGCGCCGAGTTCCGGTCGGCCCCACAAGAATCTGTACGTCGATTTCCCCGGCGCGCCCGGACCCGCCGAACCCATCCGTGCGCGGGTGGTCGAGGGGCGGCTGATTCCGCCACGGGCCGGGCGCGGCGGTGATCTCGTCCTGCTCGAACTGGAGCAGGAGCCCGAAGACGGGGTGGAACCGGCCCAGTTGCACCGGCAGATCCCCGCGCGCGGCGCCCCCGTGCAGGTCACCGGATACCCCTCCGACCTGCTCGGCGGTGAGCTCGCCGAGACCGTACTGCTCGGGCTCGGCGATCCGGAGAGCCTGGCCGGGGCGAGCCGCCCGGCGAGCGGGCCCCGGCCCGCGTCCGGCTGGGTCGCACTCGACATCGAGGACGTCCCCATACGGCACGGCTACAGCGGCGCCGGTGTCGTCCACGGCCGCTCCGGCAAGGTGATCGGGCTGCTCACCCACCGGCTCGGCCGGCGCGGCACCACGCACCCGGCGGACCGGCTCGACCACGCCTCGCTGATCCCGACCGAGACCATCCAGCGCGAACTCGGGCTCGAGGAGCTGGGGATCACGGTCACGGGTGTACGGGCGGTCGCGGGCGATATCGCCCGGCCGGTGCGCGCCTCGGCGGGCGAGGAGCCCGATCCGGGTCTGCGCCGGCGCCTGGTGCGCTGGCTGGACGGCGAGATGGACGCACTGCCGGTGGAGGTCGTGTTCGTACGGCAGGGCAGGGCCGGGGACCTGGACACGCTGCGCGGGACCCTGCTCGCGGCCGACCGTGAGCAGCAGGCGCGCAAGGAGGCGGCGACGGCGGAACCCGAGGGCGGTGGCGGGCCGTTGACCGGTGCGATCGACTTCGCGGTCGACGCGACCACGCGCACCGTCTCCAGTCTGATCCGGCGTTTCGCCGAACGGGCCGGGCTCGATTCCGGACCCGGGCCGGGGCACGAGGGCTTCGTCCCCGGGCCACGGCGAGAAGGCCCCGGGCCGGGGCAGGAGAGCTCCGGGCCTGTGCAGGAAGGCTCCGGGCCCGGGACGGAAGGCTCCGGTGCGGAACAGCAAAGCTCCGGTGCGGAACAGGCGGGCTCAGGTGCCGAGCAAGCGGGCCCGGGTGCGGAACAGGAGAGCTCCGGTACGGAACACGGCAGCGGGCGCGATCAGCTCCTGCTCTCCCGTATCGCCGCGGACTGCCCCGGCATGACCGCCGCGTTCCTCTTCCCCGACGACTGCGCCTCCGCACCCGAGGACGTGCTCGCGCTGCTGCTCGCCGTACGGGCGCGCCGGCAGGCCCGGCTGCTGCTGGCGTTCCGCGACCCCGGCGCGCCGCTGCTGCGGCTCCTTTACGAGCAGTTGCTCGGCCGCGAGTGGCCGGCCGCCGTCGGCGAGCGGATCGAGCAGCGGCTGCACGAGTTGCGGCGCGTGCGGCAGCGGCTGTCCGAGCGCACCCACGAGACCCGCGCGCGGGACGCCGATGAGCTCCTCGGACGCCTCGACCGGCACCGCCGCGCGGCCGTGAGCGATCCGCTGCGCGCCGCGTACGACCTGTATCTGCTCGAACTCGACGTGGAGAACCTGCTGTTGGCGCTGCGCGCCCGCGAGGCACGCCTGGCCGCACCCCTGGAGATCAGCATCGAGCCGCCGGGCGAGGGCCTCGAGGAGCTGCCGCGGGTGAACGTGCAGGGCCCTCAGCTCACCGGCCCCGCGCCCCGGAGCACACCACGGCCGCGCTCCGGCGCCGCGGAGGGTGTGCCGCGGTTCGTGGAGCCCGAGCAGCAGTACCACGTGGTGGGGAAGCTCGCGAGCGGCAGCTACGGGCAGGTATATCTCGCGCACGACCGGGCGCTGCTCAACCGGCTCGTGGCGCTCAAGCGGCACAATCCGCGGGATGCGAGCGCGGTCGAGCAGGCCGCCGCCGAACGCGTACGCCTGGTGGACCTCAACCACCCGTTCATCGTGAAGGTCCACAACGCGATCCTGGACAACGACGGCGCGGGCCCCCTGCTCGTCATGGAGTTCGCCGACGGGCTGACCCTGGAGGAGATCCGGCAGCGGATGCTGCGCCGCGAGCCGCCGTTCCACGACGAGCGCGTCTTCGAGTTCATCGCCGTGTACGGGGTCAGGATCCTCGACGCACTGCACTATCTGCACACCGGCAAGGAGCTGGTGTACGGCGATCTGTCGCTCAACAACGTGCTGCACTGCGGCGACACCATCAAACTGATCGACGTCGCGGCGGTACGCGGCTTCGGCGAGGCGGGACCCGCCACGGTCAACCCGCCGGAGGCGGGCGGCGAAGGGCGGATGGATCCGGCCGGTGATCTGTACTGCCTCGGCGAGGTGCTGCGCTGCCTCCTGGAGGCCGCACCCACGGTGCACGGCCTCGGGGCGCACTCGCTGCGGCTCACGATCGCGCGGGCCACGCGCCCGGATCCGGCGGAACGCTTCGCTTCCGCCGAGGAGATGGCGGGCCAACTCCACGCGGTGCTACGGGAGTTACGCTCCCTGCGCCTGAACGAGGAGACCTTCGCACCCTCGCTGCACTTCGGACCGGTCGCCGACACCTTCGACGGCGGACTCGGCGCCGCCCCGCCCCTCGATCAGTGGGCCACCGGCGGCTCGTACAAACGGCAGCTCGGCCCGCAGCAGCCACCCACCCCGGCGGATGCCGCCGCGGATCTGCCGGCGCCGCACCCCGACCGCATGGATCCCAACTGGCAGCGGCTGCAGCGCACTTCGTACAACGACCCGAAGGGACTTCTCGGCCGGATCGCCCGCTGGGAAGCCACCCCCGAACTGCTGCTCCTGCGCTGCCGGCTGCACATCCACCAGGCCCGCGCCGCCCGCAACGCCCTGGCCCAGCCACGCGAGGCCGGCGACTCCCGCGAGGGAGCCCGGATGCCGCTCGACGAACTCGTCCACCAACTGGAGGCGGCCGACGGGGCGCTGCACGAGGCCCGCCTCCTGATCGGCACCGAACGCTCCCCGCACGACTGGCGCATCGCCTGGCACGAGGGCCTGCTCCACCTCGCCCACCAGCGGGTGGAGCAGGCCCGGCCGCTGTTCACCAAGGTGTACGAGGACATCCCCGGCGAGTACGCGCCGAAACTGGCCCTCGGCTACTGCCATGAGCATCTCGGCGAGACGGAACAGGCCAAGGAGTTCTACCGGTCGGTGTGGTGCCGCAACCACGCGCAGGGCAGCGCGGCCTTCGGTCTGGCCCGGATGCATCTGGCCGACCGGCTGCCGCGCGAGGCGGTCGTCGCCCTCGAAGGCGTACCGCCGGACTCCCGCCACCGCACGGCCGCGTGCACCGCTCTCGTACGCATCCACGCGGGCCTGCACGACCGCCAACCGCCGCCCACGCTCGCGGACTTCGCGCGCGCGTTCTCGGCGTTGCGGCGGCTCGTCGAGTACGAGGGGCTCACCGACGCGGCGGCCGAGGAGCGGCTCCGTACGGATCTGCTCGAACTCCTGGTGCTCGTGGTCGACGCGGCCCGCCGCACGGGCGGCGACCCCTGGTCGGAACTGGCCGGCCGCCTCCCGGTCGCCCTCGACCGCGATCTGCCGCCGCCGCTGCGCGTCCCGCGCACGGAGGAGCAGCTCCTGCTGCGCCTGTCCGACAGCTACCGCCGCCTGGCCCAGCAGGTGCCGGACACGGGCCGTACCGCGGACGACGCGCTGATCGAGGCGCTCCTGGACAACGCGAACCGGGTACGGCCGACGCGGGTGCGGCACCGGTCCGGTCCGGCGGGACCGCGGTTGCCCCGCTGGCTGTCCGGAGGCCGGGATCCGGGCGGCGGGTGAGGGGACGGTCGCGATGCACCGCGGGTGGCGGAACAGGCAGAGGAGGCAGACGAGTTGAGAATCGCGGGCGTCGACCGCACACGACACGCTGCCGCGCGGGCACGGGGCTGGGTGCGGGTGCGGGCGAAGTGGCTGGATCCGCGGCGGTCGGGGCCGGAGGTGTGGCGGTGGGCTTGCGGGGAGCCGTCCCGCGGCGGGGCACCGAGGCGCACCTCGGAGTTCCTGCGGGAGCGCAGGGTGCTTGTGCCGGCGCTCGCACTCCTTGCGTTCGCGCTCACCGCGGGCGCGTACTTCGACGTGCACGGCCGTACCGACCATGTACGCGACCGTCTGGCCCCCGCGGTGACCGATCTCGCCACGGCGCGGGTCCTGCTCCACGGGGCACAGGAGGAGGCGGTACGCCGCTTCGGGCCCTTCGACAAGGAACAGGTGCCCGAGCGGAAGGGGCAGGTGGCGATCGGAGACCGCTACGAGACGCTGCTGAGCAGCGGCAGACAGGCCCTGGACAGCGTCGGCCGGTCCGCCGCTCTCGACGCACGGCAGGCACAGCAACTCGGCATCATCCAGGGCCTCGTACAGTCCTACAGCGACGCGATCTCGATGGCCGACCAGAACCGCGAGAACTCCGGAATGCGCAAGGCGGGCGTCAACTACGGGGCCGACATCCTGTGCGACGAGAGCACCAAGGCGCTCAAGTGCGAGGACCTGAAGGACCCGGAGGCCGAACCCATCGCACTGCTCGGCCGGATCGCCGCCCTCGAAGCCGAACTGCGGCAGGAGACCCGCGCCCAGTCGGCCGCACTCACCCCCCTGCTCCTCGCGCTCGTCACGCTGCCGGCCGCGGCGCTGCTCGCCGTCGTCCTGCTGGGCACTCTGCGGTTCTGCCGCCGCCGGCTGCGGTTGATCAGCGCTCCCCTGTGGGCGCTGCTCGCGCTCGCGGCGTCCGTGTACGGGCTGCTCGCCGCGGGCGCGTTGGAGGAGCACGCCGCACAACGTGCCGTACGCGACCAGGTCCACGAGCTGTCCGCCCCCGAGTCCACACAGGAGCAACTCGCAAGGAAGGGCGGGGAGATCACGGACAGGCTGGACGAGGCGGGCCCGGTGGGCTGGGCCCAGACCGCACGTATCGCCCTGGGTGTGGGCACGGCGGGCGCGGTCTCGGCGGGGCTCGCGCTGTACAGCTACGGGCTCGGCTATCCGTCGGCCGGAAGGCGGGCGGTGGCATGACGGGCCGATGGAGAGCGAGGGTGCGAACCGCCCTCGGCGCCGTCCTGTTCGCCGTGACCGCCCTGTCCGCGGGCGCCTGCACGGGAGCCGAGGACCGGACCGTCACCGTCCTGGGGCCTTGGACGGACGGCGAGGAGAAGCCGTTCGTGGCGGCCCTGAAGGAGATCGAGAAGCGCACGGGCGTCCGCTACTTCTACTCCGGCACCCGCTCTCTGCGCGACACCCTGGTGGCGCAGCTGCAGGCCGGCGCGCCCCCGGACGTCGCGATCCTCAACAGCCTCGGCGAACTGACGGATTACGCCAAGCACGGCCACGCCCATCCCCTGCCCGACGACATCGCCGACCGGGCCATCGAACCCTGGGCTCCGGACGTCACGGTGACGGTCGCCGGTGACAAGCAGCTGACGCGGCAGGCGTACTGGGCGCCGGTCCGTATCGACCTCAAGGGGATCGTGTGGCACGACCCCGACGACCGCTCGGAGGAGCCACAGCAGTGGTGCCTCGGCATGAGTTCGGGCGCGACATCGGGCTGGCCGGGTACGGACTGGATCGAGGACCTGCTGCTGCGACGCCAGGGCCCCGATGTCTACCAGCAGTGGGCGCTCGGGGAGCGGTCGGTGCCGTGGACCGACAAGAGGGTGCGGCAGGCCTGGGAGGACTGGCGGAAGCTGCTGCCGAAGGGTGACGAGCGGCCGAAGGCGCTCACGCGCTCCTTCGAAGCCGACAGCGGACTGCTCGACTCCAGCGATGCGAAGTGCCGCCTGGAACACCAGGGTTCGTTCATACGGCGCCACTACGACGCCACGTACCAGCCCGCCCCCACGCCCCAGTTCGTGTCCGGGATCGGCAAGAAGCACACCGACACCTACGAGGTCTCCGGCGACATGGCGGCGGTGTTCAAGGCGAGCGACGAGGCCTGGGACCTGGTCCGCGAGCTCACCGGCCCTGAGGCCCGCACGGCCTGGGCGGCCTCGGCCGAAAGCGAGGGCGAGCGCCCGCTGTTCCCCGGGGCGATGGGGGTCGAACCGACGCCAGGCAGCGCCACCGCGAAGGTGCGGGACCTGCTCTACGGCGCCGACCGGATCTGCTTCGACGCCTCGGACGCGATGCCGCCGTCCCTGCGCGACGCGTTCCAGCGGGCCGTGCTGAAGTTCCTGGAAGCCCCCGACGACGACAAGGCGCTCGACGCGCTCCTCGCAGGCCTGGAACGGGAAGCCGAACTGCAGCGCGAGGACGAGACCTTCCTCCTCGACGACCTCTGCGGCAGCCCGCCGCCGAGCCCCACCTCGTAACGGCGAGACCCCTCAGGCGAAGACGACCGTCCGCCGCCCGTTCAGCAGGATCCGGTGCTCCGCGTGCCACTTCACCGCACGCGCCAGCGCCTGGCACTCCACATCGCGCCCCACCGCGACCAGCTGCTCGGGGGTGACCTCGTGGCCGACTCGCTCGACCTCCTGCTCGATGATCGGTCCCTCGTCGAGGTCGGCGGTCACATAGTGCGCGGTGGCGCCGATCAGCTTCACACCGCGGGTGTGCGCCTGGTGGTACGGCTTCGCGCCCTTGAAGCTCGGCAGGAAGGAGTGGTGGATGTTGATGATCCGGCCGCTGAGCTGCTTGCACAGATCGTCGGAGAGGACCTGCATGTAGCGGGCGAGGACGACCAGCTCGACGTTCTCCTCGCGGACGAGCTCCAGGAGCCGCGCCTCGGCCTCGGCCTTCGTGTCCTTCGTCACCGGGATGTGGTGGAAGGGCAGGCCGTACGAGGCGACCAGCTCGGCGAAGTCGGTGTGGTTGGAGACCACGGCCGCGATCTCCACCGGGAGCGCACCGGTGCGGGCGCGGAAGAGCAGGTCGTTCAGGCAGTGGCCGAACTTCGACACCATCAGGACGATGCGCATTTTGGCCTCGGCCTGATGCAGCTGCCAGTCCATCTGGAAGGAGTCGCCGACCGCCGCGAACGAAGCGCGCAGCTTCTCCAGGGTGACGGGCGCCTCGGCCGAGAAGTGCACCCGCATGAAGAACAGGCCGGTGTCACGGTCGCCGAACTGCTGGCTGTCCTCGATGTTGCAGCCCGTCATGAAGAGATACGACGAGACGGCGTGCACGATGCCCTGTTTGTCGGGGCAGGACAGAGTCAGGACGTACTGGTCGGAAACGGCCGCGGGCTGCTCACTCATCCAGGCAGGATCGCATACGCGGGGCTGGGGCCGGGACGCGTACCGGCTCGTGGACAGCGGCACGCCGTAAGCCGGACAGACCCCGCCCTCCCGGGGGCCGAGCCCCTTTGAGACTATCGGCCGCCACTGACAGCGCCGCCCCGACCTGCGAGAAAGCCGCTCAGGCCGAGCGCGTCATGATCCGCAGCACCTCGAGGGAGCGCGGCGCCGCGTCCGGGTCGTCCCCGTCGCTCTGCGCCATGCGGACGTGAGCCTCGCGTGCCGCGCGGACCGCTTCGGGCCAGCCGTGGTGCTCGAGATAGGTCTGGACGGGGGCGTCGGGGCCGACCTGGTGCATGATCCGCAGGACCCGGAGCACCGCGGTGTCGACAAGCGCGGCCTCCTGCGGGTCGCGGAAGATCGTGCCGACGTACTTCTCGGCGGACCAGTTGTCGAGCCAGGTGTCCTCGACAAGGCGGTACACGGCGTCGGTGACGTCCCCGTACTCCTCGCGTCCGGCCAGCCAGCACTCCTGCTGGAAGACGGGGTCGGAGATCATGTGCAGCGCGGAGCGCACGTTGCTGCGCCAGCGCCACCATGGCATGTCGTTCAAGGGCATGCCGTCCATGGTGGAGGAGCGGCGGCCGCGACGGGAAGACTTCTCCGAGCTTTGCACGGTTGCCGATCGTACGTTCTTCGCCCGGGCGACCCTCCGGGCCCCCCATGTTCACCTTCAAGTCACTTTCCGTTGACTCAACTTCACTCAAAGATTCGGAACGTGACGCAAAAGTGCGTGTCCATGACCGATCGGCCGCGTGCCCTGCCCACCCGTCGACTCAACCGCCTCCTGGCCTTGGCGGTCACCGCCTCCCTGGCCGCCGGGTGCGGTGCGATACCCGGACTCTCGTCGGACCCGAAAGGCCCGGTCACCGTGATGACCTGGGCGCCGGAGAACACCAAGGGCACCGATGCGCCCGGCGTCCCGGCGATGGCCCGCGCGTACGCCCGGTGGGTCAATGCCAACGGCGGGCTCGGCGGACGTGACCTCAAGGTCATCACCTGCAACGAGCACAACGACGTGAACGGCGCCGCGGACTGCGCGCGGCAGGCGGTCGAGGCCGAGGTGACAGCGGTGGTCGGCTCCTACAGCCAGTACGGCCGGTCGTTCCTGTCCACCTTGGAGGCGGAGGGCATCCCGTTCATCGGGGGCTTCGGGCTGACCGAGGACGAGTTCACCAGCCCCCTCTCGTATCCCGTCAACGGCGGGCAGGTGGCGCTGATGGCGGGCAACGGGCGTCAGCTCGCCCAGCACTGCGCCAAGGTCTCCCTGGTGCGCCCGGACACGATCGCCGGCGACGACCTGCCCGAGCTGCTCGACTTCTCGCTGAAGCAGGCCGGGCGGCCCGCGGCCACGGACATCCGCGCCAAGGAGGACGCCAACGACTTCACGGCGCAGGCGGAGCGCGCCCTCGCCTCCGCGGGCGCGCCCGCGTCGCTCGCGACCACGCTGGGCACCGAGGGCGCGCGTGAGCAGGCCCGCAAGGGGTGTGTGACGGCGGCGCTCGGCGACCAGACGACGACGTTCTTCGACTCGCTGCGCCGCGTGCGCGAGGACTTCCAGGACGTACGGATCGGCTCGGTGCTCGGCTCGCTCGACCAGACCTCGATCAACCGGGGCGGCGGCAAGTCCGGTGTCTACGAGGGCGCGTACGTCACCGGCTGGTACCCGGCGGCGGGCGACGACCGCTGGGAGCCGATGCGGAAGGTGATCCGCGAAGAGGCCTTCAACGACAACCGCATCGACCCCGCGGACGCGCGCGTCCAGAACACCTGGATCGCGTACACGGTCCTCACGCAGGTCGTCACCTCGCTCGGCGAGGGCACGGTCGACGCCCGCGCCGTCACCCGCGCCCTGAACGACGGCGTCCGCATCAAGACCGGCGGCCTGACCCCCACCCTCAGCTGGCGCTTCGAGGACACCATCGCCGTCCGCGACTACCCCCGCATGGTCAACGCCCACGTCTGGTTCCAACAGGTGAAGCGGGGCCAACTGACGGCGGTGGGCAGGACGTCGGTGAACATGGCGGACACGTTGGAGCGGACGATCTGAGGGGGGGGCGGCTTGCCGGCTCGGGCTGGTCCGGGTGAGGGGCGGTCCGCGTGAGGGGCTGTCCTCGCGAAGGGGGCTTCCCGGGAGGGGGCTTCCCGGGAGGTAGGGCACCGCGACGGCCGGGGGCACCGGGAGGTGCGGGCGCCGCGAGGGCCGGGGGACACCGGAAGGTGCAGGGCGCCGCGAGGGCCGGCGGACACCGGAAGGTGCAGGGCGCCGCGAGGGTGCCCGTTCGGATGCTGGTGCCGGGGCACCGTGAGGGTGCCCGGTCCCATGAGGGTGCCGGGGCGCCGCAAAGGCGCTGGGGGCGGCGCAAGGGTGCGGGGCGCCGCGAGGGTGTGATCCCCGGGAGGGTCCAACTTGCCAGCGGGGCGCCGCGAGGCTGCGGGGCGCCGCGAGGGACCGCCCAGACCCGCCGGATCAG
>NZ_JBEPEW010000212.1:0-10515 GCF_040300965.1 Streptomyces mesophilus | reverse complement strand
CGGCGGTGCCCTCCGCGGCGAGCGCACGGGCCACCGCCGCACAGTCCTCGACGTCGACCACGCCCCACTGCTCCCGCAGCCGTTCCCGGTAGGCGCGGCCATAGCCGGTCGAGCCGCCGTAGTTGACCTCGGCGACGCCGATGCCGCGCGAGGTGAAGTAGGCGATGTCCAGGTCGAGGACGAGCGGTGCGTGCCCGGTCGGCCCGCCGTGCGCCCATACGACGTACGGCGGCAGGGTGTTGTCGGGGCCTCGGTGCCCCGGGTTGTGCGGGGGGTAGATGTGGGCGTGGATGTCCCGGCCCAGCGGTCCGCTGAAGGTGCGGATCTGCGGTTCCGGGTAGTACGCGGGGTCCACGGGGTCGTCGTGCGGGGCGCCGATGACGCGCGCGCGGCCCGTGCGGATGTCGAGCTCGACGACCTCCGCGGCGCTGCGCGGGCTGGCCCCCGATCCCACCACGCGGGAGCCGTGCACGGCGAGCGTCGGCGCCCATGCGGTCCAGGGGCCCGCCACGTCCACGACATCCGTGGTCTCGGGGTCGAGGATGCCGAGCGAGTTGGTGCCCACGCCGTGCACGACGGCCACCGTGCCGTTCTCCAACGGCGCGAACCAGCGCTGCCCGAGCTTCCACAGGGGTCCGGCGAACTCCTCGGCCCGGGGGCAGAGCGCCGTCACCGTCAGATCCGGCGACTCCCCCCGGCCGGGCAGCAGTTCGCCTCGGTACAGGTTCCACCAGCCGCTGCGGTCCGAAGCGAAGAGCAGCGTCCCGTCGTGCGCCCACTCCGCCTGGGCGATGGACTCCTCAGGTCCGCCGGCCACTGCGCGGGCCGCCCCGAACGTGCCGTCCGCGGTCACCTCGGCGACGAGGAGCTCCGTACCGTCCCAGGGCATCCGCGGATGATCCCAGCCGATCCAGGCGGCATGCCGTCCGTCGGGCGAGACCCTGGGCGAGGTGACGAACCGGTGGCGTCCGTCGGACAGTTCGCGCAGCGCACCCCGATCGTCCGCGGCGGAACCGTCGAGCGGCACGGCGACGAGGATCCGCCGCAGATCCTCGGGCCCTTCACCGGTGAACTCCTCGAGCACGCACCACACTTCGCCCCGGTCGGCCCGGATCTGCGGATCGGCCCAGCGCAGCCCGCCACCCACCGGCGACACCGGCGTCAGCGGTACGGGCACCGCTCCGGGCGCGTCCGGCTCGTACGCATAGAGCCGCTGATCCGCGAAGTCGCAGAACACCAGGAGCGGTCCCGCGGCGCCGACGGCCCCGGCCCAGGGGTGTCCGCCGTACTCGATGACGCGGGTGCGCACGTTCCAGGGCGCGGGCAGCACCGACTCCTCGCGCCCGTCGGCGTGCCGGCGCACCAGGGCGCGGCGGCCCGCCTCGGACGGGCGCGGCTCGGTCCACCACACCTCGTCGCCGACGAAGCCCACCCACTCCGGCCGGCCGTCGTGCGACGCGGCGAGCGCGGCGTCGATCGGCGAGGGCCAGTCGCCGTATGGCTCGGTACGCACCATCTCCCCCATTCCGCTACGCCGTTCGCAGAAAACGGCTCAGCACCCTGGCGCCGAAGTGCAGAGCCTCGACGGGCACCCGTTCGTCGACGCCGTGGAACATCGCCGCATAGTCGTAGTCCTCGGGCAGCTTCAGGGGCGAGAAGCCATAGCCCGTGACGCCGAGGCGGGAGAACTGCTTCGCGTCCGTCCCTCCTGACATGCAGTACGGAACGACATGCCCCTCCGGTTCGAATTCCTCGAGGGCTGCGCGCATTTTTTGGTAGACGGAGGAATCGACCGGCGCTTCGAGCGCGACCTCGCGATGGTGGAACTCCCAGTCCACATGGGGTCTGGTGAGTTCGTCGAGGGTGGCTCTGAACTCCTCTTCGCCGCCCGGCAGATAGCGCCCGTCGACATAGGCCACGGCCTCGCCGGGAATCACATTGACCTTGTATCCGGCCTGCAGCATCGTCGGGTTGGCGCTGTTGCGCACCGTCGGCTCGACCAGCGCCGCGGCCCGGCCCAGCTTGCCGAGCAGCGCGTCCACGTCGAAGTCCGGCGCGTGGACGTCGGCGTCGAGGCCGTGCAGCCTGGCGAGTTCGGCCAGTGCCGCCCGTACGGTCGGGGTCAGCCGCACCGGCCACTGGTGCTCGCCGATCCGGGCGATGGCCTGGGCGAGATGGGTCACCGCGTTGGCCCGGTTCACCTTGGAGCCGTGGCCTGCCCGGCCCCTGGCGGTGAGCTTCAGCCAGCCCGTGCCCCGCTCACCGGCCGCGATCGGATAGAGCCGCATCCCGGGAGCGGCATGGAACGTGAACGCCCCGGATTCGCTGATCCCTTCCGTGCATCCTTCGAAGAGTCCCGCGTGCCGGTCGGCGAGGAAACCGGAGCCGTCCTCGGCGCTGGCCTCCTCGTCGGCGGTGAACGCGATGACGAGATCGCGCCGCGGCCGGATGCCCTGACGGGCCCAGGAGCGGACGACCGAGAGGATCATCGCGTCCATGTTCTTCATGTCGACCGCGCCCCGGCCCCACACGACGCCGTCGCGAATCTCGCCGGAGAACGGGTGGACCTGCCAGTCTTCGGCCTGGGCCGGCACCACGTCCAGATGACCGTGCACGAGCAGCGCGTCGGCCGAGGGGTCGGTGCCTTCGATCCGGGCCACGACATTGGCGCGCCCCGAGGTGCGCTCCAGGAGTACGGGTTCCAGGCCCGCGCCCGCCAGTTGCTCCGCCGCGTACTCGGCCGCGGGCCGCTCGCGGCAGTCGCCGCCGCCCCGGTTGGTGGTGTCGATCCGGATCAGGTCGGAGGTGAACCGGACCACCTCGTCGAGCCCGGCCGCATCGACCCCGCTGTCCGTCGTCCCTGTGATCTGCTCAGCCATACTGCTCCTCGACCGCGGCGGAGACGATCGTGGTGACCGCCTTGAACGTACGAATCCCCTCATACATGGTCGGACTGGTGTACGCGACCTTCCGCTCCCCGGAGCGCGCCACCCCCGGCACCACGGTCGCGGCCTGCGACAGATGCTCGGCGTCGAACTCCAGCTCCACCGTGAACGGCCCGCCCCGCACCGGCTCATGACGCACCGCCAGCGCGGCGGCCTCTTTGGCCGCGGCCCGGATGTCGGCGGCGGTACGGGCCGGGGTGCGGCACACCGCCGCGTACCGCGACACGTGGTCCTTCACCGCGACCTTGAGCGCGCCCGGCGCATAGCCGAGGGCGTCCTCGCAGGTCAGATCGTCGCCCGTGACCAGCACCACCGGCACACCGAACTCGGCCACCACATGCGAGTTGAGCAGACCTTCGCTCGCCCGCACGTCGTTCACCCAGACCCCGGTGATGGAGTTGGCCAGATACGTGTGCGCCAGGACCCCCTCCGTACCGGCGCCCGTGTGGTAGCCGATGAAGGCGATCCCGTCCACGTCACCGTGCTGCACCCCCTCGACCATGCTCAGCGACTTGTGCCGGCCGGTGAGCATCTCGGCGCGGTCGTCGAGCTTTTCGAGCAGCAGATTGCGCATGGACCAGTGCGCCTCATTGATCAGCACTTCGTCGGCGCCGCCGTCGAAGAAACCGAGCACCGCCGCGTTCACATCCGAGGTGAACATGGAGCGGCAGCGCTCCCACTGCGGGTGGCCCGGCAGCACATCGGCAGGCCAGGTCACACCGGTGGCGCCTTCCATGTCGGCGCTGATGAGGATCTTCATGCGGAAGACCGTACGCGCTGCGCCGAGGCGTCACTAGCCCTGTGGATAACTGTCGCTGGACTGGACCTCTGGCTTTTCCACAGGGGTTGTCGACAGCCCCGGCCGCACCCCCTGGAGCAAACCAAAGAGTCGCTTATGCGGCACAGTGACCGAGCAAGGTCGGTGTCGGCAGGAGGCGTGTGCATGAAGACCATCGGGCTGATCGGCGGCATGAGCTGGGAGTCGAGCGCCGAGTACTACCGGCTGCTCAACGAGTTCACCCGGGAGCGGCTCGGCGGGCTGCATTCCGCGCGCTGCGTCCTGTACTCCGTGGATTTCGCGGAGATCGAGGAACTGCAGGTCGCGGGCGAGTGGGACGCGGCCGGAAAGATCCTCGCGGACGCCGCGCGCGGCGTGGTCGCCGCGGGCGCGGACATGGTGCTGATCTGCACCAACACCATGCACAAGGTCGCGGACGCGGTGCAGGACGCGGTGCCCGTTCCGCTGGTGCACCTCGCGGACACGACCGCGGGTGCGGTCGGCTCCGCCGGGCTGCGCCGGGTCGGTCTGCTCGGTACGGCGTTCACGATGGAGCAGGACTTCTACCGCGGCCGTCTCGCGCGGCACGGACTCGATGTCCTTGTGCCCGGCCCCGAGGAGCGTGCGCTCGTCCACCGGGTCATCTACGAGGAGCTCTGCCTCGGTGTCGTACGGGAGGAGTCCCGCGCCGCGTACCGTGCCGTGATCGACGGGCTGATCCGCGAGGGCGCGGAGGGCATCGTCCTGGGCTGCACCGAGATCGAGCTGCTGATCGGGCCCGAGCACAGCCCCGTCCCCGTCTTCCCCACGGCCCGTCTGCACGCCGAGGCCGCGGTGGAGCTGGCCCTGTCGGAGAGCTGACCGCGGGCCCGCTCCCGGGTCGGAGGCGGCCTGCGGCCGAGTCTGCCGGACCGCCGGCCGAAGGAACCGCTCCCGGGTCGGAGGCGGCCTGCGGCCGAGCCTGCCGGACCCCGCCGGCCGAAGGACCCGCTCACCGGTCCAGATGCCGCGCCCACGCGAAGCAGTAGCAGCCGAAGCAGAAGATGCCGAGTCCGAGCGCCGTGAGCAGAGCCGGTCCGAAGGGCTGCTCGAGCACCTTCCGCAACGCCTGGTCGAGACCGCCCGACCTGTCGGGCTCGTGGGTCAGCGCCGCCCAGCCGAAGAGGGCGCCGACGACGCCGAGGGCCAGTCCCTTCGCCGTGTGCCCCGCACGCCCCAGCCAGGTGTACGCCGTCCCCGTGGTCCCTCGCGTGCCCCGCCGGTCGAACGTGTCCAGGAACGTGTCGGTGAAGGCCTTGCGCACCGAAGCCACGCCGATCCCGATGATCACCGCACCGACCGCGGCGACGAGGGCCTGCCCGAGCGGCAGGTCCATCAGCCGCGCCGTCAGGCCCTCGGTGGTCCGGTCACCGTCCTGGGCGTCGGAACCCAGGGCGATCTTGAGCGCGCTGGTGCCGAGCACTCCGTACACGATCGCCCTGCAGAGGGACAGCACCCGCTGCCACCGCCGGTTGCCCGCCCAGCGGTGTCCGAAGGCGGCCTCGATCAGCTGCCAGACGACCAGCAGGTACATGCCCACGGCGGTCGCCCAGACGATCGCACCGCCGAGTGGCTGACGCGCCAGCTCCTCGATCGCCCCGCTCGGCGACGCGGGACCGGAACGGTCGCCGAAGGCCAGCTGCACGGCGAGCCAGCCGACCACTAGGTGCACGAGGCCGTACGCGATCAGACCGAGCCCGGCCGCACGGTCGACCCAGTCGCTTCGATCCGTACGCCTGCCCAAACGCCGGGCCCGGCGGGAGAGTTCGCTCATGGCGGGTCGTATGGCCCGTACGGCCGCCGTTACACCCGGAGAGTCCGGTTCCCTAACGCACCCCGGCGACCGCACGCCCCGCCGGGTGGAGCTGGCGTACCAGGAATTCCTCCGTGTCCGCCGTGAAGAACCCCGAGATGCCGCGCATCAACTGCAGCGCGGCAGTGACCCGTCCGGGCAGCGGCCGCGGCAGGGCCGCCAGAGGCAGGGCGTCCAGGCGCGGACCGGTGCCCGCCGCTTCCAGGGCCAGCTGGGCCTGGCCCAGGTCGCCGGCCCGCAGATGCGCGAGCGCGCGCCGCACACCGCCCGAGGCGCGCTCCACCACGCAGAGCAGCGAGGCGATGCCCGACGGGTCCTGGGCGTCGGACAGATGCGGTGAAGGCGATCCGGCGACCTGAACTCCCTGTTCGCGGGCCGCAAGGCGCAGTTGTGTACCCGCCTGGTCGAGGATCTTCACGATCGCACTCAGCCGCCCGGTGTCGTAAGACGCCATGGGGATCTCCCCTTCGCTCAAGGCCGGTCCGCTCGAGGTGCGGAGGGCGCGGAAGCACGCACCTTCAGACCTATCTCCCGGGCACGCGCGGCCCGAACCCCCACAAGGGGGCGCACACCCTGCGCAGAGGCGCCCGCCGGTGGGCCGCGTGCGCCCGTGGGTGCGGTACGCGACACCCGCGGCACGCATGCCTCAACCCGGCCCGGGTACACGGGACTTCCTGCCCGCCTCCCACACCCTTCCGGAGAGCAGTGATGGCGCAGTCCTCCGTCCGACGCGCCACCCGTCCGACCGGGGGCCGCGCCCGTAAGCCCCGTGAGCGCCCCGACGCCCCGCCACGCGCCCCGGTCCCCTGGCCGCTGCGCGCTCTCGCGATGCTGCTGGCGTGCGCTGCGATGGTGGCGTTCGGAGTGGTGCTCGCGCGGCTGACCCTGCAGCCCTCCTCCGCCTCGGTGCCGCTCACGCACACCAACCTGCGGCCCGGCGACTCGATCCGCGACTATCTCGCCCAGCCCGCGTTCCGCGACACCGTCAAGCAGCTCGGCGGCAACATCGTGCTGGGGGTGCCGTTCGGCGTCCTGCTGCCGGTGATCCTTCCCAAGGCGCGTGGCGTACTGCGGGTGCTCGCCGCCACGACCGTGGTCATGCTGTGCGTCGAGGTGGTGCAGGGCCTGGTCATCACGGGCCGGGCCTTCGACATCGACGATGTGCTGCTCAACACCGGTGGGGCGCTGCTGGGTTACCTGCTCATCGGGCGCCGGCTCTCGCGTTCGATCCACCCTCCGCGCCGGCGCCGCTTCCGGTGGTACGGCAGGCCGCCCGAGTCACGTGACACGCGTACCCGTACCCGTACGAAGGCGAAAGCGGGCAGGCGTCCCCGTAAGAAGGCAGGCCCTTCCCGCGAGAAGGCCGACCGTCCCCGCACGATGACCACGTGGCTCCGCAGGAAGGAGTGACCGGCGGGGCGCCCCGGCCCGCGACTGCGTTGACAGTGAAATCAGTCCGCGCACAAGTTCAGTGGGCCACTTCACCGCCCACCGACCCGAGCGCCCCACCGCCCCGCCCGTGCCGCACCGCCACCGTCTCCGCGACGATCGAGACCGCGACCTCCTCGGGCGTGCGCCCGCCGAGGTCGAGTCCGATGGGCGACCTCAGCCGCGCCAACTCGGCCTCGCCGACGCCCGCTTCCCGCAGCCGGCGGTTGCGGTCCTCGTGCGTGCGCCGCGAGCCCATCGCCCCGACGTACGCGACGGGCAGCCGCAACGCCAGCTCCAGAAGCGGCACATCGAACTTGGGATCGTGCGTGAGCACACACAGCACCGTGCGCCCGTCCACCGAGGTCCTGGCCAGATACCGGTGCGGCCAGTCGACCACGATCTCGTCCGCCTCGGGGAAGCGGGCCCGGGTGGTGAACACCTCGCGCGCATCGCACACGGTCACGTGATAGCCGAGGAACTTGCCCGCCCGTACCAGCGCGGCAGCGAAGTCGATCGAGCCGAAGACGATCATCCGCGGGGGCGGCAGGCTCGACTCCACGAACACGGTGAGCCCACCGGGGCACCGCGAGCCGTCCTCGGACAGTTCGACGGTGCCGGTGCGACCGGAGTCGAGCAGCGCCTTCGCCTCGTCGGCGACGGTCCGAGCGAGGGAATCCGGCAGCCTTCCCTCGTACGATCCGTCCGTACGCACCGTCAAGGCCTGCCCCACCAGCTCGGCCGGCCCCCGCATCACCCGCGCGAGCGCGACGCCGTCACCCCGGCCGGCGGCCTCGACAGCCCTGGCGAACACGGCGCGTTCGGCACCGACCGGAGTGATCAGGATGTCGATCACCCCGCCGCAGGTGAGCCCCACCGCGAAGGCGTCCTCGTCGCTGTAACCGAACCGTTCGAGCACGGGGGCGCCGTCCACCAGCGCCTGCGCGCACAGCTCGTACACGGCGCCCTCGACGCAGCCGCCGGAGACCGACCCGATGACCGTGCCCTCGGCGTCCACGGCGAGTGCGGCGCCCGGACCGCGCGGTGCGCTGCCGCTCGCGCCGACGACCGTGGCGACGGCGAAGGCCCGGCCCTCGGCCAGCCACTCGGTCAGCTCCGCGGCGATGTCAAGCACCAGAGGTCTCCCCGGAAAGGCCCCCGTGCGCGGACTCACCGGAAAGGCCCTGATCGGGGGATTCCCCGGCAAGAACCCGGTCCGGACGGATCGGCAGCTGACGGTGCCGTACGCCCGTCGCATGCCGGACGGCATTGGCGATCGCCGCGGCCGCACCGACCACGCCGATCTCGCCGACGCCCTTGATCCCGATGGGATCGCCCGGCATGGGGTCGTCCACCCAGTCCGCCTCGATATGCGCCACATCGGCGTGGGAGGCGACGTGATAGCCCGCGAGATCCGCGCCCACGAGCGAGCCGGAACGCCCGTCTCGCGCCGCTTCCTCGTGCAGCGCCATGGAGAGGCCCCAGACCATCCCGCCGACGAGCTGGTTGCGCGCGGTCAGCGGATTGACGATCCGTCCCGCCGCGAACATGCCCAGCATCCGCCGCACCCGCACCTCACCGGTGCCCGGGTCCACGGCGACCTCGGCGAACTGGGCGCCGTAGGAGTGCCGTTCGGCCGGCTCCTGTCCGGCCAGGGCGGTCGTGCTGTCCGAGCGGACCGTCAGGCCGTCGGCCGGGATGTCCGCGCCGAGGGCGAGGCGGTCGCGCAGTTCCATGGCCGCGGGGGTGATCGCCCAGGCCCAGGAGCTGGTGCCGGCGGAGCCGCCCGCGAGCCACGCGGACCCGAACTCGCTGTCACCGATGCGGACTTGGACCAGCTCGGGCGCGACCCGCAGCGCATCGGCCGCGACGATCTGGAGCGCGGTCCGCGCGCCCGTGCCGATGTCGGCCGCGGCGATCCGTACCGTGAACGTGCCGTCCGCCCAGGCAGTCACCGCCGCCGTGGACGGCACCGCGAAGGCGTGGAAGGTGGCCGCGGCCGTCCCGGTGCCGAGCAGCCAGCGCCCGTCGCGGCGTACGCGCGGACGCGGATCGCGGTCCGCCCAGCCGAACCTGCGGGCGCCCTCCTCGAAGCACGCGCGCAGATTCCGCCCGGCGAACGGCAGCCCGCTCAGCGGACCCGCCGACGGCTCGTTGCGCATCCGCAGCTCGATCGGATCGAGTCCGCAGCGCTCGGCCAGTTCGTCGAGCGCCGATTCGAGGGCGAAGGATCCGGGCGCCATCCCCGGCGCGCGCATCGACGTCGGTGTGGGCACGTCCAGGCGGACGACCTGGGCGCTGGTGCGGTGCGCGGCCGCGTCGTACAGGACACGGCCCGCGGCCGCCGCCGGCTCCACGAACTCGTACACACTCGAAGTCTGACTCACCGAACCGTGCGACAGCACCCGCAGCCGTCCGTCGGGGTCGGCGCCGAGGCGTACCCGCTGGTCGGTGGGGCTGCGATAGCCGGCCAGGCTGAACATCTGGCGGCGGGTCATGGCCACCCGCACCGGCCGCCCAAGCTCGGTCGCCGCCATCACGGCCGCGATCTGGTGCACCCGTACGCTCTTGGACCCGAAGCCGCCTCCGACGTGCTCGGAACGCACCCGTACGGTGCCGGGTGCCAGCTCGAAGGCCTTGGCCAGATCCTCGGCGGTCCAGCTCGCGCCCTGGTTGGAGTCGAGGACCTCGAGCCTGCCGTCCTGCCAGTAGGCGGTGGCGGCGTGCGGCTCCATCGGGTTGTGGTGCTCTTCGGGTGTCGTGTACGAGGCGTCGACGACCACGGCGGACGCGGCCAGCTCGGCCTCCTCGTCGCCTTTCGCCAGCGTCGCCGGCACGACCCCGTCCAGCCCGTACGCGTCCGTGCGCCCGCCGGAGAAGACCGTGTCATGCGCCTCGGCGTCGTACGTGACGACCAGCGCGTCGGCTCCCGCCCGCGCCTGCTCGGGCGTCTCGGCCACGACGAGCGCGACGGGCCAGCCCCAGTGCGGCACCCGGTCGTCCTGGAAGGCGCGCACGGTCGGATCGGGCGCCATGCCCATGATGCTGGGGTAATCGCCGCGTACCCGTGGGGCGTTGAGGTGGTGCAGTACGGCCACGACGCCGGGCATCGCGCGGACGGCAGCGTCGTCGACCGCCCGGATCCGGCCGCGCGCGATCGTGGACAGCACGAGGCTGCCGTGGGCGAGCGAGGCGAGCGGGATGTCGCCGGTGTAACGGGCGGTCCCGGTGATCTTCTCGCGGCCCTCGACACGGGTGCGGGCGGTGCCGAGTGCGGTGACGGCGGGCACGGTGGTGGTCATCGGGCCGCTCCCTCCTGGTCATGGCCGGCGGGTCCGGTCGGTTCGGCGGGTCCGGTCGGTTCGGCGGGTCCGGTCGGTTCGGCGAGTTCCGTCAGGACGGCGATCGTGAGGTTGCGCAGGAGCGTCACCTTGTACGCGTTGTCGGTGAGCGGTGCCGCGGCGGCGAGCTCGGCGTCCGCGGCCGCCGCGAAGGACGCGGCATCGGCGGGG
>NZ_JBEPEW010000211.1:0-10628 GCF_040300965.1 Streptomyces mesophilus | reverse complement strand
CCCGGCGGCGCACGAGGCGATGCGCTGCGCCCTGGGCGAGGCGGCGCCGGGCGGGCTCACCGCCTGCGCTCTGTCGGCCCTCGACATCGCCCTGTGGGACCTGAAGGCCCGCCTCCTGGAGCTTCCGCTGCCGCGGCTGCTGGGCGCCGCACACGACGCGGTGCCGGTGTACGGCAGCGGCGGCTTCACCACGTACCACGACACGCATCTGGCCGCCCAGCTCGGCGGCTGGGTGCACGGGCAGCGCATCCCCCGGGTGAAGATCCGCATCGGCGAGTGCGGCGGCCGCGCCGTGCTCCGGGATCTCGCCCGGGTGCGCGCGGCCCGCCAGGTCATCGGCCCGCGCACCGAGTTGTACGTGTCCGCGGGCGGCGCGTACACGCGCAAGCAGGCCGTGCGCGTCGGGCACGCGCTCGCCGAGCTCGAGGTCGGCTGGTTCGAGGCGCCCGTGCCGCGCGAAGACCCTACAGGGCTCGGTCTCGTACGCGACCGCGCGGTCTGCGATGTCACCGCGGGCGGACACGCGGACGACCTGGCCGAACTCGCCCGTACGGCAGGGCTCGTGGACTGTCTGCAGGCGGACGCCACCCGGGTCGGCGGCCTCACGGCCTGGCTGCGCGCGGCCGCCCTCGCCCAGGCGCACGGCCTGGAGATCTCCGCGTACGGTGCGCCGCACGCCCATGCGGCGGCCGCCGCGAGCGTGCCGAACCTGCGGCACATCGAGTGGTTCCACGACCACGTACGGGTGGAGTCGATGTTCTTCGACGGAGTCCTCGATCCGACCGGCGGCGTGGTGCGCCCGGACGGCGGCATCGGGCACGGGCTGCATCTGCGGGCGGAGGAGATCGAGGAGTACCGGGTGGCGTAGGACGCGTATCGCGGGGCGGGGGGGCGCCTGGCGCACGGGGCATATCGCGTGGCGTGGATGGTGGCCGGCGTGCGAGCCTCTGCCGCATGGAGAGCGCAGAGGTGCTGCTGATCGGCGGCCGTTCCGGGGTCGGCAAGTCATCCGTCGGATACGAGGTGTCCGCGCTGCTGCGGGCGGCGTCGGTGGCGCACGCCCTGATCGAGGGCGATCTCCTCGACCACATCCATCCGGCGCCGCCGGGTGACCCGGACCGCTCCGGGATCACCGGGCGCAATCTGGCCGCGCTGTGGGCGAACTACGCGGAACTCGGCTGCCGACGGCTGATCTACACCAACACCGCGGCCGTCCTCGACGGTGAACAGTGGCTGTTCGAGGGGGCGTTGGGCCAAGACGTCCGCATGCACCACGTGCTGCTCACCGCCTCCGACGAGACGGCGGCGGCCCGCCTCCGTGAGCGCGAACGCGGCTCCGAGCTGGAGCAACAGCTCAGGCGCAGCGCCCAGATGGCGCGGCGGCTCGATGAGCACGCCGCGCCGGGGACGGTGCGGGTCGCCACCGACGGCAGGTCGGTGACTCAGGTGGCCCGGGAGGTCATCGCCGCGACCGGCTGGTGACCCCCTGCCGCCACGTGGTGATCAGCGCTGCTGACCGGGCGGCGGGCCGGGGTTGGGAGTCCGCGGTTCGAGCGGGGGCTCGGTGGGCGGGGGCCCGACCGGCGGTACGGGGGCGCCGGCGGCGCCGCCGGGCGGGGCGACGGGCGGGACACCGGGGGCCGGGGTGGGTTCGGGCGCCCTCGGCTCACGGCCTTCGGACGATTCGGGGGCCATCCCCTGGTACGCCCGGCTCCGTTCGGGCATGGCCGCCTCCTGCGCACGGGCCTCGTGCTCGCCCTCGTGCGGCTTGGGGGCCGGGTGCGGCCGGGCCGCGTTGCGCAGCGCGTAGGCCGCGCCGGCCAGCAGCACACCCATGATCAGGGCGGCGGCCCAGTCCGGCAGACCGATCGCGAACACCAGGCCGAGCGCGAGCGCACAGGCGGCGCCCGCGTACAGCGCGACGGCGCCCGATGCCGCGTACAGCGAGGCCGTGCGCCGCTGCTTGAGCGTCTGCTTGCGCAGTTCCTCACGGAGCTCGGCATGCAGTTCCTCACGCACCGTGTCGCGGACGACCTGGGCGAGGGTGTCGCTGATGGCCTTCTCCGTCGGGTCCGTAATTGTGCGTCCAGTGCGTTCCATGGCGGCCGGGTACCCCTGTGCCCGTGCGCCTAACTCCGGTGCGTTCCCCGGAAACGATCTCCCGGCCGCCCGACCCCAACTACCCTCGGTGCCATGGAGATTCTGGGGACCACGCTGCGGATCTGCGTCGAGGATCTGGACACCTCGGTGGCCTTCTACGAGCGGCTCGCGGGCACCAGGGCGCTGCGTTTCGAACGGGGCGGGGTACAGGTCGCCGCGGTCGGCTGCTTTCTGCTGATGAGCGGCCCCGAGGCCGAGCTCGAAGTGCTGCGCAAGGTCACCGCGACCATCGCGGTCCCCGACGTGGACGAGGCACAGCAGGTGCTCGCCGCCTCGGGCGCCCATATCGTGGCGGGCCCGGTGCCGACCCCTGCGGGCCGCAATCTGATCGCGGTCCATCCGGACGGCACCGTCTTCGAGTACGCGGATCAGCGTTCCGTACGGGGATAGCGGGCCGTTCCGCAGGCCGGCCGGGCCGTTCCGCAGGTGGGCCGGTACATGGGCCGGCCGCCACACCGGTCAGCCGTCCTCCCGTACGGGCCGCATCCGGAAGTCGTAGCGCTCGGGGAGCGGGTCGTCGCTGACGGCCGCCCAGAGCTCGGCGAGCAGCTCGGAGCCCTCGCGCAGATCGGCGACCTCGAACCCCTCGTCGAAGATGCGCCGGGCGCCCTCCTTGTCCCCTTCGGCCAGCAGCAGTCGGGCTTCAAGGAGACGGAACCGCCCCTGTGCGCGGGTGGCCGGACGCAGCCCCTCCCACACGCCACGCGCTTCGGCCGGGCGCCCCGCGGCGATCAGGGTCTCGATGACCTCCCGGCCGAGCGCCGCGCAGGCGGCCGTCCACACCTCGGCCTCACGGCGTTCGGCGCACAGGTCGGCGAAGGCCTCGGCATAGCGGTCGGCGGCGCGCTGCACCTGCCCCGCCTCGCGGTCGGCCACGGCGAGGCAGCGCAGCAACGGCCAGACGGACGGGGCGAGTTCGAGCCCGCGCTCCCAGCTGCGCACAGCCTGGGCGAAGTCCCCGGCGTGCCACTGCGCGACGCCGAGGTGGTACTCGGTGAGCGGTGCGGCGGGCGCGGTCTCCAGCATGTCCCGCCAGTGCGGGGCGACCAGGGTGGGTCCTGGCGGGGTCACCCGGCGCGGTTCGGGATACGAGCCGGCGTGGGCCAGCTCGATCCAGGGCGCCTGTTCGGCGTCGAGGGTGGATTCGTCGAACGGGGTGCCGGGCAACTTGAGCCCGGCGCGCAGGACTTCGAGCGCTCCCCAGCCCGAGCCCGTGGCGAGCCGCTCGCCCGGTTCGGTGTCGGCGCACTGCCGCCACTGTTCGTACGCCTTCTGCACCTCGGCCCGCGGCAGCGCTTCTTCGAGGCGCGCGGACACCTCCTCGCGCGCCGCGGCCCAGTCCGCGCCGTGCACCCGGGCGGGGTCGGCGCTCAGCGGACCGTACGCCTCGCACCAGCTGAACTCGCCCTCCGCCTCGAGACGCAGATGTTCCAGCTGGGTGCGGGCGAGTCCGGCCTGGATCTCGGCATAGCCGCCGGTGCCCGGCTCGGTGAGCCACTCCTGCCAGCGCCGGCCGCCCGCGGAGCCGCCCCAGGTGAAGAGCTTGCGGCCGCGCAGCCGGTCGGTGGAGGTCTGCACGAGTCCGTGGCCGTGCTCGTCGAGTGCGGTGATCCAGCGGCGCGCGTCCTCGGGCAGGTCGTAGAAGTAGTCCGCGGGATGGGGGCTGTTCAGGGGGTACGTGCGGTCGGAGCCCTCGAAGTACGGGACCGGCACGCGGTGCAGGGCGCGCTCGTAGCCGTAGTGCCAGGTTTCTTCGGCGGGGGTGAGGACCCGGCGTTCCTCGGGGACCGCGGTGTTCGACCACCAGTAGACGGGCACGGCCTTCTCGTGCGGATTGCGGATCCGGACGCCCACGTACAGGAAATCCGAGTCCTCGGGCAGCCAGAGGTCCACCTGGAACGGGGTGTCGCGCAGCCGCTCCCACTCCCACAGGCGCAGCATCGCGGTGCCGTCCGGGGCCTCGACGCGGGCGGCGTGCACCGGGGCGCAGGACAGGGTGGTGTGGCCGGTGGCGCCGATGTTCCATTCGATGCCGCCGGAGAACCACGCTCCGTTGAGCGCGAAGGCGGCCGGCTGGAACACCGGGTTGGTGTAGAGGAGTTCACGGCCGGTGGGCTTGTGGCGCAGGGAGTGGATCCGGCCGCCGAGCCCCGGCAGCACGGTGACCTCGAGCCGGGAGTTCTCCAGGATCAGGGTGTCGAGGGTGAGGTCGGTGCGGGTGCGGTCGTAGCCGTCGGCCATCGCTGTGGGCAGGATGCTGCGCAGGGGCCGGTAGCCGAGCTGGCGCCGCATGTCGAGCGGCAGCGACTCCCGCAGCCGCTCGTCGACGCGGACGGAGTGGACTTCGGCCGGCGGGCAGAGGGCGGGCAGCGGATTCGACAGGCCCAAGGGGGCGCCGGGCAGAGTCAGTTCGGCACGTCGGATCGTCGTCACCTGACCATGGAACCCGCTGACCGCATCGGTGACCAGGGGACCTTCGGGTCAGGATTGCGCAAAGCCGAAGCCGACCGGGGCGTCATGGCGTCGAGCCGATCGGCGCCTCAGGGCGCGGAACCCATCAGAGCCTCGACCACCACGTCGGTCAGGAGTGCGCCGGCGGAGCCGTCGGGGTCGAGGTCCGGATCGTAGATCGTGATGTTGAGGCCGACGCAGTGGTCGGAGGACGCCAAGGTGCCGAGCAGGGTGCGCAGTTCGTCCGCCTGGAGGCCGTCGGGGTCGGGTGCGTCGACGGCCGGCATGACCTCCGGGTCGAGACTGTCGGCGTCCAAGTGCACCCAGAAGCCCTCGAGTTCGGTGATCTCCAGGGACTGCCGCACGGCGCCCGCGATGTCGGCCGGTCCCCACTCACGGATTTCGCCGACGCTCGCGTGGGGAATCCTGAGCGTCCGCAGTTCGTCGCGCTGCGGATCGTTGTCCCGGATACCGAGGAGCCGTACGTCCTCGTCCTTGAGATACGGCCGCAGTCCCTCCAGATCGGTCAGGTCGTCCTGGCCGCGTCCGGTGGCGAGCGCGAGTTCCTCGCCGCCGGCCGCGCCGATCCGCTGCGAGTTGCCGGGGTGCCGGAAGTCGGTCGAGCCGTCGATCGCCGCGAGCGCGTAGCGGCCGATACGGCGCATGGCGAGTGAGGCGCCCAGCTGGATCGAGCAGTCACCGCCGAGCACGACAGGGAAGTCCCCGGCCCGCAGATGATGCTCGATCCGGTCGGCGAGCTTGACGGTGTACGACGCGATGGCCGCGGCGTTGAAGACCCCGTCGCCCTCCTTCCAGTCGCCGCGGTCGTAGCGGGGCGGGACCACGACACCGCCCTCGAACGCGCCGAGCCGTTGCACGATCCGCTGCTCCCTGAGCGCGCCGGCCAGCTTGTAGACGCCGGGTACGGTGCCGGGGGCCGGCGGGCGGAGTCCCAGGTTGGAGGGGGCGTCGAGGACCACGATGCGTCGCATGGGTTCATCCTCGGGCAGCGGGGTGGCCCCCTCAAGGGGGCGCCCACGCGCTTGTGGGATCAGGTGGATCCGGTCACCCGGCGGCGAACTCCACCACCGCGAGCGCCCCCGCCGGGTGCACGGCGACCAGCTTGAGGCCCGACTCCCCTGCCAGTTCGGCGAGTTGGGGCGCCGTGCGTTCCCTGCCCGCGAAGAACACCAGCATCCGCAGGTCCATTTCGGTACGCACCTGCTCCCCGTCGCCGCCGATCTTCTCGATCACGAACACCCGACCCGTACTGCCCGCCGCCTCCGCGCACCGGCGCAGGATCGCGAGGGCGGAGCTGTCGTCCCAGTCGTGGAGGATCGAGGAGAGCAGATAACCCCCGTATCCCGCGGGGAGTTCGTCGAAGAAGCTGCCCTCGATCGCATCGGCCCGCCCCTTGAGCCGCTCGGCGGTGAACCGTATCCGCGCCGACTCGGCGGTGCGGTCCCGGTCGAGCACGCTGCCGCGCAGATCGGGATGCGCCTTGAGGAGCGCGGTGAGCAACGCGCCGTTGCCGCCGCCGACATCGAGCACGCGCCCCAGCGCGGCCCAGTCGTAGGCGGCGGCGAGCGCCGGTCCTTCGGTGCCGATGTCCCGGCTCATATGGGCGTCGAAACGTTCCTGTCGGTCCGGCGTGGTGGCGAGGTCGTCCCAGAACGACGCCCCGTACCTGAGCGGAAACCCCGGCAGCCCGGTCCGTACGGAATGCAGCAGTTCCACCAGGGACAGATCCGCGCGGCCCACCGGGGAGGCCATGTCGAGCCAGGGGTGCAGGTCGGAGGTGTCGGCGGAGTGCAGGGGCGCGCCGAGCGCGGTCAGCGTGTAGCGGCCTTCGCCGTCGCGGTCGAGGACGCCCTTGGCGGCGAGGTGGGCGAGCATCCGCTCCAGGGCGCCGGCGTCGGCGCCCACGACGGCGGCCAGTTCACGTGCGGTACGCGGCCCGTCGTCGAGGGACTCCCCGATCCGCAGGGTCGCGGCCGCACGGATGGCCATGGGGGTGGCCAGATCGGCGAGGTCGGCGAGGTCGGCCGGCTGGAGCGGGGCTGGGCGGCCGGCTGCTCGTACCGGGGTCGCGGGCGGTTGCTCGGTGGTGTCCGGCAGGCTGGTTTCGTCGGAGGGACCCTTGGTCCCGCTGCCCGGAATGTCCGCAGTCATGGCGCGTCCTCTCCCCAGCTCCCCCTGGCCCTCTCTCCGGCGACGCGTGCGGTGGCGTGCGCTACCGGACCATGTCCCGCGTGAGGGCCCACCGCTCATGGTCGCGCCACGCCCCGTCGATGTACAAGAAGTCCGGCGAGAACCCCTCCAGGCGGAATCCGCAACGGCGCGCGAGCGCGATCGAAGCGGCGTTGCGCGGCTGGACGTTGATCTCGAGGCGGTGCAGGGCGAGCGCGGGTCCGAAGGCATACGCGATGACGAGCCGCAGGCCCTCGGTCATCAGCCCCTTGCCCGCGGCGTGGGCGAAGGCTCCATAGCCGAGCGCACCGCTGAGGAACGCGCCCTTGACGATGTTGTTGATGTTGACGTAGCCGGCGATCCGACCGCTGTCGCGCTCGCAGACGAGGAACCCGGCACGCGAGGAGTCCTCGATCAGCCGCTCCGCGTAGACCGCGTACTGCTCGGCCGTGACCGGTGGCGCGAGCCAGGGGTGGTGCAGTTCGCGGCTGGCGCGGGCGAGCGTGGTGAAGGCCTCGCCATCGGCGTACGTGAGATGACGTATGCCGACGCGAGGCCCTGTGGCGAGAAAGGTGGTGCTGTGGGACATGCCCGAACCCTAGAACCCCGCGGACGGGGCCACTTCTCGGGCCTGGGCTACTTCTTCGCGGCGGCCTTGGGGCAGGTCTCCGTCTTCTTGACGACACCGATGTTGAGGGCCTGGCCCTCGAGTTCGACGCCGGGCGCCGGTGTCTGGGAGCAGACCTTCCAGTTGAGCGGCCAGAGGATGTTGCGGTTGAAGCCGCTGACGTCGCGGATGTCGACACGGGTGCGGTAGTCGACCGTCTGGAAGACGTCCATCAGGGCCTTGCCCCGGAAGTCCGGCATCGGCGGACCGGCCGCCGCGGCTGTCGTCACGGTGAGGGCCGTCGCGGCGAGCACCGTGCCGGTGAGCACGGCCGCGCGCTGGATGAGTGTGGTCACTTCCGTCTCCTGATGAGGTAGGCCCCGCACAGGGCACCGATCACGCCGGTGAGCAGCAGCGCCATCCACAGGGGCATGGTCACTTCGGGGATCAGCAGGCGGATCTTGGTGCTGCGGGTGTTCTCGAAAATGAAGATCAGGCCGAGGATGCCGATCGCGGCGACGGTCAGACGTCCGGGTGTCATCAGCCCCTTGGCCTTGCCGCCACTGCCGCTCTTGGAGTTGTTGGAGCTCATGCGGGACCTTCCGTCCGGGGTAACGCCGTCGCCCCCTGAGGTCAGCATGAGCAGGTGGGCGCCGGGGGCGCACGCGGCCGGTGCCCCTGCGGGTGGCGCAGTGGGCCTAACGGGTGAGGGCCGGTGGCCGCCGGCGCGAGGTTCCGGCTCACTGGGGGTACGGCGCCACCTCGGGAACGGAGACGGTCCATGACGCAGCAGGTCCACCTCGGCCGGGAGAAGGAAACCCTGCTGATGACGCTGTACCTGCGCGCCGTCGACAGCCGGCGTGCGCGGCCCGTCCTCGGTGACCCGCACGCGCAGCGGATCATGGAACAGATCGACTACGACTTCGGGCGGCTGCGGAGCCTTCGGGGTGCCGCGTCCTTGGTCGCCGCCCGTGCCCGTCGCTTCGACGCCTGGACCGCCGAGTTTCTGCACGAGTATCCGGACGCTCTGGTGCTGCATCTGGCCTGCGGTCTGGACAGCCGGCCGCTGCGGGTGGCCCGGCCGGCCTCGGCCGTGTGGATCGACGTGGACTATCCGGAGGTGATCGAGCTGCGCGAGCGTCTGTACGGGCCCGTCGATGGGGTACGGAGCGTGGGCGCGTCGGTCACGGAGCCCGGGTGGTGGTCCGAGCTGCCGAGGGACAGGCCGACGATGGTGGTGGCCGAGGGGTTGCTGATGTATCTGCCGCCGGATGACGTCAGCCGCCTCGTCAACCGGGTCGTGGGCACCTTCCCGACGGGCCGGCTGGTCTTCGACGCGGTGGCCCCCTGGGTACGGTCCGTCTCGGGACTCCACCCGACGCTGCGCCGCGCGGACACCCGCTTCCGCTGGGCGCTGCACTCCCCGGCGGCGTTCGCCCGCGCGCACCCGCCGCTACGGCTCCTCGCCGACCTGCCGGCCCTGGACGAGATCGGCCGTACCCGGCCCGGCCCGGCCTCCCGCACCGTGCTGCGGAACCTGGCCCGGGTACCGGGGCTGGGCGACGCGGTGCGCTTCGTACGCTACGGGTTCGCCATCACGTCGTAAGGTCCCAGCTCCCCACCCCGCTCCGCCCGCTCCCCCGCCCCGGACCCGCCGGCCCAGCTCACCCGGCCTGAGCCCACGACCCCACCTCACCGCAACGCCGGTACCTCCAGCCGGAGTTCCACCATCCCCGCACCCGCACCCGCACCCGCGTCCGCGCCCGCACCCCCCCCCACACCCGCGTCCAACACAGCCGGCACCCCGAACGGCACCGTCAGGGCGCCGTCGCAGTGGCCGAAGCCGAACTCCTCGGCCACCGGTACGCCAAGGTCTCCGAGCCGGTCGGCGAACACGGCGCGCACCTCGTCGTACGGTCCGCACTCCTCCCAGGAGCCGAGCAGCACCCCGGCCACCCCGTCCAGCCAGCCGCTGCGCAGGAGCTGGGTGAGGAGACGGTCGATGCGGTAGTCCTCCTCGTCGATGTCCTCGATGCACAGCAGTCCGCCACGCGCGGACGGCCGGGCGTACGGAGTGCCGAGATCGGCGGCGAGCAGCGCCAGACAGCCCCCGAGGGTGACTCCTCGGGCGCGCCCCGGCACCAGAGCACGGCCGCCCGCGATCGTCTGCACCGTCTCCGGTGCGAACAGCGTGGCCTTCAAGTGCTCCTGCGCACGGGCGTTCTTGAGGAAGTCGGCGGCTGCCGTCATCGGCCCGTGCAGCGTGACAAGACCGAGCCGCGCCGCGAACGCCTCGTGCAGCGCCGTGATGTCGCTGTACCCCACGAACACCTTCGGCCCGGCCGCCCGCATCGCGTCCCAGTCGAGCAGATCGACCATGCGCTGCACCCCGTAGCCGCCCCGCGCGCAGAACACCGCGGAGACGGAAGGGTCGCACCAGGCCGCCTGGAGATCCGCGGCCCGGTCGCGGTCGTCCCCGGCCAGATAGCGCAACTTCGGGTGCACGGCCAGGACATGGGGCGCCACCACCGGGTCGAGGTCCCAGCCGCGCAGGATGTCCAGGCCCGCCTCGAGCCGCTCCTCGGGCACGGGCCCGCTGGGCGCGACGACGGCGACGCGCGCGCCGGGCGCGAGCCTACGCGGCCGGGTGAGGGGCGCGACGCCCCGGGTCGGTCCCGGATCGTCCCAGCCGCTCACCATGGTCTCCCCGTCCCGCCTCATTTGCTCAGCTCCAACGTCGCGATGCCGGGCGGATTGAGTCCGAACACCTGGGCGTACAAGGACAGTTCCGCCTCGAGCGCCCTGATCATGGTGTCGGCGCGACGGAAGCCGTGCCCCTCCCCTTCGAAGGCGATGTAGGCGTGCGGGACCCTCCGGCCGGCCATCCGCGTCAGGAAACGCTCGGCCTGGCTCGGCGGGCAGATCACGTCGTCGAGTCCCTGCAACAGCAGGAAGGGAGCGGTGATGTGCTCGGCCTGTGCCGCGGGTGAACGCTCCACGTAACGGCTGCGGACCTCGGCGATCGGCCCGACGAGCGATTCGAGATAGTGCGACTCGAAGTCATGGGTCTCCCCGGTCGCCCAGCCCTCCAGGTCGAGCACCGGATAGATGATCGTGCCGCACGCGTACACATCGGTGCCGGCGAGCGACGCGGCCGTGGTCCAGCCGCCCGCGCTGCCGCCGCGGATGGCGAGCCGGTCAGGGTCGGCGGTGCCCTCCG
>NZ_JBEPEW010000210.1:0-10696 GCF_040300965.1 Streptomyces mesophilus | reverse complement strand
ACTTCTTCAAGGACCCGCCGAAGAACTGGTGGCCTCACGACGTCGACCCGCTCAACCCGCCGGCCGCGCCTGGTGGGCGCTGCGCACCTACGCGCCCCTGCACCACGTGCCGTCCGGCGGCCCCTGGTCCTTCGGCCACCGCAACACTTTCCGCGCCGCGCCGAACGCGCCCGCAGTGACGGCGGGAGAAGGGGCACAGCAACTGCTGCTCTCGTATCTACGGGCCTTCGGACCGGCGACGGCACAGGACTTCGCGCGCTTCACGCTGCTGCCGAGCACCACGGTCAAGCACGCCGTCGAGGCCCTCGGTGACGCCCTGCGCCCCGTCGGCGGATCGGGACGAGCCGTGCTGTACGACCTGCCCGAGGCCACTGTGCCGGACGAGGATGTGCCCGTACCGCCGCGGCTGCTGCCCATGTGGGACAGCTCGCTGCTCGCGCATGTGGTGCCGGGCCGGTTCATGCCGGCCGAGTTCCGGCCGGCGGCCGTCCGCCGCAACGGCGATGTGCTGCCCTGCCTCCTTGTCGACGGGCAGGTCGCGGGCGTGTGGCGGTCGCTCGACGGCGGAGGTCTTGAACTCACCGCGTTCCGCGAGCTCACCGCGGGTCAGTGGCGCGGTCTGACGCAGGAGGCCGAACGCCTCGTGACCTGGCTCGCGGACCGTGATCCCGAGGTGTACCGGCGCTACGGGCACTGGTGGGACAAGGGGATGCCCGGGGTCGGGACACGCATCGTCAAGGACTGACAGGCCGGTCGCGCATCGTCAAGAACTGACCGGCCGAACACGCATCGCCAACGCCCGGCCGGCCGAACGCGCACCGTCGACGCCCGACCGGCCGAGCCCCGGGCAGACCGGGTCATCGCACCAGACAGGGCCGCTTCGGGTCGAACTCCCAGCCGGGTACGAGGAATTGCATCCCGGCCGCGTCGTCGCGCGCCCCCAGAGCCTTCTCCTTGTACAGCTCGTGCGCGGCGAGCAGTCGGTCCCTGTCCAGCTCGACGCCGAGCCCGGGCGCGTCCGGGACCGCGATCTCGCCGCCCACGATCCGCGGCGGCTCGACCGTGAGCCGTTCCAGGCCCTCCTGCCAGATCCAGTGGGTGTCCAGGGCGTTGTACGCGCCGGGCGCCGCGGCGCCGCAGTGCGTGACCATCGCGAGCGAGATGTCGAAGTGGTTGTTGGAGTGGCAGCCCCAGGTCAGCCCCATCGCGTGGCAGAGCTGAGCGACACGGACCGAGCCCCGCATGGTCCAGAAGTGCGGGTCGGCCAGCGGGATCGAGACCGACTGCAGTGCCAGCGCGTGGGTCAGCTGCCGCCAGTCGGTGGCGATCATGTTGGTGGCCGTGGGCAGACCGGTCGCGCGCCGGAACTCCGCGAGTACCTCGCGGCCCGAGTAGCCCTCCTCGGCGCCGCACGGGTCCTCGGCGTACGCGAGGACATCGCCGAGCGGCGCGCACAGCTCGATCGCCTCGCGCAGGGACCAGGCACCGTTGGGGTCGAGGGTGATCCGGGCGTCCGGGAAGCGCTGCTTCAGCGCACGGACCGCCTTGACCTCCTCGGCCCCGTCGAGGACTCCGCCCTTCAGTTTGAAGTCCTTGAAGCCGTACAGCTCGTACGTGGCCTCCGCCTGGCGCACGATCGCCTCCGGCGTGAGGGCCTCCTCGTGCCGGATGCGGTACCACGCGTGGTCCGCCTCCGGTTCGCGGACGTACTCCAGGTCCGTGCGGTCCGGGTCGCCCACGTAGAAGAGATAGCCCAACACGCGTACGGACGAACGCTGTTGGCCTTCCCCGAGCAGCGCGGCCACCGGTACGTCCAAGTGCTGCCCGAGCAGGTCGAGGAGCGCGGATTCGACGGCGGTGACCGCGTGCACGGTGGTGCGCAGATCGAAGGTCTGCGCACCACGGCCGCCCGCGTCCCGGTCGCGGAAGCGGTCGCCGATCTCGCGCAGGACCCGCTGGTAGTCGCCCACCTTCGCGCCGAGGACCAGCGGCTCGGCGTCCCGCAGCGTCTGCGTGATCCTCTCCCCGCCAGGCACTTCGCCGAGCCCCGTACGGCCCTCGGAGTCGGTGAGCACCACGATGTTGCGCGTGAAGTACGGGCCGTGGGCGCCGGAGAGGTTCAGCTCCATGCAGTCGCGTCCCGCGACCGGGTGGACGGCGAAGGCGGTGACGGTCGGCTGGGTCATCGGTGCGGCTTCCTGTTCTGCGGGCGCGGCAAGGGCGGGGAGGTCGGTTCAGCGCGCGGCGTCGGCCAACCGCAGTCCGGTGTCCAGGAGTTGGTCCAGTACGGCGAGGTCGGTGGCCGTCGGCTCGGTCAGCGGCGCACGGACCGGACCGACGGGCAGGCCGCGCAGCCGGGCGGCGGCCTTGACCAGCGAGACCGAGTAGCCGGGGACCGTGTCGCGCAGCTCGACCAGCGGTACGTAGAACTCCCGCAGGAGCTTGTCGGTGGTGGCGAGGTCGCCGGCCCGCAGGGCGGCGAAGAAGGCGTTCGCGATCTCGGGTGCGAAGGCGTGCACGGCCGAGGAGTACGCGGGGACGCCGACGGTGGCGTACGCGCGGGCCTGGATCTCCGCGGTCGGCGCGCCGTTGAAGAAGAGGAAGCCGTCCGGCGCGGCGAGCGTGAGGCGCTGCAGCCGGTCGAGGTCGCTGTGCCCGTCCTTGAGGCCGATCACGCCCGGGATCCGGGCGAGGGCCCGCACTCCGTCGGCGCCGAAGGTGACCTGGCCGCGCTGGTAGGCGATCAGCGGCAGCGAGGTGCCGGCGGCGATCCGGCGCAGCTGCTCGACAAGGCCGGCCTCGGGGGCGGCCACCAGATAGTGCGGGAGCACCAACAGGGCGTCCGCGCCCGCTTCTTCGGCGATCCGCGCGAAGCGGAGCGCCTGCGCCCAGCCGTAGCCGATCCCGGCGACGACGGGCAGCCGTCCCGCGGCGATCTCCACGGTCGCCTCGACCACCGCGCGGTACTCGTCCTCGTTCAGCGCGTGGAACTCGCCGGTGCCGCAGGCGGGGAAGACGGCGCCCGGCCCGGACGCCAACTGCCGCTCCAAGTAGGCCCGGTAGCCCTCGAGGTCGAGCGCCCCCTCGTCGTCGAAGCTGGTCAGGGGGAAGGAGAGCACGCCGCGCACCATGCCCTCGCGCAGTCTCCGGGTGATGTCCGCCCACCGGTCGTTCGTCTGCGTCGGCTGCGCTTCGTTCCCCGTCATTGACCATCATCCTCATATGTAGACGACGTTCGCGTATGAAGATGGAGGCTAGGTCGATCGGGAGGCGAGGTCAATGGGCCGCGGCTAAACCGCTTTCGCGCATCCGCTCCTGCGTGACACCCTCCGCGCCCTACCCTGGACAGGGGAGCGAGGGGGCCGGCATATGGCGGGTGGTGAGGAGAAGGTTCTCCTGGTCGATGACCACGAGGACAACCTGTTCGCCCTGGAGAGCGCGCTGGCGCCGCTCGGCCAGCCCTTGGAACGCGCGACCAGTGGCAATGACGCGCTGAAGTCGGTGCTGCGCGGCGGGATCGCCCTGGTGCTGCTCGATGTGGTGATGCCGCAGGTCAGCGGTCTCGACGTGGTCCGCTACATGCAGCGCGTCGAACAGACCCAGCACATACCCGTGATCCTGCTGACCGGGTTCGGGCGGGACAGCGAACTGGCCCGTGTCGCCTACCGGCTCGGCGTCGCCGATCTGGTGATGAAACCGGTGGACCCCTGGTCGCTGCGGACGAAGGTGCGCTACCTCCTTGCCCAGCGCCGTCGGATGCAGGCGCTCGACATCCAGGTGCGGCTGCAGGATGTGGAGCTGCGCTCGCTGCGCTCCCAGCTGGAAGCCGCCCGCTCCCCGCACGCCGCCGTGCCGTTGCCGCACCCCGACGTACGGGTCCCGCATCAGCAAGGGCCGCACGGGCAGCCCGGCGAGGACCGCAAGCAGCGGTCCCAGTTCGCCGAGGAGGGCGAGGCCTGACCTCGCCCGTCCCCGGCGGTCCACTCAGCCGCCGGGCGGCCGCGCACCCCGCTCAGCCGACGAGCGGCCGCGTAGACCGGTCGGCCACAGGCCGCGCATCCGCTCAGCCGACGAGCGGCCGCACCTCCTGCGCCACGAACCGTACGAACCCCACCGGATCCGTCTCGTCCGCCGTCGGCTGCAGCACCACCGAATCCGCGCCCGCGTCCGCGAGCTGCTCGACGGCCTTCGCGATGGTCTGCGCATCGCCCGCCGCGCCAAGGCCCGGAGTCATCTCGCGGCCGTCCAGGGCCAGTTCGGCACGCAGCCGCTGCTCGGCGTCCGGGCCCGTGACGGCGGTCATGTACACCAGTACGTGGTGGTCGTCGCTGCGCCCCGCGTCCGCGCGGCCCTCCTCGATCAGCCGCAGCCCTGCCCGCAGATCCGCGGGAGTCGTGGACGCCTCGAAGATCGTGCCGTCCGCCGCCTCACCGCTGAGCCGCACCGTGCGCGGCCCCTTGGCGCCGGCGAACACGGGCGTGGGAGCGGCCGGCGGCCAGTCGAGGGCCACACCGTCGAGACGTACATAACGCCCCTCGGTCGTCACCCGCTCGCCCCGCAGCAACGCCCTTGTTGCGTCCAGGTGCTCGCGCAGCAGCGTCAGCGGCGACTCGGCGCGCGCCCCCACCTGCCCCATCCAGCTCTGGACGCCATGCCCGAGACCTGGGATGAACCGGCCGGGGAAGAGGCGGTGCAGGGTCGCCACCTCCATCGAGGCGATCGCCGCATTGCGCAGCGGTACGGGAAGCAGGCCGATGCCGACCTTCAGCCGCTCGGTCCACGCCAGCGCGGCCGCGGCGGACGCGATACCGCTCTCCAGGAAGCAGTCCTCCCACAGCCAGAGTTGGTCGAGCCCGGCGGCTTCGGCGGCCAGGGCCACCTCGCGCAGCTGCTCGGGCGGGGACTGGGGACGGAACACGGCGCCAAGGGATGTCATCGTCCCTTCCTACCCGCGCCGGCGTCCCCGCGGTAAGGCTTTTCCGGCCCTGGACACCTGCACTTTCCTCGCCCGCCTTGCACTTATCCTGACCGTGATGTTCGAACCTCAAGGTCCCACGCTGCGTGAACTCACCGTCCAGGCGCTCTCCTCCGTCGAGCACGGCTACGACCTCCTGGCGCCGAAGTTCGACCACACCCCGTTCCGCACGCCCGGCCACGTCCTCGACGCGGTCACCGAAGCGCTGCACGCCCTCGGACCCTTCGAGCGCGGCCTCGACCTGTGCTGCGGAACGGGCGCGGGCATCGATGTGCTGCGCGAGGTGTGCCGCGAGCGGGTGGCCGGCGTGGACTTCAGCGCCGGCATGCTCGACCGGGCCCGCCGGCAGACGCACGGCGACGTCGGCTGGGTACGCGGCGACGCCCTCGCCCTGCCGTTCGGCGAGGCCTTCGACCTCCTCGTCAGCTTCGGCGCGTTCGGCCACTTCCTGCCGCGCGAACGGCCCGCGCTGTTCGCCGAGGCGTACCGGGTGCTGCGGCCCGGCGGCCGCTTCGTCTTCCCGATCGGCGCACCCCCGCCGGTCCGCTCCCGCGCGTACTGGATGCTGCTCGGCTTCGACTGTGTGATGCGCGTACGCAACGCCGTGTGGCGGCCGCCGTTCGTCATGTACTACCTCGGCTTCGGTCTCCCCGAGGCCTCCGCCGAACTGACCCGCGCCGGCTTCGAGGTGACCCTGCGCGACCTGCCGGAACTCGGCCGGCGCGCCGACGGCTCACCCCGCGCCCGCGCGGTCGTGGCCACCAAGCCGCACGCTCGGGGAACTCCGCACGCACGGGAGAGCTGAGTACGCCGAGCCGTGCTCAGGAGAGCTGAGCACGCCGAGCCTCGCTCAGGAAAGCCGAGCCACCAACTCGCCCAGCGCCGCGCCCAGTTCCTCCAGCCCCTCGCGCGCCGGGCCCCCGGGCTCGCTCATGTACAGATCACGCCGGATCTCGATCATCAACGCCTGCACCCGCTCCTCGTGCCCGTAGAACCGCAGCGGCACATACGTCCCCGCGAACGGCGAGTCGACCGCGGTACCCCCGAAACGCCCGAAGATCTCCTCGGCGTCGGCGAGCAGCTCGGGCGGCGTGTGGAAGGCGTCCACACCCAGGCACACCGGCGGCCGCGGACCGTCCCCGTGCAGCTCGTAGGGGAGCGGCCGGGTCGGATACGAGTGCACGTCGATCACCACGGCCCGCCCCGCCGCCTTCAGCCGCCCCTGCACGGCGTCCGTCATGGCGTCCGCGTAGGGATGGAAGTACCGCTCGAGCAGCGGACCCGGATCGAAGCCGTCCGGCCGCAGCACCTCGCGGTGCGTCGTGCGCGTGTAGACCGCGCCCATGCCGACCGCCGCCATCTCCTCGCGTTCGTCGGGGAAGCGCTCGGGGTCGACGACGAGCCGTGAGAGCCGGTTGACGAACCGCCACGGCGCCCGGTCCGCGGTCCGTGCCGCGTACGCGGCGATCTCGGCGGTGTGGGCGTCCGTGATGTGCCGCGCCTCGGCCTCGAGCGCCGCGTCGTCGAGCACGATGTCCGCGCGTACGGCTGCGGGGATCTCCCAGGCGCCGTGCGGCACATGCAGCAGTACGGGGGAGTCGTCGGCGCCGGGACGCACCTCGAAGGAGCTCATCGGCTCACCCTAGACACGCCGGAGCGCGGCGCCCCGACCGGGTGCGCCGCGCTCCGACCGTGCGGATCAGGCGTCCTCGTACACGATCCAGACCTGGCCCTGCGCGAACGGCATGGGCTTGCCGCCCTTCTGGATGAAGCTCGTGCCGCTCTTGGCGTTCGGCCGCTGCCACCACGTCTTGTACGCCTTGCCGTCCCGCAGGACCGTCGCCCAGCCCTTGCCGACGGTCTTGATGTACGGGGTGACGGCGCCGTTGACGTCCCGGTACTTCGACGGCGGCATGTGCACCTTCTGGATCACGATGGTGCGGGCGCTCATCTGCCGCCCGTCGGACAGCCGCGCGGGCGCCCCGTCGAAGGAGACGTACCAGCGCTTCTTCGCCGGCGACCAGCGGAAGGTGTGGCTGGCCGAGGCGTAGCGCACCGTGCGCTGCGCGGTCGGCTTGCCGCCCTTGGGCGCGGGACCGAAGCGGAAGCCGATGTCGGTCGGCTTCCAGGCACCCGGCGCGGACTTGAGGATCTTGGCCGGGTTCACGAACAGGTTGTGCGGCGCCGAACGGCCCGGGGCACGGAAGTAGGCGCGCGGCAGCGAACCGTGCGAACGCACGTAGATCGGCGAGTTCTTCAGGTACTTGTGCAGCGCGCTGCGCACCCCGGAGTACGCGAGCGCCGGCCGCCCGAACTGCTTCAGCAGCTCCACATCGGACTCACGGGCACTGCGCACCGGGCCGAGGCTCTTGGGGATCCGGCTGGAGTACATGCCCATCAGGCGGCTCATCCCGCCCTCGACCTTCTCGACGTAGACGATGTCGGCCTTGTCGAGGTTGTGGTGCGGCCGGGCGCGCCGTGCGTTGTCGAACTTCACGGCGAGCACCGGTCCCTGTTTGGCCATCAGGCCGGTGTATGGGGAGATCTTCCAGGGGCCCTGGACCTGCTGGTACGCCTCCAGGGGCGAGTATTCGTCGAGCGTCGTGGACTCGGCGCCCTGCGGCGGTACGGGATCGTGGCGGTCGGCGGCCGGTGCGGCGCCGAGCGTGAGGCTGCCCGCGGCCAGCAGGGCGAGCAGCGGGACCGTGCGGCGACGGCGTCCGGTGGCGAGAGGGGACAAGCGAGGCTCCTTGGGAGGGCGCGCCCGCGGGCGCGCTGCGGCTGTGCAGGCGCAGCTTTCCTCCAGGGCACCCTGTTCGAATCAGTTCGGGCCCAGTGATCGCCTGAACGGGGACGCGTCCCCCGCCCATCCGGCAGACCGCGGGGCCCTCGGCGCCGGACGCCGCCCGTCAGGCCCTGTGCACCAGCCGGTCCACGGCCGCGGTCCCCGACCCGTACCGCACGGGCCTCAGCGCCGCGTACCCGTGCGGATCGGCGGCCGGCAGCTCACCCCCGTACAGGACCTGCTCGAGCCCCGCGAGTAGCCGTTGTACATCGTGCTGCGGCCGCACCACCAGGCGCAGGAAGCGGCTCGAAGAGCCGATCTTGTTGCCGCACTCGCGGATGAGCACGCCGTGCGCGGTGAGCAGTTGGTCGCGCAGCGCCGCTCCGTCGACGCCCTCCGGCAGCCGTACGTAGAGGAAATTGCCCTGGGAGGGGTAGACCGTCAGCCCGGGCAGCCGGCTCAGATGCCACTGCATCTCCTGCCGGTCGCGGCAGACCTGGCGCAGGCTCGTCCCGTAGGCCGAGCGGTAGCGGCCGAGCAGGAACACCACGGTCTCGGCGAAGGAGTTGAGATTCCACTTCGGCAGGGCGGCCCGCACCTTTCCGGCAAGCCCCGGATTGGCGACGAGGTAGCCGAACCGCACCCCGTGCAGGCCGAAGTTCTTGCCGAGGCTGCGCAGCACGATGACATTGGGCCGCAGTACCGCCTCCTGGGCGACGCTCGGTTCCGCTTCGGCGTCCGCGAAATCGAGGAACGACTCGTCGACCACGACGAGTTCGAGGTCCTGCAGCGCGTCGAGCAGAGCGAGCACCGCACGCCGCGGGAGCAGACCGCCGTCCGGGTTGTTGGGATTGCAGACGACGGCGGTGCGTGAGCCGCGGCGCCGTACGAACTCGACGAAGGCCCCCGGATCGAGCTGGAAGCCGGCCTGCTCGGGCAGCGGGTACATGTCGACGCGCTTGCCCGTCTCCATCGGCTGGTCCGTCCAGCGGCCGAAGGTCGGCACGGGCACGGCGAGGGACTCCCGTACGAGCAAGTGGTCGATCCAGGTGATCAGTTCGGTCGAGCCGTTGCCCATCGCCACGGTCTGCGGGTTGAGTCCGAGCACCGCGCACAGCTCGGCCGCGATGGTGTCCGCGCTGCTCGGGTAGTACGTGAGGATGTCCCGCAGCCGCGCTCCGAGCTCGTCGAACATCTCCGGGGTAGGGAAGTACGGATTGCACGGAATGCAGAAGTCGATCACCTGGGACCCGCCCCCGGCCGCCCGGTCCAGCGTCGCGTACGACGGGCTGTGCGCCGTGGCCGTACGGAACAGGGCGGTGACATTGCCGGCGTCGGGCATGAGGGCCTCCGGGAGGGGCGGTCGTGTCCGGAGATACGTGCGAGAGCCGGGGAACGCTCAACGGGTGTAACGGGAGGGGTAGTTGGGCTTCTGTCGAGGCGGGAAGGGCGGCACTGATGGTGGCTTTGAAATCTCTATGTTTAGGGAGGTTTCCGACATTTTTTCGCGAGAGTGCGGAGGTCTGCGCCCCGCTGACCTCCGCACATCACAGCACCCTCATACGTCTTCACTCGCGGTCCAACTAGATGGCCATGCCATCTATCTCCATGGCTTCGAGCATCGAGGGACACCGACCCCGAACGTGTGAAGGATCACCATGGCCATGGAGGCGAGGCATGCGGTACCGCGCGGTACGAAGGGCGCCAAGGGGCGTACGGAGCGCAGTAGTGCTCCCGATCGTCGCGGCCCGGAGGCAGCCGTGGCCCGCCGCAGCCCCGAGACGGCCCCGGGCCGCCGGGGCCCGGAGATCAGCGTCACGCAGGTCTCCGGCTCGGCGCTCGGCGTGGTGTCCGGCGCCCTGCTCGCGTCCGCACTCGGCCTCTTCGGCACCGTCGCGGGCGCCGTCATCTTCAGCCTCACCGCGACCGTGGGCGGCACCGCCTTCCAGCTCGGCCTGGACCGCACCGGCCGGCGCTACCGGACCTTGCGCCGCACGCCGCCGCGTCGTGCTCGCCCCCGGCCGGCCGCCGGGAAGTCAGCGCTTGCCGACGTGCACGATCCACACCTGACCGTCGGCGAACAGCAGCGGCTCACCGTCGGCGTCGGTGTAGACCGTCGCTTCCTCGGCTGACTCCCGGCTCCAGCGCCCCTCGTGCGCCCGGCCGCCCCGCAGGACGAGCGCGTCGCCCCGCCCCACGGTCTCCGTGTACGGGGAGACGTCGCCCCACCTGTCGCGGAAACGGGAATCCCGTATGACCCCGTACTGCACCACGACCGTCGACGGCGTCAGGTTGGAGCGCGTGCCGTCCATCGACACCCGCCACCGGTCGCGCGCCGCCGACCAGGTGAACGCGTAACGCGCCGCCGGAAAGCGCACGGAGTGCTCACCGGTGGCCCGGCCGCCGGCCGGTGCCGCGCCGAACCGAAGGCCCAGGTCCGCGGCTTGCGCCTCCTTGTCGGGTGCGGGATCGAGCCGCGAGGGCCGCAGATAGAGGTTGTGCGGGATCGGGCGCGAGGAGGAGCGGTAGTACGCCCCCGGCGCCTCGGCCGGTGAGCGCGGATACAGCTCGGCCTTGTCGATCAGGGGCAGCAGCTTGCCCTGTGCGCCGGAGAAGGCGAGTACCGGCTTGCCGTACTGGCGCAGCAGCTCGAGATCGGTCTCGCGCGCACTGCGCACCGGGCCGACGGCCTGCGGCAGTCGGCCGCCCGTGTAAACGGCGAGCAGCCGGGTCAGCCCCGCCTCGACCCGCTCGACATGGATCAGGGCGGCCTCGCGCAGTCCGGTGTGCGGCCTGGCGGGGCGCACGTTGTCGATCTTCACGGCGAGCACCGTGGGTCTGCGGACGGTGCGCGGCCGGGGCTCGGGCGGTGTGGACGACCCGGGAGCGGGCGTCGGCGGCTCGCGGTCGTCGGGGCCGCCGCCCCGGTCGCTCAC
>NZ_JBEPEW010000209.1:0-10975 GCF_040300965.1 Streptomyces mesophilus | reverse complement strand
GTCCTCGTCGGCGGCTGGCCCACCGGAGTGGCCGTCGCCCCGGCCCAGCAGCACGGCGGCCCGTACCCGGCCACCACCTCCACGTCGACCTCCGTCGGCAGCTCGGCGATCGAACGCTGGCTGCGCCCGGTCGCGTACCAGACCACCCCCGAGGCCCTGCTCCCGCCGGAACTGCGCGACGACAATCCGCTGGAGCTGCCGCGCGTGGTGGACGGGGTCCGCGAGGGCTGAGTGGTCAGGGGCGCGTGAAGTTGGAGTGGGTCCCGATACCGCGCCACACCACGTGCGGCTCACCGTCGGGAACGGACGGGCCGTAGTGGAACGTGGCCCGTCCGTCCGGGGCCCACGACATCTCCCAGACGTCGTCGTAGCCCTGCGTCTTCTTGACCCGCAGGCCCCGCCGGAAGCCGGCGCCGGCTCGTAGATCGGCGACGAACTGGGCGACGGCCACGAGGAACGCGGTCTTCCGCTCCGCGGTCAGGCCTCACCTGCCACTCGGGCGACCAGAACCACGCCTGGTCATCTGGCAAGACGGAGGCGGGCGTGAGGACGATGCGCCCGTCCTCGACGGCCACGACGAGCTGGTCTCCCTCGCGGAGACCGAGCTGATCCCTTATGTCCTGCGCGATGGTGATGACGCCCTTCTTGCGCAGGGGCGTCGCGACGAGGTGCGGCCTACGGCGGCGCTTCTCGGGAGTCATGCCGGCAGCTTCCCTTGAAGACGGTCTGGCCAACCCGTCGAGCGTCTCACCCATGCCGCGGCAGCAATGCCGTCGCCGTGGCCGTCGCCGCGAGGAACGCCGCCGCGATCAGCACGCTCGCGTGCAGACCGACCACGAACGACCCCGAGACCAGCACCCCGAACCCGGCCACGCTCAGCGCACCCGCCACCTGGCGGGCGGAGTTGAGGACGCCCGCCGCGAGGCCGGCGCGCTCGGCCGGTACGGCGTCCAGGATCGCGGCGGTCAGCGGCGGCACGGTCAGTGCCGAGCCGATGGCCAGCGGCATCATGATCAGCGCCAGCATCACGGTCGAGCTCTCCTCGCCCACGAGGAGCAGCAGCAACAGGCCGACCACGGCGAGCGGTTGACCGATCAGCATGGGCAGCCGCGGCCCATAGCGCCCCGCCAGCTTGCCCGCGACGATGTTGGACACCGCGATCAGACCCGTCATCGGCAGGAACATCAGACCCGCCGTGAGCGCCGAACGCCCCTGCACCTGCTGGAAGAAGAGGCTGAACACAAAGACGATCCCGTAGAACGCGACGCTCACCGCCGCGCCCGTCGCCACCATCACCGCGACCGTGCGATTGCGGAACAGGGCGAGCGGGACCACCGGGTGCTCGTGGCGGCGTTCCACGCGGACGAACACCACCGCCGACACCACGGCCACCACCGCGGCGATCACACCCACCGTCCCGCGCTCGATCACCGCGAACGCCAGCGCGGTCAGGGCCACCGTCGCGCTGATCTGACCGGGCAGGTCCAGTGGCGTACGGCGGCGCTCGAAACGGGGTGCCCGCAGCAGCAGTGCGAGGGCGAGCAGACCGAACGGCACGTTGATGAAGAAGATCCCGCGCCAGTCCCATGCGGTGGTCAGCGCACCTCCCGCGACCGGTCCGAACGCGGTGGCCGCCGAACCGCCCGCCGCCCAGGCCGCGACGGCGCGGGCCCGCTTGGCGGGGTCGGGGAAGGCCCGCCGCACCAGCGCGAGCGAGGCAGGGAGCACGATCGCGGCTCCGATACCCTGCACGACCCGCGCGCCGGTCAGGGTGGCGAGGTTCGGAGCCAGACCGCAGGCCACGGACGCCGCGGTGAACAGCGCGACACCGATCCCGTACGCCTTCGTCGCACCGATCCGGTCCGCGAAGGCGCCGGTCGAGAGCATCAGCGCGGCAAGCGCCAGGGTGTACGAGTCCACCACCCACTGGAGCCCCGTCATGCCGGCGCCCAGCGAATCGGCCATCGACGGCAGGGCCACATTGACGACCGACACGTCGAGGATGATCAGAAAGAAGCCGAGCAGCGCGGCAAGCAGCGTGAGCGCGGGGCTGGGGGCGACGAATAGGAGCCCCCAGAAACCCCGGGATACCCGGATTTCAGGCCGCTCGGCTATGTGGGAAGAGCGTGCTGGCGTGGGCAGTTGAGCCCTGGAGCTGGCGTCGTCGTCTGCGGTCTGGAGAGCCATGCCCTCTACCTTGGCGATCTGCCGGGGCGTACAGTAGTGGCCTGATTGCCATACGTCCGGAGGTTCTGGCCATGACGCCGACACAGCAGCTGCGGCGACCGCACCGGATCGTCGTCATCGCCCCCTCACCTGTCTCGATGTTCAATCTGGCGATCCCCGAGATGCTCTTCGAGAAGGTCGAGATCGAGGGCGTGCCCGGATACGAGGTGGTGGTCTGCACCCCGGAGCCCGGCCCGATCGTGACCACCGGCGGCCTCACCCTGGAGGTGCCGCTCGGCCTGGAGGCCCTGGAAGGCGCGGACACCGTGCTCATCGCCGGCACCGGCCACCGCTATCTGCCGGACCCCCGCACGGTAGACGCCGTACGCGAGTCCGCGACCAAAGGCCTGCGCATCGCTTCCATCTGCAGCGGCGCCTTCGTGCTCGCCGAGGCCGGACTGCTCGACGGCCGCTCGGCGACCACGTACTGGCAGCTCACCCAGGAGCTGCGGCTGCGCTATCCCGCGCTCGATGTGCAGGGCGACGTGCTCTACGTGCAGGACGGCCAGGTCATGACCTCGTCCGGCTATGCGGCCGGGATCGACCTGTGCCTGCACATGATCCGTACCGACTACGGGGCGGCCGCGGCCAACACCGTCGCCCGCCTCGCACTGGTCGCACCGGTGCGGCCGGGCGGGCAGACCCAGTTCACCCAGACCCCGCTGCCGCCCGAGCGCGGCACCGCCTGCGCGGACACCCGCGGCTGGGCGATGCGCCACCTCGACGAGCCGCTGACCCTGACCGATCTCGCCCGGCACGCGGGCGTCAGCGTGCGCACCCTCACCCGCCGCTTCCACGCCGAGTCGGGTATGAGCCCGCTCCAGTGGCTGCTGCATCAGCGCATCGAGCGGGCGAAGGAGCTTCTGGAGACGACCACGTTCCCCATGGACCAGGTGGCCCGTGCGTGCGGCCTGGGCACGGCGGACTCCCTGCGCCAGCACGTGGTCCGCAGGACCGGTCTGACGCCGAGTGCCTACCGGTCGCAGTTCAGCCGGCTCGCCTCCGCCTGACCAGGGAATGAACCCGTCCGGTTCAACGTTCACCTATCCGACCGGACGCCCCCTGACCTGGAGAACACCATGCGCGTCGAGATCTGGAGCGACATCGCCTGCCCCTGGTGCTACATCGGCAAGAAGCGCTTCGAGGACGGTCTCGCCGCCTTCGCGCACCGCGACGACGTCGAGATCGTGCACCGCTCCTTCGAGCTCGACCCGAGCCGGGCCAAGGGCGACACCGCCCCGGTGATCGACATGCTCGCCAAGAAGTACGGCCGCACCCTCGAGGAGGCCCGCGCCATGGAGGAGCACGTCGCGTCCAACGCGCACGCCGAGGGCCTCGGCTACCGCACCGAGGGCCGCGACCACGGCAGCACCTTCGACATCCACCGCCTCCTGCACCTCGCGAAGGCCCGCGGCAGGCAGGACGAGCTGCTCGCGCTCGCCTACCGCGCCAACTTCGCCGAGGAGCGCTCCGTCTTCGACCCGGAGGTGCTCGTCGCGCTCGCCGTCGAGGCCGGCCTCGACGAGACCGAGGCCCGCGAGGTGCTCGCGGACGAGAACGCCTACTCCGACGACGTACGCGCCGACGAGCGCGAGGCGGCCGAACTCGGCGCCACCGGCGTGCCGTTCTTCGTCCTCGACCGCAAGTACGGCGTCTCCGGCGGCCAGCCCGCCGAGGTGTTCACACAGGCGCTGCAGCAGGCCTGGGGCGAGCGCTCGCCGCTCAAGGTGATCGACCAGGGCGGTGCGGACGCGTGCGGTCCCGACGGATGCGCGGTGCCGCAGGGCTGACACCGGCCACGGATACGCGGTGGGGCAGGCCTGGCCCGGACCACGAAGGGCCAGGTCAGGCCGCACCCATAAGCATCACTAAGGGCGACCGTGTAAATCTGCGCAATGGACGGGGAGTTCGTCCCGTACCAGCATGGCTCCCATGGACACCATGGAGCGCCTGGGAGGCGACGCCTTCGCGCCGCAGACGACGTATCTGAACAGCGCGAGCACCGGTCTCATCCCCGCCGCGGGGGTCGCCGCGATGCACGAGGGCGTACAGGCCACCGCGGCCGGACGCCCGCTTGACCACTTCCGTGACGTGGAGGCCGCGCGGGCCGCGTTCGCGCGGCTCGCCGGCGTCCCCGCGCGACAGGTCGCCACGGGCGCCTCCGTCGCGGTGTACGCGGGCCTGATCGCGGCCTCGCTGCCCGACGGAGCCGAAGTCCTGCTCGCCGAGGACGACTTCAGCTCGCTCGTGAACCCGTTCCACAGCCGCCCGGGCCTCAAGGTGCGCACCGTCGCCCTGGAGGAACTGGCGGACAGCGTCCGCCCCGGCACCGACCTGGTCGCCTTCAGCCAGGTCCAGTCGGCAGACGGCCGGATCGCCGCGGTCGACGCGGTACGGGAGGCGGCCCGCGCCCACGGCGCCCGCACCCTCGTCGACGCCTCGCAGTCCGCGGGCTGGCTGCCGCTGCCGCAGGCCGACTTCCTGGTCGCCGTCGGCTTCAAGTGGCTGATGGGCCCGCGCGGGATCACCTATCTCGTGGTCCCCGAGGACCTCGGCGGCCTCACCCCGCTGCTCGCGGGCTGGGTGGCCGGCGAGCAGCCCTGGGACAGCTGCTACGGCCCCGTGGCCGAACTCGCCCACTCCGCACGGCGCTTCGACATCAGCCCGAGCCTCTACTCGTACGCGGGAGCCGTGGCCGGCTTCGAGCTGCTCGACCGCCTCGGCATCCCGGCGGTCCGCGCCCACGACGCGGCCCTCGCCGACCGCTTCCGCGCGGGTCTGGCCGAGCTCGGGCACACCCCGGTCGAGGCGCCCGGCTCGGCGATCGTCTCCGTACCGGGGCTCGGCGCACGCCAGCCGCAGCTCAGCGCGGCGGGCATCGAAGTCTCGGACCGCGCGGGCAACTTGAGGGCCTCCTTCCACCTCTACAACTCCTCCGACGACGTCGACCGCCTCCTGCACAGCTTGGCGTAGCCCCTTTCCGCCTCACCCTGGCGTCCACCTCACCGAGGCGCTACGAATGCCTTGGGGCCCGTCGTCAATTCCCGCCTGCCTGGCGACGCCTGGCACGCACTCCCCCAAGCTCTTCGAGCAGGGGGGACCCCCACACCGCGTTGCCGAAAGGCCCGAGTAGCTCCGCTGCACGGACCTTCCGGCGCCTTGCGATCGCACCCACCAGACGCCGCCAGGCCCCCTCGGGGCGACTGGGGGTGCCCCCTGCTCGAAGAGCTCGGGGGAGGGAATGTGACGACGGGCCCCAGGAGGCGGTGCCGGTGGAGACCAGTCAGGCGGCGAGCGACGCCGAACTGCACCGGCGTCTGGTGTACGGGGACGAGTCCGCCCTGGCCGCGGCGTACGACGTGTACGGCGGGCTCGTCAGACGCATCGCCCTGCGCGTGACGCATGCGCCGGGCGCCGCCGACGACGTGGCGCAGGAGGTGTTCGCGCACCTGTGGTCCCGTCCGTACACCTACGATCCGCAGCGCGGCACCCTGCGCACCTGGCTGTCGATGCTGGCCCACCGCCGCTCCGTCGACTGGGTGCGCGCCGAGGAGCGCCACCGCAAGGCCGCGCACACGGACGAGGCGGCGCTGCACGCCATCCCCGCGCCCGGCCCCGGGCCCGACGAGGCGGTCGTCGACATGGAGCGTGCGCTGCTGCTCCACTCCGCGCTCGCCGAACTCCCGCTGCCGCAGCGCCAGGCCGTGCATCTGGCGTATTTCGCCGGGCACAGCTACCGCCAGGTGGCCGCCGAACTCGGCATACCCGAAGGCACCGCGAAGACCCGGCTGCGCACCGCGTTACGCCGGCTCGCCGCGACCCTCGCCGAACCGCCGGACACGGCAGTGGAGCGGGGGGCGTGACGTGAGGGGAGCGGTTGCGCGAAGTGCGCAAAGAAGCAGGTGCGTGAAGTGAGCACGGAAAGAGAAGGGCACACGATGGGCTCCGACCACGAAGGCGTACGGGAAATGCTTGGCGCATGGGCCCTGGGCGCGGTACTGCCCTCCGACGAGCCGCGCCTGCTCGGCCATCTCGCCGAGTGCGAATGGTGCGCGGGGGAGGCGAGCCGGCTGCGCGACACCGTCCGGCTGCTCGACGGCGGCGACGCGGCACTGGCCTACGAGCGCATCGACCGGGCCGCGACCGGTGAGGCGGCCGCGTACGAGGACGGCGGCCAGGAGGTACGAGGCCGCCTGCTCGCCTCCGTACTGGCGCAGCGACCCGCGGCGCCGAGCACGGCCGGTCATGCCGCGCCGTACGCCGCCGCCGTGGCCGGACTGCAGGCGCTGCTGCGGGAGTTGGGGGAGCAGGGGCCCTGGAGCACCCCGGTCGTGCACGACTGGGACGTGCACGCCACGGTCGCGCACCTCCTCGCCGCCGACGAATCCCTGGCGCTGCGGCTCGGACTCCCCGGTCGCGCGCCACGCGGCGAACCTCCGCGGGACCTCTCCTGGCGTGAGCAGTGGGCGCACCGTACGGCCGAGGTGATCGCACACGAGCGGACCCACAGCCCGGCACGGACCGTCGCCGCCTGGCGCGAACAGTCCGCCGCGCTGCTCGGCGCCCCGCAGGCCACCGACCCCGAACTCGCCGCGCAGGCCACGACCTTGCTCGGGGTACGCCTCCCGATCGCCGACCACTACGTGGTGCGCGGCTTCGAGACCTGGATCCACACCGACGACATCGGCCGCGCACTCGGCCGTCCGGTGCCCACCCCGCCCGACCCGCTCCTGTGGCGCATGGTCCGGCTCGGGGTGCGCATCCTCGACCTCGCGCTCGCGGACGACTCCGTATCCGTCCTGCTCACGGTGGCCGGGCACGGCTCCGAGGGGGAGTGGGTGCTCGGCTCGGAGGACGAGCCGGTGGCGGCCGAACTCGTCCTGGACCCGGTCGACTTCTGTCTGCTCCTGGCCGGCCGCTACGACCCGGGCGAGGTCCCCCGCGGCCTCGCCGGAGACGAGCGGGCGGCACGCTCCGTACTGGAGCGTGCCGCCCGGATCGCCTGGCTCTGAGCCCTACTTGACGGGGGTGAAGTCCCGCGCCCCGATGCTGCATCCTCCGGGGGACAACCCCCGGGCCCCCGGCCGGATCACCTCACCGGACCGGGGTGAAATCCCTGGCCCCGATGAACTCCGGCCGCCGGATCGGAGCCGCGAAGGGCTCCTCCGCCGCGTTCTCCACGCTGTTGAACACGATGAAGACGTTCGAGCGCGGGTACGGCGTGATGTTGTCGCCCGAGCCGTGCATCGCGTTGCAGTCGAACCAGGTCGCCGAACCGGCCTTGCCCGTGAACAGCCGGATCCCGTGCCGGTCCGCCAGCTGGGTCAGGGCCTCGTCCGAGGGCGTGCCCGCGTCCTGCATCTGCAGCGACTTCTTGTAGTTGTCCTTGGGCGTCTCACCCGCACATCCCAGGAACGTCTTGTGCGAGCCGGGCATGATCATGAGCCCGCCGTTGGTGTCGTAGTTCTCGGTCAGCGCGATCGAGACGGACACGGTCCGCATGTTCGGCAGACCGTCCTCGGCGTGCCAGGTCTCGAAGTCCGAGTGCCAGTAGAACCCGCTGGCCCCGAAGCCCGGCTTCACGTTGATCCGCGACTGGTGGACGTACACGTCCGAGCCGAGGATCTGCCGCGCCCGTCCGACGACCCGCTCGTCGCGCACCAGTCGCGCGAACACCTCGCTGATCTTGTGCACCTCGAAGACCGAGCGGATCTCCTGCGACTTCGGCTCGACGATCGAGCGCTCGTCGGCACGGATCGCCGGATCGGCGATCAGACGCTCCAACTCGCCCGCGTACACGCCCACTTCGTCCGGCGTGATCAGCTGCTCGATCGCGTGGAACCCGTCCCGCTCGAACCCTCCCAGCTCCGACGGCGACATCGGCCCCGGGGCCCCCGGCGGGGACCACACGACGGGGTCCTTCCGCTCGGTGAGCACCTCATTGGTGGCGCGGGTCGGGTACAGGTCGGTGCGTTCGGGTGCGGTGGTCATGGTGGTGCCTTCCATTCCTCTCGTACGGTCCTGTGGTTGCCGTGTGGCTGGACGGGGGCCGACGGCGGTTCAGACGGGGTCGGGCTCCGTCAGAAGCGGGTACACCCCGTTCTCGTCGTGGTCCTCGCGGCCGGTGACCGGCGGGTTGAAGACGCACAGGCAGCGGAAGTCCTTCTTGATCCGCATGGTGTGCCTCTCGTGCCCGTCGAGCAGGTACATCACACCGGGCGTGATGGTGTGCTTCTCGCCGGTCTCGTCATTGGTCAGCTCGGCCTCGCCCTCGGTGCAGACGACGGCCTCGATGTGGTTCGCGTACCACATGGACGTGGTCGTACCGGCATACAGGACGGTCTCGTGCAGCGAGAAGCCCACGCGCTCCTTGGCGAGCACGATGCGCTTGGACTCCCAGGTGCCGGACGCGGACTTCACATGCCGGTCGGTGTCTTCGATCTCCTGGAACGAGCGGACGATCACGGTGAATTGCTTCCTTAGGTTGTACGGATACGGGTGCGGGTGCCGGGGCGGTCAGACCGTCTCGCGGATGGCGCGGGCCAGGATGCGCAGGCCCTCGTCCAGCTCCTCCGGGGTGATGGTGAGCGCCGGAAGCAGCTTGACGACCTCGCTCTCGGGACCCGAGGTCTCCACCAGGAGCCCCAGGTCGAAGGCGCGGCGGGCGATCTTCGACGCGTGGTCCGGGGTGGCCATCTCCAGACCCCACACCAGACCGCGGCCCCGGTACTCCCGCGTGGCGTCGGGGTGTTCGGCGCGGATCGCCTTCATGGCCTGCTCGACCTGCTCACCGCGGGCGAGGGTCTGCTTCTCCATCTCGCCGTCCGCCCAGTACGCGCTGAGCGCGGCGGCGGCGGTGACGAAGGCCGGGTTGTTGCCGCGGAAGGTGCCGTTGTGCTCGCCCGGCTCCCAGATGTCGAGCTCCGGCTTGAACAGGCAGAGCGACATGGGAAGTCCGTAACCGCTGATGGACTTCGAGACCGTGACGATGTCCGGCACGATGCCGGCCTCCTCGAAGGAGAAGAAGCCGCCGGTGCGGCCGCAGCCCATCTGGATGTCGTCGACGATCAGGAGCATGTCCCAGCGCTTGCAGACATCGGCGAGCTTGCGCAGCCACTCGGTGCGCGCGACATTGATGCCGCCCTCGCCCTGCACGGTCTCGACGATCACCGCGGCGGGCTGGTTGAGGCCCGAGCCGGAGTCCTCCAGGAGCCGCTCGAACCAGATGAAGTCCGGGGTGCGGCCGTCGAGGTAGTTGTCGAAGGGCATCGGGGTGCCGTGCACCAGCGGGATGCCGGCGCCGGCCCGCTTGAAGGCGTTTCCGGTCACGGCGAGTGAGCCGAGGGACATCCCGTGGAAGGCGTTCGTGAACGACACGATCGACTCACGGCCCTTGACCTTGCGGGCCAGCTTCAGCGCGGACTCCACCGCGTTGGTGCCGGTCGGGCCCGGGAACATGACCTTGTACGGCAGGTCACGGGGCCGGAGCACCGTCTCCTGGAAGGTCTCGAGGAAGGCGCGCTTGGCCGTCGTCGACATGTCGAGACCGTGGACGACGCCGTCGCGCTCGAGGTAGTCGATCAGGGCGCGTTTGAGGACCGGGTTGTTGTGCCCGTAGTTGAGTGATCCGGCTCCGGCGAAGAAGTCGAGGTACTCATGGCCGTCCTCGTCGTACATCTTGCTGCCCTGAGCGCGGTCGAAGACGGTCGGCCAACCGCGGCAGTAGCTGCGGACCTCCGACTCGAGGGTCTCGAACACGCTGAGGTCGGGCTGGGTGATGGTCACAGGGACTCCTTGGTCGTCAGCGTCGTCAGGGGGCTGATTCGGTAGAGCACTTCGGGATCGTGGGCGCTGCCGTCGGGGAACTCCTCGGCGCTGAACAGCACTTCGCGCTCGACGGATGCGCCATGCCGCTCGGCGAACGAGGTGAACAGGCGCTCGGAGGCGGTGTTCCCGGGCGTGATCGTGGTCTCGACGGAGGTCACGTCGTATACGTCGACGACCCGGCGGACGAGTCCGTCGAGCAGCGTCGCGGCGAGCCCGCGGCCCCGGTGGGCCGCGTCCACGGCCACCTGCCACACCAGCAGGGTGTGCGGGCGCTCGGGTCGTATGTACGCGGTGATGAAGCCGACCGGTTCCCCCTGCTCGCCCCGCGCCACCACCGAGGTGCCGGAGAAGTCACGGCACCAGAGCAGATAGCTGTACGACGAGTTCAGATCGAGCGTCTTCGAGTCACGGGCGATACGCCACAGTGCTGCCCCGTCCTTCACGCCAGGGCTGTCGAGCCGGAATTCCTGTGCAGTGGTCATGCGGATTGAATTTACCGAGAGGAAATCGAAATCGCATGGGCCTTGGGGGTTACATCAGACGCCCGGATCTGTTATCCGCGCGGGCGAGGCTCGGCAGGTTTGGGCTGATTTGAGCGGGATTTAGCGCCCGAATCGGACGCGATGTGGAGTCGGTCACAGGGCTGAGATGTACACGAAATCTTTGCGTTTAGGTCCCGGGAAAGCGGGCAGAAGCAAAACGGGAAGCTGCACGTTAATGCGCTTCCCGTTTTCATGAATTCTTTATGGAATTAGGAGTGCGTCAGGGTGCTTAAAGCTGCCGCATTTCAGGAGGACCGGATCTTTCGGACCGCATCCCCGAGCACCGCGAGGGCACGCTCCACGACCTCGGTGCGTGCGTCGGGACCGTAGTGGTTGACGCGGATCATCTCGTGCGCGAGCGCCCCGCCGCCGGCCGCGAG
>NZ_JBEPEW010000208.1:0-11242 GCF_040300965.1 Streptomyces mesophilus | reverse complement strand
CGGGCGCGCTGGCAGAGACCGGTGCGCCGCTCGCCGAGGTGGCCGCCCTCGCCCGCAAGGTCAACGAGCGCAGCCGCAGCTTCGGCGTGGCCCTGTCCTCGTGCACGACTCCGGCGAACGGCGCGCCCAACTTCGCACTCGGCCCGGACGAGATCGAGATCGGCGTCGGAATCCACGGCGAGCCGGGCCGGTACCGCGGCCGGCTCACCACCGCCGCCGAGACCACCGAGATCATGCTCGACGCGGTGCTCGCGGATCTGCCGGAGGCCTCGGGCGACCCGGTGATCGTCCTCGTGAACGGGCTCGGCGCGACCCCGCCGGTCGAGCTGTACATCGTCCGTGCCGAGGTCGAGCGGGTGCTCGCCGCGCGCGGCATCCAGGTGGCCCGCTCGCTGGTCGGCAACTACGTCACGAGCCTCGACATGGCCGGCTGCACGATCACCGTGTGCCGCGCCGACGAGCAGATGACCGAGCTGTGGGACGCGCCCGTGCACACCCCGTCCCTGCGCTGGGGCGCCTGAGCCCCGCTCCCCCTCGATCCGCCTCCCTCCCCACTCTCGTCAGGAAGACCCGGTCCGATGACTGCCAAGCCCGTGCCCACCCCCGAACTCACCCTCGACGCCGCCTACTTCGGCCGCTGGCTCGGCGCCGCCGCGCAGCTCTTCGAACGGGACGCCGCCCGGCTGACCGCTCTCGACGCGGCGGCCGGTGACGGCGACCACGGCGCGAACATGGTGCGCGGCTTCGGTGCCGTGCGCGAGGCAGCCGCGCAGAACCCGCCCGGCACCCCCGGTGAGCTGTTCTCTCTGGCCGGCACCACGCTCACCAACTCCGTGGGCGGTGCGTCCGGTCCGCTGTTCGGCATGGCGCTGCGCCGTACCGGCAAGCGCCTGGGCGGGGCCGAAGCGGTCACGCTGCGGGAGTTCGCCGCGGCACTGCGGGCCGGCGCCGAGGCCGTGGGCAAGCTGGGCGGTGCCGTACCCGGTGACTCGACGCTCCTGGACGCACTGCTGCCTGCCCTGGACGCACTTGACGCGCGGGGATCCGCCGAAGAGGCGCTCGACGTACGGGAGATCACCGACGCGCTGTCCGCCGCGAGCGCCGCGGCGCTGTCCGGCGCCGAGGGCACCGGGGCGATGCAGGCGAGGAAGGGCCGCGCCAGCTACCTGGGCGAGCGCAGCATCGGGCACGAGGACGCCGGCGCCCATTCGGTCGTGCTGCTCTTCGACGCGCTGGTGCTCGCCGCCGACCCCGAGTGGTCGCCCCGGCCCGCGGCCGCCGCCCGGGCCGAGGAGCCCACGGTGGCCGCGGACGCGGCCGCCAAGGGCGGCCGGGTCGGCGTCGTCCTGGTCTCGCACAGCCGTGAAGTGGCCGAGGCCACCGTCCAGTTGGCCAAGGCCATGGTCGGCTCCGGGGACGTCGCCCCCGTGTACGCGGCCGGCGGCACCGACGACGGCCGGATCGGCACCAGTGCCGAGCGCATCCACGCGGCGGCCCTCGAGGCCGACGAGGGCCAGGGCGTGGCCGTCCTGTGCGACATGGGCAGCGCGGTCCTGACCGTGCAGGCCCTGCTCTCCGGCTCCGACGACCGCGTGCTGCCGGCCGGCACCCGCATCGTGGACGCCCCGTTCGTCGAGGGCGCGGTCGGCGTCGTCGTCACCGCCTCGGTGGGCGGCGACCTGGACATGGTCCTCGCGGCGGGCGAGGACGCGCGCAACTACCGCAAGGGGTAAGGCGCGTGCCCTCTCGCCGGGCCCGAGGCCCGGAGCGAGGGCACGCATCACTGCCGCAAGACCCGGGTCCCGGCCGGCCGCTCCCCCCGGCCGACGGATTCCCGCAAGGCACGCAGCACCGTACGAGCCGAGGAGTCGTTCTGGCGGAAGGCCGGAGCGTTGGTGCGGGGGCGGGCGAAGGCGGCGATGCCGCGGCTGTTGGTCGGGGCGCCGAGGGCGATCCGGCGGGGATGCGGGCCGCCGAGGGACGGGTCGATGAGGCGGCCGTCGGCGGGCGTCACGGTGAGCAGTCCTGAGCGATGGGTGTACGTGGAGTCGGCGATGACCTCCTCGGCCAGCGCACCCTCCCGGCGCAGACCGCCGAGCAGGAGGTCCTCGGTGCGTTCGAGCGAAGGCTCGGGCAGATACGCCTCGATGAGGGCGGTGGCGTGCGTGGTGTGACCGGGGACCGTGCCGGAGGTCGCGGTGAAGGTGCCGGTCGTGCCGTCGGTTCCGATACGGACGTCGGCGCCCAGGAACCGTACGACGCCCGCGCGGGACAGCGCGAGGAGTTGCCGCAGTCTGAAGCCGGGCGGTCCGGAGGCGAGGAAGCTGAAGAACCCGCGCCACCACCCGTCCAGGTCCTCGGCGACCGTACGGGCGGTGAGCCGGCCGGAGGCGACGAGGCGCGGCAGCTGTCCGTAGACGGAGAGCAGCGCGAGGAACGCGCCGAGGTCGGCGCTGAACTCCTGGTTCTCACGGCGTGCGACGTCCTCGGTCATATGGGCGCGCAAGTGGTCCTGGAACGCGCCCGGTTCGGGGAAGGTCCGCCCTGCCAAGGGGCGGTCCAGGGCCTCGAAGTCCAGGCGGTCCGCCGGATCGGGCACCGCGGTGGCGACCAGTGCGGCCGTCTCGGCCGAGTACCAGCCGAGCCGGTCGTACGCGGCCTCGAACTCGGGCCATGGCAGCGCGGTGCGCTCGGGGTGCGCGTGGAACAGCTCGTGGTAGTGGCCGAAGCCGATCTCCTTGGCCATCAGCGGCCATACGTCCCGGCGCAGGTCCAGCGGACGGCCTTCCGCGACCAGCGCGTCCACCGCCTCCGGGCCGAAGTGGCGCGGCAGGGGCGGGCGGGGGCCCTGAAGCCGGTAGCGGGTCTTCGAGTGGTACGGCACACCTCGGCGTGATCCGACATGCAGCACGGGCTCGCGGCCCGAGGGCAGATAGGTGAGGGTGCCGTCGGGTGCGGTGCGGAAGGTGCCGCCGCGCCCCTCGGTGAGCAGCGCCATCACGTCGATGAAGGCAAGACCGAGACCCCGCACGATGACCTGTTCGCCGGGCCGCAGCGCGGACAGGTCGGCGTCGGCGGTGAACTGCGGCGGGAGATGGAAGCGACCGTGCCGCCGGGCGAACGCGGCATGCGCACGGTGGCGCGTGTCGGGCAGGGAACCGAGGTGGCCTTGGGCGAGCACCACGAGGTCGGCGGTGAGCGGGGCGGCGCGGTCGGCCAGATGCACCTCCTGCGGGCCGTCCTCGGGACCGGTCACGGCGGTCGCGGTGGTGCGGTGCCAGGTGACGGTGACCGTGGGCGGCAGTTCGTCCAGGACCCGCCGGAACACCCAGTCCAGATAGGCGCTTTGAGCCCGGCGGGTGGGGAAGTCGGTGGCGCGCAGGGTGCGCAGTTCGGCCAGGACGCCGGGGTCGGCGGGTTCCGTGAACGGTTCGCGGCGCGGACCGCGGCCGGAGAACTGGGCCGCCCATTCGGCCAGGGACGGCCCCGGACGCACGGGGCCGTCCACGGTGGAGGACTCGTCGGTGAACATGGTGACGTCCTCGGCCATGGAGTTCATCCGCAGCAGCGGCGACTGCTCATCGCGCCAGATCCGGCCGGGGCCCGGCGGGTGCGGATCCACGAGGTGGACGGCCAACTCCCTTGTTCCATCCCAGAGTTCGTACGCGTTGGCCGCTATGCGTTCGAGCAGTCCGGTGGCGCGCGGCCCCGCGCCGACGACCACCAGGACGGCCGCGGGCGTGACGTCGTTCACCGCTCACCGCCGACCGCCGGGCGGGCGTCGGGGGCGGTCACCTTCCTCAGCCATCGGCGTACGGACCCGAGATGGACGCGTACGCGCTGCAGCGGGGTGGGCGGCAGTGCGCGGGAGTTGCCGCGCGCGTAATGGCGCTCGACGTAGTACTGGCCCGCGCTGAGCACACTGGTGACCGCGATGTACCAGAGCGTGGCGACCATCAGGAGCGGGATGACCTGGTACGTCTGGTTGTAGATCAACTGGGCCGAGTACAGCAGGTCGTGCACGGCCAGGACGCTGACGATGCTCGTGCCCTTCAAGGTGCCGATCAGCATGTTCCCCGCCGTCGGCACGATGGACCGCATCGCCTGCGGGATCACGATCCGGCGCAGCGTGCGCCGCTTGCTCAGACCGAGTGCCTGCGCGGCCTCGGTCTGCCCGGACTCCACGGAGAGGATGCCGCCGCGCACCACTTCGGCGGCGTACGCGCTTTCGTGCAGGGTCAGTCCGATCACGGCGGTGAGGGTGGGGCCGAGCAGGTTCACCGTCTTGACGGAGAGGAACTCCGGGCCGAAGGGGATGCCCAGGCTCAGCGTCGGATACAGGGCGCCGATGTTGAACCAGAACAGCAGCTGCACGAGCAGTGGAGTGGAGCGGAAGACCCAGACGAAGCCCCAGCTCAGGGTCCGCAGCACCGGGTTGGCGGACAGGCGCATCACCGCGAGGACGGTGCCGAGCAGAAAGCCGAGCACCATCACCACGGCGGTCAGCCACAACGTGAGGAGCAATCCGTCGAGGACGGCCGAGGTGGTGAAGTAGTCGCCCACCACGCCCCATTGGAAGGCGTCGTTGCGGACCACCGAGTTGAGGACCATCGCGAAGACGAGCAGCGCCACGGCGGCGGTCGCCCAGCGGCCGAAGTGCCGGCGCGGCACGATGCTCGGCGTCGCGGAGCCGGCGTGCTCGGCGGCGAGGGGTCCGCCGGCGGGCGGAGGCGCGGCGCCGGCCGACGGTATGGGGGCCGACGTGACGTCGGGAGGCATGACCATGGAGGGCTCCGGGAGGGAATCGCAGGCGTGGGCACCGCCCGGGCGCTCGCGGGAAGCAGCCGGGGGCTCGCGTCGTCACACGCACCGCGTCCCTCAACGCGGCCGGACGGCCGCCCTTGCGGGGCAGGCCGGTCCGCCGTCGATCGTATGGGCGCTCAGCGCGGAGCCGTCAACAGGAAGACGAAGCCGTACATGCGAACAACACATGACTGCAACAAACCCCAACTCCCCTTGCTGCAGAGCCAGTTGAACGGTCCACCATCCGGGCGGCGCTTGACGGGCGGGACGGCGTCCTGCTCAATGGAGCGCATGCCTGCCACAGAGCGCTTGGTCACGCGCGATCACATCGACTTCGGTCGGGTGTGGTCCGCGGCGTGTTGCGTCTGATCCGGCAGCGGGCCGCCCGGACCGGCCCTTCCCTCCCTCGGTGACCCCGTTGCGGGCCGAGTTCTGAACCTTCCGCGCGCTGCCGCCTCTTACCGTTTTCCGGCACGTACTCCTGACGTGTCCTCCTGACGCTCCGCGTCGTCGCACCCCCATCACCGCCCGCCGTCCGTCCGACGGTCCGTCACCCCTGCCCGCACACGCGGCACTTCGCCCTGCCCGTGTGCCGCCACCCGAGAGGTCTCCTGCCATGCCCGTGGAATTCCTCGGTATCGCCGCCACCAACGACGGCTCGGAAACCACCGCGCGCTCCGGCGCCGCCTTCGACAAGCAGTACACACTCCGCCTCGGCCGCGCCCACGAGGACCACGGCTGGGACCGGGTGCTCTTCGCGTACGGGTCCGGCTCACCGGATCCGGCGCCGGCCGCCGCGTACCTCGCAAGTCACCTGGACCGGCTGCAGATCCTGCTCGCCCACCGGCCGAACGTCTCGTACCCCACATTCGCCGCGAAGACCTTCGCCACCCTCGACCAGATCAGCGAGGGCCGTCTGACCGTCCACTTCATCACCGGCGGCAACGACCACGAGCAGCGCCGTGAGGGCGACGCGCTCACCAAGGACGAGCGCTACGCCCGCACCCGCGAGTACATCGGCATCGTCAAGAAGATCTGGACCACGCACGAGCCCTTCGACCACGAGGGCGAGCACTATCTCTTCCACGACTTCGTCAGCGATGTCTTCCCGGTCCAACAGCCGCGCCCGAACGTGTCGTTCGGCGGCTCGTCCGACGCCGCCTACGCGGCCGGTGGCGCCGAGGCCGACATCTACTGCCTGTGGGGCGAGCCCCTGGCCAGGACGGCCGAGCAGATCGAGCGCGTGAAGGCCGCCGCCGAGGCCGCGGGCCGCACCGATGTGCCGCGGATCCAGGTCGCCTTCCGCCCGATCATCGCCCCCACCGAGGAGCTGGCCTGGGAGAAGGCCCATCGCACGGTCGGCGCGATCCGCGAACGGCGCGCATCCGGTCTCGTACGCCACCACCGTCCCGGCTCCCCTGAGGCCCCGACTCCTCAGAACACCGGTTCCCAGCGGCTGATCGCCATCGCCGAGGCGGGCGAGCGCTACGACCGCGCGCTGTGGACCCCGACCGCCGCCGCGACCGGTGGCGCGGGCAACTCCAACGCCCTGGTCGGCACCCCGGAGACGGTCGCCCAGGCGCTGCTCGACTACTACGACCTCGGCGTCGACATCCTCTCCGCCCGCGGTTACGACCTGCTCGACGACGCCGTCGACTTCGGCCGCTACGTGATCCCGATCGTCCGCGAGGAGGTCGCCAAGCGCGACGCCGAGCGCGCCGAGCGCGGGACGCGGACGCTCGCGGCGGTGAACGGATGACCTCCGCACCTGAGTTGACGGTCGCCGAGGTGACCGTCGCCGACCCCAGGGTCGAGCCCCTGCTGCGCGAGCTGGCGCACGAATACTCGACGCGCTACGGCAAGGACGCCCACTCCGAGATCTCCCGCTATCCGGACGAGGAGTTCACCCCGGCGTACGGCGGACTCCTGCTGCTCCTCCTGGAGCACGGCGAACCCGTGGCGGGTGGTGCCTTCCGCCGCCACGACGCCACGACCGCCGAACTCAAGCGGATCTGGACGCACTCCGCGCACCGCCGCCGCGGCCTGGCCCGCCGGATCGTCGCCGAGCTGGAGCAGGCGGCGGCCGAACGCGGCTATGCGCGCGTCTACCTGACCACCGGCCCGCGTCAGCCCGAGGCCCGCGGCCTGTACCTGGCCACCGGCTACACACCGCTGTTCGACACGGAGGCCGAGCCGCAAGCCATCGGCCCGCTGCCGTTCGAGAAGCACCTCCCCGCCCGTCCTCGCCCGGGAAAGGCCCCCGCCCCGTGAAGATCCGCGCCATAGGAACCCGTCTGCGCCTGGCCGCCGGCCTGGCCCTGCTGCCACTGCTCTCCGTGACCGCCTGCGGATCCGACTCCGGCTCCGGCGCCGTTCCGGCCGGTGCGCAGGCCTCCGCCGCGCCGACCGACGACCCCGTGGCGGCCGTACGCAAGGTCGAGTCGGCCGCCGCCCTGCTGACCGAGGACGTACGGAAGGCGGGCACCTTGCGCGTCGGCAGCTCCGTCGGCTCCCCGCCCGGGGCGTACTACCCGAACGGCTCGGACAAGGCGCCGGCCGGGCAGGACATCGACCTCGCGGACGCGGTGGCCAAGGTGCTCGGTCTGAAGCTGGAACGGCAGGACGCGTCCTTCGAGACGATCCTGCCGGCCCTCGGCAGCGGCAAGTACGACTTCGGGACCGGGAACTTCGGTGTCACCGCCGAGCGCCTGAAGACCATCGACTTCGTCACCTACATCAACGACGGCCAGGGCTTCGCCGTGAAGAAGGGCAACACGGAGCTGGGCGAGAAGGTCAGTGACCTCACCCAGCTGTGCGGCCTGACCATCGGCACCGGCGCGGGCACCACGTTCGAGGCGACCCTCACCGAGCAGAAGGGCGTGTGCGCGAAGGAGGGCAGGAAGCCGTACGACGTGAAGGTCTACTCCGACAACGGGGCGACCCTCACCGCGCTGCAGCAGGGCCGTATCGACGTGATCATGTCGACGATCAACGGCCTGCGGTACCAGGCCGCACAGCCCGCGTCGGGAACCACGTTCCTCGGCGAGTTCCACCGCCTCGACGTCGGCTTCGCCTTCAAGAAGGGCTCCCCGCTCACCAAGGCCTTCCAGGCCGCCGTCGACGAACTGATCAAGGACGGCACGTACGCCCGGATCCTGAAGAAGTGGGGCACCTCGCCGTCCGCGATCGAGAGCTCGCGGATCAACCCGCCCGAGCACAGCCGATAGCCGGGCGGAGCGAGAACGATGCCTTCCCTCATGGACACCGCGCCGCCCGGCGGGACCGCCGTCGGCGCGGACCCGAAGAACCTGCCGGATCCGGCCTCGGTGCAGATCGTCCCCGCCCGCCATTACGCCCGCTGGGCGGCGGCCGTCGCCGTGGTCGTGCTGCTCGCCCAGTTCGCGCACGGTCTGGCCACCAACCCGGTCTGGGAATGGGGCGTGTTCGGCGAGTACGTCCTGTCCGAGACCATCGTCGACGCGGTGTGGGTGACGCTCCAGCTCACCGCGTACGCCACCGTGCTCGGCTTTCTGCTCGGCACCGTGCTCGCCTTCATGCGGCTCTCGCGCAGCCCGGTGCTGCAGTCGGTCGCGTGGACGTACACCTGGATCTTCCGGTCCATCCCGATGATCGTCCAACTGGTGTTCTGGTTCAACCTCAGCGCTCTGTACGAGGAGTTGGGCATCGGCATCCCGTTCGGGCCGGTGTTCTGGTCCGTCGACAGCAACAGCCTGATCGGGACCATCGGCGCCGCGATCATCGGCCTGACGCTGCACCAGGCCGCGTACGCCGCGGAGATCGTGCGCGGCGGTGTCCTCTCCGTCGACCACGGGCAGTTCGAGGCGGCGGCCGCGCTGGGCATTCCTCGGCTGCGGCAGATCCGGCGGATCGTGCTGCCGCAGGCCATGCGGGCCATCCTGCCCACCGCGGGCAACGAGATCATCGGCCTGCTCAAGGGCACGTCGGTGGTCTATGTGATGGCGATCGGCGAGCTCTTCTACCAAGTCCAGGTCATCTACGGCCGCAACGGCCGGCTGATCCCGCTGCTGCTCGTCGCCACCGCCTGGTACGTGGTCCTGACCTCGGTGCTCTCGGTGGCCCAGTACTACGTCGAACGGCGCTACGCCCGGGGCGCGAACCGCACTCCCCCGCCGACGCCGCTGCAGCGCCTCCGGCGGTTCCTCGTCGCCCCACCCCTGCCTTCCAAGTCCCCTGGAGACACCCGATGAGCGATGTGATGGTGGACGTGCACGGCGTCCGCAAGAGCTTCGGCCCGCTGGAGGTGCTGCGCGGCGTCGACCTGCAGGTCCACGCCGGTGAGGTCACCGTGATCCTCGGCCCGTCCGGCTCGGGCAAGTCCACGCTGCTTCGCACCATCAACCATCTGGAGAAGGTCGACCGCGGCTGGATCAGCATCGACGGCGAGCTCATCGGCTACCGCCGCGCCGGGGACAAGCTGCACGAGCTCAAGGAGAAGGACGTCCTGCGGCAGCGCACCCATATCGGGTTCGTCTTCCAGAACTTCAACCTCTTCCCGCATCTGACGGTCCTGGACAACCTCGTCGAGTCCCCCGTCTCCGCGCTGCGCCGGCCCCGCAAGGAGGCGGAGGACACCGCGCGCCGGCTGCTCGACCGGGTCGGTCTCGCCGACAAGACCGACGCCTATCCGCGCCAGCTCTCCGGCGGCCAGCAGCAGCGCGTGGCGATCGCCCGCGCGCTCGCGCTCTCACCGAAGGTGCTGCTCTTCGACGAGCCGACCTCCGCGCTCGACCCCGAGCTCGTGGGTGAAGTCCTGGACGTCATCAAGGACTTGGCCCGCAGCGGAACCACCATGGTCGTCGTCACACACGAGATCGGCTTCGCCCGTGAGGTCGCGGACACCGTGGTGTTCATGGACGACGGAGTCGTCGTGGAACAGGGTCCGCCGGCGGCCGTCCTCGACGACCCGCGGCACGAGCGCACCCGCGCCTTCCTCTCCAAGGTCCTGTGAACCCCCCTTCCTTCCCTTGAGGAGCTCACCTGTGTACGCCCCGATCACCCGCCGTACCGCTGCCGTCCTCTCACTCGCCGCCACCCTCCTCCTCGCCGCGTGCGGCAACCCGGACGAGGAGCGCACCACCGAGGTCGCGGCCACGTCGGGCGCCAAGACGAAGATCAATACGAGCCCCGACCGGAAACGCGTCACCACCGCCGAGGTGGACTCGATAGCCGCCCAGGTCCCCGAGAAGATCCGCGAGCGCGGCACCCTGGAGATCGTCGGCTCCTCCGGCTCAGCGGCGCCGCTCACGTTCTACGCCACCGACAACAAGACCGTCATCGGAGTGGAGCCGGACCTCGCGCATCTGGTCGCCGACGTCCTCGGTCTGGAGCCCCGTATCAACACGGTGTCCTGGGAGAACATCTTCATCGGCCTGGACAGCGCCAAGTACGACGTCGGCTTCAGCAACATCACGGTCACCGAGGAGCGCAAGGAGAAGTACGACTTCGCCACGTACCGCGAGGACAACCTCGGCTTCGGCGCGAAGAAGGGCAGCGGTCTCACGGTCGACGGGCCCGAGGACGTCGCGGGCCTCGAGGTCGCCGTGTCCAGCGGCACCAATCAGGAGAAGCTCCTGGTCGAGTGGAGCAAGGACAACGAGAAGGCCGGCCGGGAGCCGGTGGACATCAAGTACTACCAGAGCGAGAGCGACACGTATCTCGCCCTCCAGTCCGGCCGGATCGACCTCTACCTCGGCCCGAACCCGACTGCCGCCTACCACGCGGCCACCAGCGGGAAGACCGAGGTCGTCGGCACGTACTCCGGTGCGGGCGCCACGCTGCAGGGCCTCATCGCGGCCACCACCAAGAAGGACAGCGGTCTGGCCGAGCCGCTCGCCGCGGCCCTGGACCACGTGATCGAGAATGGCACGTACGCCAAGGTCCTCGACCGCTGGGGACTGTCCGACGAGCGCGTACGGACCTCCGAGGTCAATCCGCCCGGGCTGCCGAAGACCAACAAGTAGCCACCGCCCCGCAGCGACCCACAGGACCGGATGCCATGCCCCGAGAACTCCATCTCTCCGTCGAAATCGGCGGGGGCCACCCCGCCGAACCGGGCGGCGACCGCCCCGCCGAATCCCTCACCGCCCCGTACTGGACCGCGCTCACCCACCTCGCCGAACAGGGCGCGCTCGACTTCGTCACCCTCGGCGACTCGTTCGCCCCACCACCCGACGAGCACGTCGGCCGGCTCGACCCGGTCGCGGTGCTCGCCCGTGTCGCGCCCTCGAGCCGCCGTATCGGACTGGTCCCGACCGTCACCACCACGCACACCGAGCCCTTCCACACCTCCACCGCCCTGGCCACGCTCGACTTCGTCAGCGAGGGCCGCGCCGGGTGGCTGGTCGAGGTGTCGGGCAGCGCGTCCGAAACCCGGGCGGTCGGCCGGCGGCGTGCCGCA
>NZ_JBEPEW010000207.1:0-11255 GCF_040300965.1 Streptomyces mesophilus | reverse complement strand
TCTTGCGAAGCTTCCGACGATCGCCGCGTACGCGTACAAGAAGTCGGTCGGCCACCCGGTGGTCTACCCGCGCAACGACCTCGGTTACGTCGAGATGCCCGGCCCGCGCCCCGAAGCCGGCGGCCGCGGGCGCCGACAGCCCCTACGCGTAAGGAACCAAGTGATCAACTCCCTGCATGCGGAACTTCTCCCCCTCGCCCAGGAGGCCGCCCGCCGCGCCGGAGCGCTGCTGCGGGACGGCCGTCCGGCCGATCTGGCGGTCGCCGCGACCAAGTCGAGTCCCATCGACGTCGTCACCGAGATGGACATCGCGGCGGAGAAGCTGATCACCGGCCTGATCGCCGAGCGCCGCCCGGACGACGGCGTCCTCGGCGAGGAGGGCGCCTCGACCGAGGGTACGAGCGGCGTCCGCTGGGTGGTCGACCCGCTCGACGGCACGGTCAACTACCTCTACGGGCTGCCCACTTGGGCCGTGTCCATCGCCGCGGAGCAGGACGGCGAGACCGTCGTCGGAGTCGTCGCGGTCCCGATGCGCGGCGAGACGTTCCACGCGGTGCGCGGGCACGGAGCCTGGGCCACCGGGGCCTGGGCCGGTGAGCGCAGGCTGGCCTGCCGTCCCGCGCCGTCCCTGGACCAGGCCCTGGTCTCCACGGGCTTCAACTACGTCGGGAAGGTCCGCGCCCACCAGGCGGAGGTCGCCGGGCAGCTGATCCCGCTCCTGCGCGACATCCGGCGCGGCGGCTCGGCCGCGGTCGACCTGTGCGACGTGGCCGCGGGACGCCTCGACGGCTACTACGAGCGCGGCCTGCACCCCTGGGACCTCGCGGCGGGCGACCTGATCGCCCGCGAGGCGGGCGCCCTCACCGGCGGCCGCCCCGGCGAGCGCCCGTCGAACGATCTGACGGTCGCGGCGACCCCCGGCGTCTTCGAGCCGCTCCAGGCGGAGCTGGACCGGTTGGGGGCTTGGCACGACTGACCCGAGCCATCCGGAGGGGCCCGCCGCATCCGATGCGGCGGGCCCCTCCGTATGGCAACGGGTACAGCGAACAGGCGCTAGGCCACCTGTACCCCATGCTCGGCAGCGAGGCGGTGCAGGTCGTCGAGCTCGGCCTGCTCCACCTCCGCGAGGAAGTCGTCGCCGTCCTCACGTGCCCGCGTGAGGTCCGTCTCCGTGGCCTTTATGCGCTGCAGCAGCCCTGCGGTGAATGCGTCCATGGTGCGCCCCCTCGTCGTGGGTCGAGTGTCGGTGGCACGGGGGTGTGCCCTCGGGAAGGGGCGATCACGTCTCTTGCCGTCTCGGCGGATGCGGTGCGGGTGCCGCTCCACAAAAACGGTTCGTGGCGTGCCACTTGCAAAGAGTGATCGCGGGTGTAAGGCCGTCCTCCCCTGGGTTCCTGTCGCGGAAACCTCAACCTGCCGGGAGATCTGTTGATTCCCGTACGCCGGGGGCGACGAATAGGAGCCCCCGGAAACCCCGGGATACCCCGCTCCCAAGCCCTCACCCGCCGTCTTACAGCCGGTTTACGGCCCAAAGGGGCAGGATGGTGACATCACCATGTGACCGGAACCTGTCGCTCATGCGCCGGGACGGTCGGTGAGGCGGCCCTCTGCCCAGCGGGCTCATCAGGATTCAGCCCGCTCTCCGGGCTCACAGAAGGGACAGCGACGTGCGCGTACTCGTCGTCGAGGACGAGCAGCTGCTCGCCGATGCGGTGGCCACCGGACTGCGCCGCGAGGCCATGGCCGTGGACGTCGTGTACGACGGCGGCGCGGCCCTCGAGCGCATCGGCGTCAACGACTACGACGTCGTCGTACTCGACCGTGACCTGCCCGTCGTGCACGGCGACGACGTCTGCCGGAAGATCGTCGAGCTCGGGATGCCCACGCGCGTCCTGATGCTCACCGCGTCCGGCGACGTCAGCGACCGCGTCGAGGGCCTGGAGCTGGGCGCCGACGACTATCTGCCCAAGCCCTTCGCGTTCACCGAGCTCACCGCGCGCGTACGCGCCCTGGGCCGGCGCACCACCGTCGCGCTGCCGCCCGTCCTCGAGCGGGCCGGCATCAAGCTGGACCCGAACCGCCGGGAGGTATTCCGCGACGGCACCGAGATCCAGCTCGCGCCCAAGGAGTTCGCCGTCCTGGAGGTGCTGCTGCGCTCCGAGGGCGCGGTGGTCTCCGCCGAGCAGCTCCTGGAGAAGGCCTGGGACGAGAACACCGACCCGTTCACCAACGTGGTCCGCGTGACCGTCATGACCCTGCGCCGCAAGCTCGGCGAGCCCCCGGTGATCGTCACGGTCCCCGGCTCCGGCTACCGGATCTGATCCCTCCATGGCCGCCTCCCCGGCGCCTCCATCGGCGCCGCCCAAGCCGACGTGGGACCCGCACAAGACCGAGCCGCCGTTCCCGTGGCTCCGTCCGACCATTCGCATAAGGCTCACCCTGCTGTACGGCGGGATGTTCCTGATCGCGGGGATCCTGCTGCTCTCGATCATCTACTTGCTCGCGGCACAGGCCGTGCACGTGGGCAATGAGATGCCGTTCCGCATCGTCAAAGGCAATGTGACGATCGACTCCAGCGCCTGTCCCGCCCTCAGCGGCCGCGACTTCAGCAGCGTCGACGCCTTCAACGAAGCCGCCCGCGTCTGCGTCGACCACCAGCGCCAGAAAGCCCTCGACGACCTCCTCAGCCGCTCCCTGCTCGCCCTGCTCGGCCTCAGCGTCATCGCCTTCGGCTTCGGCTACGCGATGGCCGGACGCGTCCTGTCGCCGCTCGGCCGGATCACCCGTACCGCCCGTCAGGTGGCCGGCTCGGATCTCACCCGGCGGATCGAACTGGACGGTCCGGACGACGAGTTGAAGGAGCTCTCGGACACGTTCGACGAGATGCTCGACCGCCTGGAGCGTGCCTTCACGGCCCAGCAGCGCTTCGTCGCCAACGCCTCGCACGAGCTGCGCACGCCCCTGGCGATCAACCGCACGCTCCTCGAGGTGCATCTGTCGGACCCCGGCGCGCCCGCCGAGCTCCAGCAGCTCGGCAAGACGCTCCTGTCCACCAACAAACGCAGCGAGGAGCTGGTGGAGGGCCTGCTGCTGCTCGCCCGCAGCGACAACCAGATCGTCGAACGCAAGCCCGTGGACCTGGCCGAGGTCGCCTCGCGCGCCCTTGACCAGGTACGTCCCGAGGCCGAGGAGAAGGGCGTCGAGATCCGCGGAGAGCGCGGTCTCGCCGTCGTCCAGGGCAACGGTGTGCTCCTGGAGCGCATCGCCCTGAACCTCGTCCAGAACGCCGTGCGGTACAACGTCCCCGAAGACGGCTGGGTGGAGGTCACCACGGAAGCCGTGCACGGACAGGCGGTGCTCGTGGTGTCCAATACGGGACCGGTGGTGCCGGCGTACGAGGTGGACAACCTCTTCGAGCCCTTCCGGCGTCTTCGCACGGAGAGGACCGGGAGCGACAAGGGTGTCGGACTGGGGCTCTCGATCGTTCAGTCGGTGGCGCGGGCCCACGGGGGCCGTATCATCGCCGAGCCGCGTGAGGGGGGTGGTCTCGTGATGCGAGTCACCCTGCCGATCTGAGATGCTGTCGCGGATCCGCCGCGAAGTTCGCTTTTAGCGGAATTTTCGGGACCTGAGCCCGAGGAGGCCGTGTGGAATCGATCACAGGGGCGAATTTTCGGCCATCTACTCTCCGTGATCGCCATGGATGTCGGAAAGCCCGGAAAATCCAGGGTTTTCAGGGGTCTTGATCACGGGAAGTACACGGGGTGGCGCCCGTGGAGTGCAATAAAGGGACCGTGTACGGTCCCCATCGCCATCCAAACGATCACCTCTTGGGAGGGGCGGTTGGGTGTCGATTGAGTAACAGACCTTGATGTGAGGCAAAATCTCCGCCTCGGGTCGGGCACAAGTCCGGCCTCTCACGCGTTACGTGCGCTGGAGACACCGCAGACACCCAGAGGGGGAGAGCGACATGGCAACGGATTACGACACCCCACGTAAGACCGATGACGACGTCGAGTCCGACAGCATCGAAGAGCTGAAGGCCCGGCGCAACGACAAGTCGACCTCGTCGGTCGACGTCGACGAGTTCGAGGCCGCGGAAGGCCTGGAGCTGCCCGGCGCAGACCTCTCGAACGAGGAACTGGCCGTCCGGGTCATGCCCAAGCAGGCGGACGAGTTCACCTGCATGAGCTGCTTCCTGGTCCACCACCGCAGCCAGCTGGCCCGCGAGAAGAACGGCCAGCCCATCTGCCGCGACTGCGACTGAGGCGTGGGTCGGCCGTGACTGGCTCGACCCCGCCCCGGAAGCGACTTTTCCGGCTGCGGCATTCGAAGCAGTGGAAGGCGGACGGCTCGCAGACGTCCGCACCGCCGGAAGGCGCACGTGACGACGAGCGGGGCCACCCGGCCTCGCTCGAGCCCACGGAAGCCAAGGAGGGGCCCGTAGCAGCGGGCACCGTCGCGCCCGTGACAGCGGGCACAGAGGTCTCGACGACGGACGGCGACGCCAGCGCCGTCGCTCCGTCGCGCAGGCTCGACAAGGTCAAACAGGGAGTACGCAAGGGCCAGGCGAGCGCCAAGGCCGGCATCGGCTATCTCGCCGACCGGATCATCGAGAACGCGCCGCGCGTTCCAGTACGTGATCTCGCCACGCTGCGGCGGCAGTTCCCGGGCCTCGGCCCCGAGCAGCTCGCCGACAAACTGGTCGCCGGCGCGGCCAACGCCGCCTCGACCGTCGGCGCGGGAGTCGGTGTCGCGGCGATGCTGCCGGTGCCGCCCGCGATGCCGGCCGAGATGGCCGCGGAGATCACCGGCGTGGCCGCGATCGAGCTGAAGCTCATCGCCGAACTGCACGAGGTGTACGGGCTTCGGCCGCCCGGTGCGCTCAAGTCCCGCTCCACCGCGTATCTGACCTCCTGGACGGAGGAGCGCGGTATCGATGTGAAGAAGCCGCAGACGATCAACGCGGCGCTCGGCGGGCAGGTGAAGCGCGAGCTGCGGCAGCAGATCATGAAGCGCATGGTGCGGAACCTGCCGAACCTGATGCCGTTCATGGTCGGCGCCGCCGTGGGTGCGGTGATGAACCGCCGGGACACGAAGAAGCTGGCGGAGAAGGTCCGTAAGGACCTGCGGGCGCATCAGGTGCCCTGGGACGCGCTGGACGCGTTGCCGCCCCTCGAGCGGCCCGTGAACCCGCTCGATCCGCTGAATCCGCTGGCGGGGACCGACCGCAAAGAGCTCGGACGGTAAAGAGCTCGAGGGCTGGGGCCTGCCGGATCCGGACAGGCCCTGGAGTCCCGTCCGGGCTAGCGCGTCAGGGCGTCGACCAGGCGCTCGGGCGTACGGGTCGACACGTACACGTAAGGGGTCGGGTCGGCCGGATCCGTGACCGGGATGCGTACTGCCCTCGGTACGTAGCTGCGCAGCAGCATGAAGGCGCGGGGATCCGACTTGTGGGTGCGCCAGGCACGGGCCTCCTCGGGGTCGAGGATCTCCGGGGTGCCGAGTGCGGTGAGCGGGATACGGGCCTGGCCCGCCACCAGGGAGCCGGCCACGACGCGGACGCGGGCCGAGCCGTACGAGCTGACCAGGACCGACGCGAGGGCCGCGCCGCCGATCAGACCGCCGAGCATCGGGAGCGTGCCGAGCGGCAGCAGCATCAAGGCGCACGAGATGCCCACAAAGAAGGCGATCACCCACCAGGAGCGGGGAGCGGTGAGGCGTTCGTCGTACGTTTCGGTGGCTTGCTGCATGGGTCAAGCTTGGCACGGTGCTCAACAGGAGAGGTTGCGCGGGTAAGGTCTCCGCCTGTGAGTGGACGAACACCATCGTTGACGCCCCCGGACGACGCCACGGCGCCGGTGCGGCACCCCGACGCACCGCCCCCCGGCGAACTGCTCGGTGCGCACTACGCGCACTGCTTCGGATGCGGCGACGCACAGCCGCACGGACTGCAGCTGCAGGCGCGGGCCGCCGAAGGCGTCGCGATCACCGCCGAGTTCACCGTCAAGCCGGAACACCAGGGCGCCCCGGGCCTCGCGCACGGCGGTGTGCTCGCCACGGCGCTCGACGAGACGCTCGGCTCGCTGAACTGGCTGCTGCGCGCGATCGCGGTCACCGGACGGCTCGAGACCGACTTCGTACGGCCGGTGCCCGTCGACACGGTGCTCTACCTGGAGGCCGAGGTCACCGCGGTGGCCGGACGCAAGATCTACTCCACGGCCGTGGGGCGGATCGGCGGACCCGAAGGCGAGATCGCGGTGCGGGCCGACGCGCTGTTCATCGAGGTGAAGGTCGACCACTTCATCGACAACGGACGGCCCGAGGAGATCAACGCCGCGATGAGCGATCCCGACCAGCGGCGGCGCGCACGTGCCTTCGAGGTGAACCCGTGAGCAACCCGCCCCTCGACGTGCAGATCCGGCGCATCGACCCCGAGGTCCCGCTGCCCGCGTACGCGATGCCGGGCGATGCCGGTGCGGACCTCCGTACGACTGAAGCCTGTGAACTCGCCCCCGGGCAGCGGACGGTGCTGCCGACCGGTGTGGCTATCGCGCTCCCCGATGGGTACGCGGCCTTCGTGCACCCGCGCTCGGGGCTCGCCGCCCGCTGCGGACTGGCTCTGGTGAATGCCCCGGGGACCGTGGATGCCGGGTACCGTGGGGAGATCAAGGTGATCGTGGTGAATCTCGATCCGCGCGAGACCGTGCGGTTCGAGCGCTTCGACCGGATCGCCCAACTTGTCGTCCAGCAGGTCGAGAAGGTCCGCTTCCACGAGGTGGCGGAGCTTCCCGGATCGGCGCGGGCCGAGGGGGGCTTCGGGTCCACGGGCGGCCATGCCGCGGTGGACGGCGACGCGGGCGGTACGGCCGCCGACAAGGGTGGGAATCGATACGCTTCGGTCGTATCCGACCGGGAAGGACAGTGACGTGTTCGGACGTCGTAAGAAGGACGCGGCCGAGGCTGCGGCAGGCGAGACCGAGCAGGTCGAGGACTTGGACCCGCAGTCAGAGGCCTCGGCCGACGAGGAGGGCGTACCGGGACGGGTGAACCTTCCGCCGGCCCCGCGCCCCGACGGGCCGTGGGATGTCTCCGAGGTCGGCAGGCCCGCCGAGGGCCGGGTCGACCTGGGCGGTCTGTTCGTGCCCGGCGTCGAGGGCATGGAGCTCCGCGTCGAGGTCGCCGGTGACGCCATCGTCGCGGCCACCGTGGTGCTCCAGGACAGCGCGGTTCAGCTGCAGGCCTTCGCCGCCCCCAAGAAGGAGGGCATCTGGGGCGAGGTCCGCGAGGAGATCGCCTCCGGCATCACCAAGCAGGGCGGTGTGATCGACGAGGTCGAGGGCCCGCTCGGCTGGGAGCTGCGCGCGCAGGTCCCGGTCCAGCTGCCGGACGGCACGGGCGGTGTCCAGGTCGTGCGCTTCATCGGCGTGGACGGGCCGCGCTGGTTCCTGCGCGGTGTCATCTCCGGCCAGGGCGCGGTGCAGCCGCAGGCCGCCGGGCTGCTCGAGCAGATCTTCCGCGACACCGTCGTGGTGCGCGGCGAGGGTCCGATGGCCCCGCGCGACCCGATCGTCCTGAAGCTGCCCGAGGACGCCCAGATGGTGCCCGAGGGCGTCAAGGAGGAGTCCCAGGCCGAGTCCCGCTTCTCCGGGGGCATGGGCCAGCTGCAGCGCGGACCGGAGATCACCGAGGTCCGCTGAGGATTTTCGTTCTACGTGAGGGCCGCATCCTTCCAGGAAGGGTGCGGCCCTCACGCGTGGGCGGGGGCGGGCCGGTAGGCGGTCCGTGCCCATCAGGCGGGGACCCGAGGCGGGGTGGGCAGGGGTCTGCCCGGCGCAGTGGATCCTGAGTGGGGCGGCTCGCGGCGGAAGAGGGCGTTCCACCGCAAGGGTGGGTAACGGGCCCTTTGCGTGTGCGAGTTGGAGTCGCCGCACGGCCATTGCGGGGCTCGCCGGCGTCAGCCCATACTGTGCCCTCGACACGGGGGTGATCAGTGCGGGGGAGCGGGCGCACGCCTGCCGTGGTGCGCCGAGGGCGGCATCACGGCCTGGTTCTCGGCGCGGCCGGACTTGCCGTGCTGCTTGCCGCGACCGTACTGGCCGCCCTGGCGGCGCTGACCGAGCAGGCCGTCCTCGGGGCCGCGCGGCAGTGGCTCGCGGCGGACGAGGACGCGGTCGTCTCGGTGAGCGGGCCCTACGCACCCGGCAGCGAGCAGACGGACGAGCGGATCGGGTCCGCGGTCCGCGGAGCGCTGGCGCGGGCGTACGGGGACGTACCGCAGCGCACCTATGACGCATGGCGCGTGCCGAAGAACCAGGCCACGGAGCTCTCGGTCGCCGATGCCGAAGGACAGATACGCGGCGACGTCACGATGGCCCTCGTCTCCCTCGAGTCCGTACGCGAGCACGCCGAGCTCGTGAGCGGCAGACTGCCCGGCCCGCGGTCCGACGGAACCGCCGAGACGGCGCTCCCGGAGCCGCTCGCCGTGGAGCTCGGGGTCCGGCCGGGCGACACCCTCGCCGTACAGATGACGGGCGACAAGCGGCTGCCCATCGAGGTGACCGGGGTCTACCGGCCACGGCCGCAGTCCGCCGCGCTGTGGCGGAGCCTGACCGGCATGTTCGGCGGGACCGACACCCTGGCGGTCGTCCCGCCGGCCACCATCACGGGGACACCGCAGCTCGCCGGCGACAGTGTCCGGTCGTGGCTGGCCGTGCCGGACGCCGGGCGGTTCCGGCTCTCCGACATCGACGGCCTGAGCGGGCGGGCCGCCGCCTTCCGCGGCAGCGACCCCATGCTGTCGCTGTTCGGCGGAAAGGCGCCGCCCGAGGGCCGTGAGCTCCAGTTCGCCTCGCGGCTGGGGCCTGCCCTCGACCGGCTCGAGACCCCGATCGCCGTATCGCGGGCCGGTCTGTACATCCCCGCGTCGCTGCTCGCCGCCCTGGCCCTCGCCGCCCTGATGCTCACCGCACGCCAACTGGCCGCACACCAGCGGGCCGAGCTCGCACTGCTCGCCGCGCGCGGTGCTGGGACGTGGCGTCTGGCCGCCGGAGCCGCGGCGCAATGGGCGGTGCTCGCCGTGCCCGCCGGGATCGCCGCGCCGTTCCTCGCCGGGCCGCTGCTCGCGCTGCTGCGCCGCACGGGCCTGGCGGAGGGCGAACTGCCCGGCTCCGCGCTGCTCGCCGCCGGCTGGACCGCCGCCGCGCTCGCGGTCCTCGTGCACGGCGTCGCCGTACTCGTGCCCGTCGTACGGTCCGTACGCGACCGGCGGGCCGTGAGCCGCCTGCGGTGGCGGCCCGCGCGGTTCGCCGCGGCGCAACGCCTTGGCGCGGACGTGGTGCTCGCGGCCGTCGCCGTCCTCGGCTGGCTGCAGCTGCGCCAGTACCGTTCGCCGGTCAGCAGCACCTCGACGGTCGACCCGGTCCTGGTCCTCGCCCCCGTGGTGATGACCGCCGCCGCCGCGCTGCTCGTTTTGCGTCTGCTGCCGCCCGCCGCCCGGCTGCTCGACCCGCTCGCACAGCGCGGCGCCGGTTTCGTACTGCCGCTCGGCGGCTGGCAGTTGGGGCGGCGCGCGGCCGGGCACGCCGGACCCGCGCTCGTGGTGACGCTCGCGCTGGCCGTCGCCTCGCTGAGCTCGACCGCGCTGGTGATCCTGGAGCGCGGGGACCAGGAGCAGGCGGCCTTCCGGGTCGGTTCCGACCTGCGGATCGATCCGTCCGACCGGCTCCCGGGGGAGCGACGCAGGGCGGCGTACGAGGGGCTGCCGGGGGTGCGGGCCGTGACGCCGGTGATCGAGGTGGACGCCTCGGTCGCACAGGAGTCGGTGGGCGTCACCGCCGTACACACCGGGGCGGACGCGCTCCCCTCCCTGGACGCCGAGGACCGTGCGCGGCTGGGTGCGGACATCCCCGAACACGGACTGCGCCTCATCGGCGCCCCGAAAGAACTCTTCCTGCGGGTAAGCCTTGTCGCCGACGGACCCGGCAAGGCCGACCCCGTACGGCTGTCGGCGTACTTCGCGGGCGGCGACGGCCGCGTGCACGCCGGAGAGGTCGAGCTGACGGAGAGCGCGACGGCCCGGAAGGTGCGGCTTCCCGTGCCGGCCGGCGCCACCCGGCTCGTGCAGCTCGGGCTCGCCATGCCGGACGAGACGGTGCGGCGCACCTACCGGCTCGTGGTGGACGAGGTGCACGAGCTGGTCGCACCCGGGCGCTGGCGTGACCTGTTCATGCCCGCACCCGACCTGGAGGTGGCCGGCTGCCCCGACGCCGAACCGCGGGACCGGCCCGGCGACGCACCGGGGCCGGTGCTGTGCTCCACGAGTCCCGAGCGACCGGGCTTGCTGATCGAAGCGGTCCTGCGGGGGCCCGACACCGAACTCGCCTTCCCCGTGCGGGCGATCAGGCTCGCTGTCGAGGCACCGGAGGCGAAGCCTCCGCCGGCGCCCGCGCTGGCCGACGCCAGGATGCTCGCCTCCGGGATCGCCGACGTCGGTGACACCGTGACCGTGCGGCAGCCGGCAGGCGGGAGCGCCCGGCTGAAGATCATCGGCGCGATCGAAGCCGTGCCGGGCGATCTCAACAGGGACCGGCCGCGGCTCCTCGTCGACTCCCGGGCGCTCACCGCCCAGTTGGTGCTGAGCGGTGGCGCGCCCGGGGCCGAGAGCTTCTGGTGGGCCCGTACCGACGAGGGTGGCGCGCAGGCGGCGGTCCGGGCGGTGCGCGCGGCCCCACGGCTCGGCAAGGCGCTCGATGTGCCCACCGCACGCGCGGAGTTGGCGGCGGATCCGCTGCGCCGCGGCGCCAAGGCCGCGCTCGCGCTGTGCCTGGCGCTCGCGCCGCCGTTCGCCGTCGTGGCGTTCACACTGCACACGGCGCTTGCCGCGCGTTCCAGGAGCCGGGAGTTCGCCCTGCTCAGGGCGATCGGGGTACGCAAGCGTCAACTGGCCGCGTACCTCTGGACGGAACAGCTGGGCCTGGCCGCGGTGGCGGCCGTCCTCGGGACCGTTCTCGGTGCCGTACTGGCCGTGCTGATCATGCCGGTGGTGACCGTGGATGCCGGCGGGCGCCCGGTGTTCCCCGCGCTCGCCACGGAGGTGCCCTGGGGGCGCGTCCTGCTCACGGCGGGCGCCACGACCATGCTGATCTGCGGCGTGGTCACGCTCGCCGCCCGCTATCTCGGACGGGTGGATCTGGCGCGGGTGTTGAGGGCGGGGGATGACGTATGACGGGGGCTGGGGTGTGGGGGGCGGGTTC
>NZ_JBEPEW010000206.1:0-11355 GCF_040300965.1 Streptomyces mesophilus | reverse complement strand
CGGCCCTGCGGGGTGAGCGTGCGGAGGCGGTCGTTGCCGACGGCCGTGCCGTGGCTGGTGTAGCGGCCGGGTGCGCGGGTGACACGCGCCGCGCAGTGGACCGTGGCGCCCGCGGGGAGGCGGGCGACCACCGCGCGTCCGCCGGCGCAGCCGATGCGGGCGGGGGTGAGCGCGGAGTCGGTGAGCCGGATGTCGTACAGGGCGCGGTTGCCGGGGTTGGTCAGCGTGTAGCGGACCTCGGCCGCGCGGGCGCCGGTCACCCGCACGGACTCCGTGAGGCGCAGGCCCGCGTGGACGCCCGCGTACCCGGAGCGCGCCCGGGCTCGTACGGTCTCGTTCAGATACGGCTGCCGGCCGGTGGCGCGCACCGTTCCGGTCCAGGTCCCCGGGCGTGCGCGGCCGGTGGCCGTGCAGCGCACCGAGCGCAGCCCGGTCAGCAGGCGCACCTCGCTGCCGCCGCCGGGACAGCGGATCCGGGCGCCGGGCAGCGTGGGGTCGAGGACGCGGATGCCGTGGAGGTCCGAGCCGGCGCGGTTGGTCAGGTGATACGTCGTCACGACCGGGGCGCGGGTGCGGATTCCATGACGCAGGGCGTCGGCCCCGGGGCGTGCGTTGACCGTGACGGCGAGGGCGAGCCCGGCGGCACCGGGGCCGTGCGGGACACCGCGACCATGCGGGACACCGGAGCCGTGCGGGACACCGCGACCATGCGGGACACCGGGGCCGTGCGGGACACCGGAAGTACCCGGGCCGTACGCGTACGTGGCGCCTGCCGTGCTCCAGGCCCAGCACCCCACACTCAGGAGCGTGACCAGCACGAGGCGCCGCATCGTCGCCGCGCCACCCCTTCGTTCGATGATCACACCGGAGATGCTGGGCGGCACCCGCCCCACGGCAGGGCGCTGGCACGCGTACACGCTGCGTACTTCACCTGATCGGGCGCCCCTGACCTGCCCCGAGCCCGGCGGGGCGGGTGACCGGCTGACCTGCCCGGGAGCCTGGACCGGCGAGCGATCGGCTGACGTGCCCGGACACCTGGAGCGACGAGCGATCGACTGTCCCGCGCGGGCACCTACAGCGGCGGATGGTCGACGTACCCCCGTCGCCGCGCCGCCCCGGGGCGGCAGCGCAGCAGCCTCCGTACGGTGAGCAGTCCGCCGCGCCATGCGCCGTGGCGGTGGAGGGCCTTGACGGCGTACGTGGAACAAGTCGGCGTGTACGGGCAGCAGTCGGGCAGGGACGGGCTGATGCGGGAGCGGTAGTGGCGTACCGCCTCGTACAGCCGGCCGGCCATCCACCCGGACGGCCGGAGCGCCGCCGGGTCGGCTCCGCCGGCGCGGGATCCGAAGGCCGCCGTCGCGAGCGCGGGCAGGGCGAGGGCGAGGAGCCGGGCCGGACAGCACACGGTGGAGCACCAGACGTAGGTGTCCATGACGTGCATGCAGCAGCCGTCGTCCTCGCCTTTGCGCCTGGCTCCGTCCGGGCGCGCGCTGTACCCGTGCTTCTCCTTGACCACGGCCTTCTCCCCCGTACGTCTCTCCGGCGCGATCGGTCCGCCGACCATACCCGCGCTGCCGGGCGCACCCTGAAGCCCGGTTGACGACCGGTCATGACGCAACCCTGACAACCGCCCCCTAGCCTGCTGCGATGAACTCGAAGGACGCCATGAACTCCGTGAACTCCCTGCGCTGCACGCACTGCGGAACGGTCGGCCTCGACGAGGGTTTCATCGAGGACGACGGCCAGTACGCCAAGGGGTACGCCCGCTGGATTCCCGGTCCGCTGGAGCGCGGGATCTTCGGCGGTGCCCGGCGGATGGGCCGTCCGCGGTGGCCGATCGCGGCCTACCTCTGCCCCCACTGCGGTCACCTCGAGCTCTTCGCGCGCCGGCCCGGCTGAGGACCCGTACCGACAACGAGGATCCATACCGACGAGCCGTCCGAGGGGCCGTACACACGACGATGCCGCCGCCGGGTGGGACCCGACGGCGGCATCCAGGTCACGCGACGGTCGTTACGACCGCTCCCTCCTCCTCGACGCGACCCACATGAGCACCGCACCCGAGGCGATCAGCGCCGCGAACAGCGCGCCGAGCGCCGCCCAGTTGCCGGCCGGGCCCGTGTGCGCGAGGTGGCCGCCCTTGCCGTCCTTGTCGTCCTTGTCGTGGCCGTCCGGGTTCGGCGGCGGCGGGAACTTGTTGGTCACCGTGACCGAGGCCGTGCCGTTCACGTCCACCGCACCGCCCTTGGGCGAGTAGGTGACCGTCGCCTCGGCGGGGACGTCCACTTCCTCGACCGTGCAGTGCGCGCCCTCGGGGACCGTGACCGTGCGCCTGCCGCCGGCCGGGAGGCTGAACGCCCGGTCCCCGGCCGCGAGGGCCACATCGCCTTGCGCCGTCGTACAGGCCAGCCTGAAGGAGTACGAGCCTGCCTCGTCCTCGCCGATCACCTTCTTGACGATCACGAGCTGCGCCGCGTCGAAGGTGTTGGTCGCCGTGATCGTCGCCTGGGCCTGCGGGCCGCCGTCCTCCGTGACGGTCACCGCGGTGCGCGGCGTGCCGTGGTCGACGACCACACTGTCGGCGCCGCCCGCGTCGACCTCCGCTGCCCAGCAACGGGTGTTGGCGGGCAGCGGCTTGATGGTCACCGGCTCGCCGGCCTTCACCGTGTAGGTCTTGCTCAGGATCTGAGTGGTCGGCTTGCCCGCCTCGTTCGGCAGCGAGCAGGTGACCTTGACGTCGAAGGCGCGGTCCTCGGCGAACGAGGCGGCGTCGCCGTCCAGCTCCTTGACCAGTTGCAGTGAGCCGAAGCGGAAGGCGTTGGTGATACGCGCCGTCTCGACGGTCGTCGTGCCGAAGCCGGGGTCGATGGTGATCTCGGCCGGATCGTCCTTGGTGTGCGTGGCCTCACCCCCGTGCGCCGAGGTCTCCCACACCTCGCACTCCGCGCCCGCCGGGATACCGGTGACGGTGACCGGCTTGTCCGCGGAGACCCGGTAGTCCTCATCGAGGACGATCCGCGGACGGCCGCCCTCGGGGTGGATCACACACCTGACATGGAACGGGAACGGCACCCGGGCCAGCACCGGGTCCAGTGCGTCGGGGCTGTCGCCGATCCGCTTGACCAGCTTCAAGTCACCGTAGGCGAGGGCGACTCCGACCTGGATGGGCTCGTTGGGCTGCAGCACCCGGGGGTTGCCGGCGCGGTCGGTGGTCTCGTTGTGGGCGTAGGAGTTCCAGGCGATCGTCGGGTCGCCGTTCTTCTTGACGTCGAGCGGGGTGTCCATCGCCCAGCTGATGTCCACCTTCTCGCCCGGCGCCATGGCCGGGGAGAACGCCAGGTCGTAGCGGGCGCCGACGGCCTGCGCGCTGTACGGGTCGTCCCAGGTGGAGGCCGGGCACCGCGGTTCGCTCGAACCCGCGCCGCCCATGTCGAGGTCGTCGGTGCACAGGGGTTCGGAGTTCTCGTACGAGACCGTCATCGCGCCCGGCCCGTCGAGTTGCGGCTCGGAGGCGAGCGTGGGCCGCTTGTCCCAGGCCGTGCCGCGGGACTGGTCGATGATGACGCCCTTGTCGCCCTGCACCGGGAAGCGGTCGACGATCCGCATCGCGGTGCCCGCCTCCGTACCGGCGTTCTGGATGCGCATCAGGTAGTGGTACTCGTCGCCCGGATTGACCAGCGCGATACAGGGGTTGGCGGTGTAGCGGCGGCCGGCCGCGTCCGTGGTGGACAGGCAGGAGGAGTCGCCGACGGGGACGGTCTTCTTGTCGCGGGTGTGGTACCAGCCGAGCGAGTCGTTGCCGGAGACCCACTTGCGGGCCGCGAAGGCCGCGCCCGACTTGGCGGTCAGGGTCGCGGTGGCCGTGCAGTACAGGCCGCTGCCGAAGGCGCCGTCCGTCTCCGAGGCGGCCTCGCAGGCGAGGTCCGGGTCGGAGGAGGTGGCGCCGGTCTTGTTGGTGACCACGTCACCGGCGTCGATGCCGGGTTCGAGCTTGACGTGGATCTCGATGGTGAGGGTGGCGCCCGGGGCGAAGACCCAGGGATCACCGTTCGCCTGCCGGGAGAAGTCCCAAGTCAGGCCGGAGACACGGTCGCCGGACGTGGTCTGCGTGAATTCCGGGGTCGGGACGGGCGGAGTGCCGTCCGGGACCGCGGTGTTGATGACCTTGTACGGTTCGCCGTCGTCGCCCGCGAACGTGTCGACGAACTGGATGCCCTCGGGCAGCGCGTCCTTGACGACGAGGTTCGGGACGTTCGCCGTACCGGTGTTCGTGACCTTCAGGTAGAAGGGCGCGTCCTCGCCGGGGGCGAGCACCGTGTCGGGGTCCTTGCTGATCGTCAGCCGCGGTGTGCCCTTGACCAGGTCGAGCGTGGCGTTGACCGGGTCGATGGCCTTGGGCTTGTCCGCGGGCTGAAGCTTGGTGAGGAACGATCCGCTGACCGTGTCCTCCAGGTGGCTGGGGACCGGTTCGCCGTTGGAGCGCAGGGATTCGCGGGGGCTGACGTCGAGGACGAGGATGCCGGAGCAACTGCTGCTCGCGCACTCCGGCTTGATGACGTAGCCGCCGTTGGTGGTGCTGGTGGAGCTGTAGGTGACGCGGATGCCGGTGACGTCGGCGGCGTTCACACCGGCGGGCAGTGCGGCCGAGGAGGACGGGGTGCCGTTCACCCAGGCGCCGTTCACGTACGCGTCGATCTGTACGCGGTTGGCGCCCGCGGGCATCTGGTCGGACTTGATGGAGACGAGGTCGACGGCGTCGAAGAAGTCGGCGTCGCGGTCGGTCATCTGCAGGGTCTTCGCGGACATGTTGCCCGTGTTGGCGATGGTGAGCGCCATGTCGGCGTGCTGGCGCGGCAGGCCCGGCACGTACTCGGGCAGCGTGCCCGGGCTGATCGACTTGTTCAGGGAGGCCGAGTCGGACGCGGGCGCGGTGTCCATCGAGGGGCCGCAGACCGGGGCGCCGGGCGTGTAGTCGCCGCCCGCGTCGATCGAGTAGCAGTTCCGCAGCGTGGTGCCGTCGGGCACTCCGGGCCGCCGCTCGGCGACGACGGTCAGGGTGAAACCGCTCTGCGGTGCCAACTCGCCGTTGTAGACGCCGCGTACGCCGGTGGCGCGCTCCAGGAGCGCGGTGTCCGACGCGTCGTAGGCGACCCAGGCGTTCACGGTCGGGTCCCACAGCTCGATGGTCACCGGAGCGTCCGACGGACTGACGGAGACCGATGTGATCTGCAGGACGTCGAACGGCGAGGTGGTGGCGGGAGATCCGTCCGGGCCCGCCGCCGGGTCGGTGACGACCGGGCGGACCAGCGGCTTGTTGCCGTTGTTGGTCACCTTCAGGTTCATCGTGATCGGCTGGTCGGCCGGGATCTCGTGCTGCGAGGAGTCCTTGGTGCCGCTGCCCGAGGTGTTCGGCGCCTCGATCGGCAGGTTCTTGCAGGCGTCGCCCGAGGCGGTGCCGCTGCCGTCGGTGCGGCCCGCGTCGCCCTTGTAGGAGGCGCAGTTGTCGACCCCTGGGCTGGTCCCCGAGGGCAGGTCCTCCGCGGTGACGTCGTCGGTGAGGGTGCCGTGCAGGTCGAGTCCGGCGGTGGCGCCCTCCGCGATGGTCGGGTTGCCGTCCGCGTCGACGCCCGTGTAGGTCACCTCGACCTTGGTGACGGTGGTCCCGCGCTTGGCGACGTCGACCGTCGTGTTCTCGGTGTACGTCTGCTCGAAGGTGGAGCCGTCGGCGTACGTGACGGTCAGCTTCGCCTCGGTGGCGCCCTCCGGGAAGCGCAGCCGCACCTTGTCCACGTCGAGCTTCTCGAACTCGCTGTCCGTGTCGGCGGACGGCTCCGTGACGGTGATCGACTTCACCGGGAACGGCGAGGCGTTCTTCACGTCCACCTCGGTGCTGACCGGCGAGTTCTCGCCGAGCACCGCGTGCTCACCGGTCTCCTGGCCGAAGTCCCCGTCGGTGTCCGGGTAGAACCGCTTGGCCGGCTGGAGCACCAGGATGTCGGGGAGGATGTCGTACGGGGCGCAGGCGTCGGTGCCTTCGACCTCGCCCTCCGTCTTCTCCTTGACGGCGGGGGTCGCGCAGTTGTCGACGGTGATCTTGTCCGTGGGCCGCAGCGGCGAGCCGTCGGAGCGCTTGGTGTCGCGGAGCTTCATCTCCACGTCGACGGTGCCGCCGGTCTCGTCGTACGGGAGGGGATCGCCGTTGCTGTTGGTGAAGACGACCTCGAAGCCGACCACGTCCGCCGGGTCCACACCCCGGGGCAGCGGCAGTTCACCGGGCGCGGTGATCGCGGCGCCGGTGTGGGTCCTGCCGTCGGCGGTGGTGACCACCAGGCGGGCGGTGTCGGCGCCCTTGGGGAACGCGGTGACCGAGGCGCTGACGAAGTCGAAGTTCTCGAAGGTCTCCGCGCTCGTGTCGGACACCGACAGTTCGGTGACCTCGGCGGAGGACGAGGAGTTGTTCCGTACGCCCAGAGTGATCGTGCCGGTCTCGCCGCTGCCCGCGACGGCCGAGCCGTCCTTCCAGGTCTTGGTGGCGACGGGCTTGACCACGCGCGGAATGGTCACCGTGACGTCGGTGTCCGCCGTCGCGGGGTCGGCGTTGTCGGCCTTCACCTCGGTCGTGTTGGTGATGACCGTGCCGTCTTCGAGCTGTGTGTCGGCCGGCACGCGCATGCCGATCTCGATGCTGCCCGCCTGGCCCGCCCGCAGACCGGTCTTGCCGGCGGGGTTCTGCAGGGGCTGCTTATAGGTGACGGTGAGCAGCCGGGTCGACTCGTCGTAGGTGACATCTCGGCTGCTCGTGGACTGCGGCAGGGTGGTGACGTCCAGGCCCTCGGGCAGGGTGTCGGTGACGGTGAAGTCCACACAGTCGACCGTCAGGCCCGAGCACTGGCCGGTGAGGGTGTAGACGAACTCGTCGCCGGGCTCCAGCGGATCGCCGCCCGTGTCGTTGGTCTTGGTGATGCTGACCGCGCTCCGCGGATCGTCGGGCGGCGCAGGCGCGACCGCCGCGGCCTGGGAGCCGTACAGCATCGCCAAAGCGGTGGTCGTACTGAGGGTCAGGCGTGCGAGCCCGCGGAGATGTCCCGGCATGGAGGTCCTTCGTCCGGCTGCCTGATGCGATTGCTCAAGGCAACGTAAGAACCTGCGACCGGACGGGCGGACGCCCCACGCCACATATGTGACGATCCCTCAGCGAAATGCGACCGAATGCATCAGCCGTCCGCCCGTGGGAGTGGCGGGCGTCAACTGCGGGACGACTCCTCCACGGAGCACGTGTCCGTGTCCGCCGGACACCAGTGCGTACGGCCGCCGACGAGGTGGAGTTCGAGGTCGGCGTCGCGCATGCCGTGGCGGTCGAGCGCGGTGCGCAGGGCGGCCGGGGCCGGCTGGGGCGGCAGCCCGAGGACGCCGATCACGATGATGCCGTTACGGGCCTCGACGGAGGCGATCTGCCATTTGCCGGTGGCCGCCCAGGCCTCGGCGACCGGCCGGGCGTCGGCGGCGAGCGAGCGGTCGCGGGCCACGCTCACCGTGCCCGTGGTGAGCGGCACGGCGATCAGGACCACGACGCCGAGGATGACGGCCAGGGTGCGGCCGCTGAACTCGCCGACGTGCAGACCTGCTTCGGAGGCGGCGTCGCGTACCCCGTACACGAGGAAGACGATGGTGCCGGTGGCGACGATCGCGGCCACGTTGGTGGCGAAGAGAAGCGCCGACTCACTCGCGTCGTGGTAGCGGTGCGCGGTGATCAGGAGGCCGGTGACCACAAGCGGCGGTACGAGGGAGATCGCGATGGCCACTCCCGGCAGGGTGTCCGAGATATCGGTGCGGACCAGGGCGAACGCGCCGACCGTACCGGTGGCAAGGGCGGCGAGCAGATCGATCAGGCGGGGGCTGATCCGGGACGAGACCTGGCTGTTGGAGGCGAAGGCGTCGGGCGGCGAGACGATCCAGCCGAGCAGCATGCCGATGACGACGACGGCGCTCGCGCCGAGCAGGACCAGCAGCACGCTGCGCACCATGTGGTCGCGGTCGGCGAGGACCAGGGCGAGGGCGCTGCCCAGGATCGGGGTCATCAGCGGGGCGACGATCATCGCGCCGATCACCGTGGCGGTGGAGTCGCCGATGACGCCCGCGCCGGCGATCACGGAGGCGAGCACGAGCAGCGCCCAGAAGCGGGTGGAGCTGGGGCTGCGCAGGGAGCGCTCGATGAACAGCGCCTCGGTCATCCGCCGGGCGGCGTCCGCGTCGACTCCTGCCATGGGGCGCTCTCCCTTTGTCCGTACGAAGGTCAGGGGCCCTCGGCCGCGAGGCCGTGGCGCTGTGGGACGAGCTGCGCGGCGACCAGGGCCACGACCACCGCGATCACGATCAGCGGCATCTGGTTGTGGGCGTCGCTGCCGAGCAGCAGCACCGTGAGGACCGAGGCGCTCAGGGGCAGACCGGTGACGACCGCGCTCGCGGCCGCCATGCCGAGCGCGAGCCCCGGTGTGGTGCCGAGCCCCGGCAGTCCCGAGCAGGCGATGCCGATGGCGCCGCCGAGCAGGATCGCCGGGAAGATCGGGCCGCCGCGGAGGCTGCCGAGGCAGAGGCTCCATGCGAGGCCCTTGCACAGGAACAACAGGAGGAGCGCGGCCACGGACCAGTTGTGCGGATCGGCGGCGAGCGCCCCGAGGGCGGACTGCCCCGAGAGCGCGGCTTCTTCCGGGGAGCGGTCCGTGAGCAGCGCGTACAGCGTGAGCATGACTCCGGCCCCGAGCGCGCACAGGACGATACGGAAGGCGGTCTGCTCGCCGAGCCAGCGCTCGACCAGGTAACCGAGGCCGCGCAGATAGGCGACGGCCACGCCGATCAGGGCGGCGACCGGTACGCCCCACAGGAAGTCGCCCGCGTCGGGCGTCATGTCCGGCGGCACCTTCGGCAGGTGGAGTGCGCCGATCGACAGACCGGTCCAGTCGCCGAATCCGGTGAAGACCAGCGCTCCGGTGGCGCTGGCGATCAGGCAGGGAAGGAGCAGCATCACGAGCGCCGCGCCGCCGAGCCCCGCGCTCTCGACGACGAGGATGGCGGCGACGATCGGGCCGCCGAAGATGCTGGAGATGGCGGCGGTCGAGCCGGCGGTCGCGAGCAGCATGGGCGCCTTCGCGGCCACCGGGCCGCCCTGTCCGGCCTGCTGCTTCATTCCCCGTACGGCGAGCAGCGCGAGGCCGCCGCCGATCGCCATCAGGGGCGCCTCGGGGCCGAGGACGACACCGAGCGGCAGGGCGGCAAGGGCGGCGAGGACGACGCTGGGCAGGTCGAGCGGGCCGATCGGTGCGCCGCCGAGACCGTGTACCGGAACGTGACCGCCGTGGCCGCGCATCCGCGTGATGATCGGCGCGAGGATCAGTCCGGCGAGCAGCAGCGTGGGCAGCGCCCACCACCAGGGGGCGCGGTCGTAGCCGAGCTCTTCGGGGAGCTTCTCCCAGACCCAGTGCTGGAGTTCGTGCTCGGCGGTCAGGAAGAGGAAGCAGGCGAGGGCGACCGGGATGCCGATGAGGGCGCAGAGCAGCAGCAGCCGGAGGTAGCCCGGGCTGAGCAGCGTGCTGCGCAGCAGGGCCGTGCCCTTCTCGGTCGAAGGGCTCTGCTCCGAGGTGCTGCTGTCCGCGTCCACGTCGTCGCTCCCCAAGTCCTCAGGCGAGGAACTTCTCCTTGGCCTTCGTGAACTCCTCCTCGGTGAGCGCGCCGCTCTCCTTGAGCTTGGCCAGCTTGGCGAGTTCATCGGTCTTCGACGGTCCGGCGGCCGCGCCGCCCTCGGTGCCCGCGGCTTCGCGTACGTACTCCTTGAAGGCGGCCTCGGCCTTCTTCGCCTGGGCGACATCGCGTTCGCCCATGGAGCGGCCGCGGGCGATCACGTAGACGAAGACACCGAGGAACGGCAGCAGGATCGTGAAGATCAGCCAGCCGGCCTTGCCCCAGCCGCTGAGGGAGTCGTCGCGGATGATGTCGCCGATGACCTTGAAGAGCAGGAAGAACCAGAGCACCCAGAAGAACAGCAGGAGCATGGTCCAGAAGAGATTGAGCAGCGGGTAGTCGGCGGCGATGGTCATGGCGCTCTCCTTTGGTGAGCTGTCAGGAAACCGGGGTCTTCGGGGGGTCCGCGGACTGCGCGGTCTCGGTGTCGCCGGAGGGGCCGGCGAGGAAGTCCACGACGGCCAGCGCGAACAGCAGCGCGAGCGCCAGGCCGATGACGACCCAGCCCGTGGGGTAGCTCCAGAGCAGGTACGTGAGGACGGCGGCCGCGATCAGGACCCAGACGATCCACCTGCGGTGTGCGGCCACCCAGGGACCGACCGGTCCGAGGTTCAATCCCGCGCGGTCCGCGGTGCCGCGTACGGCGCCGATGCCCGAGAACCACAGATTCCGGACGAGTCCGGCCCGTCGGCCGCCGCCGGTCAGCCAGGTCGCGAGGGCGACGATGACGCCGAGGGCGACGGTCATCCGGACGGTCGTGCGCAGGAAGTGGGTCAGCGCGTCGTAGACGGAGCCGGCCGCGGGCTGCGAGACGCCCTCGGGCAGCGCGTCAAGGTAGACGGGCCGGAAGACGGTGAGCGCGAGGCCGAGCAGCGCGACCGTGACGGCCACGCACAGGGCCGCGGTGATCACGGCGCGGCGGCGGTTGCGGGCGAGCAGGACGCCGCCCGCGACAAGGAGCAGGGCGAGCACGGGCAGCCAGTTGCCGACGAGCTGGAGCAGCCGGAAGCCGGTACGGGCCTTGGTGATGTCCTCGGACTTGGCCACGGCGAAGTCCGTGTGCACCTCGGGGATCTTCTCGGCGAGCGTGAGCCCGTTGTCGACGAGGCGCTGCTTGACCTGCTCGACGACGGGGGCGAGGTCGACGGTGACGGTGTTCCCGTCGAGTTTCACCGCGCCGCCGCCGTCGCCCGTGAGGGCCTTGTTCATGGCGGCGTGCGCCTTGCGGTTCAGCTCGGTCCACAGGGTCTCGAAGGCGTCGGAGGCGACGACGTCGCGGGCCTTGTCGTTCACGAAGCTGCGCACGGCATCCTCGAGGGAGTTGCCGAGCTTGCCGAGTGCCTTCTCCAGGAGCGGGCGTTCGTCGCTCGCCGCCCCGGAGAGCAGGTCCTGGAGGTCGATGTGGTCCATCGCCGCGTCGGTCACGCGGGCCGCCACGGCGTTCTGGACGTCGGGGTCGGAGGCGAGCGGCTGCACGGTGGACACGTAGCGGCCGGTGTCGCCGATGACGCCGGAGGCCCAGGCGGCCACGACGCTCAGGGGGGCGAGGAGACAGCCGAGGACGATGAGGACGGTCGCGAGCGTGGAGCGGCCGCGCCGCCGCGGGCGTCCGGCGGGCTG
>NZ_JBEPEW010000205.1:0-11415 GCF_040300965.1 Streptomyces mesophilus | reverse complement strand
GGCCGCAGCCGCAAGGACGCGGCCGCCGCGCTGCTCGACCAGGCGGCGCTGCACACCGTCCGGCGCAGGGCGGGGCTGCGGCCCGGACCGGCGGCCCGACTGCCCGAGCAGGCGCAGCCCGACCCGCGCCCCGCGCTCCCTGCCGCCGCACGGCGACGCCTGGCCATGCTGCTCTCCGACCGGCCCGGCATGGGCAGCGGCGGACGGCGCGGCACCGCGCCCGATCTCACCGAACTGCTGCCGCAGTGGCTGTCCGGTGCGAATGCGTACGGATACGCCGCACCACCCGAGCTGCTGCCCGCCCTGCTCGACGCGGCACGCGGCCGGACCGATCTGCGCCCGCCGGCGCTCGCCTTCGCCGGACCGCGCGCGCTGTGGCTCGCGAAGCTCAACCCGGAGTGGAAGTTCGCGCTGCGCACCACCCCCGGAGGCAGTGCGCTCCCCGCGCCCGACGACGGGGACGCGGTCCGGCGGCTGTGGGAGGAGGGCCTGTTCGCCGAACGGGTGGCGCTGCTCGGTGCCGTACGGGCGTATGACGCCGAAGCCGCCCGGGTCCTCCTGGAGAGCACCTGGTCCACCGAGCGGGCCGAGGACCGGCTGATGTTCCTCGACTCGCTGCGCACGGGGCTCGCGGACAGCGACGAGCCGTTCCTGGAGCGGGCGCTGAGCGACCGCAGCCGCAATGTCCGCACCACCGCGGCCGAGTTGCTGTCCGCGCTGCCGACCTCGGCACTGGCCGGCCGGATGGCGCGGCGGGCGGCGACGAGCATCGCGCTCGACCCGCTGCGCAGCGGGATCACGGTCGAGGCGCCGCACGAGTGCGATCCGGGGATGGAGCGTGACGGTGTCGTCGCCACACCACCGCCCGGTCGAGGGCAACGGGCTTGGTGGCTGGGCCAGTTGGTGGAGGCGGCACCGCTGGCTACCTGGCCGCAGCGGCTCGGCGGGCGGACGCCGGCCGAGATCGTGGCGCTGCCCGTGGCCGACGACTGGCAGGCCGAGCTGCATGCCGCGTGGTGCCGTGCGGCCGTACGGCAGCGGGATGCCGAATGGGCGCGGGCGCTGCTCGGGGTGCCCGCGTCACCGGGGGCGGCGGGGCCCGGGGCGGTCTCGCTCGCGGAGCGCGCGAAGCTGCTCGGCACGCTGCCGGAGCGGGAGCGTTCGGACTGGGTGGCCGGGTTCATCGCGGCGCACGGTCTCTCCGAGGCGTTCCAGCTGCTCGGCGTGTGCGCCGTGCCCTGGTCCGAGCCGCTCGGCGGTGCGGTCGTCGACGCGCTCAACATCGCGCGGGACGCGGGGAGTTATCCGTGGTCGTTCAGCGGCGTGATGGGGCTGGCCGAGCGCTGCCTCGACCCGGCCGCCGCGGTGCGCCTCGAAGCGCTTACGGCTACGCCGGACGAGAGGGAGGACGGTGCGCCCGGGGCGGGCGGGTACTGGGCGGAGGCGTTCCAGCGGCTTGTGGGGACGTTGCGGTTGCGGGCGGTCATGCGGGAGGAGTTGGCGGCGGGTGCGTGAGCGCACCCGCACCCTCCCGAGCGCTACGCAGACTGCGCCACGTTCCCCCGCACCCACTCCACAATCGCCCCCGTCGTGGCCCCCGGCGTGAAGATCTCCGCGACGCCCAGGGACTTCAGCGGGGGGATGTCCTCTTCCGGGATGATGCCGCCGCCGAAGACCTTGATGTCCTCGGCGTCCCGCTCCTTGAGCAGCTCGATGACCTTGGCGAACAAGGTCATGTGCGCGCCGGAGAGGATCGAGAGGCCGATCGCGTCGGCGTCCTCCTGGATGGCCGTGTCGACGATTTGCTCGGGCGTCTGGTGCAGGCCCGTGTAGATGACCTCCATGCCGGCGTCGCGCAACGCCCGCGCGATCACCTTCGCACCGCGGTCGTGGCCGTCGAGACCGGGCTTGGCGACCACCACGCGGATCGGACCGGTTGTCGCACCCATCGCTGCCTCCATGTCGAGCAAGTCGTGCGGACCCCCCTGAAGTGTGCCCGGGGAGCGCCGGGACCTCACAGTGAGGCCCCCGAAGAAGTGAACGAACGTTATCGCCACCATCCCGCAACCGGCAGTTTCACGGTCAGGACCGAGGGGGAAATCACACGTGGGACACGTTCGCCATGCGCGGCACCCGCAAGCAGCGGCCGAGCCGACTCGACCCGCCGCCGGGAGCCGCGCTCAGGGGAGCCGCAGGAGGTCGCCGCACCACCGCGCCGGCAGCCGCACGGCGTGGTGGTGCGGTGCCATCGAGGTACGTGCCGTCAGGTGCGATGCCATCGAGGCGCGCGCCGTCAGGTGCGATGCCATCAGCGAGGCATCGGGGCACGGCCACCGCCAGGGCGCCCCATGTGGGCTCACGGGGGACAGAGAAGTTCTCCGTGCGCCGTTTTGGAGGTCGGCTCATGGAGGCCGTCAGGCTTCTCAAGATCCTCAAGTCGCTGCCCCTGCTTCTGCCCACCTGGACACAGCTGATCCGGACACCACGCCTGTGCCTGTCGTCGTCCGCGCTCCTCAAGGCCACCGCGCTCGAACTCGCCATCCTCACCGGGCACGTTCTGCTCTATCCGTCCGGAATCATCCAGGAACGTCCCGCCCCTCCCCTGCCCGAGGACACCGAGGACACTCCCCGCCTCCCCGCCGGACCGCACGACCGCCCCGTCGTGCTCCTGCACGGCTTCATCGACAACCGGTCCGTGTTCGTCCTGCTGCGCCGCACCCTGGCCCGGCACGGCCGCCGCCATCTCGCCTCGCTCAACTACTCACCGCTGACCTGTGACATCCGCGAGGCGGCCCGGCTGCTCGGCGCCCATGTCGAGGAGCTCTGCGCACGGACCGGGCAGGAACAGGTGGACATCGTCGGCCACAGCCTCGGCGGCCTGATCGCGCGCTATTACGTCCAGTGCCAGGGCGGCGACGCCCGCGTCCGCACCCTCGTCACCCTCGGCACCCCGCACAGCGGCACCCGGGTCGTGCCCGCGATGAACGCGCATCCGATCGTGCGCCAGATGCGCCCCGGCTCCGACGTGGTCGCCGAACTGGCCGGGCCCGCGCCCGGATGCCGCACCCGTTTCTTCAGCTTCTGGAGCGATCTGGACCAGTTGATGGTGCCGCTGGAGACCGCCTGCGTCGAGCACCCCGACCTGCTCGCGCACAACGTGCGGGTGAGCGGCATCGGTCATCTCGCACTGCCGGTCCACCCCGCGGTCGCCACCGGCATCCGGCAGGCGATCGACGACGACGCCGTGCCGGTCGGTGCGCGGGGAGCGGTATCCGTGGCCTGAGGCGGTCCGCCCGCGCCGCCCGTACGCCGCAATTCGGTTGACCGGCCCCGGCGCCGCCGAGTTCGATGCCCCGATGACCACCTCCGAGACGGGCAACAAGCCGCGCAAGATGCATGCCGACCAGGCGGACATCGACGAGGCGCTGGTGCGGCGGCTGATCGACGGACAGTTTCCGCAGTGGTCCGGACTGCCGCTCGAGCTGGTGGATTCACCGGGGACGGTCAATGCGCTGTACCGGCTCGGCGACGCCATGGTCGTACGGCTGCCGCTGCGCGCCGGCTCCGACGAAGAGGTGGAGAGCGAGTTCGCCTGGCTGCCGCGGCTGGCCGGACAGCTTCCGGTCCCGATCCCGGCGCCGCTCGCCAAGGGAGCACCCGCCGAGGGGTACGCGTGGCCGTGGTCCGTCTACCGCTGGCTCGACGGCACGACGCCGGCGGCCGGAGCGGTCGGCAAGCCGCTTGAACTGGCCGCCGATCTGGCCGGGTTCATCACCGCGCTGCGCCGCATCGACACCGCCGGCGCCCCACACTGCGGCCGCGGCGGCCCGCTCGGTCCCCGCGACGAGGCGACGCGCACGGCGCTCGGCCGGCTCACGGACGTGATCGACACCGAAGCGGCAGCGACCGTATGGCAGCAGGCTCTCGACGCGCCCGGGTACGACGGGCCGGACCGCTGGATGCACGGCGATCTGCAGCCGGGCAATCTGCTCGTGGAGGACGGACGGCTCGCCGCCGTCATCGACTTCGGCCTGGTCGGCATCGGCGATCCGACCGTCGACCTGATCACCGCCTGGTACGTGCTGCCCGCCGAGGCGCGCCCGGCGTTCCGCTCCGCCGTCGGCGCCGATGAGGCGAGTTGGGTACGGGGCCGGGGGCTCGCCCTGTCGATCGCGCTGCTCGAGCTCTCCTACTACCGCGAGACCAACCCGCGGATGGCGGCGACGGCGCGCCATGTGATCGGCGAGGTGCTGGCCGACTCCGAAACGTCGTCCGACGCCTGATCCACCCCTCCACCGCGCCCAAAATCCTCGAACAGCCTTCGAACACAAGGCCAAAGCTGTGCCTACAGTCCGCCGAAAGGCGGCCGAATGCCCGTTTCCCCCACCAACGAAACCTGCCGAAGATTGTCGGCGTCGCACACTGCCGGGTACAGTCACCGCACTGCTCCGCCCCCTTGTTGTCGAGGCGAAAGAGAAGTTGGTGAACGAACAGCACGGCTATGCCACCGGATACGGCGGCTATGCAACCGGTGCCTTCGACACCACCGCTTTCGACTCCGACCCCCTCTTCGGGGCGATGCCGGGGACGTACGACGCCTCGCAGAGCGGCCAGTGGGACAGCACCCAGTGGACCGCCCCGGAGCAGGCGCAGTCTTACGGCGCAGACGGCGCCACCGGCTACGACGCGTACCCCGCACAGCACACCGGCGGCTATGCGAACGGCAGTTACGACACCGGCAGCCACGACACGACCGCCATGTGGGCGAGCGCCGGATATCAGTCGCTCACCGACATCCCCGCGCAGCCCGGCCCGCAGAGCGCCGAGCAGTGGGAGACCACCGGCCACTGGCAGACGACCGGTGCGTACGGCTACGCCGACACGGGTTCCTACGACGCCACCGCCTGGAACTCCGCCGGCGCCGAGGCCCCGTACGGGACCGAGACGACCGGCTCGTACGAGACGGAAACGCCGGGCTCCTACGAGACGGAGACGCTCGGCTCCTACGAGAGCGGCGCGACCTCCTACGAAAGCGGGCCGACCTCCTACGAGACCGGCTCCTACGAGGCCGGTTCGTACGAGCCCCACGCCTACGAGGCCGACACCGCTTCCCCGTACGAGAACGAGAACGCTTCCTCCTCCGCGTACGAGAGCCAGGACAGCGCCTACGGCGAGACCGAGTTGCTCGACGCGCCGGTCACCGTCGGCCACGAGGAGAGCGACGAGCCCGAGCCGGTACGGGTGGCGCACAGCCCCCGCCCCCAGCGCTCAGGCTCCCGCGGCCGCCGCCGTACCCCCGCCAAACGTTCCGCGCTGCTCACCGTGGCCGTGCCGTCCGTGTGCGCGCTGGGTGTGGCCGGGGTCGCCGCCGCCTCCGTGGTCGGCTCGATGGGCGGGAACGAGGAGCCGAAGTCGCAGGCGGCGCCCGATCCCAGCTCCGTGGAGACGGCCGCCGCGAACAACAAGCTGGACACCCAGCTCACCGAACTCTCCGCCGACGCCAATGAGTTCGCGGACCGCGCGAGCCGTACGCAGGAGCGCATCGACCTCAAGGAACGCCAGGAGGCCGAGAAGAAGCGCAAGGCCGAGGAGGCCGCCCGCAAGGAGGCGCTGCGCCCCAAGTTCTCGCTCCCGGTCAAGCAGCACGGTCTGAGCGCGTACTACGGGCAGGCCGGTGTGAACTGGATGTCGGTGCACACGGGCATCGACTTCCCGGTCTCGTACGGCACCGAGGTGCTCGCCGCGACGGACGGCACCGTGCGTACGCAGTGGAACGGCGCGTACGGGAACATGGCCATAGTGACGGCGCCCGACGGCACCGAGACCTGGTACTGCCACCTCTCCAGCACGAAGATCCGCAGCGGTTCGGTCAAGGCCGGCGATGTGATCGCGTACTCGGGGAACTCGGGCAACTCCACGGGCCCGCATCTGCACTTCGAGGTCCGCCCGTCCGGTGGCTCGGCGATCGACCCGCTGCCGTGGCTGCGCAGCCACGGGATCGACCCGTCCTGATCCGGACGACCGCACGCCATTCGGGGTGACCTCTCCACATCGGAGGGGCCACCCCATTCGCGTATCTCAGGCGGCTACAGCTTCTCCACCGGCGCGTACCGCAGCAGCAGCACCTTCGGCTTCGCGTCGCCGAAGTCGATGGTGGCGCGCGCCTTGTCGCCCGCGCCCTCGACGCCGACGACCGTGCCGAGCCCGAACTGGTCGTGCGTGACCCGGTCCCCGACCGCGAGCGAGACCACCGGCTTGTCGCCGGTCGCGAAGCCGGAGGACGTGCCGCGCCGGGAGCGGGCCGCCATCGTGGACGAGAGCGAGGAGGCCACCGAGGCCGCCGGGCCCGTGGAAGGAGCGGCGCCGAGCTTGGCTCCCGTGCGCTTCCACTCCAGGTGGTGGGCGGGGATCTCCTCCAGGAAGCGGGACGGCGGGTTGTACGCGGGCTGGCCCCAGGCGCTGCGCAGGGTGGAGCGGGTGAGGTAGAGGCGTTCGCGGGCGCGTGTGATGCCCACGTACGCGAGCCGGCGCTCCTCCTCGAGCTCCTTGGTCTGGCCGAGCGCGCGCATGTGCGGGAAGACGCCGTCCTCCATGCCGGTCAGGAACACCACAGGAAACTCAAGGCCCTTGGCGGTGTGCAGGGTCATCAGGGTGATGACGCCCGAACCGTCCTCGTCCTCGTCGGGGATCTGGTCGGAGTCGGCGACCAGGGCGACGCGCTCCAGGAAGTCGGAGAGCGAGGGCCGCTCGCCGTCCTCCGTCTCCTGCTCGAACTCCAGGGCCACGGCGGCGAGTTCCTGGAGGTTCTCGATGCGGGTCTCGTCCTGCGGGTCGGTGGAGGCCTGCAACTCGGCCAGATAGCCGGTCCGTTCGAGCACGGCCTCCAGGACGGTGGCCGGTCCCGCGCCGGATTCGACGATCGTACGGAGCTCCTCCATCAGCGTGTTGAAGCGCTTGACGGCGTTGGTGGAGCGGGCCGCCATCCCGTACGCCTCGTCGACGCGGGTGAGCGCCTGCGGGAAGGTGATCTTCTCGCGCAGCGACAGGGCGTCGATCATCGCCTCGGCGCGCTCGCCGATGCCGCGCTTGGGCACATTGAGGATGCGGCGCAGCGGGACGGTGTCCTCGGGGTTGGAGAGCACGCGCAGGTAGGCCAGGACGTCCCGGACTTCCTTGCGCTCGTAGAAGCGGACGCCGCCGACGACCTTGTAGGGCAGGCCGACGCGGATGAAGATCTCTTCGAAGACACGGGACTGTGCGTTCGTACGGTAGAAGACCGCGACGTCTCCGGCCTTGGCGTCCCCCGCGTCGGTGAGGCGGTCGATCTCCTCGGCGACGAACTGGGCCTCGTCGTGCTCGGTGTCCGCTACATAGCCGGTGATCTGCGCGCCGTTGCCCGCGTTGGTCCACAGGTTCTTCGGACGGCGTGACTCGTTGCGCTCGATGACCGCGTTGGCGGCGGAGAGGATCGTCTGCGTGGAGCGGTAGTTCTGCTCCAGGAGGATCGTCGTCGCGTTCGGGTAGTCGTCCTCGAAGTCGAGGATGTTGCGGATCGTGGCGCCGCGGAACGCGTAGATCGACTGGTCCGCGTCACCGACCACGCACAGCTCGGCGGGCGGCAGCTCGTGCTCGGCCGGAGGTACGTCCTCCTCGCGCGGCCCGGTGCCGACAAGCTCGCGCACCAGGGCGTACTGCGCGTGGTTGGTGTCCTGGTACTCGTCGACCATGACGTGCCGGAAGCGGCGGCGGTAGTGCTCGGCGACGTCCGGGAAGGCCCGCAGGAGGTTGACCGTCGTCATGATCAGGTCGTCGAAGTCGAGGGCGTTGGCCTCGCGAAGGCGCGACTGGTACATCGCATACGCCTGGGCGAGCGTCTTCTCGAAGCCGTCCGCGGCCTGGCCGGCGAAGTCCTCCTCGTCGATGAGCTCGTTCTTGAGGTTGGAGATCTTCGCGCTGAAGGCCTTGGGCGGGAAGCGCTTCGGGTCGAGATCCAGATCGCGGCAGACCAGGGCCATGAGGCGCTTGGAGTCGGCGGCGTCGTAGATCGAGAAGGAGGAGGTGAAGCCGAGCTTCTTCGATTCGCGGCGCAGTATCCGTACGCACGCGCTGTGGAAGGTCATCACCCACATCGCGTTGGCGCGCGGGCCGACCAGCTCCTCGACGCGCTCCTTCATCTCGCCCGCGGCCTTGTTGGTGAAGGTGATCGCGAGGATCTGGCCCGGGTGCACATTGCGCTCGGCGAGCAGATACGCGATGCGGTGGGTCAGGACGCGGGTCTTGCCGGATCCTGCGCCGGCCACGATGAGCAGCGGGGTGTCGCTGTGCGTCACGGCGGCGCGCTGGTTCTCGTTCAGCCCGTCGAGCAGCGCGGCGCCGTCGAGCACCGGGCGCGGGGCGCCGTCGCGGTAGTAGGCGTCGCGCTGTGCGGGCGCGTCGAACTTCCCGCCGAACAAGTCGGCCGGAATCTCTTCCGGACCCTCGTCCTCGGGGGGCGGCGGCGGGGCGTGGTGCTTGCCCGTGTCCTTGGCCTGGAGGTCCGCCAGAAAACTGTCATCAAAGAGGCTGCTCATCGCCTACCGAGTCTAGGCGGCTCCACTGACACCCCGTCCCGGGTTCGGGAACCCGGGACGGGGGTGACGCTCAGAAGTCGGGCGGTGACGCCCGGAACGTCGCTTTCCAGTCTCAGAAGTCGTACGGCTTCGCGGTGTTCCAGTTCGTCACGTCCGCGCTGTCCCAGGTGAACTCCGACTCCCCGCCCTTGTCGTCGACGGCGCCGTTCTCGTGGCCCGGGCCGGTGTCGCCGCCCTGGTCGCGCAGGGCGATGGAGAGCTCGCTGGAGGTGTTGCTCGTCTCGCCGTCCACGAAGAGGGCCACGGCGGAGTAGACCTGGCCGCCCGGCTTGACCGTGACCTTGGCGCTGCCCGAGGCCGGGTCCTTGGACGAGTGACCGAGGACGGTCGCGGTGTCCCCGAGCATGACCGAGGGGTACGAGGTGACCCAGCAGGGCTTGGAGTCGGCGTTCCGCGCGGTGATCAGCAGGTGCTCGCCCTCCTCGGCGGGGAAGCGGTGCTGCACGGAGATCGACAGCTCGTCGCCCTTGCACGGCTGAGCGGCGGTGGAGCCGGCGGCGGCCTGGTCGGTGGTGTCGCCGGAGCCCGATCCGCCGTTGGAGCCGGAGCCGCCGGAAGTGCCGCTGCCGCCTGAGGACTTGGAGTCCGTGTCCTGGCCGTCCGCCTTCCCCGAGCCCTCGGCGCCCTCCGCGCCCGAGGTGCTGCCCGCGCTCCTGCCGCTGTCGGCCTTCGTGTCCTTGCCGCCGTCCGAACCGCCGCAGGCGGTCAGGCTCAGGGCCAGGGCGGCGGTGGCGGCAGCGGTCAGGACGGTGGTGCGGATTCGCTTGGTACGCATATGAGGTTCCCCCGTGCGGTGGTGCGGATCTGGTGCGGAGCAGTCGACTCCGCCGTGGTTCGTGACCAGCTTGTCCCGGGGCGCTGGCGCTTCGCTCACGCCGCGCTGACGTCCCGCTGACGTCTGCCGCGGCCGGACGAAAGGGCAGGTCAGGCCGGTGTGACAGTGACCGTGAGCCGCGGAGAGTGAAGCGGGTCAGCTCCGTGCGGTGAGACGCAGGAGGGCCGTGTCGTATCGGGCGCGCAGCCCCACGTCCGCCGACACCTCGAGCAGCGCGCCGAGCGCCCGCACCGCGCCCTCGTCATAACCGGCGGCCTCCGCCTCGTCGGCCGCGCTCTCCAGGCGCAAGATGCCCTCGGCCTGTTCGCCCAGGCCGAGCAGCGCCTCCCCGGCCGTCGTGAGGAGCAGCACCCGGGAGGCGCCCGAGGGGTCCGGGGAGCTTTCGAGGGCGAGCGCGGCGGTGGCCGTGTCGAGGGCCGGCTTCCATTGCCGGGCGCCGAGTTGATGCCGGGCGAGGTGGTGCAGGGCCAGGCGTTCGATGTGCCGGTCGCCTGTCGCACGCGCCAGTTCCGCCGCCCGTACGCACCCTTCGGCGGCCTCCTGCGGGCTGCCGAGTGCGGCTTGGGCGAGCGAGAGGTTGACCAGCGCCGTGGCCTCGCCGTGCGGATCGTCGGCGCGGGATGCGAGCGCCTGGGCGGCCTCCAGGTGTTCCAGCGCCTCCTGTACGAGGCCCTCCTCGGTCAGGACCCAGCCGAGCAGGGCGAGGACCCGGCCTTCGGCCCTGAGGTCTCCGTCGGCGCGGGCGGCCTCAAGTGCCGTACGCAGCAAGGGGGTCCAGCCGTCGCGGACCCGCCACGCCATCTGCGGCCACAGACCGAGCACGATCCGCCAGGTCCTGCCGTGCAGTCCGGCGGCGTGCGCGGCGCCCACCGCCAGGGTCAGATCGTCGCGTTCGGCGGCGTACCAGGCCATGGCGTCCGCGCGGCCGCGGAACTCCCGTATGGACGCGGGCTGTTGGAAGTCCGCGGGCAGGTCGAAGCACGGCTCGTCGCCGGGTTCGGCGGCGTCCGCGGCGGCCAGGGCGGTGGCCACGGTGTGGTCGAGCGCCCGCAGCAGCGCCTCGGGTCCGGCGTCCAGGCCGCGCGCGTAAAGCCGTACGAGATCGTGCAGCGTCCAGCGTCCCGGCGCCGTGCGGATGACGAGATGGGCCGCGGCGAGCCGGTCGAGGGCGGCCTCCGCCGTGTCCGGGTCCGTACCCGCGAGTGCGGCGGCGGTGTAGCGGTCGAAATGAGTGCCCGGGTGTCTGCCGAGGTGGGCGAAGTGGTGCGCGGCGGCCGCGGGGAGCCGGCTCACGGTGAGCCGCAGGGCGGCGCGTACGCCGGTGTCCTCCACGTCCAGGAGGCTCAACCTGCGGGAGGCGTCGGACAGTTCGGCGCTCATCTCGCTCAGCGACCACTCCGGCTGGTCCGCGAGGCGGGCGGCGGCGACCCGCAGGGCGAGCGGCAGACCGTCGCAGAGTTCGGCGAGGCGGCGCGCGGCCACCGCTTCCGCGAGCACGCGCTCCTTGCCGAGTACGGCGGCGAGCAGCGCGGTGCCGTCCTCCGGGCCGAGGACGTCGACGGGCACGGGCCTGGCCGCGTCGGAGGCGATCAGACCGCGCAGCCGGTAGCGGCTGGTGACGACGGTGACGCAGTCGGTGCCGCCCGGCAGCAATTCCCTGACCTGCGCGGAACCGTGCGCGTTGTCCAGTACGACGAGGAGCCGGCGGTCGGCGGCAAGGGACCGGAACAGCGCGGACGCGCCCTCGGCCGACTCGGGGATCCGGCGCGGCGCGACCCCGAGCGCGAGCAGGAACTCACGCAGCACCTCGATACGGGGCACGGTTCCGGTATCGCTGAAGCCGCGCAGGTCGGTGTAGAGCAGTCCGCCGGGGAACGCGGCACGGTTGCGGTGCGCCCAGTGCAGCACGAGGGCCGTCTTGCCCACGCCCGCCGGCCCGGTGACCAGGCA
>NZ_JBEPEW010000204.1:0-11573 GCF_040300965.1 Streptomyces mesophilus | reverse complement strand
CTCGCGCTCGGCCGCGCCGAGCAGATCCTGCCGGAGCTGACCGCGCTCGCCGAGGCGCATCCGCTGGACGAGCCGCTCCAGGCGCTGCGCCTGCGGGCGTTGCGCGAGGCGGGGCGTGCGGCCGAGGCGCTGGCCGCCTATGAGGACGTACGGGAGCGCCTCGCCGATCAGCTCGGCGCGGATCCGGGGCCTGAACTGCGGTCGCTGCACGCCGAGTTGCTCGATCCCGCGGCGCGGCCCGGGGCGGAGGTCCGTGCGGACCCCGGGGCCGGTGCCGGCGGCCTCGGGTCCGGGGCTCGGCCGCCGGCCGCGACCGCCGGGCAGCCCGCCGTCACCGCCGGGCAGCCCTCCGCCCAGGCGTCCGGTGGGGCGGAAGCCCAGGCCGCGTCGGCTGCCCGCAAGGGCAACCTGCGCGCCCGCCTCACCTCCTTCGTCGGCCGCGAGCCCGAGCTCGAGGCGATCCGCGGCGACCTCGCCGGTGCCCGGCTCGTCACCCTGCTCGGCCCCGGCGGCGCCGGAAAGACCCGGCTCTCGCAGGAGGCCGCCGACGGCCTCGGCTTCCGCGACGGCGTCTGGCTCGCCGAGCTCGCGCCCGTGAGCGCCGACGCCGACCCCGAGGCCGTACCGGAAGCGGTGCTCACCGCGCTCGGTGCCCGCGAGACCGTCCTCTACGGAGCCGGCGCCGAGGCGGTGCGCTCGGCCGACCGGGGTGCCCAGGACCCGCTCGCCCGGCTCGTCGAGCACTGCGCCCGGCGCGAGCTGCTCCTCGTACTGGACAACTGCGAACACGTCATCGGTGCGGCCGCCGACATGGTGGCGTATCTGCTTGGGCGCTGCCCCGGTCTGACCGTGCTCGCGACCAGCCGTGAACCGCTCGGTGTTCCCGGGGAGTCGCTGCGGCCGCTCGGGCCGCTGCCCGAGGCCATGGCCTTGAAGCTGTTCGCCGAGCGCGGGTCCGCCGCACGGGCGGGCTTCGCCCTGGACGACGACCGGGCGGCGGCCGAGGAGATCTGCCGCCGCCTCGACGGTCAGCCGCTCGCGATCGAACTCGCCGCGGCGCGGCTGCGGATGCTCACCCCGCGCCAGATCGCCGACCGGCTCGACGACCGTTTCCGCCTGCTGACCGGCGGCAGCCGTACGGTTCTGCCGCGGCAGCAGACGCTCAGAGCCGTGGTCGACTGGTCCTGGGACCTGCTCGACGAGCCGGAGCGGGCCGTACTGCGCCGCCTTTCGGTGTTCGCGCGCGGCTGCGACCTCACGGCCGCGGAAGCGGTGTGCGGCGCCATACCCGAGACGGACGGCGACGCCGCCTGTCATCTGCACCTCATGGTCGACCGGCGCGACGTCATCGATCTGCTCGGCTCCCTGGTCGACAAGTCCCTTGTGGTGGCGGACCCTTCGGCCAACGGCGAGATGCGCTACCGGCTTCTGGAGACGGTCGCCGAGTACGCGGCCGAGCGCCTCGACGAGGCGGGGGAGGGGGTCCTGGCCGAGCGCGCCCACCTCGTGCACTACCGCGAACTCGCCCGCACCACCGACCCTTTGCTCCGCGGCAGCCGTCAGGCCGAGGGCATCGCCACGATCGAGACCGAGTACGAGAATCTGCGCAACGCCCTGCGCCATGCCGTCGCCCAGCGCGACCAGCAGGAGGCGCTGAGTCTCGTGCACGGGCTGTGCTGGTACTGGCAGATGCGCGATCAGCGGGCCGAGGCCCATCACTGGTCGACCGCGGCGGTGGAGCTGGGCCCCGAACCGTTCACGCACCCGGTGCAGCCCGCCCCCGACGTGCACGAACGGTGCACCGACGCACCGCCGCCGATGAGCCCCGAGGTGCTCGCGGAGGCGCGGCGCGGAGCCAAACTGATCCAGCTGGCGACGCTGGACCACGGCCGGGATCTGTGGGCGGGCGACAACAACGACACCCTGAGCGCCGTTGTCGCCACGTACCGGTCGGGCATGCCGCAGGTGTGCAGGATGCCCGGGTCGATCTGGTTCTTCGCGCGTCTGATGACCGGCGAGTCCTTCGACGTCCTGGAGTTCAGCGCCGAACAGGTCGCCGCCTGCCGCCGGTTCGGCTACCGCTGGGAACTGGCAGGGGCGCTGCAGATGCGCGCCAACATCCTCGCCAACCGCACGGAATGGTCAGGCGATGCCATCGCGAGCGCCGATGAGGCGCTCGCCCTCTTCACCGAACTCGGTGACGTCTGGGGCCAGGCGGAGGCGCTGTCGGCGCGCGGTGAGGGCTGGGAGCGGCAGGGCGAGTTCGAACGGGCCGGCGAGGACTACCTGGCCGCCATCGCGCATGCCGAACGCATGGGCGCCCGCACCCAGGTACTGGTACTCAAGGCCCGCCTGGCCGGCGGTGCACTCTTCGAGCTCGACCGCGGCGACGAGGCCGAGCACATGCTGCGCGAGATCGTCGACGATGCCGATCCTGCGCTCAGCGAGCCGCAGGCGTTCGCCCGCCTCTACCTCGCCCTGCGTCTCGGCCGCACCGGTCGTGTGGAGGAGGCGCGGCAGAGTCTGTTCTGGCTGCGCGATCAGTTCATGTCCGGGCCCATCCTGATGTTCCGTGGCATGCTGGACGGGATGTTCGGCTGGCTCGACACGGTGGACGGCCGCCATGAGTCCGCGCTCGCGTATGCGCGCAGCGCCCTCGACCACGCGATGGAGCCGATGTCGCAGATGGTGATGCCGCAGCTGCCCGCGTCCCATCTCGCCCTTGCGGCCAAGGCGTTGGCGGGCCTGGGCGGTGAGGAGCGCGCCCTGGTCGCGGCCCGGCTGCTCGGTGCGTCCGACGCGAATCGGCCCGCGCGGCATGTACAGCCGCAGTTCGAGCGGGAGTTGCGTCAGGAGGCCGAGGCGCTGGTGCGCACGCAGCTCAGTGACGAGGCATACGAGCGGGCGCATGCGGAAGGCGGCGGCCTCTCCGTGGAGGAGGCCGCCGCCTTGTTCTGAGCAGCTGTGCGTTGCTGCTCAGGTTTCTGATCCGTACCGCTCGGACGCGATCCGACGGGGCGGATCAGGTCCGAGGGGCTCGGTATGCCGTACGCATCAGCTCTTCTTCGCGAACTTGTAGATGGCGTACGGAGCCATGACCACGGTCAGTCCGACCGTCCAGGCCAGCGTCACCCACAGTCCGTGGGCGACCGGGTGGCCGGTGGTCATCAGACCGCGGGCCGCGTCCGCGAGACCGGACATCGGGTTGTACTCGGTGAAGTTCTGCAGCCAGCCCGGCATGTTCTGCGTCGGGGTGAAGATCGACGAGCCGAACTGCAGCGGCATCATCACCAGGAAACCGAGGGCCTGCACGGACTGCGGGCTCTTCAGGGTCACACCCAGCACCAGGAAGATCCACATGACGGCGGAGCCGAAGAGCACCGAGAGCCCGACAGCCGCGAACAGACCGGGCCAGCTCTCGATGTCGAAGCCCACGAGGACCGCGACGAGCATCAGGACGGCGATGGCGACCAGCTGCCGCATGATCTCGACGGAGATCTTCGCGAACAGGACCGAGCCGCGGCCGATGGGCAGGGACCGGAAGCGGTCCATGATGCCCTTGTGGAAGTCCTCGTTGAAGCCGGTGCCGACGGCCTGGGCGATCGACATCGACATCATCGCGAGCATGCCGGGGATCACGTACTGGACGTAGGCGTCCTGGCCGCCGCCCATCGCCTTGCCGATCGAGCCGCCGAAGACGTACACGAAGAGCAGGGTGAAGACGACCGGCATCAGGAGGGCGTCGAACATCGACTCCGGGTCCTTCTTGATCCACAGCAGGTTGCGGCGGATCAGGGCGCCGGTGTGACGCAGATTGGCCCGCAGTCCGATACGGCCGTCGGCCTCTCCGGCGTGCAGAGGCGGCTGGTCGAGCGATTCGGGCTTGTTGAGGGTTGCGGTGCTCATACGGCGGCCTCCTCGAGTTCACGGGCGGGCGCGTCCTGCGGAGCACTGGCCTTCTGGCCGGTCAGCGAGAGGAACACCTCGTCCAGGCTGGGCAGTTCGGTGGCGATGTCGGCGAGCTGGAAACCGGCGCCGGCCAGATGGGCCACGATCGCGGTGAGCTGCTCGTCGCTCTGCACCGGCACGATGACCGTGCCGGTCTCGGCGTCGACGGTCGCCGTGGCGAGGCCGGTCAGACCCGAGGCGTCCAGGTCGGCGGCCATCGTGCGCAGTTGCAGCGGATCGGCCGGGCGGATGCGCAGGGTGCGGCCGCCGACCTTCGCCTTGAGCTCGGAGATCCCGCCCTCGGCGATGATCCGGCCGCGGTCGATCACGGTGAGCTCGGAGGCCAGCTGCTCGGCCTCCTCCATGTACTGGGTGGTGAGCAGGACGGTCACGCCCTCGCCGACCATGCGCTTGACCTCGGTCCACACCTCGTTGCGGGTACGGGGGTCGAGACCGGTGGTCGGCTCGTCCAGGTAGAGGACGGCGGGCTGGCCGATCATCGAGGCGGCCAGGTCGAGACGGCGGCGCATACCGCCGGAGTACGTGCCGGCGGTGCGCTTGGCGGCCTCGGTGAGGGAGAAGCGCTCGAGCAGGTCGTTGGCCCGCTTCTTGGCGCCGACCTTGGACAGGTCGAGCAGCCGCCCGATCATGTACAGGTTCTCGAAGCCGGAGAGCTTCTCGTCGACCGAGGCGTACTGACCGGTCAGGCCGATCTTGCGGCGCAGCTGCCGGGGCTGGGTGAGGACGTCGTACCCGGCCACGAAGGCCGAGCCCGCGTCGGGCTGGATGAGGGTGGAGAGGACTCGTACGAGGGTGGTCTTGCCGGCGCCGTTCGGGCCGAGCACACCGAGGACGGTGCCTTCGCGGACGTCGAGGTCGACGCCGTCAAGGGCCTTGGTCTCGCCGTAGTGCTTGACCAGTCCTCGTACGGTGACGGCGTTGCCGCCGGGGATCGAGTTCTTGTCGGATCGCGTCATGCCGACAACTCTGGAGCGCCCCGCCGACAGGCCACCGACACGTCACCGACAGGGGTGGGCGGAGACCGATATTCCGCCGATCCGGGCAGGTCGGGGGCTACGTCGGAGGAGAGGTGACGGGCCCCGCGACCGGGGAGGCCGACGGCCCGACGGGGCGGCACGACCGAGGAGACCGGTGGCCTGGAGGAATGGCGACGGGCCCGCACGACCGGGGGAAAGTCGGCGGGCCCGCGTGGTGCCGCAGCGGTTCAGGGGGCGGTGATCAGTGGAAGCTGTGCTCCTCGCGCGGGAACGTGCCGCCCACGACCTCCTCGGAGAACTCCTGCGCGGCGCGCACCATCTGCGCCCGCAGATCCGCGTACTGCTTCACGAAGCGCGGCATCTTGCCCGAGGTCAGGCCCATCATGTCGGTGTAGACGAGGACCTGTGCGTCGCAGTCGGGACCCGCGCCGATCCCGACGGTCGGGATGTGCAGGGAGCGGCTGACCTCGGCCGCGAGCTCGGCCGGTACCAGTTCGAGGACCAGGGCGAACGCGCCGGCGTCCTGAGCCGCCTTCGCGTCGCGAAGCAGCCGGTGGGCGTCCTCGTCGCCGCGGCCCTGCACCCGGTAGCCCATGGTGTTCACGGACTGCGGGGTCAGACCCAGGTGGGACATCACGGGGATGCCGGACTGCACGAGGAGTTCGGTCTGCGCGAGCGAGCGCTCGCCGCCCTCCAGCTTCACGGCCCCGACGCCGGCCTCCTTGACCAGGCGGGTCGCCGAGCGCAGCGCCTGCACCGGGCCCTCCTGGTACGAGCCGAACGGCAGGTCGCCGACGACCAGGGCCCGCGAGGTGCCGCGTACGACCGCGGCCGAGAGCATGGTCATCTCGTCGAGCGTGACGGGGACGGTGGTGTCGTACCCGAGGTGGCAGTTGCCCATCGAGTCGCCGACGAGCAGGACGGGTACGCCGGCCTCGTCGAAGACGGAGGCGGTCATCGCGTCGTACGCGGTGAGCATGGGCCACTTCTCGCCGCGCTCCTTGGCGGCGATCAGATCGCGGACGGTGACACGGCGGTTGGACTTGCCCCCGTACAGCGCCTTGCTGCTGTCGGATACCGCCTGCTGCGGGGCAGGCGTCTGGGCAGCCGAAAACTGCGTCATGGCAACGGCTCCTTCAGTCATCTCGAGGCGCCCTCACGGCGTCCCCGGATCACCTCCCATGGTGGCATCCCGGGGGCGGTCGGGGCTAGGGCACCCCTTGAGGCCGTCCCGTGGGCCCCCAGGTAAAGACTCCTTAAGACTTTCCAATACGAGACGGTGTCGTATCGAAATGGGTCTACGCTCGTCCGTATGACGACGACTCCCGCCACACCACCCCGCATACCGGAAGCAGTGCACCGGCGCCGCTGGGCGATCCTCGGTGTGCTGATGCTGAGCCTGCTGATCGTGGTGCTCGACAACTCGATCCTGAACGTCGCGGTCAAGACCATCTCCGAACCCGAACCCACCGGACTGGGCGCCAGCCAGGGCGAGTTGGAGTGGGCGATCAACTCCTACACGCTGGTCTTCGCCGGCATGCTGTTCACCGCCGGACTGCTCGGCGACCGGCTCGGGCGCAAGAAGATGCTGCTCGCCGGTCTCGTCGTGTTCGGTGTCGGCTCGCTGCTCGCGGCCGAGTCCGGATCACCGGCGATGCTCGTCGCGTTCCGTGCCGTAATGGGTCTGGGCGCCGCCTTCGTGATGCCCGCGACGCTCGCGATCCTGATGAACGTCTTCGAACGCGAGGAGCAGCCCAAGGCCATCGGCATCTGGGCCGCCGGCGTCGGTCTCGCCATCGCGATCGGTCCCATCACCGGGGGACTGCTGCTCGACCACTTCTGGTGGGGCTCGGTGTTCCTGATCAACGTGCCCATCGTCGCGCTGGCCCTGGTCCTGATGGTCGTGCTCGTGCCGGACTCCAAGGACCCGAGCCCGGGCCGTATCGACCCGCTCGGTGTGCTCCTGTCGATCCTCGGTCTCGTGCTGCTCGTCTACGGGATCATCGAAGGCGGCCGTATCGCCGACTTCGCGGACCCGCTGGTGCTCGCCACCATGGCCGCCGGGCTCGTCGTGCTCGTCCTGTTCGTGCTGCACCAAAAGCGCAGCGACCACCCGTCCATCGACGTCACCTACTTCAAGAACAAGGTGTTCTCCGCCGCGATCGGCGCCATCGCCCTGGTCTTCTTCGCGATGATGGGCGTCACCTTCTTCTCCGTCTTCTATCTGCAGAGCGTGCGCGGATACAGCCCGCTGCAGAGCGGTCTGCTCCTGATCCCGCTGGCCGCCGCCCAGTTGATCTTCGCGCCGCGCGCCCGGCTCGTCGTCGACCGCTTCGGCAACAAGGCCGTGTGCACCGCCGGTCTCGCGGTGATCGCCGCCACGCTCGCCGCGTTCGCGACCCTGGACGCGGACACCCCGATCTGGCTGCTCGAAGTGATCTTCTTCCTGATGGGCGCGGGGATGGCGCACATCATGACCCCGGTGAGCGTCGTGATCATGCAGGCCCTGCCGCGCGAGAAGGCCGGTTCGGCCTCCGCGCTCAGCAACACCTTCCGGCAGGTCGGCGGTGCGCTCGGGATCGCGATCCTCGGCTCGGTGCTCTCCGCCTCGTACCGCTCGAGCATCGAGGGCCACCTCACCGCGCTGCCGCCCGAGGCGCAGCACGCGGCCGGCGAGTCGATCGAGGCGACGCTCGGCGTCGCGCGCTCGCTCGGCGAACGCGGCGAAGCGCTCGTCGCCCCGGCCTACAACGCCTTCCTGGACGCGATGCACATCACCGCCCTGTGCGGAGCGGGCGTCGCCCTGATCGGTGTCGTGGTGGTCGCCCTGTTCCTGCCGGGCCGCCCGCCGAAGGACGAGAACGAGCCGTCCGAGGCGTCCGAGCCGGTGGGTGCGGGCCGGTAGCCCCCGGCTGCACGACAATGGCGTACGCGTGCGCAGGGGGCCGTACGCGTACGCACACAGAATGGGGAGCGCGGCGCATGAGCTCGATGGACCGGCCGGAACCGTGGCACGAGGAGAGCCGGTCCCCGGCCGTGCGCGGGCGGCCGCGCAGCGAGGCGGTCGAACGGGCCATCATCGAGGGCGTGATGAGCCTCCTGGAGGAGGGCGTCTCGCTCGGTGACATGTCCATCGAGCGCATCGCGCGCACAGCCGGTGTCGGCAAGGCCACCATCTACCGCCGCTGGAAGGGCAAGGAAGAGCTCTTCGTCGAGGTCATGCGCGTGGTGGACGCCCCCGACCAGGAGCTTCCCGGTGAGTCCGTACGGGATGATCTCGTCGTCATCCTCGAGGGGATCCGCCACCGAGGTCTCGCCAAGCGCTCGTCCGCGCTGCTGCAGAGCCTGCTCGCCCAGGCCAAGAACTATCCGCAGCTGTGGGACCTCTACCACGCCGAGATCGTGGCCACCCGCCGCGCCCGGCTCACTCAGGTGCTCAAGCGCGGGATCGAGTCGGGCGAGCTCCGCGGCGACGTCGATCTCTCGCTGATGGCCGACCTGTTCACCGGCCCCCTGCTCACGCGCACCATCCTCAGCCACGACGCGCCCCTGCCCGACGGCCTCTCGGAGACCGTCGTGGACACCGTGATCGAAGGGCTGCGGGTCTGAGGGCCCGGGGCTCGATGCCGGCGGCGATACGCCTCTGATGTGCGGGTTTCGTCACAGCGGCCCGTGACCGCCGGTAAGACGGAACTGCCCGCCGCCGCCCACCGTCCTCGTAGCAGTACGGCCGTCCCGGGGACGCTCTCCCCGTTGAAGGTGTGACGGCAAGGCACGGCACCGCCATCACCTAGGGTCGAACGGGTACGAGGACGGTGTGCACGGCGAATGAGGCGACGGTATGGCGCAGGCGTATATGACGGAGACGGGGACCAGCGGCTCGGGGCCTGAGCACCGCTCCCGTGTCCGGCGCCTGCTCGACGACTGGCGCAGAGGCTTCCGGGACCGGTCCGTGTGGCGCCGGGGTCTCGTCGTCGCGGGCCTCGCGGTGCTGCTCGCCCTGATCATGGCGCTGCACTCGCGCATCCCCAACCGCATCGGCAACATCGGCTCGCTCACCGAGACCTTCCTGCCGTGGCTGGGACTCTTCGTGCCGGTGCTGCTCGTGCTCGCCGTGGTCCGCAGGTCGGCCACGGCTCTGATCGCCGTGCTGCTCCCGGCACTTGTGTGGGTGAACCTCTTCGGCGGCCTGATCTTCGACAAATCCTCCGCCGGCGGCGACCTCACGGTCGCGACCCACAACGTCAACGCCGAGAACTCCGACCCCGAGGGCACCGCCCGCAAGATCGCGGCGTCCGGCGCCCAGGTCGTGGCCCTGGAGGAACTCACCGGCGAGGCGCTGCCCACGTACAAGAAGGTCCTGGCCGAGACCTATCCGTACCGGGCGGTCGAAGGCACCGTCGGCGTCTGGAGCAAGTACCCGCTCAGCGACAGCCGGTCCGTGGACATCAAGATGGGCTGGACCCGTGCGCTGCGCACCACCGTCGAGTCGCCGAAGGGCGAGTTCGCGGTCTACGTGGCCCATCTGCCGTCCGTACGCGTCAAGTTGAACGCCGGCTTCACCGCCGGTCAGCGTGACAACAGCGCGGAGGCGCTCGGTGTCGCGATCCGCGACGACAAGGTCCGCAAGCTGATCCTGCTCGGCGACCTCAACGGCACGATGAACGACCGCGCCCTGTCCCCGGTCACCTCCCAGCTGCGCTCCACGCAGGGTGCGGCGGGGGACGGGTTCGGGTTCAGCTGGCCGGCGTCGTTCCCGATGGCGCGGATCGACCAGATCATGGTGCGCGGGATGGAGCCGGTGAAGTCGTGGACGCTGCCGGAGACCGGGAGCGATCATCTGCCGGTGGCGGCTTCGGTCGAGCTCTGAGGGCTCGTACGGTGCTGGGGCCTGCCTGACGCGTACGGCCGCGGCGTCTGTCTGATGCGTACGGGCGCGGGGCCTGCCTGACGCGTGCGGCCTCAGGTCTGTCTGATGCGTACGGCCTCAGGTCTGCCTTACGGGATGACGATGTCCTGCTCGTGGAAGTCGGTGTCGGCGCCGGTGTCCCGCGGGCAGGGGCTCACATGCACCTCGGTACCGCGGTCCGTCGCATGGTGCTCACGGCCGGCCGAGCCGATGCCGGTCACGGAGGCGAGCACGGCGACCACCGCGAGCACCAGGGCCGCGGTCGCGAGGCCGTGGCGCAGGGCCGGCAGGTACGTCGGCGGGATCATGACGAACGGGCCCTTCGGTGCCGGAAACGGGGACCTGACCAAGGTGCCAGCCTTTTATGGCCGCCTTAGCCGGATTCCTGCCTGATTCCTGCGCCGAAGGACCCGTCGTCGTAGGGTCCGAGGTCCCGGGACCCGTGGGGGAGTTACTTGGCGGAGCCCGTCCAGATCGCGTCGTCGTACTCGAGGATCTCGGGGCTCATCTCCAGCTGGAGCTCCTTCTCGGCGCCGGCCGGGACGGAGAAGGCGTACTTGGCGGTGGCCTTCTTGCCGGGCAGGACCGTGCCCTCGAAGGGCTTGGTGCCGTTGGAGCCGTCGAAGATCATCTCGGTGTCGGCACCCTCGCCGTCACGCAGGCTGGGGAAGGCGCCGGAGATGTCGAGCTTCTCCTTGCTGCCGTTCTCGATCGTGATCGTGAACTGGAAGGCCTTGTTGCCCTTCTCGTGGCCCGCGGCGTACTGGTCCGGCGTGTACGCCTTCGGCTCGGAGACCGTGACGAGGACGCCGTCCTCGTACTCGTAGGAGTCGCCGAACACGGCCGGGTCGCCGGAGTCCGCGGAGTCGGCCGGGGCCTCCTCGCCGGCGTCGGTGGCCTCTGCGGTCGGGTCCTTCGGGGCGGAGGAGGAAGCGTCCTTGATGGCCTTGTCGAGCTCTTCGCCGGCTTCGTTGACGAACCACACGGTGAAGGCCAGCACGGCGATGGCGACGACCACGGCGATACCGCCGGTGATCGCACCGGCGAGCGCGGCGCCCTTGTTGGTGGCCTCACCGCGGCGGGCGCGGCCCATGCCTATGAAACCGAAGACGAGTCCGAGCACACCGAGGATGGCGCCGACCCAGAACAGCACGATGGTGACCGCGAGGACGAGGCCGATGATGCCCGTGACGAGAGCGGCCGTGCCCAGACCGTTGCGCGGCTGCATGAACGGGCCCGGCGGCGGGGCCATCGGGTAGCCGGCGCCGGGCGGCGGCGGGGGAAACGCCTGGTACGGACCGGCAGCGTCGGCGGGCGGCGGGGCCCAGGGGGACTCGGGGCCGGGCGGCGGCGGAGTGGTCATCGTGTTCCTTGTGCGAGCAGTGTGAATTTCCGGCAACCGTAACAGAGCCTTATGTTTGCTTTATCACGGGCTTCACCTGCGCGAACTGGGTGTTCTTCGCGGATGGTTCGCGTGCCCGTTCGGGTGTGGCCTCGGGGTGCGCTCTCGTTGCGGGACGTGGTTCGGGTGCGCCTGCGGTGGGCGGCTTTTCCCCTGCTCGCCCGTTCCTGGAACCGGGGCTTGGCCCTCGGGTCCCGGGGTGGGGGCGGTCGGTTGTGGTCGCGGGGGCTCTGCCCCCGGGCCCCCGCTGGGGGCTTCGCCCCCCGGCCCCCTTTCTGGGGGCCTTGCCCCCAGGCCCCCGCTTGTCGCGTGCGGT
>NZ_JBEPEW010000203.1:0-11678 GCF_040300965.1 Streptomyces mesophilus | reverse complement strand
GGAGGAGTGGCCCCAGCGGCAGGAGGAGTGGCCGCAGCGGCAGGAGGGGTGGCCGGGCGCGCGAGGCAGGCGCTAGGCCTCACGCCGCAGGGCCGCCCGGCACCGGTTCGCGTCGCTCGAGCCATGCGGCCGGGACCGCGTCGATGCCGGTGCGGGCGCCCACCACACCCCCGGTGATCGCACAGGTCGTGTCGACGTCGCCGAAGCCCTCGGCCGTGGTCCACAGCGCGGACACCAGGTCGTCGGGGTGGCGGGCGGCGGACCAGAGCGCGAAGGGGACGGTGTCGTCGGCGCGTATGCGCTGTCCGTTGCCGAGGAGGTCGGCGGCCCGCCACGGTTCCGTCGTGAACGGCAGGTCCGCGGCCCGTTCGAGTCCGTCCCGCACCGGGCCCGCGGGAGTGGCCTCGGCAACCGTACGGAGGTCCAGCTCACCGCGTACGGACAGGGCGGCTGCCACCGCGACGGCCACGGCGCCCGCGCTGCCGTCCGGGTGGGCATGGGTGACCTGGGCGGACAACTCGGCCTGTTGGGCGACGCGTTGGAGGTCGTGCGCGAACCAGGCGCCGAGCGGGGCGACGCGCATGGCCGCACCGTTGCCGAGCGAGCCCTGCCCTTCGAAGAGCTCACCGCCCAACCGGCGCCACTCGGCCGGCTCGGTCAGCACCTGCGGCAGGAGCTGGTGCATCCCGTACCCGTAGCCGCGCGCCGGGTCGGCGTCGTAGATCAGCGCGAAGGACTCGGCGAGCTCCTGCTGCCGGATCTCGCCGTACTGGTCGAGGACCCGCTGGATGCCGAGCGCCATGGCGGTGTCGTCGGTCCAGTGCCAGTCCGGCTCCTGGGGCATCCGCCGGGCCCGTATCTGCTCGTAGGCGTCCTTGGGCTCCCGGAACAGCGGGAACCACCGCTCGCCGAACGCATCCCCGAGCGCGAGGGCTTCGAGGCTGCGGCGGGCGGCGGCGCGATGCGGTGCGGGTGCGTGCTCGGACGTCGTCATGGGGCGATGATGCCCGGCGGGGGCCGCGGAGGGCAGCGAGTTTCCCCGGGGGTCAGCTCTCGGCCCCCTGCACGATCGCCTCGCCCACCTCCTCCACCCGGGCCGCCTCCTCGGCGGCGAAGCGTTCCGCGTCGAGCTTCTCCGCGATTTCCTCGTCCTGCGCCATGAGCTGGTCCAGATTCTGGTTGCCCATCTCGAAGACGCCCATGTCCACGTACGCCTCCTGGAGGCGTTTGCCCCACAGGCCGATGTCGCGGACGCACGGGACGATGCGGGAGAAGAGCAACTGGCGGAACAGGGCCAGGAATTCGGACTGCTCGCTGTACTCCTCGGCCTCCGCCTTCGGGATGCCGAAGTTCTCCAGGACCTCCACACCGCGCAGCCGGTCGCGCATCAAGTAGCAGCCCTCGATGACGAATTCCTCGCGTTCGCGCAGTTCCGCGTCCGTGAGCTGCTTGTAGTAGTCGCGCAGCGCCATCCGCCCGAAGGCCACGTGCCGGGCCTCGTCCTGCATCACGTACGCGAGGATCTGCTGCGGCAGCGGCTTGTCGGTCGTGTCGCGGATCATGCCGAAGGCCGCGAGCGCCAGGCCCTCGATGAGGACCTGCATGCCCAGGTACGGCATGTCCCAGCGCGAGTCGCGCAGGGTGTCGCCGAGCAGGGACTGGAGGTTGTCGTTGATCGGGTAGGCCATGCCCACCTTGTCGTGCAGGAAGCGGCCGAAGATCTCCGCGTGCCGGGCCTCGTCCATGGTCTGCGTCGCCGAGTAGAACTTCGCGTCCAGGTCGGGGACGGATTCGACGATGCGGGCCGCGCAGATCATCGCGCCCTGTTCACCGTGCAGGAACTGGCTGAACTGCCAGGAGGCGAAGTGCTGCCGCAGCTCCCCCTTGTCGCGTTCGGTCAGCTTCGCCCAGTGGCGGGTGCCGTACAGGGACAGGGATTCGTCCGGGGTGCCGAGCGGGTCGTACGGGTCCACCTCGATGTCCCAGTCGATGCGCTTGGCGCCGTCCCACTGCTTGTCCTTGCCCTTCTGGTAGAGCGCGAGCAGGCGTTCACGCCCGTCGTCGTACTCCCAGTTGAAGCGGGCCGCGCCCGTCGCGGGGATCTGCCAGATGGGCTCCGCGGGGGGCTGGATATAGCGGTCGTACGTCGACACGGGCGGCTCCTTCGCCTCGCGGACAGGGTCCGGGCGGACCCCGACTCGCCTTGCAGGACCGGATAGTTGGCAGATTCACACGGTGGTAGACGCGCGGTCAACAAGTCGCGCGCAGGGGATTGACGGCCTTGCTGACAAGCAGTCTCATAAGTGGTGACCCCCGGTAACCGAGTCACGAGGTGGCAACCGCCATGACGACCATGACGGAAGCGGGCACGAGCCACGCCCTCAGGGACGCGCTCGGCCTGCTCAAGGACCGCGAACACGTCGCCGAGCGGCTCCTCGAGTCTTCCGCCAAGCACTCCTTCGACCCGGACAAGGAGCTGGACTGGGACGCTCCGCTCGAGGAAGGCAAGTGGTTCTGGCCGCCGGAGCTCGTCTCGCTCTACGACACCCCGCTGTGGAAGCGGATGTCCGAGGAGCAGCGGATGGAACTGGCGCGCTACGAGGCGGCTTCGCTCGCGTCGCTCGGCATCTGGTTCGAGATCATCCTGATGCAGCTGCTCGTGCGCCACATCTACGACAAGCCGATGGACAGCGCCCATGTGCGCTACGCCCTCACCGAGATCGCGGACGAGTGCCGGCACTCGATGATGTTCGCACGCATGATCAAGAAGGGCGGGGCGAAGGTGTACCCCGTCAGCAAGATCAACCACAATCTGGCGCGCGTCCTCAAGACCGTCTCCACCACGCCCGGTTCCTTCGCCTGCACGCTGCTCGGCGAGGAGATCCTCGACTGGATGCAGCGGCTGACCTTCCCGGACGAGCGGGTGCAGACGATCGTGCGGGGAGTGACGCGGATCCATGTGGTCGAGGAGGCCCGCCATGTGCGCTACGCCCGCGAGGAGTTGCGGCGCCAGATGGTGACCGCGCCGCGCTGGGAGCGGGAGTTGACCCGGCTCAGCTCCGGCGAGGCGGCCAAGGTGTTCTCGATCGCGTTCGTGAACCCGCAGGTCTACACGGACGTCGGCCTCGACCGCCGCGAAGCCCTCGCGCAGGTCAAGGCGAGCGGGCACCGGCGCGAGGTGATGCAGACGGGCGCCAAGCGGCTGACCGACTTCCTCGACGACATCGGGGTCCTCCAGGGCCCCGGGCGCCGGCTGTGGAAGAGCTCCGGTCTGCTGGCCTGAGGTGAACCGCACAGGGGTACGGCGGACGCGGGCGGATTACGCTTCGGTCATGTCCCCGGCGTCCGCTCCCCTCGCTGCCTCCTCCCCGGCTCCCGCGTACCGGCGCCTGAGCGTCGAGGAGCGCCGCAGCCAGCTGCTCGAAGCGGCGCTCGGGCTGTTCGCGCACCGGGCCCCGGAGGAGGTCTCGCTCGACGATGTCGCCGAGGCCGCCGGGGTCTCGCGGCCGCTCGTCTACCGCTACTTCCCGGGCGGCAAGCAGCAGTTGTACGAGGCGGCGCTGCGCTCCGCGGCCGATGAGCTGGAGCAGTGCTTCGACGAGCCGTCCACGGGACCGCTCACCGAGCGCCTCGGCCGGGCACTCGACCGCTATCTCGCCTTCGTCGACTCCCATGACACGGGCTTCTCGGCGCTGCTGCAGGGCGGCAGCGTCGTCTGCACCTCCCGTACGACCGCGATAGTCGACGAGGTCCGGCGCACCGCCGCGGCCAGCATCCTGGCGCATATGCCGGTCACCGCACCGAGTCCGCGTCTGCACCTGCTCGTACGGACATGGATCTCCGCAGTCGAAGCGGCCTCGCTCATCTGGCTGGACGAGGACAAGCAGCCCCCGGCCGGAGAGCTGCGGGACTGGCTGCTCGATCAGTTCCTCGCCCTGCTGACCGCGACCGCGGCCTCAGACGAGCAGACGGCCACGGTGCTGCGCTCGGCCCTCGCCATGGAAACCGCGGACGGTCCGGCGGGCTCGCTCGCCCGCAGGGTGCTGCCCCTGGTGAGCGACGCGGCCCACCTGCTGTGAGCCGGCCTCCCGCGAATCGGCGTCCCGGTGCGCGAACTGTGACACTGGCCTGGTGAACCGCGACCCGATCTCCTTCTTCGGCGGCCCGATGGACGGCCGCACCCTCGACGTCCTCACGGGCCCGACCGGCCATCCGCCCAAGCTGTACAAGATCCCGGTCCCGGCCACGGACGACTCCCCCGCCACGACCGTGGTCTACCGGCGGGTGGCGGCGGGACGGCGCGGGGTGCGGCAGCTGTGGCGGTACGAGTACGACGCGGGCGGGAACGCGGAGACAGGGCGTCTGAAGTGGCCGTGGTCCAAGCCGGGGCAAGGGGCGGGTCCAGGAGCGGGTCCAGGAGCGGACCCCGGAGCCGGTCCCGCTGAATGAGTGAGCGGCATGCCCCATACCGCCCAGTTGTAGGCTTTTCAGCCTGCCGACAACGCATGCTCCTCCTGGGGTGGTCGGCGCCCCGGGGCCGGAGGTGATGACGTGTCAGGCAGAGTGCTGCGACTGGTGTGTGCGGCGGCGGTGGTCGCGGCCGGTGTGGTGGTGCCGGCGGGCGGGGCCGCCCGGTCGGCTCCGGAGCCGGGCGAGTCGGCTGCTGCGGAGCCGAGTGCTCCACCGTCCGCGGAGCCGGGCGCTTCCCTGTTCGCCTCCCCGTTCCCGAGCGCGGATGCCGTGGCGCCGGGCGAGAAGACCGTGGCCGGGCTGCTCACCGAGATGCAGAAGCTGTACCGGTCGGCGGAGCAGGCGACCGAGACGTACAACGCGACGGCCGAACAGCTGAAGAAGCAGACGGCCGAGACGAAGAAGCGGAACGACGAACTCTCGCGCGCCCGGCTCGCGTTGAGCGACAGCCGCATTGCGGCGGGACGGCTCGCGCGCCAGCAGTACCAGGGCAGAAGCGGCTTCGACGGGTACGTACGGCTGCTGCTCGCACCCGACCCGCAGACGGCGCTCGACCAGAAGCATGTGATCGGACGCCTTGCGCGCGAGCGGGTGGAGACGCTGGGCCGCCTGACGGCCGGCGAGCAGCAGGCCGACCGTCTCGCGAGGGCCGCGCGGCAGGCGCTGGACAAGCAGCAGGTCCTGGCGGGGCGGCAGGAGAAGCAGCGGGACGCGGTGGTCACCAAGCTCAAGGCCGTGGAGAAACTCCTTGCTTCGGTGAGTGCGCAGCAGATCGCCGAGGTGCGGAAGCTGGAGCAGTCGGGGGCGGCTTCGGCCCAGGCGGCGTTCCTGGCGTCCGGTGCGCTGCCGGGCCCGGGCGCTTCGGCGGCGCCTTCCCGAGGCGGGGCGGCGGCGGTGCGGTGGGCTCTGGCCCAGGTGGGAAAGCCGTACGCCTCGGGGGCTCGGGGCCCCAGGGCGTTCGACGCGTCCGGGCTCACGTCGGCGGCGTGGGAGCGGGCGGGGGTACGGATTCCGCGTACGGGACGCGATCAGTGGTCCTCCCTGCGGAAGGTCCCGCTGCGGTCCGTTCGGCCGGGGGACGTGGTGGTGTACGGCCCGGACGCGGTGCACGTGGCTTTGTACATCGGCGCCGGCAAGGTGGTGGACGCGCCGCGTCCGGGCGCGCGCGTGGCGGTCGGGCCGGTCGGCGGGCGGCCGGTACTGGGGGTGGTGCGGCCGGATCCGGAGGCGGCGGCGCGCACGGGCTATCGGGCGCCCTGACTGATGGCTGGGTTGGCTGCCGGGGTCGAGTAGTACCCCTTCTTGTCGGCCCGCCCCCAGCTGACCGTGGGGGGAAAAACCCACAGGTGAACGTCGTTGCGGCGCTCCCACGCGCGGACCCGTTCCGTACTCACCAGTGTGACCAGCAGTCCGGCCAGGCAGCCCAGGGCGGCTATCGGCCAGTCGGCCTGGATGGCGAGCGCCTGCGAGAACGTCACGCCCACACCCACCCCGAACAGTGACGTCTTGCGCAGCAGCCGGCGCTGTTCGCCCTCCCGGCCGAGCAGCGCCGGAATCGGAACGATCTGGGCCGCGTCCGCGAACGCGCACACCTGACGTTTCCAGCCGGCCACCTCCACGAAGGCGAACAGAGCGGGCAGGCCCACGGCGAGGGCCACTTGGGCCAGGCGGCCCGTGCCCTCGAACCCGAAGTCGTCCGCCGTCGCGAAGGCGATCAGCTCGATCACCGCCGTCGCAGCAAGCGCCGCCACGCACAGCCTCCGACGCATCGGCACGTAGCGCACCAGGTCCTTCGTGACATACGTCTTCCGCGACATCCCCGTACCCCCCTGATCCCCAGAGGGGTACGGATACAGCTCAGCGCTGACGCAGGTCAACCCCCTGCGACCGAGGACAGATACGCCCCCGCCTTCTCCGGCTCGTAGAAGAACTCCTCGAAGTCCGCGGGGTCGTTGAAGCCGTTCGCGAAGCGGTTGGCGACCGGCTGGAGGTCGCCTGCCGCGCCGATCAGGTTGAGGACGTGCTCCGGCGGCGGGGACAGCATCGCGTTGGTCCACTTCGTGACGTGCTGGGCCGTGGACCAGTAGCGGTCGAAGGTGGACTGCATCCAGGTCTCGTCGAACGGCCGGTCCCCGTGCTCGATGATCGAGGAGAGGTACGCATCCGCACACTTCGAGGCCGAGTTGGAGCCCTGGCCCGTGATCGGGTCGTTGGCCACGACCACGTCCGCGACGCCGAGGACCAGGCCGCCGCCGGGCAGCCGGCCGATGGGGTTGCGGACGGTGGGGGCGTAGCGGCCGGACAAGGTGCCGTTGGCGTCGGTCAGTTCGACCTTCGTCGCCCGGGCGTACTCCCAGGGCGTGAAGCGCTCCATCAGCTCCAAGGTGAGCGCCAGGTGCTCGGAGGGGTCCTTGACACCCTGGAAGACGTCGAGCGGGCCGCCGGGGATGCCCTCCCAGAAGAGGATGTCCGCGCGGCCCGAGGTGGTCAGGGTGGGCATGACGAAGAGCTCGCCGACGCCGGGGACGAGGTTGCAGCGGACCGCGTCGAAGTCCGGGTGCTCGGGGCGGGTGCCGAGGCCGTGGACGTAGGAGACGGCCAGGGCACGCTGCGGCTCGGCGTACGGCGAGCGGGCGGCGTCGCGGCCGAACATCGAGACCAGTTCGCCCTTGCCCGCCGCGACCAGGACCAGGTCGTACGTACGGGAGAAGTAGTCGAGGTCGGAGACGGCCGCACCGTGGATGACCAGCTGGCCGCCGCGCTGCGCGAAGGTCTCCATCCAGCCGGCGAACTTCACGCGCTGGTCGACCGACTGCGCGTATCCGTCGAGCTTCCCGACCCAGTCGATCAAGCGCTGGGACTCGGGCCCGGCGACCGAGACGCCGAGGCCCTCGATGCGCGGCGCCTGGGACTCCCAGAAGTTGATCTGGAGGTCGCGCTCGTGCTGCAGCGCCGTGTGGAACATGCACTGCGTGGACATGACCCGGCCGGCCCGGATCTCGTCCGCCGTGCGGTTGGACATCAGGGTGACCTCGTACCCCTCGGCCTGCAGACCGAGGGCGAGCTGGAGGCCGGACTGGCCGGCTCCGACTATCAGGATCTTTCTCATACGCGGGCAACTCCCAGAAGCGGTACGGAGGTTAGGCAGGTGTCAGGTCGAGCGCGTGGCCGACCAGGGCGAGCAGGGTCTCGACCACCGGGATGCGGCGCCGCGCGTCCATGATCAGGACCGGGATGTGCTCGGGCACGGTCAGCGCCTCGCGCACATCGGCGGCCGCGAACTCCTCGGTCCCCTCGAAGTGGTTGACGGCCACCACGTACGGCAGACCGCAGCTCTCGAAGTAGTCCAGCGCGGGGAAGCACTCGTCCAGGCGCCGGGTGTCGGCGAGGACGACGGCGCCGATCGCGCCGCGCACCAGGTCGTCCCACATGAACCAGAAACGCTGCTGTCCCGGCGTACCGAAGAGGTAGAGCACCAGGTCGTCGTCGAGCGTGATCCGGCCGAAGTCCATGGCCACGGTCGTGGTCAGTTTCTCCGGGGTCGCGCTCAGGTCGTCGGACTCGGCGCTCGCCTGGGTCATCAGGGCCTCGGTCTGCAGCGGAGTGATCTCCGAGACCGATCCGACCAGGGTCGTCTTGCCCACGCCGAAGCCGCCGGCCACCACGATCTTCGTGGCCACGGGTGCGCGCGTTCGGTCCAACTGCCAGGCCTGTGCGCCCTCTTCCGTGTCCGGGAACGGCTCGGCGGTTATGAGCGCCTCAGAGGCGACGGAGTCCACTCAGCACCCTTTCAAGCAGTGCGCGGTCGGGCTGCCCGGGGCCGTGGCCGGTCCCGTACACCCGGATCCTTCCCTGGTCGGCGAGGTCGCTGAGCAGCACGCGCACCACACCGAGCGGCATCTTCAGCAGCGCGGCGATCTCAGCGACCGTACGCATCCTGCGGCAGATCTCGACGATGGCCCGCAGCTCCGGCATCACCTTCGTGTGCAGGCTGCCCTGCGGGAGCTCCGGCCGGTTGTCCGGGCCGCCCTCCAGGGCGGGGACCGCGGCGACGAAGGTCTCCACGAGCAGGACGTGCCCGAAGCGGGTGCGGCCGCCGGTCAGCGAGTACGGGCGCACCCGGGCGGGCCTGCGGTCCGCACCGCGCACCGGTAGTTTCGCGGTGCTCACTGGACCCGGCTCCTCTCCCTCGACTGCCGTAGCTCGCTGCGGAGTTCGGGCGTCAGGACATGTCCGGCGCGGCCCACGAACAGCGCCATGTGATACGCCACCACGCTCATGTCGCAGTCGGGTGTGGCGTGCACCCCGAGCAGCGAACCGTCGCTGATCGACATCACGAAGAGGCTGCCCTCGTCCATCGCGACCATGGTCTGCTTCACACCGCCCGCCTCCATGAGGCGGGCCGCGCCGATGGTGAGGCTGCCGAGGCCGGAGACGACGGTGGCCAGGTCGGCGCTGGAGCCGCGGGGGCCCGTGGGGGCCGGCGCGGAGTCAACGTCGTGCCCGGGGTCGGAGGACAGCAGCAGCAGTCCGTCCGAGGAGACCACCGCGACCGAGAGCAGGCCGGGGACCTCGTCCACCAGGTTCGTCAGCAGCCAGTGCAGGTTGCGGGCCTCGGTGCTCGCGCTGGTACCGGGCACGCCGGGCTTGCTGGACACCGTCAACTGCGGGCCTCCTTGAGTGAGTCCCCCGGTTCCGTGGTCTCTTGCTGCGGGTCCGTCTGGGGTGGTGCTTGGGTCCGTGGGGCTTGGGTCCGCGGCGCTTCCGTACGGGGAGCGTCGGTACGCGGCGCTTCGGCTCGCAGCGCTTCGGCTCGTGGCGCTTCGGACTGGTGCGGGACGCCCGGGGCTGCCGGTCCGTCCTGAGTCTCCGGACCGTCCGCGAGTTCGGCCTCGACGTCCCGGCGGCCGGTCTCCGCGCCCTGGCGGAAACCGGCGAGCCTGCGGCGCAGAGCCTCGGCGTCCACACCCTTGGGGCGCGCGGGCGCGGCCTGGGTCCCGGGAGCGGGCGCGGTCACCTTGGGGGTGCGCTTGGGCAGCCCCTTGTCGGTGACGCGCTCCCACTTGGGGGCGCGGGGTGCCGGCTGCGCCTCCGTGCGCGGGGGCTCTTCCTCGGCTTCCCTGCTCGGGGTCTCGTCCTCGGTCTCCCTGCGCGGGGTCTCGTCCTCGGCGCGCTCGTGCGCGTGGTCGTCGGGGACGGCCTCGATCCGGGTCGGGCGCAGGAGGTGCGGGGTGTCCAACTCGGGTGTGGGAAGGGTGAGTTCGAGGGTGGTCTCGGGCCCGGTCGCCTCGAGGGGCTCGGGCTCGTCCGACGGCCTCCCGGTGTCGAGGGCCTCCCCTGCGCCCAGCGGCTCGCGCTCGCCGAACGCCGCCGCCACGAGGTCCTCGCCGCCGAATGCCGGCTCCGCTTCCAGGTACGGGGACGGGTCCGGCTCCGGCTCGGGCTCCGGCTCCGGCTCCGGCTCCGGCTCGGGATCGGGCTCCGGCTCGCGCTGTTCGGCTACGGGGCCTGCTTCTCGTACGGAGTCGGTCTCCGCATCCCGTACGGAATCGGTCTCCGCTTCTCGTGCGGAATCGAGCTCTGGATCCCGTACGGAATCGAGCTCCGGTCCTCGTACAGAATCGGCCCCTGCATCCCGTACGACCTCATCAGCCGCACCCGTAGAGCCCCCGGCACCCGATGCGACCGCCTCGGAAGCGTCGGCGGCTCCGGCGGGGACCGACCGTGAACGGCCCGCCAGTTCATTGGAGTTGGCCTCCGCCTCCGCCCCCGCCAGATGGAGCTCCGGCGGCGCGCCCGGGAAGGACACCCCGGGGGTGACCACCGCGGCCGGGGCGGCCGCGAGGATCTGCTTGGGCAGGACGGCGACGGCGGCGACCCCGCCGTTCTTCTGCTCGCGCAGCTGGACCCGCACCCCGTGCCGGGCGGCGAGCCGGGCCACGACGTACAGGCCGAGGCCCAGGCCCTCGTCGCCGTCGGCGGAGCCGGTGTGCAAGGTGGCGGGGTCGAAGTCCGCAAGGCGGGTGTTGACGGCCAGGAGGCGCTCGGGCGTGAGGCCGATGCCCTCGTCCTGGACGGAGAGCATCACCTCGCCGCTCTCCAGGAGCCAGCCGGAGACCTCGACCGCCGCGTCGGGCGGCGAGAACGACGTGGCGTTCTCCAGGAGTTCGGCCAGGAGGTGGCTCAGGTCGTCGGCGGCGAAACCGGCGAGGTGGGCGTGCGGCGGCAGGGACGCGATACGGACCCGCTCATAGCGTTCGATCTCGCTGACCGCGGCCCGTACGACATCGACCAGCGGGACCGGGCCCGGGTCGGCGTGCTTGTGCTCGGCGCCCGCGAGGACCAGGAGGTTCTCGCTGTGGCGGCGCATCACCGTGGCGAAGTGGTCCAGCTTGAAGAGCGTGGCGAGGCGCTCGGGGTCCTCCTCGCGCTCCTCCAGGCCCTCGATCACGGCGAGCTGCCGCTCGACGAGGCCGAGGGTGCGCAGCGCCAGGTTCACGAACGTGCTCTGCACGCTGTCCTCGGCGCGCTGCAACTCATCGCGCGCGGCGGCCAGTTCCTTGCGGAGCCCGACCCGCTCGCAGGCCAGCTTCTCGCGTTCGCCGACCAGGTGCTTGCGGTCCTCCTCCAGGACGCCGACCCGTGCGTGCAGCTTGGCGGTGTGCTCGTACAGCGCGTTGACGGACCGTACGACCGCGGCGAACTCGTCGTTGCGCCCGGTGTAGCGCACCGGCTCCTCGGACCCCGGGCCCTTCTCGAGCCGGGCGGTGCCAAGGCGCAGGACCGCGAGGGGCTGGGTGAGGGTGCGGGCCACGGCGACGCAGACGCCGAGGGCGAGCAGCGCGAGCGCGCCGACCAGGGCGATCCGCAGTTCGAGTGCGGTGACGTCCTCGTCGCGGAGCTTCGTCAGCTGCTCGATGCGGTCGGTGGCCAGGGTGTTCTCGACGCTGCGCAGCTGGTCGACGCGGGCCGTGAGCGTGGTGGCGATCTTCTCGCTGTTGTACGCGAGTTCGTCGCCGCTGAGCGTCGGCCGGTCGGTGAGGCGGGCGAGGTAGCGGTCGGCGGTGGCGACGTCGGGGCCCGTGACGGTGGTGCGCAGTTTGGCGCGCTGGTCCGCGGGGGCGCCGGCGGCGAACGCGTCGAGCGCCGCCTGTTCGCCGAGCCGGGCCTGGTACGCCGCGGCGGTGAGCGCGTCACGGCGGCGGTCG
>NZ_JBEPEW010000202.1:0-11687 GCF_040300965.1 Streptomyces mesophilus | reverse complement strand
CCGGACGCGACGCACGCGGCGCCGGCGCACGCCGGGCCGCGGCGGGCCGGGCACCGCCGCCGGTGGACGGCGGGGGAGTGGGACCGGGGCGGCGCGGACGCTCGGGAGCGGGACGGCTCTGCGACACGGACTGCGTCCGCTCGTCGACGCGCGCCGTCGGCCGGTCCGCATCGCGCCGGGGCGCGGGGGGCCGGCTGTCCGTCGGCGACTGCGCCTCACGCGCGGCGATCTCCTTGAGCCGCATCGACAGCTGCAGCGTGCTCGGCCGCTCCTCGGGGTCCTTCGCGAGGCACGCCCGGATCAGCGGCGACAGGGCATCCGGCACCCCCTGCAGCTGCGCCTCCTCGTGCACCACGCGGTAGAGCATCACCTCGGAACTGCCGTGCCCGAAGGGCGAGTCGCCCATCGCCGCGTACGCGAGCGTCGCACCCAGCGAGAACACGTCCGTCGCCGCCGTCACCGCCTGCCCGCGAACCTGCTCGGGCGCGAGGAAGCCGGGCGAGCCCACGGCCGTGCCGACATGGGTCAGCGTGGACGCACCCGTCGCCCAGGCGATACCGAAGTCGATGATCCGGGGGCCCTTGGGGGAGAGCAGGATGTTGGACGGCTTGAGGTCGCGGTGCACCACACCCGCCTCGTGCACGGCGACCAGGCCCTCGGACAGTGCCGAACCCACCGCGGCCACCTCGGCCGCCGTGAGCGGCCCCTCGTCGGCCACCTTGTCGTGCAGGGAGGGCCCGGGCACGTACTGCGTCGCGAACCACGGCCGGTCCGCCTCGAGGTCGGCCGCCACCAGCCGGGCCGTACAGCCGCCGCGGATCCTGCGGGCCGCCGACACCTCACGGGCGAACCGCGAACGGAACTCCTGATCCTCCGCCAGATCCGGCCGGATCACCTTCAACGCGACCCGCTGCCCCCGCCGGTCGGAGCCGAGATAGACGACGCCCATCCCACCCGCGCCAAGCCTCCGGTGGAGCCTGAACGAGCCGACGACCCGCGGATCCTCGCGCCGGAGCCGCATCATCGCCATGTCCATCCCCGCTGCCTGGCCGCCCTCATGAATGACGAGCCACAGCTTACGTATTCGCGCTCATTCGCGCGCATAGGCCGCGCCTTCGGCGACAGATCGATTGTCAGTGCCGGGTGGGAGACTTGAAGAGTGGTCAGAAGACTTGCGGACCAGGGCCGTTCGGGGTGCCCGGTGCGTCAACGGGCCGTCACAGAAGGGGGATTGGGCGTATGAAGGGCGATCGAGTCGAGATAGTCGTGGACGCCGGTGACACGACGAGGACATACGAGGTGGTGGCCAGCCGGGCCGGCCGCCGAGTGGAAACAGCGGTGCGCCGGGGTGTGGTCGAAGTGAGCGAAGTCACGCGCAGCGGCTCCGTGGTGCGCACGGCCCGCTTCATGGCCACCCGCGTCCTCGCGCTGGTCGAGCAGCCGGTCCCGCGCGAGCACGCCTCCGAGGAACAGCGACCCCTCCGGGAAGACCCCAAGTCCTAGGACCCCGTCTCCACCCAGGGGAGTACGAAAGGGGCGCGGGGGTCCTCCTGCAGGAGGCCCGGTAATCGGTACGAGGGCATGACGACCGGGGCGGTCCGCGCCCCTAGATTTGAAGTCAAGCGGCGAGTGCAGCACTCGTCCCCCGAGGTCAGACACTCGCCGCTGCCAGACATGACAGGAGAGGGACCATGGCGGACACGGTAGCGCGGGCGATGATCCGCACGCAGGGACGTAAGGCGTACGCCGCGTTCAGCGGCAGCCGTTCCGGCCGGCGCCACCCGCTGGTGGCCACGGCCATGGTGCTTCCCCTGGCGGCCCTGCTCGTCGTCGTCTTCGGCGGCTGGGAAGCAGTGGTCACACAGGCGTCGTCCGTGGGCGTGATGCTGGGGCGCTGAGCGGCGCCCCAGGCCCGGAAGAGCGGTCCGGGCGGGGACACACGGCCATAACCCCGTGGGGACGGGGGTGCGGCGGACGGCACAAAGGGCCCGCGCAGCTGGGGAGCTGCGCGGGCTGTGTGCTGTCCGGGGTACGACGCGTAGCCTGCCCGCAGTACGTACGACCTATGGGGGAGCCGTGTCCGCAGAGCTGGTCCGGGCGCTGGGCACAGCGGCGCGTGTACGGGCGCATTCGGCGCCGCAGGACTGCGCCTGCAGCACACCCGTCCTCGCCGACCGGTCCGACGGCACCGTGGTGCGGCACGGCGAACTCGTCGTCAAAGCCCACGCCTCCGATACGGAAAGGGCGCGGCTCGACGCCCAACTCGCCGTCGCCGCACACCCGGCGCTCACGGGCATCCTGCTCGCACCGCTGCCGAGCCTGCGGACCGAATACGACGGCCGCCCCCTCACGTACTGGCCGCACGGCACCCCCGTCGACCCCGAGCATCCCGAACACGCGCCCTGGGAAGCGGCAGGCACCCTGCTCGCCCGGCTCCACCGCACCCCTGTCGACGTACTGCCGGGCCCTGTGCCCCCCATGCGCGGCCCGCTGAAAGCCGCCCGCGCCCTGTCCCGTATGCGAGCCGCCCTGTCTCCCACGCGGGAAGCAGCCCTCCACCCCGCAGCAGCCGTCATCGAACGCGCCTGGGCCACGCTCCCCGCCTGGGCCCGCGCCGAAGCGCCCCTGACGCATGCCGCTGCGCTCTGCCACGGCGACCTCCACCTCGGCCAGCTCGTGCGCCACGACGGCCGCTGGCTGCTCATCGACATCGACGACCTGGGCACGGGCGACCCCGCCTGGGACCTCGCCCGCCCCGCCGCCTGGTACGCGGCAGGTCTCCTCCTGCCCGACGAGTGGGCCCGTTTCCTCGGCGCCTACCGCGCGGCCGACGGCCCCGCCGTGCCCGCCGACGAGGACCCCTGGCCCGCCCTCGACGTGCCCGCCAAGGCCCTCACCGTCCAGACCGCCGCCCTCGCGGTCGCGAAGGCCGTACGCGAGAACAGAGCGCTCGACGAGGTGGAGGAGTCGGTGGTGCGGGCCTGTGACCGTATTGCCGCGCTACCCGCCGAGTTGACCTGAAGATCCCCGAAGTAGTCTGCGGGGGACCGAAGCCGGGCAAAGATTCCGGTGAAACCGTCACGACCGGCGAGGAGTTGAGCCCACGATGCAGTGCCCCAAGTGCCATGCACCGATGCACACGTACAACCGCAATGGCGTTCAGATCGAGCAGTGCAGCGGCTGCCGCGGGATATTCCTGGACTACGGCGAGCTGGAGTCGCTTACCCGCCTCGAGTCCCAATGGTCCCAGCAGGTTCCGCCGCCCGCGCCGGCCCCGCAGGCGTACCCGGCCCCGCCCGCCCCGGCCTGGGGAGCCCCGCACCACGGCGGTCAGCACGGCCACCACGGCCACCACCGGAACAAGAGCTTCGGCCGGATGCTGTTCTCCTCCTGAGCCCAGGGCCCCGAGCCCGTGCACGAAGAAGCCCCCGGCCGATCAGGCCGGGGGCTTCTTGATGGTGCGCGATACTGGGATTGAACCAGTGACCTCTTCCGTGTCAGGGAAGCGCTCTCCCGCTGAGCTAATCGCGCGGGATCACAACCCGCAGGTCGTGAGTGGTGCGTGCGCGATACTGGGATTGAACCAGTGACCTCTTCCGTGTCAGGGAAGCGCTCTCCCGCTGAGCTAATCGCGCGGGGATCCTTGCGGACCAAGATCTTCAGTTGTCTCTGTTCGGTACTGCTGGTGCGCGATACTGGGATTGAACCAGTGACCTCTTCCGTGTCAGGGAAGCGCTCTCCCGCTGAGCTAATCGCGCTTGGAGGTGGAGACGGGATTTGAACCCGTGTAGACGGCTTTGCAGGCCGTTGCCTCGCCTCTCGGCCACTCCACCAGGAGTGTGGGGGTTCGGGAATGATCCCCCTGCTCTTCCGAGCGAACGACGAGGTTCGAACTCGCGACCTCAACCTTGGCAAGGTTGCGCTCTACCAACTGAGCTACGTTCGCCTGCTCCCCGGGGGCTTTCGCGTCCCGGCGACGTGTTGAACTGTAGCGGATTCCAGGGCCAGTACAAAAACTCGTTTACGCAGCGTGCTGCCCTGACACCGGCTCGCGGCGGCCCCGGGGCGAGCCCGGAGAGCCGGTCATAGACTCGCAGCCGTGCACGACCCCGCTCCCATGGCACGCCTCGGCGGCCTCATCGCCACCGATCTGCGCGATGTCACCAGTGATCCCGCAGCCCTCGACTCCACCGGCTTCTGGGCCGTCTCGGCCGACTTCGAGGGCCGTCTCGTCTGCGCCCGCTTCGGCGACGTACGCGAGGCGCCTGCCGTGCGTACGGGGCGCTGGAGGGGGCCCGTGCCGGACGCCTGGACCTCTTCCCTGGACCGCGAGGCCTACACCGCGGGCGTACGGCGGATCCGCGAGCACATCGCGGCCGGCGAGGTCTACCAGGCCAACCTCTGCCGCGTCCTGAGCGCGCCCATCGGGCCCGACGCCGACGTGGACGCCCTCACGGCCGAGCTCGCGCACGGCAACCCCGCTCCGTACGCGGGGACGATCCGGCTTCCGGAACACGGCGTGGAGATCGCCACGGCCTCCCCCGAGCTCTTCCTGCGCCGCCACGGACGGATCGTGGAGTCCGGGCCGATCAAGGGCACGGGGCGCACCGAGGCGGACCTCCTGGAGAAGGACCATGCCGAGAACGTGATGATCGTCGATCTCGTACGCAACGACCTCGGCCGGGTCTGCGCCACCGGCTCCGTGACGGTCCCCGAACTGTGCGTGGTCGAGAAGCACCCGGGGCTCGTCCACCTGGTGTCGACCGTGCGCGGCGAGCTCGCCGAGGGCGCGGGCTGGCCCGAGTTGTTCGCCGCGACCTTCCCGCCCGGTTCGGTCACCGGGGCGCCCAAGTCGAGTGCGCTCAGGATCATCGAGGACCTGGAGACGGCGCCCCGGGGCCCGTACTGCGGCGGGATCGGCTGGGTGGACGCGGACCGGGGGACAGGCGAACTGGCCGTCGGTATCCGCACGTTCTGGATCGACCGAGCCGAGGGTGTGCTGCGCTTCGGCACGGGGGCGGGCATCACCTGGGGCTCCGACCCCGAGCGTGAGTGGCAGGAGACCGAGCTGAAGGCGTCGCGCCTGCTGGCCGTAGCATCGGGAACGTACGGCGAAAGCGGAGGGAACCACGCGTGAAGATCTGGCTCGACGGCGCACTGCAGGAACACGACGAGGCACGGGTCTCCGTCCTCGACCACGGACTGACCGTCGGCGACGGCGTCTTCGAGACCGTGAAGACGGTCGAAGGGCGCCCCTTCGCGCTCACCCGCCACCTCGACCGGCTCGCCCGCTCCGCCCGCGGCCTCGGTCTGCCCGAGCCCGACCTCGACGAGGTGCGCCGCGCGTGCGCCGCCGTGATCGAGGCCAATCCGGTGGCGCTGGGCCGCCTGCGCATCACGTACACCGGCGGTATCTCCCCGCTCGGCTCCGACCGCGGCGACGCCGGCCAGACCCTCGTGGCCGCCCTCGGCGAGACCTCCCGCAGGCCGGACAGCACCGCGGTGATCACGGTGCCGTGGACCCGTAACGAGCGCGGGGCGCTCACGGGTCTGAAGACCACCTCGTACGCGGAGAACGTCGTCGCGCTGGCCCGGGCCCACGAACAGGGCGCCAGCGAGGCGCTGTTCGCGAACACCGTGGACCGGCTCTGCGAGGGCACGGGCTCCAATGTCTTCGTCGTACTCGACGGCGAGATCCACACCCCGCCCGTCGCCTCCGGCTGTCTCGCCGGCATCACCCGGGCCCTCGCGGTCGAATGGACCGGTGCCAAGGAGACCGACCTGCCCTTCGACGTCCTTGCCGAGGCCGACGAGGTCTTCCTGACCTCGACCCTGCGCGACATCCAGGCCGTCCATCGCGTCGACGACCGTGAGCTGGCGCCGGGACCGGTCACGGCCAAGGCCATGCGCGTCTTCGACGAGCGCGCCGCCGACGACCTGGATCCGTGAGAACGTCGGCCGAAGACCGGCCGGGGGATGACGCAGCGCCCCGGCCCTGGGTAGAACTCGTGTGATGACCACGACCCTGCGGCCCACCGCGCCGCTCCACCGCAGCGCCGACGGCGCCCGCTCCCGCCCGTTCCAGGTCTGCGTGAACAGCCGGCCCGTCGGCGCCATCGAGCTGGCCACCCACCCTGCGTACGGCCCGACCGTGGGCCAGATCCGCTCGCTGCGCATCGACGAGCCGGACCGCCGGCGCGGCCGGGGCACGGTGGCCGCTCTCGCGGCCGAAGAGGTGCTGCGCAGCTGGCGCTGCACACGGGTGGAGGCGCAGATACCGGCGGACGCGGCCGCGGCCCTGCGCCTGGCCGGCGCCCTCGGCTACGTCGAGCGCAACCGCGGGATGGCGAAGGACCTCACCGGCCCCGCGCCCGCGCTGCCGGAGGGGTACCGCGCACGTCCGATGGCCGAGGACGAGTACCCGGTCTGGCTCGCCGACACCAAGATCAAGTACGCCAGGACGTGGATGGACCGCGGCGTGCCCGAGGAACAGGCCTACGCCAAGTCCGAGAGCGACCACGCCCGCCTGCTGCCCGACGGCCTCGGTACGCCGGACATGTGGTTCACCTGCCTCCTGGACGGCGACGACGTGGCGGGCATCATCTGGGTCGCCGGCCAGGAGGAGGGGCGCTATGTGTACTGGGTGCAGGTCGAGGAGGCGTACCGCGGCCGGGGCCACGGCCGCACCCTGATGCTCCTGGCGGAACACGAGGCCCGCGAAGCAGGCGTCGGGCGCATCGCGCTGAACGTCTTCTCGGACAACACCACGGCCCGCCGGCTCTACGAATCCCTCGACTACCGGCCGGTCTCACACAGCGTGTACAAGCCGCTCTGAGCGTCAGACGCCCTCGGCCAGGAGCCGGTCCGCGATCGCCTCGATGCGCTGGCGCAGCCCCTCCTGGCTCTGGCCGCCGTCGAGGCGCTCGCCGTCGATGACATACGTGGGCGTGCCGGTCACGCCGATCGCCTTGCCCTCGGCCTGGTCCGCGTCCACGATCAGCGTGTGCCGGCCGTCGATCAGCGCCGTGTCCAACTCCTCGGCGTCCAGGCCCAGTTCGCGCGCCACGTCGAGCAGCAACCGCTCACCGGCCGAGTCGAACTCCGCGACCCGCGCGAGGACCGCCTCCACGAACGGCCAGCCCTGCCCCTGGTCGAGGGCCTCCTCGGCGGCCTGGGCGGCGGCGTACGCGTGCTTGTGCTTGTCCAGCGGGAAGTGGCGCAGACGCAGCTCGAGCCGGTCGCCGTACCGCTCGCGCAGGGCGTGCAGGTCTTCGAGGGCGGTGCCGCAGTCGGAGCACTGGAGCTCGCACCAGACGTCGAGCACGGGACGGGCGGGGCTTGCGGGGGCGGAGTCGTTCATGGGGTCAGTGTCCCAGGGGCGGACGCGCCGACCCAACCCGGACCTGCGGAGGAGAAGAACCCCGAGTTCTCCCTGAGGTCGCTCCGGATCGTGGCCCCCGAGCCCGGGGACGGTGCACGATGGAGGGAACCGCCGTGCGGATATTCCGCCGAGGACCGCACCCATCGCTGGAGGGCCGGATGCTTGCCGAGACCATCTGTTCCGCCGTGTCCGCGGCAGGCCTGGGCATCGCCGCGATCACCGCGTACCGCAAGCGGTTTCTGGCCGCGACCAGGATCGCCGCCTACTCGCTCGTTCCGGTGGGGCTGGTGATGACGGGCGTGGTCGAGTGGGTTTCCGACCTCGTCTTCAAGCCGTCCACCTGGGTAGGCGTCGGCATTCTGGGTCTGTCCTGGGTCCTGTTCATGACCAGCCGCGCCGTCGAACGGCGTACGGGAGTGGGCGGGCGCAAGGAGCGCAAGGCCGCGAAGGCGAGCGGTCGCGAGGCGGCGGTCGAGCCCAAGGCCTCGGCCCCTTCGCTCGGTGCGGGACGCACCGGCGCCCAGCCGGCGACCCGCCCGAAGTCGAAGGAGCCGGCCGAGGACTTCAGCGACATCGAGGCGATCCTCAAGAAGCACGGCATCTGACAGCGGCGCACGTCCGGCCGCACACCCCGCGCCCGGCGGTCACGGGTGTCCGCACAGGTATACGCGAATCGGCGAACTCCCCACACGAAAGGGTGTGTTGAGGCCCACGGGGCCCATCGGGTGCGTCATCATCGCCCCGAGATGAACACCACCCAGGGCGAGGCCCCCGCGCCCCCCAAGAATCCGCCGGCAGCTCCCGCTCCCGCCTCCGAACAGCGCGGCTGCCTCTTCGCTCTCTCCCAGCCACCGCTGATGATCTTCCTGGGCGTGATCGGCTGCCTGCTCCTTGCCGCGGCCATGCACGACCTGTTCCTGCTCTGACGCGGGTGTCCAGGGGGCCGGCCTGTTCCTGCTCCGACGCGGACGCCCGGGAGGGTCAGCCCGCCGCTTCCTTGCGCCGGGCGCGGTAGGCGGCCACATGCAGCCGGTTCCCGCACGTACGGCTGTCGCAGTACCGCCGCGAGCGGTTACGGGACAGGTCCACGAACGCCCGCCGGCAGTCCGGCGCCTCACAGCGCCTGAGGCGCTCCTGCTCGCCCGCGACCACGAAGAACGCCAGGGCCATTCCGCAGTCCGCCGCGAGATGGTCCGCGACCGAGGCGCCGGGCGCGAAGTAGTGCACGTGCCAGTCGAAGCCGTCGTGGTCGGTCAGCTGCGGTGTGGTGCCGGCCGATGCCACCAGCTCGTTGATCAGGGCCGCCGCCCGCGCCCCGTCCTTCGCCGCGAACACCTCGCAGAACCGGTCGCGGATCCTGCGCACCGCCGAAAGATCCCGGTCGGTCAGCGCACCCACGCCGCTGATGTTGTGCTCCCGCACGAAGTCCTCGAGATCGGCGATCAGGGAAAGGCCGTCGACCCCGTCGGAGCCCTCTTCGTCGGGCGCCGTGTTCACGAGATCGACCACGGCGTCCAGCGCGCACCGGGTGTCGTGGGTGATCAGCACATTCGCTCCCTGCGATGAAGGCCGGACCGCTGCCCGCCGATTGCTGGCCGATGCTAGCGGCTGTCCCCGCAGCGGACCCTGCCCGCCTGCCCAGGCCCGCTCGAGACATGCGCGGATGCGGTGCTTGTGCCAGGAAACAACGGCGCCGCCGCCGCGGAGGTTCCCGCGGCGACGACGCCGTTCACTGCCTGTATGCGGTTGTCGATGCCCGGACCGTCTCCCCGAGTGGACGGCGCCGGGCTGCTCTCGGACTGGCTCAGCTCTCGGCCAGGATGTGCGAGAGCTCCGTATCCAGATCGAAGTGACGGTGTTCGGTGCCCGGGGGCACAGCGGCGTCGGTCCTCTTCAGGAACGACTCCAGGGCCCGCGCCGGGGCCTCGAGCAATGCCTCTCCTTCCGGGGAGCTCAGGGCGATGCAGACGACGCCCTGTCCGTGACTGCGGGACGGCCAGACACGGACATCACCGGTGCCGGTGGGCCGGTGCAGGCCCTCGGCGAGGAGATCGCGGGCGAAGACCCACTCGACGGTCTCCTCCGCTCCGGTGTGGAAGGTTGCGTGCACGGCGTAGGGATCGGCCGTGTCATACCGCAGTCCTGCGGGTACAGGCAGTGAGGACTCGCTCGACACAACGAGGCGCAGGTGCAGCTCGCAGCTGACCGTGGTGTTCATAAGCGCCAGGGCCTTTCGCTCAGTGTGCGCTCGGGGATTCGCACGTCGGCGAAATCGACATGCCACCTACGGTGCCGTTGTAAACCCCTCTGAGGGATTTGAGTCGGTTTTGGTAGCTCGTACAGCGGAGTCCCGGTTCGAGCGATAGAGCCATTCCGGTGAACGGTTTCTGTCCGGTAATGTTTGGCGGCATGAATACGGGGAGTAACGACCAGGGCGAAGCCGTCGGCGCAGCGACGCAGAAGGACGGCGAGAACGAGGTACACGAGGTACTGGGGACGACCGTGACCGAGGAGGGGCTCGGGTCCAAGGCCCCCGCGTTCATCCAGGCGCGCAGGGCGCTGCACCTCAGCTGGCAGGTCGGCGTCTTCATCGTCGGCCTCGCCGTCGTGATCGCCGGCATCATCATGCTGCCGCTTCCGGGGCCCGGCTGGGTCGTGATCTTCGGTGGCATGGCGATCTGGGCCACCGAGTTCGTCTGGGCCCAGCTGGTGATGCGCTGGACGAAGCGGAAGCTCACGGAGGCGGCGCAGCGCGCGCTCGACCCGAAGGTGCGGCGGCGCAACATCATCCTGACGAGCATCGGCCTGGTGATCATCGGCGTGCTGCTCGGCATCTACCTCTGGAAGTTCGGCTTCACCATGCCGTGGAAGATCGACGAGTGAACCGCTGACGGCCGGGGTGGTCCGGGGCGCCCCTGACGTGCGGTAAAGTTCTTCCTGCGCCCGGGCGATTAGCTCAGTGGGAGAGCGCTTCGTTCACACCGAAGAGGTCACTGGTTCGAACCCAGTATCGCCCACCCGGACAAGAAGTCCGCGAGATTCCGTATCTCGCGGACTTCTTGCTTTTCAGGGGTATTTGGCCTTTGCGGCGGCAGTTGCCGTTATTCGAGCAATTAGTTCCGCGGTCACTGCATACGGCCCACAAGTTCCCGCAGGCGGCGGGCATTTCGCAGGCGTTGTTCGTAGGTGGCTCCGAGGGTGAGGAGCAGCATTCCGGCCGCGGCCGGCGGCAGCCAGCGGGGGAGTGCGCCGACCACCTGCACGACGTACGGGGCGAGTTCGTGCAGGGCTACCAGGGCGAGCGTGAGGCCGCCGAGGGCGAGTGGGGCCTGAAGTCGGTGGCGCGCGCCGAGCAGTGTGACGAGCAGGGCCGCCGATCCGAGCAGCAGCGGTCGCAGCCAGTGCGGATCGCTCCAGGCCGCGGCGAGGCTGGGCAGCAGCGTCACCGCGAGGCCGGGACCGTATGCCGTCCAGGACGAGGCGCCCGTGTCCCTGCGGCGGCGCAGGAGTCCGATGACGAGGGCCGGGACGGTCACCGGGAGTGTGTACGCCTCGGGGGTGGTGATGTCCGAGGCGGCCAGGCGGACCCATGTGGCGAGTAGGAAGAGGGCGCCCGCGAGATACGCCGCGGAAGGGCGGCGGTCGGCCCGCAGGGCTGTGGCCGAGGCGATGACGCCGGACAGGGCGAGCGTCAGGGACAGGGCCGGTGCGTCCGTCGAGGCGAGCCCGAGGGCGAGTACGGCGGCGGCTGCACCGGCGAGTTCCATGGGCAGTGCGTACGGCTCGGTGCGCAGTCGGGCGCCGAGCAGTGCGGTTGCCGCGGGGATGGCCAGGAGCGCGAACGCGGCCTGGTGGGCGGGCAGTTCACCTGCGGACGTGATGGCCAGGGCCAGGCCCGTGGCGGTGGCGACGGCCGTGACGGCGAGCGTGGACTGTGCTGCGCCGTGCGGGTGCAGGGCCGTGGCGGCGATCGTGAGCGTCAGGAGGAGGCCGAGCGTGGTGAATGTGGCCGCTTCGGTCGCCAGGGCGAGCAGGGTCGCGGTCAGGGCGGAGGCGAAGAAGCAGGCCAGGGCCGTGATGGCGAGGGCGCGGCCGGGTCCGACAGCTGTCGACGGCCGCGGGGCCTCGTCGGCCGCCGGTCGGGGCACCGCCTCGGGCGACAGTGAACGCGCCGCGAGGAGCGCCGCGGTCAGGGCCAGTGCGGCCGGCGTGAGGTGGGCGGTGAGCTCCGCCGCGTGGGCGAGGCGGAGCGACAGGGGCAGCGTGGCGAGCGCGGCCCACAGGGCGGCCGCGGCTCCGACGGCGG
>NZ_JBEPEW010000201.1:0-11761 GCF_040300965.1 Streptomyces mesophilus | reverse complement strand
AGCTCGTGCAGTCGCCCGCGCCGGGCGCGCACCGCGCCGTGGGCATCGGGCCCGAGGATGCCGGGCGGGTCCTCGAGGTCTACTTCGAGGGGACGTTGACCGTCCCGCAGGGCGAGCACGCGCTCGCCGCGTACAACGCCGCGAACGTACCGGCCGGCGGCATCGGCGCGTACACCGACGCATGGGGTACGGCCGACCGGGCACTCACCGTCGACAAGGCGGCCCCCGTGGCCGAGGCACTCGTCGAGGACGGCAAGGTCGTCTCGGTGGGCGACCGCGTCGGCAGCGGACCGATCGCCCCGGACACCACCGTGCTCGTCGGGCGCGAGGCAGGCGCCGAGGTGCTCAAGGGTCTCCGGGCCGGGGACGCCGTGGGCATCGCGTACCGGCCGAGGACCGAGGGTGAAGTGCCGCGCACGGCCGTCGGCGGACGGGAACTCCTCGTCGTCGACGGCGTCGCCCAGAACCACGAGGGCCAGGGGAACAACACCGCCGCTCCGCGTACCGCCGTCGGCTTCTCCGCGGACGGCCGCCGGATGCACATCCTCACCGTGGACGGCCGCCAGGCGGACAGCGGCGGCGTCACCCTCACCGAGCTCGGCGTGATGATGAAACAGGCCGGAGCGCACAACGCCCTGAACCTCGACGGCGGCGGCTCCTCCACGCTCATCGCCCGCGAACCGGGCAGCGATGCGCTCCAGGTGGAGAACAGCCCCTCCGACGGCAGCGAACGCACCGTACCCAACGGCCTCGCGCTCACCGCGCCCGACGGCAGCGGCCGGCTCAAGGGCTACTGGGTCGAGACCCGTACGCCCGTACTCGCCGCACCGACCGCCGACCCGGTGCGCGGCGGCCACCCCGAGCGCGTCTTCCCCGGTCTCAGCCGAGAACTCACCGCCGCCGGGTACGACGAGACCTACGGGCCCGCCGCAGGCCGGCCGCACTGGCGGGCCGAGCGTGCGGACATCGGCCGCGTCTCGGACGACGGACTCTTCACCGCCCGCCGCAGCGGCACCACCGAGGTCCGCGCGAGCAGCGGATCCGCCCACGGCAGCACCGAGTTGACGGTCGTCGACGACCTCGCCCGTATCGAACCCACCACCCGCCGCGTCGGCCTCGCCGACGCCTCGGCGACCGGCACCTTCGGGCTCGTCGGGTATGACGCGCACGGCACCAGCGCGCCCATAGAGCCGCGCGACGTGCGGCTCGACTACGACCGGACGCAGTTCGAGATACGCGAGGACGGACGCGGAGCGTTCACCGTCAAGCCCCTGAGCGCCAAGGGCGCCGGCCAGATCAAGGCCACCGTCCAGGGCAAGGAGACCCTGCTCGTCGTCAGCGTCGGCCTCGACGAACAGCCCGTCGCCGGCTTCGACGACGCCGCGAACTGGACCTTCAGCCACGCCCGCGCCGCCGGGAAGGCCGAGCCGACGCCCGAGGGGCGGACCGGCACCGGCCTCAAGGTGACGTACGACTTCTCGCTCTCCACCGCCACCCGCGCCGCCTATCTGACCCCGCCCCAGCGCATCGCGGTCCCCGGCAGCCCGCAGTCGTTCAAGCTGTGGATCAAGGGCGACGGCAAGGGCGCCTGGCCCAGCCTGCACCTCAAGGACGGCGCCGGATCCGATCTGGTGCTGCGCGGCCCGTACGTCACCTGGACAGGCTGGCAGCAGGTCACCTTCACCGTGCCGCAGAGCACACCGATGCCGCTGTCGATGGTTCGCTTCTATCTCGCGGAGGCCACCGCGGCCAAGCAGTACACCGGCGAGGTCGTCATCGACGAGCTCACCGCCCAGGTCCCGCCCAGCGTCCAGGTGCCCGAACCGCCCACCGTGGCCGACGAGTTGATCGACTCGGCAGCCGGGACGGAGGGCCGTGACTGGCAGTTCGCGGTGATGTCCGACGCCCAGTTCGTGGCCCGTGAGCCCGGGAGCCCGATCGTCCAGCAGGCCCGCCGCACCCTGCGCGAGATCAAGGCGGCCCGGCCCGACTTCCTCGTCATCAACGGCGACCTCGTCGACGAGGGCACCCCCGCCGACCTCGCCTTCGCCCGGACGATCCTCACCGAGGAGCTCGGCGACACGGTGCCCTGGTACTACGTGCCCGGCAACCACGAGGTGATGGGCGGGAAGATCGACAACTTCACCGCCGAATTCGGCCCCGCCCAGCGCGTGTTCGACCACGAGGGCACCCGGTTCGTCACCCTCGACACCTCCAGCCTGTCCCTGCGCGGCGGCGGCTTCACCCAGATCAAGGCGCTGCGCGCCGCACTCGACCAGGCGGCGAAGGATCCCGCGGTCTCCTCGGTCGCGGTCATCCAGCACGTACCGCCGCGCGACCCGACCCCGCAGAAGGGCAGCCAGCTCGGCGACCGCAAGGAGGCCGCGCTGCTCGAACAGTGGCTCGCGGACTTCCGCCGTGCGTCGGGCAAGGGCGCCGCGTTCATCGGCAGCCACGTAGGGGTGTTCCATGCCGCGCACATCGACTCGGTGCCGTATCTGATCAACGGCAACTCCGGGAAGAACCCCGCGGGTCCCGCGGACAAGGGCGGCTTCACCGGCTGGTCCCTGGTCGGCGTCGACCGTGTGTCGCGGACCGAGCAGGCCGAGGCGCGGCAGCGGCCGTGGCAGGGCGGCCCCGACTGGATCTCGGTGCAGACCCGCGCGCACACGGATTCGCTCGCACTCACCGCACCGCAGACGCTCGCGCCCGGACAGAGCGGGGACGTCGAGGCGACGGTCACCCAGGGCAGCCGTCAGGTCCCGGTCGCCTTCCCGGTGAGCGCGGACTGGACCGGATCGCCGAACGTGTACATCGGCGACCCGGACGACGCCCGGCGCCGGCACGTCGCCGCGTACGACCCGGCCACGGGCGCACTCACCGCGCTACGGCCGGGCAGCGTGACTCTCGCGGTCACGGTGAACGGGGTGACGCAGCGGGCCGAGGTGCTCATCGCGAGCGCGGCCGACCTGCGGATCGCCGAGGCCGACGGGGCCTGACGCACCGGCCGGACACACCGGTGGCCCCGGTCCGAGCGTCGGACCGGGGCCACCGAGGGCTTATATGCGATCAGAGCACGCCGGAGTCGGCGACGGTGATCGAGGCGCGGGTGGTGCCGCTGCCCGAGCCGAGGGACTCGATCTTGCGGACGAGATTCATCGACTCGTCGTCGGCGACCTCGCCGAACACCACGTGCTTGCCGTCGAGCCACGGCGTCAGGACGGTGGTGACGAAGAACTGCGAGCCGTTGGTGTTCGGGCCGCGGTTGGCCATCGAGAGCAGGCCCGGACGGTCGTGCTTGAGCTGGAAGTTCTCGTCGGGGAACTCCTCGCCGTAGATGGACTTGCCACCGGTGCCGTTGCCGTTGGTGAAGTCACCGCCCTGGAGCATGAACTCGGGGATGACGCGGTGGAACGGGGAGCCCTTGTAGCCGAAGCCCTTCTCGCCGGTGCACAGCGCGCGGAAGTTCTCCGCAGTCTTCGGGACGACGTCATCGAAGAGGTTGAACGTGATCCGCCCGGCGGGGGCGTCGTCGATGCTGATGTCGAAGTAGACCTTGGTTGTCATGCGTCCCATCCTGACATCCCGCCGGGGGTGAGATGTCCACACCCCCGGAATCGTGTTCCCGCGCGTCACCTCTGACCTGGGCAAACGAGTTCGCGGCAGGCCGCGGCGCTGCGGTACCGTCGCGGTCGAGGAGGCACGCATGCAGCAGAGCACGACGGCGCGGATACGGCCGGGGCACGAGGGTGATCTCGAAGAGCTCACCCGGATCTACAACCACTACATCGTCGAGACGCCGATCACCTTCGACGTCGACCCGGTCACGGTCGACCATCGCCGCGACTGGCTGCTCGCCCACCCCGCGCAGGGCCCGCACCGGCTGCTCGTCGCGGAGGAGGACGGCAAGGTCGTCGGCTACGCGACCAGCAGCGCCTTCCGTCCCAAGCTCGCGTACCTCACGTCCGTCGAGACCAGCGTCTATCTCGCCCCCGAGTACGGCGGCCGCGGTCTCGGCAGCCGGCTGTACGGAGCCCTTTTCGAGGCCCTCGCCGAGGAGGACGTCCACCGCGCGTACGCGGGGATCACCGTCCCCAACGAGGCCTCCTTCAAGCTGCACGAACGCTTCGGCTTCAAGCCCGCCGGTACGCACCGCGAGGTGGGACGCAAGTTCGGGCGGTACTGGGACGTGGCGTGGTTCGAGAAGGCGATGCGCTGAGCGGTCCCCGTACCGCCGGCCCGCGGCTGCCGTCCCCCGATGCGGCAGCCGCGGGCGCTCTTGCGGCGGCCCCCGTGCTCGCCGCCGCAGTGCCCCCGTGCTCACCGTCGACAGTGCTCGACGGACCCTGAACAGACCTTGCAAGGATCTAGAATCCCCTGCGGGGAACGCCCCCGAGAGGGCGCGGCGCGGGACACAGGGGCTGGGCGATGGAGTTTCGACTGCTCGGCGGCATCGAGGCGGTGGCCGACGGCAGGCAGATGGACCTGGGGCCCGCACGGCAGCGGTCCGTGCTCGCGGCCCTGCTGATGGACGTGGGGCGCGCGGTACCGGTGGACCAGCTCGTCCAGCGGGTCTGGGCCGACGCTCCGCCGAAGCGCGCCAAGGACACGCTGTACAGCTATCTGTCCCGCCTGCGCCGCCTGCTGCCCTGCGCCATCGACCGCCTGGCGGGCGGCTATGTGCTGAACGCCGACCCGCAGGCCATCGATGTGCACCGCTTCCGGCGGCTGCTCGCGGCGGCGCGCGCCGAGGCCGACGACGCCATCGCGCTGGACGCGTACGAGGAAGCGCTCGGTCTCTGGCGCGGCGAGCCCGTCGCAGGAGCCGACACCCCCTGGTTCAACGCCACCCGGGAGGCCCTCGTCAGGGAGCGGCTCGCCGCGGATCTCGACTGCACCGACCTGCGGCTGCGGCTCGGCCGGCACGCCGAACTCCAGGCCGAGTTGTCCGCACGCTGTACCGCCCACCCGCTGGACGAGCGGATGGCCGCCCAGCACATGCTCGCGCTGTACCGCTGCGGACGGCAGGCGGACGCGCTCGCCCACTACCGCCGGGTGCGCCGGCTGCTGCGCGAGGAGCTCGGCATCGACCCCGGCGGCCGGCTCCAGGAACTGCACGAGGCGATCCTCGCCGGGGACACGGCCCTCACGACCCCGGTACAGCAGGCGGCGCCGCCTCCGGCGGAGGCGGCCGACTGGTCCGTGCAGTGCCAACTGCCGCTCGCGGTACGGGGGTTCGTCGGACGGGCCGCACTGGTGCGGCGCCTGGAGGAGCTGCTCACCACCCCTGCCGCGCGTCCGGTGGTCCTTTCGGGCTCGCCCGGCGTGGGCAAGACGGCCCTCGCCGTGCACCTGGGGCACCGTCTGCGGCCGGTGTTCCCCGACGGGCAGTGGTACGTGCGGCTCCTCGGCACCGGTGAACGGCCGCGCCAACCGTCCGAGGTGCTCGCCGCACTGCTGCGTGCCTCCGGGCAGGACCCCGCCGCGATCCCGGAGTCCGCGGAGGACCGCGCGGCGGCCTTCCGCAGCAGGACCGCCGACCGCCGTGTGCTCCTCGTGCTCGACGACGCCGCGGACGCCGAGCAGATCCGGCCGCTGCTGCCCGGTACCGCCGGAGTGGCGGTGCTGATCACCAGCCGTTTCGATCTGCGCGGCCTCATCGCCAGCCACGCGGCCCGCCCCGTACCGCTCGACGTCCTCGATCCCGGCGAGGCCCACCATCTGCTGACCGGCGCGCTCGGCGAGCAGCGGGTACGGGCCGAACCGGCGGCGGCCGAGCGGCTCGCCGACCTGTGTGCCCGGCTTCCCCTGGCCCTGCGCATCGCCTCCGCCAACCTGGCCGCACGGCCGGGACGTTCCCTGTCCGCGTACGCGGCCGAACTGGCCGAGGACGGACGTCTCGCCAAGCTGTCCATCGCGGGCGACCGTCAGGCCGCCGTGCGTACCGCCTTCGACCACTCGTACGCCACCCTTGCACCCCAGGCGGCCCGGCTCTTCGGTCTCCTCGGGCTGCACCCCGGAGCGGACTTCAGCGCGGAGGCGGCCGTCGCGCTCCTCGGACCGGTCCGCCCGTACGACACCGAGGAGCTCCTCGACCAGCTGGCGACGGCCGGGCTTGTCCAGCGCACCGCGGCCGACCGGTTCCAGTTCCACGATCTGCTGCGGCTCTACGCGGCCGAGCACGGCGCCGCCGACCCGGACCGTGCGGCGGCCTGGCAGCGGCTGTGCGACTGGTATCTGGCCACCGCCGACGCCGCGACCGCCTTCGACTACGCGGCGATGCTGCAACTGCCCCGGCAGCGCGCCGCATCCGGCCGCTTCGCCGACCGGCACGGTGCGACGGCCTGGCTCGACGAGGAGCGCGCCAATCTGGTCGCCCTCATCACCCGCGCCGCGAAGGAGGGGCCCGGTGCCACCGCCTGGCTGCTCGCCGACCAGCTGCGGATGTACTTCTACTACCGCCAGCACCACACCGACTGGCGGACGGCGGCAACGGCAGGTCTGCGGGCGGCCGTGGAGGCAGGCGATGTGCTGGCCGAGGCGGCGATGCGGCTCAGCCTGGGCTCACTGGCCCAGGACGCCGGGGACTTCACCGCGGCCCTCGGCCACTTCCATCTCGCGCGCCGGCGCTACCACGACGGCGGCTTCGCGCCCGGCGAGGCCGCGGTCCTGGCCAACCTCGGTGTCCAGCACGGGCTGCGCGGCGATGTGGCCGAGTGCGTCGACCATCTGCACCGCAGCATCGAGATATACCGAGGCCTCGAGATGCCCGCGCAGCTGTGCCCCGTACTGGACCTCGCGGGCCAGTCCCACACGTACCTGGGGAACTTGGAGCAGGCCGTCGCCTTCACCACCGAGGCGATCGCGACCTCGGCGGAGCACGAGCACGCGGTGGCCGGCATCGGTCCGCTCACCGGCCGCGCGGTGGCCCTGCACGGTCTCGGCCGGTACGAGGACGCACTGGCCGACGCCACCGAGGCCGTGCGCCTGTGCCGGGAGCACCGCAAGCAGCACAACGAGGCCGCCACGCACGAGATCCTGGCCCGTGTGCACCGCGACCGCGGACACCTCGGTCTCGCCCGTACGCACGCCGTCCGGGCACTTGAGATGTCGCGCGCCTTCGGATACACGGCCAAGGAGATCGACAGCCTGGTCACTTCGGGCAGCCTGGACCTGATGGCGGCGGACCCCGGGCGGGCGGGCCGTCATCTGGAGGAGGCGCTGCTCCTGAGCCGCCGCCGGAAGTACCGTCACCAGGAGGCCGACGCGCATATCGGCCTCGCCCGCGTCCACCTCGCCCAGGGCGACACCGCCATCGCGGCGGACCACGCCGAACTCGCCCTGACCGCGGCCGACGAGCTGCGGCTGCGCCCGGCCGAATGCCGCGCCCGCCTCGTACTCGCGGCCATCGCCCACGCCGACGGCGACCCCGCGGCCGCGGCCCACCATCTCGCCCACGCCGATCATCTGCGGGCACGGTCCGGCTACCACCCGCCGCCGTGGGAGACGCAGGCCTTGGCGCCGTCGGTCGTCTGCGACTAGCCGGCGATCGTCCGTGGTCAACTGCCGGTTGTCCGAAGCCAGTTGGCGGTCTTACGGGGCGCGGCAGCCGGTCGTTTGCGGCCAGGCGGCCGGTCAGCCGTTCGCGGCCAGTCGTCCGCAGCCGCTCGGCCGGTCAAGCGGACAGGTGGCCAGGTGGCCAGGTGGCCAGTCGGCCGGTCAGGCGGACGGCTGGGCGGAAAGCGTCTTGTGGAAGAAGGTCGACGGCATGAGTTTCCCGGAGGGGTCCGCCGCATAGTCCGGCACCGTCCCCGTCTCGGTCCACCCCTGTGCCCGGTACAGCCGATCCGCCGCACTGCCCGTCTCCGTGTCCAGGACCAGCAGCGTCAGACCGGCTCCGGCCGCGTACGCCTCGACCGTGGTGAGCAGGCGGCCCGCGAGACCGCGGCCGCGGGCGTGCGGCCCCACCATCAGCTTCACGACCTCGCCGCGGTGGCGGCCGTTGTCCTTGAGCACGGGCACACAGCCGACCGTGCCGTCGATCCGGCCGTCAGAGCGCGCGACCCAGACGAGCAGCCGGCCGTCCGCGACCTCGGCCGCAAGGCCGCGCCACCAACGGGCGGCCTCCTCGCGCCCGAAACCGGCGAGAAAGCCGAGTGAGGCGCCGCCCGCCACGGTCGCGGCGAGCAGCTCACCGAGTTCGTCGGCGCAAGTGTCCAGGGCGTCGGCGGACAGTCGCTCGACGGTTGTGGTCTGCGATGTCACGGACATCGAGGTCTGCGTCGTCGCGGGGGCCGAGGTCTGCGTGGTCACGGGGTGAGTTCCTTTCCTTGCGGCGGCGCGAGCGGCACCTGCGGCTGCGCGGGCGCCGTGGTCCGACGGCGATTCAGTACGGAGACCAGCAGACCGGCCGTGACGATCGCCGTGCAGGCGAGCGACGCGTGCCAGAACGCCCGGCGCATCCCGGCGAGATCCGCGGCGGGGCCCGAGGCGTGCAGATACAGGCCGGAGACCGCGCTGATGCAGACCGCGGCGGCCATCCGCTGCGACATCTGCAGCAGACCGCCGGCCACCCCGGCCGCCTCCGCGGGTGCGTGCCGCAGCACCTGGGCCTGGGTCGGAGCGACCGTGAAACCGGTCGCGGCACCGGCGCACAGCTGGCACACGGCGAGGACCCAGGGCAGCGGCCCGGCCGGTACGTACAGCGTCGAAAGCCCGCCCGAGAGCAGGGCCAGCGCGGAGAGCGCCAGACCGGAGGTGATCACGCGGTGCTCGCCGTACCGGCGCACCACACGCCAGGCGAAGGTCGAGGTGGCCCCCATGCCGAGCGCCTGCGGCAGCATCACCAGGGCCGCCGTCATCGCGGAGAGCCCGAGTTCGCCCTGGAGGAAGACGGCCAGGACCATGCCGCCGGCCAGCGAGGCGCCGAACTGCGCCATCGCCACCGTCGTACCGAGCGCGTACGGCGCGGAGCGGGTCAGCGCGGGATGGACCAGCGGGCGGCGGCCGGAGCGGGCCCGCCCCCGCTGCTGGAGCACCAGCGCCGCGGCGAGCGCGGTGGCGCCGGCTCCGTAGGCGAGGTACCCCGTGGACCGGATGAAGGGGAGCATGATCAGGACGGTCAGACCCGCGAACAGCGCCACCCCCGGCAGATCAAGTCCCGCCTCGGCGTTGCCCGGACGCGGCCGCGGCAGGAAGCGCACGGCGGCGACGAGCGTGGCCAGGGCGAAGGGCACATTGAGCAGCACCGCGAGCCGCCAGCCCGGCTCCGCCCCGGCCGCCGCGATCAGCGCACCGCCCACCGGCGGGCCCAGCGCCGTGGCCAGACCGGCCGTCACCGCGTACATCCCGAGCGCCCGGGCACGGGCCGCTCCCGTGAAGACGTCCTGGATGGTGCCGATCACCTGCGCGTTGACCAGACCGGCCCCCAGACCCTGGACGAGGCGGGCCGCGACGACAAGCCAGGCGTCCTGCGCGCAGCTGGACAGCACCCCCGCGACGGCGAACAGCGCCATCCCGGCGAGGAAGAACGGCTTGCGTCCGTGCACATCGCCGAGCCGCCCGCCGGGCACCAGCGCCACCCCGAACGCGAGGGAGTACCCGGCCACGATCCACTGCAGCTGGGAGGCGTCGGCGGACAGCGCGTCCCGCAGCGCGGGCACCGCGATGTTGAGCACCGACTGGTCGAGCAGAGAGGTGAATCCGGCCGCCAGACAGACGGCGAGCACCCGGCGCTCACGCGGCGAGAACCGCTCTATGCCGCTCATGGCAGCACCACGGCGATGACATAGCGCACGGGCTCGTCCGAAGTGCAGCGAAAGCGCGTGGGCCCCCACAGCCGGAAACGCAGACAGTCCCCGGTCCCCAGGCCGTACGTCTCGTTCTGGACGGTCACTTCCATGGCGCCGGCGAGCACCCAGATGTGCTGTTCCAGACCGGGCACCGGTGGGCCGTCGTAGGAGATGTCCGCACCGGGACGCAGCGTCCCCTCGACCAGCTCGCCCCGCAGGCCCGCGTGGGGCGGGGAGACGGAGCGCCGTACGAAGCCGGACTCGGTGTCGTTCCACACCGGCTGCTGTCCGGCCCGCACCAGCTGTGCCTGCTCGCCCTCGACCTCGGTGAGCAGTCGCGACATGGTGCGCTCGTACGCGGCGCACAGCCGGTTGAGCAGCGAGGTCGTCGGGCTGATCTCCCCGCGTTCCAGGCGCGACAGGGTGGACCGGCTGACACCGGAGCGCGTGGCCAACTCGTCCAGGGACCAGCCGCGTTCGGTCCGCAGTGCGGCCAGGCGCTGAGCCAGGCGTGCGTCGATGTCGTCTCCCATATCCGGGATCGTATCCCGGATATGGGAGACGCTGGCAAGAGCCACCAGGATGTCCGGCCAGTGGCGCAGGGATGTGGGGGAGCGGACCCGGAACGCACGCGCCTGTCAGTGCCCCGTGACAACCTGGACGCATGCCTGAACTCCCCGAGGTGGAGGCCCTCAGGGGCTTCCTGACCGAACATCTCGGCGACGCCCGTATCGCCCGCGTCCTGCCCGTGGCGATCAGCGTGCTCAAGACGTACGACCCGCCGCTGAGCGCCCTCGAAGGCCGCCCGGTCACCGCGATCGCGCGGCACGGAAAGTTCCTCGACCTCGATCTGGACGGACTGCACTTCATCACCCACCTGGCCCGCGCGGGCTGGCTGCAGTGGAAGGACCGGCTGCCCGACGGCCCGCCGAAGCCGGGCAAAGGCCCCCTCGCGCTGCGCGTCGCGCTCGACGACGGCCGGGGCTTCGACCTCACCGAGGCCGGCACACAGAAGCGCCTCGCGGCGTACGTGGTGCACGACCCGCAGGAGGTCCCGGGAGTCGCCCGGCTCGGACCCGACCCGCTCGCGGAGAGCTTCGACGAGGCCGCCTTCGCCGCGCTGCTCGAGGGCGAACGCCGCCGCATCAAGGGCGCCCTGCGCGACCAGAGCCTGATCGCGGGCATCGGCAACGCGTACAGCGACGAGATCCTGCACGTGGCCCGGATGTCCCCGTACAAGATCGCGGACAAGCTCACCGCCGACGAGCTGCACACGCTGTACGAGGCGATGCGCTCCACGCTCGCCGAGGCGGTGGAACGCTCGCAGGGAGTGGCCGCGGGGCGGCTCAAGTCGGAGAAGAAGAGCGGCCTTCGCGTGCACGGCAGGACCGGCGAGTCCTGCCCGGTCTGCGGGGACACCATCCGCGAGGTGTCCTTCCACGACTCCTCGCTCCAGTACTGCCCCACGTGCCAGACGGGCGGCAAACCGCTGGCGGACCGCCGGATGTCCCGGCTGCTCAAGTAGCACCGCGCCCGGCGGGACATGCACGCACCCTGCGTGCCGGCCGGACGAGCAGCCCCTAATCGGCGGGAATCGACAACAACCGCTCGCCGTCCAGCGTCCGGACCTCGAACCGCCGGATCTGGTCGGTCCGCAGCCCCGTACCGCCCTCGGCCAGCAGCGGCCGCTCATGACCGTCGCGGCCCGGGAAGCCGTAACCGCCCTGCGGAACCGACCAGCTGAGCACCGTCTGCTCCGCACCGCCCGGACCCACCGCCACCAGCTCGCAGCGGCGCGGTCCGTCGAGCCGGTCCATCCGCAGCGCCACCTGAGTGCCCCAGGTCTGCTCGTCCAGCGCCACGCTCGCCGTGAGCGCCCCCGCCCGGCCGTCGAACACCCGAGGACCGTCCTCCCACAGCAGCGCCGCGCCCGCCGGCAGCGCGACGAGCGCCGCCACCGCCGCGGCGAC
>NZ_JBEPEW010000200.1:0-11790 GCF_040300965.1 Streptomyces mesophilus | reverse complement strand
CCAGAGCGCCGACCGGACCCGCCTGGACCAGCGCCATCACGAGCCCGGCCGCCGCGAGTGCCCAGCCGATGCCCCAACTGCCCATTGCGTGCCGGTCGTCGGCGAGCAGGGCGTACGTCCCCTCCATGGCGGCGAACGCGCAGGTGGCGAGGAAACCGCAGAGCAGCACCGGGCGGGTGGACGTCGCGGAGAGCGCGGCGAGCGGCGCGCCGGCCGGCCGCGGCGCCGCACCTGCGGGCTGCCGCCCGGGCAGCGCGACGGCTGCCCACAGCAGGTTGAGACCGGCCAACACCGTTGCCGCCCAGGCGAGTTCGTGGAAACCCAGCCCCGCACCGCCCGCGGCGCCCAGCGCCGGCCCCAGGACGAACGCGGCGGCGATCGCCGCCCCGAGGCGGCCCATCGCACGGGTGCGCTCCTCGGGCGGCACGCTGTCGGAGGTCATCGCGTAAGCGACCCCGATGCTGCCACCGCAGAAGCCGGCAAGGGCGCGGGCGGCGATCAGCGGCCACAGGCCGGTGGATATCGCGGTCAGGGCGAGCGCTGCGGTGGAACCCGCGAGGGCGAGCAGCAGGAGCCGGCGGCGCCCGTACCGGTCGGAGAGCCGGCCGAGCACCGGCGCGGCCACGCACTGCGCGAGCGAGTAGGCGGCCATCAGGACGCCCACGAGCGCTCCTTCGGCGCCGAGGCGGGCGGCGTGCAGGGGCAGGACGGGCAGCATGACGGTGAAGCCGAGCAGATCGGTGAACACCGTCAGGCACAGGAGTGCGTGGGGGGTGCGGCGCATCGGTTCAGATTCCGGCGTAGGAGTGCAGGCCCGGCAGGAAGACGTTGACGCCGACGAAGTTGAACAGGAAGCAGCCGTATCCGAGGAGGTTGACCCGGGCCGCGCGGCGGCCCTTCCAGCCCGCCGTGGAACGGGCGTGCAGATACGCGGCGTACACCACCCAGGTGATGAACGCCCAGGTCTCCTTGGGGTCCCAGCCCCAGTACCGGCCCCAGGCGCTCTCGGCCCAGATGGCCCCCGCGACGATCGCGAAGCTCCACAGCGGGAAGACGAACGCCGCCGTGCGATGCGCGAGCCGGTCGAGCGCGGCGGGGCCGGGCACATGCCGCCACGCCGCCGGCTCCGGTCCGGCGTCCTGCGTACGAACGCGGAGGAGATAGAGCCCCGAAGCGATGGCGCCCAGGGTGAACGCGCCCGTGCACAGCACCGCGGCGGAGACATGGATGGCGAGCCAGTACGACTGAAGCGCCGGCACCAGCATGTCGACCTCGGCGTACAGGACGGTGACCGCGAGGCCGAGTCCGAGCGAGGCGGGCAGCAGCACGAACAGGCCGAGGCTGCGGTCCCTGTGGCGGGCCAGCAGTGCGAGGTACGTGCCGATCACGGCGAGGACGCCGGCGCTCGCGAACTCGTACATATTGGCCAACGGCACCCGCTGTGCGGCGAATCCGCGCACGCCCACGCCGGTGAGGTGCAGCGCGAAGCCGAGCAGGGTGAGGGCGACCCCGATGCGTCCGCTGAGGTCGCTGCGCGGGGAGCCGGGGCGCGGGTGCGCGCTTCCTGTTACGGAGCCGGTCCCGCTTACGGAGCCGGTCCCGCCCGGGCAGGGCGCGCCGGGCGCTCCTGCCGCGGCGGCTCCCGCCAAGGTGGGCACCCGGTCCCGGCGGACGCTCGCCGCGGCCGCTTCGCGACCGGTCCCGCTACGGGTCCCGAAGGCCCACTCGGCGCAGTGGGCGACCAGGGCGAGGACGTACACCACCAGTGCCGAGAAGGTCAGCGCGTAGCCGACCTGCGCCAGGCCGGTGCTCGTATCGCCTGTCATGGCTGTTCCTGCTTTCTGCTCTCGCTGCTCACCGAGCGTTGTTCTACGGGACGTAGAACAGAAGGTTGTTCTACGTCCCGTAGAGCGGACTGGCCGCACAGTAGCAGGGTTCCGGAGGCTCGTTCTACGACGGGTAGAGTGAGCCGCGGCAGACGGCGGCCGGGAACCGGAAGGGGTACGGATGCGGCGCTCGGGCGAACTGGAACGCACGGTCATGGATGTGCTGTGGGGCGCGGGCAGGCCGTGCACGGCCAAGGACGTGCTGCGCGCCCTGCCGGACGAGGACCTCGCCTACACGACCGTGATCACCGTCCTCGAGCGGCTTGCGCGCAAGGGCACGGCACGGCGCGAACGCACCGGGCGCTCCTGGCAGTACACGCCCGCGGCCAGCCGGGAGTCCTATGTCAGCAGCCTGATGCGGGACATCCTCGGACAGGCCGGCGACCCGGAGGCCGTCCTGGTCCACTTCGCGCGCTCGATGTCGGAGCCAGAGGCGGCGGCGCTGCGACGGGCCCTGAACGACGGGTCACCGGGCCGAGAGGCAGGGCGCTCGGGAGATGACGGCGACTCGGACGCCCGCCCATGAGTCACATCCTGCACTTCGCGGCCGTCCTCCTGTGCTGCCTGGCCGTCGTACGGCCCTTGGCGCGCGCCCGCTGGACGCATGCGATGCCCCGTACGGCGCTCCTGCTCTGGCAGGCCGTCGGCGTCACCTTCGAGCTCTCCGCGCTCGGGCTGCTCACGGCGATGGTCTTCGCCCCAGAGAACCAGGGAACGCTGCCCGGGCTCGCCCGCCTGCTCGCCGGACCCGGCGCCGGCGCACTCGGCCCAACCGCCGTGGTCTTCACGGGACTTGCGGCGCTCTATCTGGCGACCCGCGGCGGCGCGCTCGCCGTCACGGTCCACCGCACCCGGGCGCGCCGCCGGCGCCACCGCCATCTGCTCGACCTCGTCGCCCGTACGGACAGCTCGCTGCCCGGCGTCCATGTCCTCGACCACCCGGCGCCCGCGGCCTACTGTCTGCCCGGCGCCGACGGCCGGATCGTGGTGACCACCGGCGCCCTCGCGCTCCTGGACCCCGCGCACCTGGCGACGGTGCTCGCCCATGAACGTGCCCATCTGCGCCACCGCCACGACCTGGTGCTGCTGCCGTTCGAGTCGTGGCGCCGCCTCCTGCCCGCCAACTCCCTTCTGGAGACGGCGATCGGGGCCGTACGCCTGCTCCTGGAAATGAGCGCCGATGACACCTGCCGACGCCGACTGCCGGGCACCGACCTCGCGGCGGCCCTGACGCACTTCGCGGCGGCGCCCGCCACGTTCCCCACGCCGGCCGGCGGGTTCGGAGTCGCGGACGAAGCGGTGGCCACACGGACGGCCCGGCTCAGTGCGGCGCGGCGGCCGAGGCCCTTCACGGCGTCGGTCAGTGCCGCCGCACTCGCGGTCGGCGGCACGCTCGTGTCGACCCCGCTGAGTCTGTTCGTGCTTCCGTTCTAGGGCGCTCGGCCGTTCCGGAGTGCTCGGCTGCCTGCGCCGCGGTCATGGCGTCGGTGCCGTCACTCGATCTCGCGCATCATCTTCTCCATCGAGGCGACCGAGATCCGGGCCTGGGTGAGCTCCTCGACGGTGCGGCGCTGTATCTCCACGTTGTCCTCGAGCAGTTGCTGGTACTTCAGCGCCATCTGCTTGTAGTGCTCCTCGCGGGCGGCCAGCATGCGGGCCCGCCAGGTCGCGGCGATCTGCCACACGATCACGATCAGAAAGAGGAAGACGCCACCGGCCCCGACCACTCCCGCCCAGTCCTCACCGTTCATTTCGCCTGCTCCTTCACTGCCGTCTTCTTCCCCTGCTCGGTGAGCGTCTGCGCGGCCGCCGCCACGACCTCGGGGGTCAGGGCGTACGAGAACGGGGTCAGCTCGTAGAACTTCATCGCCTTGCCGCTCGCCGACAGCTCCAGGGATCCGGTGATCAGTCCGGCCGCCTCGAGGCGCTGCAGATGCATATGCAGCAGCGGGCGGCCGATCCCGATGTCCCGGGCCAGGGCGCTGACGTAGTTGCGGCCGCCTGCGAGGGCCGCGACGATCCGCAGACGATGCGGATTGCCGAGCGCTGAGAGGATCTTCAGCAACTCGTCCCCTGTGGGGACCGGGCTGTGTGTCATGCCGATCCCTTCACTCGCATGCGGACTCTTCTACGTTCGCCGCCGCACCCGGCACCTGTCCAAGGAAGCTGACACATGTCGGGGAAGGTTGGGGGGTTCTCAGGGTTGTCTCAGGGTCGCCCCGGCGAGGTACTCCCGGTGGCGTATGCGCCGGGGCATTCACCCCCATACCGTGAGGGACGTGAAGACCATCGACCGCTGGGCGGCCCGGCTGCGGGCGCTGCCGCCGCTCGCCGTGGACCTCTCCGTGGTGGCCGTGGTCGCCCTGTTCACCGCGTCCGACGCGGCGGTCAACGACCCCGGATACCGGCAGGCGGACTGGTTCACCTGGCTGCTGCTCGCCGTCTCTCTCGGGGCGCTGGTGTGGCGGCGCAGATGGCCGGTGCCGGTCGTCGCCGTCACCGGTGCGGCCTGCGCGGGCTGGGCGCTGTACGGGCACATCGGGGAGCTCCTGAACCTCCCCGTGATCGTCGCCCTGTACACGGTGGCCGTCCTCGGCAGCCGGCGGCGCACCCTGTGGACCGGTCTGGTGGCCTCTGTCGTCTCCGGCGCGGTCGCCCTGCGGGTCGGTCATGACGTGGTGAACCCGCAGGGACTGCCGCTCCTGGAGATGATCTGGCCGCTCGTACCGCTGCTGCTCGGTGAAGTGGTCCGTACGAGACGGCAGTTGATGGTCGAGTACGCGGCCAGGGCGGCGCGTGCGGAGGAGGACCGCGAGCTGGAGGCGGCGCGCCGGGTGCGCGAGGAGCGGGTGCGCATCGCCCGCGAGCTGCACGACATCGTCGCCCACACCGTGACCGCGATGACCGTCCAGGCAGGGGTCGCCCTCGACGCGCTGGACGCCAGGCCGGAGATCTCGCGGCGGGCGATGCGGCAGGTGCGCGAGTCGGGCAAGGAGGCCGTACGGGAACTGACGGCCACGGTGAGCGTGCTGCGGTCGCAGGACGGTGAGCCCCGTGAGCCGGCGCCTGGTCTGGCCCGGCTTGCGGAGCTGGTCGAGAGGTTCCGGGGGAGCGGAGCGGAGATCGCGCTGCGGCAGGAGCAGGAGCAGGAGCAGGGGCCGGAGCAGGAGCAGGGCCAGGGCCAGGGGCAGGAGCACGAACGGGAACAAGGGCAGGTACAGGGCGTGGCAGGGGCAGCCGTGTCGCCGATGGCCGAGCTGGCCGCGTACCGGATCGTGCAGGAGTCCCTGACCAATGTGGTCAAGCACGCGGGCGCCCGGCACGCGGCGGTGTCGGTGCGTGTCGAGGGCGAACGGATGGTCGTGGAGGTCGTGGACGACGGTGTGTCCGCGCCGCCCGGTGCTTTCCCGGAGGGTGGCATCGGTACGGCGGCGGGTTCCGATGCCGGTGGTGGTTTCGGTCTGATCGGCATGCGGGAGCGGGCGGTTGCCGCGGGCGGCACCATCGAGTACGGGCCCGTCGCCGGCGGCGGGTTCAGGGTCCGGGCCGAACTGCCGGTCGGCCCCCGGGTGCCGGCCGGGAGGAGAGAGTGATGACCGGCCGGGAGGAGAGAGTCATGACCGTGCGTGTGGTGCTCGCGGACGACCAGACCGTCGTCCGCGCGGGCTTCCGCGCCCTGCTCGATCTGACCGATGACCTGGTGGTGGTCGCCGAGGCGGCGGACGGGATCAAAGCGGTGGAGGCCGTGCGCACCACCCGTCCCGACGTCGTGCTCATGGACATCCGCATGCCCGGCATCGACGGCATCGAGGCCACCCGCCGTATCGCGGCCGACCGCACCCTGGACGGCGTCCGCGTGATCATGCTGACCACCTATCAGATCGACTCCTACGTCTTCGAGGCGCTGCGGCACGGCGCCGCGGGCTTCCTGCTCAAGGACATCGAGCCGGACGACCTGCGCGAGGCGATCCGCACGGTGGCCGCCGGAGGGAGCCTGCTCGCGCCCGCCGTCACACGCTCCGTCGTCGAGGAGTTCGCCCGGCTCAAGGCCCCCGAAGCGCAGGGAGCCGAGCTGCTCGCCCCGCTCACCGACCGTGAACGCGAGGTGATGGCCCTGGTCGCGGCCGGGCTCGGCAACGAGGAGATCGGCAAGGAGCTGATCATGAGTCCGCTGACCGCGAAGACACACGTCAGCCGTGCCATGACCAAACTCGGGGCGCGCGACCGTGCCCAGCTGGTGGTCATCGCGTACGAGACGGGGCTGGTGAGGGCGGGCGAGCGATAGGGGTGGAGTGGGCTACTCCCGAGGGAGTAGCGGCCGACTCCCGGTGATGGATGTCCGGATTCGCCCCGCTCCGTAGCGTCGGGAGCATGATCGAGGCAACGGAACTCACCAAACGCTACGGCGACAAGACGGCCGTCGACCGGCTGTCCTTCACGGTCCGGCCCGGCAAGGTGACCGGCTTCCTCGGGCCGAACGGCGCCGGGAAGTCCACCACGATGCGGCTGATCCTCGGGCTCGACGCCCCGAGCGGCGGCCGGGTCACCGTCGGCGGCAAGCGCTACGGCGAACTCGCCGCCCCCTTGCGGACCGTCGGCTCGCTGCTCGACGCGAAGGGTGTGCACGGCGGGCGGACCGCGTATCAGCACCTGGCGGGGCTTGCGGCGAGCAACGGGCTGCCGCGCCGCCGGGTCGACGAAGTCCTGGAGATGGTCGGCCTGCCGCCCGCGACGGCCCGTAAACGCACCAAGGGTTTCTCGCTCGGTATGGGCCAACGGCTCGGTATCGCTGCCGCGTTGATCGGCGACCCTCAGGTGCTGATCCTCGACGAGCCGGTCAACGGCCTGGACACCGAGGGCATCCGCTGGATCCGGGACCTGATGAAGTCCCTTGCCGCGGACGGCCGTACGGTCCTTCTCTCCTCGCACCTGATGAGCGAGATGGAGCTGACGGCGGACCATCTGATCGTGATCGGCCGGGGCAGGCTGCTCGCGGACACCACGGTACGCGCGTTCATCGAGACCAACTCCCGTGCCCATACGCTCGTGCGCACCCCCGAGCCGGAGAAGCTGCGCGTCCTGCTCGAAGCCAAGGGCGCCCGCGTACGGATGGACCCACGGGGTGACTGGCGGGTCGACGGTCCCGACGCCCGGGCCATCGGCGACCTGGCGCATGAGCACGGCCTCGCGATCCACCAACTCACCTCCACCCACTCCTCGTTGGAGGAGGTGTACACGGCCCTGTCCCAGGACTCCGCCGAGTACCGCACCACCGGGCAGTCCGAGGAGGCCTTGCGATGACCACCTCCGCACTCACCGGAGCACGGGCCGGCTTCCGGCAGGCACTGGCATACGAGTGGATCAAGTTCCGCAGTGTCCGCTCGACGGTCTGGACGACGGCCCTCACTGCTGTACTTCCGGTCTTCGGCGCCGTGTTCGTGGCCCTGACCGGAAGTCTCCAGCCCGACGACACAGTCCTCGGCGGCAGCCTCACCATGTCCGTCACCGCGCAGATGCTGGCCGCGGTGGTGGGGGCGCTGGTGATCAGCGGCGAGTACAGCAGCGGCACGATCCGCACCACGTTCGCCGCGAACCCGCGCCGCGGCACGGTGCTCGCCGCCAAGGGCACGCTGGTCGCGGGACTGATGTCCGTGCTCGCTCTCGTCTCCTGCACGCTCGCCTACCTCGTGGGCGACGCCCTGCTCGAGGACGGAAAGTACGCCCAGGGCGAGCCGCTGCCCGCGCTGTTCGGCATCGCGGCCTCGTTCGCCGTGGCCTCGCTGCTCGGACTCGCGGTCGGCACGCTCGTACGCCACTCGGCGGGCGCCGTCACCACGGTGATCGGCCTGCTGCTCCTGCCCTCCCTCTTCGGGCCGCTGTTCGGCGACGCCCAGCGCTGGGTCGCGGGACTGTCGCCGACGGCGGCCCTGGAGAAGCTGATGCAGACCTCGGACGCGTCGGCGCAAGCGGTCGGCAGCCTGGGCGCCTGGCCGTCACTGCTCCTCGTCGCCGGTTACACGGCGGTCCTCGTACTCGCCGCCGCGGGAGTGCTGCGCCGGCGCGATGTGTGAGCGGGCGTCCCCTCCCGCCGCGGCGCCCAGGGGACCTCGGGGACTGCGGGGACCTCGGCGGCGAGCGTGGCATCTCCGAGCCGCTCAACCGGTGGCCGCAAGCACCGTCGTACGGCCGCCGAGCGCGCGCGAGAACTGGTCGGTGACCTGTTCAAGTGCCTCCCGAGGTGCCTGTTCCACCACGACCGCGCCGTCCGGCCGCAGTTCGATGTGCCGGTCGAGGACGAACCAGCCGGGTGTGATGTGGGCGGGGCCCATGGAGGCCAGGACCGGGCGCAGGGCGTAGTCGATGGCGAGGACGTGCGAGGTGGTGCCGCCGGTGGCGAGCGGCAGCACGGTCTTGTCCTTGAGGGCGTACTGCGGGAGCAGGTCGAGGAGGGACTTCAGCAGGCCGGAGTAGGCGGCCTTGTAGACGGGGGTGCCGATCACCACGCCGTCGGCCCGCCCGAACAGGGCCGTGGCCTCGACGATCGCCGGGTGTGCGAAGTCGGCGTGCAGCAGGGCCTCGGGCGGGAGGGTGCGCACGTCCAGGGGGATCACCTCGTGTCCCTGCGAGGCGAGCCGTTCGTCCAGGTGGCGAAGGAGCCTGGCGGTACGGGAGGTGGCGGAGGGGCTTCCGGAGACGGACAGGATGGTGGCCATGACAGGACCTTTCTCGGTGGGTCAGCGCGCCAGGGGAGTGGCGGCGGGAGCGGGAGCGTGGAGCACCGGGCCCCACGGGAACGGCGGGTCGGGGATGTCGCGCCGCAGCACCGGGGCGACCTCGGACTGGAAGAGGGCGAGCGAGTCGTGGTGCTGCGTCCGGGTCAACCCGCCGGCGTCCGCGTGCAGATGCAGCACCGTGTGCCCGAACTGCTCGTGGTAGCGGTGCACTTTGTCGATGACCTGCTCGGGACTGCCGACTAGTGCCGAGCTCCGCTCGACGAAATCCTCGAGGGTGGCGAAGACCGGCTCCGGGCCCAGGCTCTTCTGGAGCGCGAGGTTCCCCTCGAACACGGGGCGGTACGCGGCCACCGCCTCCTGCGACGTACGCGCCACGTACACGCCCGCGGTCCCCGCGCCGACCGTGATCCCGGCCGGGTCGTGGCCGTGGTGCCGCCAGCGCTCGCGGTAGTGGCGGATCAACTCCGCGTACGGCTCGATGGGGTGGGTGACGTTCGCCGAGAACAAGGGATCCCCGTAGCGGGCGGCGAGCTCCACGGACTCCTTGCTCGTCGCGCTGCCGTGCCAGACGCGGACCGGACGCTGCAGCGGCCGGGGCCACACCTCGGCGTCCTTCAGGCCGGGCCGGAAGCGCGTCACGGCGCTCACCTTGTCCTCGCGCCAGATGCGCCGGAACACCTCGTAGCTCTCCGCGTTGCGGGCCCACTGGTCCTCGGGCGTCACCTGGAACAGCTCGCGCTGGGCCGCCCCGTTGCCCTTTCCGATGATCAACTCGAGGCGGCCGCCGGACAGATGGTCCAAGGTGGCGTAGTCCTCGTAGGCGCGCACCGGGTCGAGCAGGCTCAGCGTGGTGACCGCCGTGAACAGCCGGATCCGCGAGGTGAGTGCGGCGATATGGCTGAGGACGACCGGGGGAGCGGAGGACAGGAACGGCCACTCGTGCCGCTCCCCGACCCCGAAGCCGTCGAAGCCCAACTCCTCGGCCAGCACGGCATTGTCGAGGACTTCACGGAAGCGCTCGGTCGTGGACCGCACCGCCCCCGTCGCCGGGTGCGGTGTGTGCACGATCAGGGTGATGGCCAGGAACTTCATGACGCGGCCCCTTCCTCGCGTACGGATCCGGGGCGGGCCAGGCCCAGATGGTCGCGCAGGGTGGTGCCCGCGTAGTCGGCGCGGAACACGCCGCGCTCCTGGAGCAGCGGTACGACCCGGTCGACGAACTCGTCCAGACCGCCCGGCGTCAGGTGCGGCACCAGGATGAAGCCGTCGGCGGCCTCGGCCTGTACGTGGGCGTCGATGGCCGCGGCCACGGACTCCGCGGTGCCGACGAAGGACTGCCGGGCGGTCTGCTCGATCGCCAACTCCCGTATGGACAGGTGCTTCTCCTCGGCATGGGCCCGCCAGCGCGCCGCGATGCCGAAGCGGTCGCCCGCCTGGGCCCAGCCCTGGACCAGCTCGCTGTCCGGCACCGGGTCGACGCCGGGCAGCGGACCGTCCGGGTCGTATCCGGACAGATCGCGGCCCCAGACGTTCTCCAGGAACGCGAGCGCGGTCGCCGGGCTCACCTGCTGACGGCGGATCAGCGCAGCGCGCTCCTGCGCCTCGGCGTCCGTGTAACCGAGCACGAACGTGGCCGCAGGCAGGATCAACAGATCCTCGGGCCGGCGTCCGTAGCGGGCCAGGCGCCGTTTGACGTCGGTGTGGAACGCGCGGCCCGCCTCGAGACTCCCGTGGCGGCTGAAGACGACGTCGGCGCTGCGGGCGGCGAACTCGCGTCCCTCGTCGGAGTCCCCGGCCTGGATCAGGACAGGGTGCTGCTGCGGCGAGTGCGGCAGGGCGGGGCGCGCCGCGAGGTCGAACTGCGGGCCGCTGTGCCGCACGGTGCGCGGGGAGCGGCCGGGCGGCCACGCGTCCCACAGGGCACGGGCCACCTCGACGAACTCCTCGGCACGGCGATACCGGTCGGCGCGGTCCAGATAGCCGCCGCGCCGGAAGTTCTCGCCGGTGAAGGCATCCGAGGTGGTGACCACGTTCCATGCCGCGCGCCCGCCCGAGAGGTGGTCCAACGAGGAGAAACGGCGGGCGAGTTCGTACGGTTCGTTGAAGGTGGCGTTCACGGTGGCGGCCAGGCCCAGGCGCTCGGTCACCGCGGCCACCGCGTTCAGGACGGTCAGGGAGTCGGGGCGGCCGACGACGTCCAGGTCGTGGATCAGCCCCTTGCGTTCCCGCAGCCGCAGCCCCTCGGCCAGGAACAGGAAGTCGAACCTGCCGCGCTCCGCCGTGCGCGCGAGATGCCGGAACGAGGAGAAGTCGATCTGGCTGCCCGAGTCGGGATCCGTCCACACGGTGGTGTTGTTGACGCCGGGGAAGTGCGCGGCGAGATGAACCTGCCTCGGCTGAGCGGTGGTCCGGTCGGGGCGATGAACCTGCCTGCTCGGCGCGGTCGTTCGTTCGGTGGTCATCGGACGGCCTCCGCATAGCGGCTCGCCGGCCGGGTCAGGCCGAGGTGGTCGCGCAGGGTGTGCCCGGTGTAGCCGGCCCGGAACAGCCCGGCTTCGCGCAGCCGGGGGACGAGGCCGTGCACCAGGAGCGGCAGTTCGGTCACGACGGCGGTGGGCACGAGATGGAAGCCGTCCAAGCCACTCGCGGTGTGCCACTCGGCGAGCAGCGGGGCGAGCGCCGTGGCGGCGCCGGTGAAGCGCGGCCCGACGGCCGGCTCGGCGGCCGCCAGGCCCCCGGCGCAGAGGTCGACGGTGACGCGCAGGAGCACCCGTATCCCCTGGGGATCGCGCCCTGCCTCGGCCACCCGTTCCAGGAGCGCCTCCCGCGCGAGCCGGGCGGCGCCGATGTCGGCCGCCTCCAGGAGGACCACGTCGGCGTGCCGCGCCGCCAACTCCCTTCGCCCGTACGGATCGTGCACGGCGAGCGCGACGACGACGGGCGGGCGGCCCTGGGGCGGGCGGGGGACGATGGACGGTCCGCGTACGGAGAAGTGCGGGCCTTCGAAGTCGACGTAGTGCAGCCGGGCGCGGTCCACGAAGCGCCCGGTGGCGGCGTCCCGTATCTCCGCGTCGTCCTCCCAGCTGTCCCACAGCCGGGCGGCGACCTGCATGAACTCCCGTGCGCGGTGGTATCGGGCCGCGTGCTCGGGCTGCTTGTCCAGGTTGTAG
>NZ_JBEPEW010000199.1:0-11858 GCF_040300965.1 Streptomyces mesophilus | reverse complement strand
CCGCCCGCTGTCTGTCCGCGCTGCGCGCGCTCGGCCACACGGGCCAGGGCGCGGCCCTCGCGGACCTCGGCTTCCTCGGCGTACTCCTCGGAGACCAGGCCGACTTGAAGGGGTACGTCGAGCGGACTCTCGGCCCGCTGCTCGACTACGACGACCAGCGGGGCACCGCGCTGGTCGCCACGCTCGACGCCTACTTCACTCAGGGCGCCAGCCTCACACGCACCAAGGACGCGCTGCATGTCCATGTGAACACGGTGGTGCAGCGTCTGGAGCGGATCGGCCGGCTCGTCGGCGAGGACTGGAACAGTCCGGCCCGCGCCCTGGAGTTCCAACTGGCGCTGCGGCTGCACCGGTTGAGCCGGCCCGCCTGAGGGCGCGGTCAGTGACCTCGGCCCAGTGCGTTTCGGTGGGCCGACACCCACGCGTACGCGGCCCGTACCTCTTCGACGACACCTCGGTCGCGCAGCCGCACCATGGCCGGATCGCCCCGCGAGGCCCCCGCCTCGATGCCCCGCCCGCAGCGGTCCTGCCACCACAGGACCGCGTCCACGACCTGCTCCCGGTCGACCTGACCGTACGCATCGCAGACCAGCCCGATCCGCCGAGCGGCAGCCGGCACATCCGTGATGTCCGGGCCGAGATCCAGGTACTGCCAGCAGAGGTGCGCGACATCGTGGATGCGTGCGCCGGGGGCGGCCAGGTCCCAGTCGATGAACGCGACAGGTCGCCAGTCCTCGCCGTCGAGCGTGTAGACGGTGTTCTTCGGAGACAGATCGTTGTGGCAGACCACCTCATCGCCGTCGGCCAGCGAGGAGCCGCTCGTCAGATCGTGGAACTCGCGGACGAGCCCGGCCACCCGCACCAGGCCCTCGTCCGAACAGGCGGCCCGCCGTCGGTCCGCGGTCCAGGCCGCATGACCGTCGATGTGGCTGAGGATCTCGCGCCCCTGCTCGTCCCAGCCGAGGAAGCGGGGCGCGCCGGACCAGCCCCGGCGTTCGAGCAGGGCGAGCAGCTCATGGACGAAGCCGGACCGGGCCGTCCGCGGCCGGCGTACCGTCGCACCGATCCGGACGACATTGCTGATGAGACCACCGGGCAGTACTGACTGGTCCATGCGGGCACCCTGTCACCCTTCATACGGCGTGTGCGGCTCAACCCTCGTCGAGTACCCGCTGTGCGACCGCGAACGCCGCGTTCGCCGCCGGAACCCCGACGTACACGGCGCACTGCAGCAGCACCGCACCGATCTCGTCCGGGGTGAGCCCGTTGCGGCGGGCGGCGCGCACGTGCATGGCCAGCTCGTCGAGGTGGCCGCCCGCGACCAGTGCGGTGAGGGTGACGATGCTGTGCTCGCGGCGGCTGAGCGTGTCGTCGGTCCATACCTCGCCCCAGGCATAGCGCGTGATGAAGTCCTGGAAGCGGGCGGTGAACGCGGTCTGGCGCTGTTGCGCGCGGTCCACATGTGCGTCGCCGAGGACTTCGCGGCGTACGGCCATCCCGCTGTCGGCGGGTCCGTCGAGGTGGGCGCGCAGCGCCGCGAGTACGGGCAGCGGGGCCTCGGCGACCGCCAGGTGTGAGGCTCCGGGGATCTCGACCAGGGTCGAGCCGCCGATGGCGTCCGCGAGTTCGCGCAGGTGGGCGGGCGGTGTGGCCGGGTCCTCGCGGCCCGCCACCAGGAGCGTCGGGGCCGTGATCGCTGCCAGCCGGTCGCGGAGGTCGTACGAGGCGAGCGCGTCGCAGCACGCGGCGTACGCCCGCGGGTCCGCGCTGCGGTGATCGTCGAGCAGCCGTGCCGAGGTGTAGCCGGATGTGAACCAGCGCTCGGGCGCGCTCTTCGCCACCGAATCCAGGCCCTCACGCCGCACGAGCGCCGCCCGGTCGAGCCAGCGCTGCGGATCGCCGAAGTGCGCCGACGAGCACAGGACCGCCAGCCGCTCGACCCTTGCCGGGTGTCGGGCCGCCAGTTGGAGCCCGATCGCGCCGCCGATCGAGACACCCGCGTACGAGAAGCGCTCGATGCCAAGGGAGTCCGCGAGGCCGACGACCAGTTCGGCGAGGTCGCCGATGCTCGCGCCGGGCTCGATGAGCGAGGCGGGGGAGCGGCCGTGCCCCGGCAGGTCGAAGCGGATCACCCGGTGGGTGGCGGAGAGTTCGGGCGCGACACCGTCCCACAGTGCGGTGGAGGTGCCGAGGGAGGGGCCGAGGAGCAGCGGGGGAGCGGTGGGTGCCCCCTCCGTCGTGTGGTGCAGGGAGGTCAACGTCGCTCCAGTGCGCGGTCGGTGAGGACAGCGGCCGCGCCGGTGTAGCGGCTCGGGTCCGTCAGGGCGTCGAGGTCGAGATGCTTGAACTCAGGTTGTTCGGCGAGGAGTTGCGCCAGGGTTCCCTCGCCCGTGCGGACGCGTGTGGCCAGGGAGGTGAGTGCCTCCTTGGCGCGGGCCCGCCCCACGATGGCGCCGAGCTCGGCCGTGAGGCGTTCGGAGACGATCAGCCCGTCGGTGAGGTCGAGGTGGCGGCGCATGGCGTCGGGGTCCACGCGCAGCTCGCGCACAAGGGCGGCGGCGTTCTCGGCGGCGCCCCCGACGATCCGCAGCAGGTCCCGCAGGGGCTGCCACTCGGCATGCCACGCGCCGGGAGGCCGCTCGTCCTCGGCGACCAGCGATCCGTACAGGACCGAGGCGAGCGCGGGCGCCTGCCGGGCCCCTGCCGCGATCAGCGTGGCCCGCACCGGATTGGCTTTGTGCGGCATCGCGGACGACCCACCGCCGGTCCCCTCGGCCAGCTCGGCGATCTCCGTACGGGACAGGGTGAGGACATCGACGGCGAGCTTGCCGAGCGCGCCCGTCGTGAACGCCAGCGCACCGGCGAGATCGGCGACCGGGGTGCGCAGGGTGTGCCACGGCAGCGCGGGTTCGGCGAGCCCGGTCTCGCGGGCGAAAGCCGCCACGACCCCCGGTGAGCCGAGCGCGGCCAACGTGCCTGCCGCGCCCCCGAGTTGAGCAGGCAGCGAGGCCCGTACCGACCGCACCCGGTCCCGTGCGTCCAGGACCAGCGACCGCCACCCCGCCGCCTTCAGGCCGAACGTCGTCGGCACCGCGTGCTGCGTCAGCGTCCGCCCCGCCATCACCGTGTCACGATGCGCGGCGGCCAACGTCCCCAGCGACGCCTCGGTGCGCGACAGATCGGCGTGTACGAGATCCAGCGCCCGTGCCGCGACCAGCATCGTCGCCGTGTCCACGATGTCCTGGCTGGTCGTCCCGCGATGCACGAACTCCCGGTGCCGCTCGGGCACTGCGGCTTTCAGATCGGACACCAGGGCCGGCACCGGATTGCCCGCCGCGCGCGCCCGCAGTGCGAGCGAGCGCATATCGAACGCCTCGGCCCGCGCCGCCTCGGTCACCGCCGAGGCCGCATCGGCGGGCGCCTCGCCGAGCGCGGCCTGCGCCCGCGTCAGCGCGGCCTCCGCGTCCAGCAGGGCCTGTACGTAGGCGAGATCGCTCACCGCGGTCTCGACCCGCGACCCGGCCCAGCCCGGCGAGAGCAGCCCGCCGTCCGCGTAACGCTCCTCGTCACTCGTCACGTCACCGCTCACAGGAACTCCAGAAACACCGTCTCACCCTCGCCCTGCAGCCGGATGTCGAAGCGATACGTCCCCGGCCGTTCCTCGGCCGCGAGCAGCGTGCCGCGCCGATCGGCCGGCAGCGAGGCGAGCAAGGCGTCGTCGGGCTCCGGCCGAAGGTAGGCGCGGGTGTACAGGTGGTGGAGCAGTCCCCGGGCGAAGACCAGCACAGAGAGGTACGGGACACCGCCCGGCGGCAGCGTCCGCACCGCATAGTGCCCGTCCGCGTCCGTGGCCATGCGCCCGAATCCGGTGAAGCCGACACCATCGCGCCCGATCACCTGTCCCGTCACCGGATCGTGCCGCAGCGAACCGGGCGCCCCGGTCCGTGAACCGTCCGGGGCGGGCTGCCAGGTCTCCAACAGGGCGTCCGGGACAGGCTGACCGGCGCCGTCGTACACGTGACCGTGCACGGTGATCAGGTCGGGATGTCCGACGGGCGCGACCTCCGGGCCGCCCGTGAACGGCAGCGCATACCCGTAGAAGGGGCCGACGGTCTGCGACGGGGTGGGGATGCGGGGCATCGGTCGGGTGCGGGGGATCAGTCGGGTCTCGGACATCACTCGTCCTCCTCGAAGAGGGTGGCGGACGGACCGTCGAGCACGATGTCCCAGCGGTAGCCCAGGGACCACTCGGGCACCGAGAGGCCGTGGTCGTACGCGGCGACGAGCCGTTCGCGCGCCGCCAGGTCGGTCACCGACTGCAGCACCGGGTCGTAGGCGAAGAGCGGATCGCCGGGGAAGTACATCTGCGTGACCAGGCGCTGCGTGAACGCGGTGCCGAACACGGAGAAGTGGATGTGCGAGGGCCGCCAGGCGTTGACGTGATTGCGCCACGGATAGGCGCCCGGCTTGACGGTCGTGAAGGAGTAGGACCCGTCGTCATCGGTGAGGCAGCGCCCGAAGCCGGTGAAGTTGGGGTCGAGCGGGGCGGGGTGCTGGTCCAGCTGATGGGCGTAGCGGCCGGATGCGTTGGCCTGCCAGAGCTCCACCAACTGACCGCGCACCGGCCGCCCCTGACGGTCGGTCACGCGACCGTTGACGGTGATGCGTTCGCCGAGCGGCTCGCCCAGGTGCTGCCGGGTGAGGTCGCGGTCGAGTGCGGTCACATCGGTGACGCCGAAGGCGGGACCGGAGAGTTCGACGGCCTCGGGGTCACGCAGGGGGATCAGCGGCTGCCGGGGGTGACGCAGCGTACTGCTGCGATACGGCGGGAAGTCCCGCGGCGGGTGCACCCCGCCGTCCGCGCCGGCCTGCACCTTGGCGACCTCGGCGTCTATCTGTTCCTGGGAGAGCCCGTCGGGCAGGGCCACGGGAAGCTCGGTCATGAGGATGCTCCGATGACGGGGGTGAAGGAGGAGGGCAGGGGCCAGGGGTCCCTGGCCCCTGCGGCCTCAGCGTTCGAGGACCAGGGCCAGGCCCTGGCCGACTCCGATGCACAGCGTCGCCACGCCGACTCCGCTGCCGCGACGGGCCAGTTGGTGCGCCACGGTGCCGGCCAGACGCGCACCGGAGGCGCCAAGCGGATGGCCGAGCGCGATCGCGCCGCCCTGCGGGTTGAGGATCGCCGGGTCGAACTCGGGCCACTCGGCCACGCATCCGAGCACCTGCGCCGCGAAGGCTTCGTTGAGTTCCAGGGTGTCGAGGTCGGCGAAGGACTTGCCCGCCTTGGCCAGCGCGCGCTCCACGGCCGGGACCGGCGCGAGCCCGAAGTACTGGGGATCGACCGCGGCCACACCGGTCGCCGAGATCCGCGCGAGCGGCTCGCGTCCGGTGGCCCGCAGCCCTTCCTCGTCGGTGAGCAGCAGCGCCGCCGCACCGTCGTTGAGCGGCGAGGCGTTGCCCGCGGTGACCGTCCCGCCGTCCTTGCGGAACGACGGCTTCAGCTTGGCCATCGCCTCGATCGACGCGTTCTCCCGTACGCATTCGTCACGTCCGTACGCGACCGGCTCGCCCTTGCGCTGCGGCACCGGCACGGGCGCGACCTCGGCGTCGAACAGACCGTTCTTCCAGGCCGCCGCGGCCTTCTCGTGCGAGGCGAGCGCGAAGGCGTCCTGCTGCTCGCGGGTGATCCGGTGCTTGTCCGCGATCAGTTCGGCGGACTCGCCGAGCGGAATGGTCCACTCGGGAGCCATCCGCGGGTTCACCATCCGCCAGCCCAGCGTGGTGGAGTACATCTCGGTGTGCCCGGCGGGGAAGGCCCGGTCGCTCTTCGGCAGGACATACGGAGCGCGGGTCATCGACTCGACGCCGCCCGCGAGCGCGATCGACGCGTCGCCGAGTGCGATGGCGCGCGCGGCCTGGATCACGGCCTCCAGACCCGAGGCGCACAGCCGGTTGACCGTCACGCCGGGCACCGACGTCGGCAGGCCCGCGAGCAGCCCGGCCATCCGGGCCACGTTGCGGTTCTCCTCACCGGCTCCGTTGGCGTTGCCGAAGTACACGTCGTCGATACGGGACGGGTCCAACTCGGGGGAGCGGCCGATCAGTTCCCGTACCGCGTGCGCGGCCAGATCGTCGGGCCGTACGCTCGCGAGCGCCCCGTTGTAGCGGCCGATCGGCGTCCGGACGGCGTCCACGATGTACACATCGCGCGTGCTCATGACTTGCTCCCCACAGTGTCAGCGATAGCGATCGGGGCTCCGGTCGCGGCAGCCACCTCGGCCACGGAAACCCCCGGCGCAGTCTCCACCAGGAGCAGCCCGTCCGGTACTACGTCGAGTACCCCGAGATCGGTGATGATCCGGTCGACGCAGCCGCGGCCGGTCAGCGGCAGCGAGCACTCGTCCACGATCTTCGGGGTGCCGTCCTTGGCGGTGTGCGTCATCACGACGATCACCCGGCGGGCCCCGTGCACCAGATCCATCGCGCCGCCGATCCCGGTGACCAGCTTGCCGGGCACCGCCCAGTTGGCGAGGTCCCCGCGGGCCGAGACCTGCATCGCCCCGAGCACCGCGGCGTCGATATGCCCGCCGCGGATCATGCCGAAGGACAGCGCGGAGTCGAAGAACGAGGCGCCCGGCAGGACGGTAACGGTCTCCTTGCCGGCGTTGATGAGATCCGGATCGACCTCGTCCTCGAGGGGATACGGGCCGGTCCCGAGGATCCCGTTCTCGGACTCCAGGGTCACTTCGACGCCCGGCGGCAGGTGGTTGGGGATCAGGGTCGGCAGCCCGATCCCGAGGTTCACATAGCTGCCGTCCTCGAGTTCGTGCGCGGCACGCGCCGCGATCTGTTCCCGTGACCAGCTCATCGCATCTCCTCGGCCTGCACGGGCACGGTGACCGTGCGCTGCTCGATGCTCTTGTCGGCGGCCTGCTCCGGGGTCAGGGCGACCACCCGCTGCACGAAGATCCCGGGCAGATGCACATGATCGGGATCGATCCCGCCGGGCTCGACCAGCTCCTCGACTTCGGCAATGGTGATCCGGCCGGCCATCGCGGCAAGGGGGTTGAAGTTGCGGCTCGACTTGTTGAAGACGAGGTTCCCGTGCCGGTCGCCCCGGGCCGCGCGCACCAGCGCGAAGTCGGTACGGATGCCGCGCTCCAGGACGTATTCGACGCCGTCGAACTCCCGTACCTCCTTGGGCGGGGAGGCGAGTGCCACACCGCCCTCCCCGTCGTAGCGCCAGGGCAGTCCGCCGTCGGCGACCTGGGTGCCCACTCCGGCCGGGGTGTAGAACGCGGGGATGCCGGCGCCGCCCGCCCGCAGTCGTTCGGCCAGCGTGCCCTGCGGGATCAGCTCGAGCTCCAGCTCGCCGCCGAGGTACTGGCGGGCGAACTCCTTGTTCCCGCCGATGTAGGACCCGGTGACCCGGTTGATCCGGCCGGCCGCGAGCAGCACGGCGAGCCCTGAGTCCATCGCGCCGCAGTTGTTGGAGACCACGCCGAGCCCGGTGACACCGAGTTCGTGCAGGGCCTGGATCAGCACGTTGGGCACACCGCTGAGCCCGAACCCGCCGACGGCGAATGTGGCTCCGTCGGTCGCGTCGGCCACGGCCTCCCGGGCGGTGGCGACCACCTTGTCCATGACGTGAACCCTCCTGCCGGCCACCCGCTGGCTGGTCGGCCCGACCGAAAACACTCAGTGCACTGACTAATATCTTCCGAGCGGACATGCTGGCACCGGAGCGATACGCCGTCAAGAAGTAGGAGAATTAAGGGGTTGGTGGAAGTGCTCACTCCCGCCCCGGTGCGTCCTGCGTATGGGTATTGTTCAGTGCACCAACGAACTACCGGCGGGAGATGACCGATGGCGGCCGTGGACCTGACCACCCACCCGGGCCACTTGGCCCGCCGTCTCCAGCAGGCCCACTACCTGCTGTGGACCACGATGGTCTCCGAGGAGATCACCTCCCCCCAGTACGGCGTTCTGAACGCGCTGATGGCCGAGCCTGGCCTCGACCAGCGCACAGTGGGGGAGCGGGTGGGACTGGACCGCTCCACGGTCGCCGAAGTGGTGAGCCGGCTCAGCGGCCGCGGACTCATCGAGAAGGTGCGCGACGCACAGGACGGCCGTCGCTACCTGCTCCGCCTCACGGACGAGGGTGCCACCGTGCACCGCAAACTCACGCTCCGCACCGCCCGGATGAACCACGTCTTCCTCTCGCCTCTGTCCGACGCGGAACAGGCGGTGTTCCTGGACATGCTGCGCCGGGTCTCCGACGCGGCGGAGGAGCTGCGCAGCCCGGAACGGCCGGCAGTGCGGGCCTGACGCGCCGGGTCCGCCGCAGCTCCCGGGAATTACTTGGCTAGCCACATGGTTACTGCTACGTTGAATATGTGGCCAGCCACATTGTGGCGGCGGAGAGGAACGAGTCACCATGAAGGCAATCGTTTTCGACCGTTTCGGCGGACCGGAAGTACTGCGCGAAGCCGACGCGGAAATCCCGCAGCCCGGCCCCGGGCAGGTCCGGGTGCGCGTGAAGGCTGCCGGAGTGAACGCGCTGGACGGCAAGATCCGCTCCGGAATGCTGGAGGCGGTGTTCCCGACAAGCCTCCCCGCCGTTCCCGGCGGCGAGCTCGCCGGAGTGGTAGAGGCCCTCGGCGAGGGCGTGCGCGATGTGCGGATCGGCGACGAGGTGCTCGGCTGGTCGGACACCGGCGCGTACGCCGAGTACGCGCTGGCCACAACCGTGGCGCCCAAGCCCGCCGACCTGACCTGGCAGGACGCGGCAGCGCTGCCGGTCGCCACCGAGACCGCTGAGCGGGTGCTCAACCTCCTGGATGTCGCCGCAGGGGAGACTGTCTTGCTGCACGGTGCGTCCGGGGCGGTCGGCACCGTGGCGATCCAGCTCGCCGCGGCGCGCGGAGCGCGCGTGATCGCCACCGCGGGCCCGGCCAACCAGGACTACCTCACCTCGCTCGGCGCCACCGCGACCACGTACGGCGAAGGGCTCGTCGAGCGGGTACGGGCGTTGGCGCCCGACGGCGTGGACGCGGTGTTCGACCTGGCGGGGAAGGGCGCCTTGGCGGACTCCATCACCCTGCGCGGCGGCACCGACCGCATTGTCACCATCGCCGACTTCGGTGCGCCCGAGCTGGGTGTCACCTTCTCTCAGGGCCCGCAGGAACGCTCGACCGAGCGCCTGGCCGCCCTGGCTCAGGACGCCGCCGCGGGCAAGCTCGTCACCACCGTCCGTGCCTACCCGCTGGCCGAGGCCGCCGAGGCGCAGCAGGCCAGCGACGCCGGGCACGTACGGGGCAAGCTCGTCCTGACCGTCGGCTGAGCACGCCCGCCCCTTTCCCAGTTGTGTGGTGGCCGGCCGGTCACCGCCGTATCGAAGGACCACTCATGCTGAATTCCCTGTGGACGCCGACCACCCTCGGTGGCATGTCCCTGCCCCACCGTCTCGTCATGGCCCCCATGACCCGTGACCGATCGACGCCGGAAGGCGTGCCGACGGAGCTGAACGCCGAGTACTACGCGCAGCGCGCCTCACATGCGCTGATCATCACCGAGGGCACCCAGCCGTCGGCCGACGGACAGGGCTACCTCCTGACGCCCGGCATCCACAACGAGGCGCAGACCGCCGGGTGGCGCCAGGTCACCGACGCCGTGCACGAGGCCGGCGGCCGGGTCGTCATCCAGCTGATGCACGTCGGACGGATCTCCCACCCGGACAACACCCCGCACGGCCGCCAGCCGGTCGCACCCTCCGCGATCCGCCCGGCGGGCCAGATGTTCACCGCGTCCGGCCCGCAGGAGATGCCCGAGCCCCGCGCGCTGTCGACGCAGGAAGTCGCGGCGACCGTCGAGGACTTCAGGCGCGCCGCCGCCGCCGCCGTCGCGGCGGGCGCCGACGGTGTGGAGATCCACGGCGCCAACGGTTATCTGGTGCACCAGTTCCTGTCCGACCACACCAACAGGCGCACCGACGGCTACGGCGGCTCGCTCGCGAACCGTATCCGCTTCGCCGTCGAGGTCGCCGCCGCGGTGGCCGACGAGATCGGCCCGGAGCGCACCGGTTTCCGTATCTCTCCCGGCAACACCTACAACGACATGGCCGAGTCCGACACCGCCGAGCTGTACACCGCGCTCCTGGAGGCACTGCGCCCGCTGGACCTGGCCTACCTGCATGTGTTGCACCTGGGGGACGAGGCCCGCCTCGACGCCGTGCGCGCACAGTGGACGGGCACACTGATCCTCAACCGCGCCGGGGCCGATGTACCCACCCGCGCCAAGGACATCGACAATGGCACGGCGGATCTGGTCTCCGTCGGTGCACTCGCGCTCGCCAACCCGGACCTGGTCCAACGGCTCCGCGCCGGCGCGCCGCTGAACACGCCGGACCCGGCTACCTTCTACGGCGGCGGGGTGGCCGGCTACACCGACTACCCCACGTACACCGGCTGACGAACTGAAGGACCCGCCTCGATGCCCGACCTGCCCGACATCCCCTCGACGGCCCGCGGCGGTCCGATGAGCTATGCGATCTTCCAGCTCGCCCGCGCCCACCGCGCCCGAGCCGCCGTCCTGCTGAGGGAGATGGACCTGCATCCCGGACAGGAACTGCTGTTGATGCAGTTGCTGGACCGGGACGGCCAGAGTCAGTCCGAGCTGCTCGAGTGTGTCGGCCTCGACCACTCCACCGTCTCCAAGTCCCTGCGCCGGATGCAGGACGCGGGACTGCTTGTCCGTGAGCCGGCGGCGCACGACCGGCGGGTGATGGTCGTTCATCTCACGGACAAGGGGCGTGCCTTGCGCGAACCCATCGCCGCCCTGTGGCAGACCCTGGAGGAGTCCTCCGCGCGGGATCTTTCGGCGCGGCAGGCGGAGGACTTCGTGCGTACCGCCCATGCCATCACCGAGGCGATCGCCGGCGGGGCGCCGCAGTCCGGCTGACTCCGCATGCCGCCCCGCCGGGGGCGGGCGGATCGGGCTCCATGCCTGAACTCAGGCCACCGGAATCCGCGCGAACCGTCCGGCGATGTGCAGCTCCGCCTCGATCCGGTCCGCCGTCTCCCGCAGCAGCGGCAGTACGTCGGTGCGGCACTGGGCGACCGTGCGCCGCGAGCTGTGCATCGCCACGTTCACCGCGGCCACGGTGCGGCCCGCTCCGTCGCGTACCGGTACCGCGATGGAGCGGAGCCCTTCCTCCAACTCCTCGTCCACCACGGCGTAACCACGGTGCGCGACCCGGTCGAGCACCTCGGCAAGGCGCGCCCGGTCCGTGACGGTACGCGGGGTGAGCGCCTCGGGCGTGATCCGCTCCAGCCGTGCGGTGAGCTCGTCTTGGGGGAGGTCCGCCAGGAGCACCCGCCCCATCGAGGTCGCATACGCGGGAAAACGCGTCCCCGGGGTGATGTTGACGCTCATGATGCGGCTGGTCGCGATGCGCGCCACGTACTGGATGTCCTCGCCCGCGGACACCGCGAGCGAGGCCGAATCGTGCACCTGCTTGGCCAGCGTGGCCAGATGGGGCCGGGCGATCTCGGGCAGCGAGGTCCGCGACAGGAGCGGGAAGCCGAGCCCGAGCACCCGCGGCGTCAGGCGGAACGTGCGCCCGTACGAGGTCACGTATCCCAGGTGCTCCAGGGTGATCAGGGCCCTTCGCGCGGTGGCCCGCGCCAGACCGGTGGCCTCGGCGACCGCGCTGAGTGTCGGCTCGGGCCGCGTCCGGCCGAAAGCGGTCAGGACGGTCAGTCCCCGCGCGAGCGATTCGATGAACTCCCGGCCCAGCTCCTGCTTGGACGCGCCCGTCCAGGCCGCGAGCGCGGCCGGCAGCGACGGCCCGTCCGCGG
>NZ_JBEPEW010000198.1:0-11896 GCF_040300965.1 Streptomyces mesophilus | reverse complement strand
AGGAACGGACGCTTCCTTTGTACTCACCCTCTCGGGCTTTCCTCCGGGCTTCCCTTCGGTGTTTCCGACTCTATCAGACTCTTTCGGGCCCGATTCCCAGTCGGACTGGGATTCGCTTTCCTGGGTTTCCGCTTTTCGACGGTTTCCCTTTCCGGCGAGACCGACTTTATCAGAGTTTCTCGACCGGTCTGACCGGCCTTGGATTCTGATGAATCGGAGAGGCTTCGTGAGGAATGAATTTCCTGCGAAGCACGTAGATATGAAGCTCTGCCGCCGAACCTGACTGGTTCCAGGCAACTGTTCGAATCTACCTCCCCCGTCCAGCCGTGTCAACGACTTTCTTGGGGCGGAGAGGACAGTAGCAGGTCAGGAGGGTTGAACGCACATCACGCGGCGATCGGCACCGAGGCGCTCTGTTCGGGCTCCGCCACGTCTCCGCGCTCGCCGGCGCGGACCGCGCGTCCGCCCACCACGTACACGTAGAGAAGAAAGGCGAGTTCGGCGACGACGCCGATGGTGATGCGGGCCCATGTGGGAAGACCGGACGGGGTGACGAAGCCTTCGATCGCGCCGGAGATGAAGAGGATGAGGGCCAGGCCGATGGCCATGCCCAAGGCGGCGCGCCCCTCTTCGGCGAGGGCTGTGCGGCGGGTGCGCGGGCCCGGGTCGATGAGCGTCCAGCCGAGGCGCAGGCCGGTGCCGGCCGCGACGAAGACGGCTGTCAGCTCCAGGAGTCCGTGGGGCAGGACCAGGCCGAGGAAGGTGTCGAGGCGGCCTGCGGAGGACATCAGGCCGATGCCCACGCCCAGGTTGAGCATGTTGAGGAACAGGATCCAGATCACCGGGAAGCAGAGGAAGGCGCCCAGGACCAGGCACATGGCGGCGGCCTGGGCGTTGTTCGTCCAGACCTGGGCGGCGAAGGACGCGGCGGGGTGGCTCGAGTAGTACGTCTCGTAGTCGCCGCCGGGGCGGGTGAGCTGGCGGAGTTCCTCGGGGGCCGCGATCGCGGACTGGACTTCGGGGTGGGTGGCGATCCACCAGCCGATCAATGCGGCGACCAAGGTGGAGAGCAGAGCGGTGGGTACCCACCAGTGGCGGGTGCGGTACATCGCGGCGGGGAAGCCGTGGCCGAGGAAGCCGGTGACGTCGCGCCATGAAGCGCGGCGGGTGCCGGTGACCGCGCTGCGTGCGCGGGCCACAAGCTGGCTGAGCCGACCGGTCAGCTGGGGGTCCGGGGCGCTGGACTGGATCAGCGAGAGGTGGGTGGCGGTGCGCTGGTACAGCGCGACGAGCTCGTCCGCTTCTGCTCCGTTGAGCCTGCGTCGGCGGCTCAGGAGCGCGTCCAGGCGGTCCCATTCGGCACGGTGTGCGGTGACGAAGACGTCCAGGTCCATCCTGCGGCTGCTCCCCTTGCTGCGGCGCGATGTGCCCTCAGCTTGGCAGACTGTCCGGTCCAGGGGCAGTGCGGGGAAGGGCGGGACACGTGAGTGAGCTGGTGACCGGTGAGGCGGTGGCGCTCGAACTGCGCGCCGCGCGGCTGCCCAGCCGTGCCTTGGCGGTGATGATCGACCTGGCTGCGGCCTTCGGTGTCTACATCGCCGTGTCCGTGGCGCTGTTCGCCGCTGCCGGCTCCCTCGACGGCGCCGCGCAGGCGGCGATCTCGGTGGCCACGTTCCTGCTGGTCCTCGTGGGCGGGCCGATCGCGGTGGAGACGCTGAGCCATGGGCGTTCGCTGGGGAAGCTCGCCTGCGGGCTTCGCGTCGTACGCGATGACGGCGGGCCCATCCGCTTCCGGCACGCGCTGGTGCGCGGGGCGATGGGGGTGATCGAGATCCTCGGGACGGCCGGGGTCGTCGCGTGTATCGCCTCGCTGGTGTCGGCGCGTGGGCGGCGGCTCGGGGATGTGTTCGCGGGGACTCTTGTCGTACGGGAGCGGATCCCTGTTGCCCGTACCGCTTATGTGCCGCCGCCTCCGCCCTGGTTGGTGGGGCGTTTCGCCGATCTGGACCTGTCCGGCGTGCCCGATGGGCTGTGGCTGGCGATCCGGCAGTACCTGACGCGAATGGGGCAGCTGGATCCGCAGGTGGGGTGGTCGATGGCGGGCCGGCTCGCGGCGGATCTCGCTGCCTGTACGGGGACTGCGGCGCCGCAAGAGGTGCCGCCTGCCGCTTACCTGGCCGCTGTCGTGCATGAGCGGCAGGCTCGGGATGCGCGGAAGGCGTTCGGGGCGGTGCCGGGGTACGGGGCTCCCGGGGCCCCGGGGTACGGACCGTCGGGGGCTACGGGGTATGGAGCTCCCGGTGCTGTGCCGGGCGGTTCTCCGGTGCCGGGCGGTTCTCCTGTGCCGGGCGGTTCTCCTGTGCCGGGCGGTGCCGGTCACGTGCCGCCAGGGGCCTTCGCTCCGCCTTCCGGGCAGCCCACGTACCAGCCGGCTCAGCCCTCCTACCGGCCCTCCGCTGCCGAGCCGCCGGGAGCCGCGCCGCAGGATGTGCCGCCCAAGACCGGTTTCGCGCCGCCTGCTTGAGCGGGTCCGGGCTCGATGCCCTCGTAACCCCCTTGCCTGAGAGCGGACTTACGGGAACACCGACGGCGGTGACTCCAGGTCTTCGAGCTCGATGCCGGGCGCTGCGAGCACCACGTCCCCGGCGAGGTGTACGGCGTGCTGCTCCCCCGTGTCCAGGTCGCTGACCTGGTATTCGTCCACGGCCAGCGGGCCGTTGTCAGTGGCGTGTGTTTCGCTTTTCAGCAGTGACCAGGACTGGTCGAGGGTGCGAGGGGCGAGCACGGGGTCGGTGAAGCGGACGAGGCGGACGCGCTTCGAGGGGGATTCGGGGGTGAGCCGCAGCAATCGGGCTGTGGCGATCAGGAACGCGGGTGAGGCGCCGCCGAAGGCATGGGCCCGGACATTGCCTTCGGTGGCGTGCTCGCCGGTGGGATCGGTGCGCACCCAGGTCACGCCGTCGATGGCGGCGCCGCGCACTTGCCAGTCACTGGCGTGGAGTTCCAGGCGGATCGGGCGGCCCAGCTCGTCGACGGCCAGGTCGACGGAGCCGGTGAAGTCGCCGGAGGGGGAGGTCAGTTGGGAGACGTAGCGCCAGCCGGAAGGGCCGGGGGCGCAGTGGAAGTGCTCTTCACCGAGGGGGGTGTGATCGTGCGGATCATGGTGCGAATAACGGCCGCGGGGCATGAGGTCGGGTCCTTGCTGGGTCCTGCTCGGGGCCGGATGGGCTTGCTCGGGGCGGCTTGACCGCGGTCGGCGCGTATCGACGTGGGCCTGATCCGTGGCGGCCTGATGGGTGCCGGTCCTCGGCGGACCGGTCGAGCCTTCACGCGGGCAGGCCCCCGCCTGAGGGGCGAGGGCCTGCCCGGCGCCAAGTGCTCCGTCGGTGACGGCTGTTGGCACCGGCCGATCATGGCTGCCGGCATCGGTCCGTCATGGCCGCCGGCACCGGTCCATCACGGCTGCTGGTCGCGTCGACCGGGCGTCACGCTGTACGTGGCGACCGGGGGCGGCCCGAGCGCCGGGCGTTCTGCCTGACGTACGTCCTTGTCCTGCTCGCAGGGGCGTACGTGCCGGCAGGAGCCCGGGCGGTACGGGCCGTCGTGACGGGATCAGTAGCGGTAGTGGTCCGACTTGTACGGGCCCTCGACCTTGACGCCGATGTAGTCGGCCTGCTCCGGGCGCAGTTCGGTGAGCTTCACGCCGAGCGCGTCCAGGTGGAGGCGGGCGACCTTCTCGTCGAGGTGCTTGGGGAGCACGTACACGTCGGTCGGGTACTGCTCGGGCTTCGTGAACAGCTCGATCTGGGCCAGGGTCTGGTCCGCGAACGAGTTGGACATCACGAAGGACGGGTGGCCCGTCGCGTTGCCCAGGTTCAGCAGGCGGCCCTCGGACAGCACGATGAGGACCTTGCCGTCGGGGAACTTCCAGGTGTGGACCTGCGGCTTGACCTCGTCCTTGACGATGCCCGGGATCTGCGCGAGGCCAGCCATGTCGATCTCGTTGTCGAAGTGGCCGATGTTCCCGACGATGGCCTGGTGCTTCATCTTGGCCATGTCGGAGGCCATGATGATGTCCTTGTTGCCGGTCGTCGTGATGAAGATGTCGGCCTTGTCGACGACCTCGTCGAGCGTGGTCACCTGGTAGCCGTCCATCGCCGCCTGCAGCGCGCAGATCGGGTCGATCTCGGTGACGATGACGCGGGCGCCCTGGCCGCGCAGCGACTCCGCGCAGCCCTTGCCCACATCGCCGTAGCCGCAGACGACCGCGGTCTTGCCGCCGATGAGGACGTCGGTGGCGCGGTTGATGCCGTCGATCAGCGAGTGGCGGCAACCGTACTTGTTGTCGAACTTCGACTTGGTCACGGCGTCGTTGACGTTGATCGCCGGGAACAGCAGCGTGCCGTCACGGTGCATCTCGTACAGACGGTGCACACCGGTCGTGGTCTCCTCGGTCACGCCACGGATCTCCGACGCGAGCTTCGTCCACTTGTCGGAGCCCTCGGTGATGGTGCGGTTGAGGAGCTGCAGGATGACGCGGTGCTCGTCGTTCTCGGCGGTGTCGACCGAGGGGACCTTGCCGGCCTTCTCGTACTCGACGCCCTTGTGGACGAGGAGGGTGGCGTCGCCGCCGTCGTCGAGGATCATGTTCGGGCCGCCGGTGGGGGTGCCGGGCCAGGTCAGCGCCTGCTCGGTGCACCACCAGTACTCCTCGAGCGTCTCGCCCTTCCAGGCGAAGACCGGGACGCCCTGGGGGTTGTCCGGCGTGCCGTTCGGGCCGACGGCGATGGCCGCGGCGGCGTGGTCCTGCGTGGAGAAGATGTTGCAGGACACCCAGCGGACCTCGGCGCCCAGGGCGACCAGGGTCTCGATGAGCACGGCGGTCTGCACGGTCATGTGCAGGGAGCCCATGATGCGGGCGCCCGCCAGCGGCTGCGTGGCGGCGAACTCCTTGCGGATCGACATCAGGCCGGGCATCTCGTGCTCGGCGAGGGTGATCTCCTTGCGGCCGAACTCGGCCAGCGAGAGGTCGGCGACCTTGAAGTCCTGTCCATTGACAAGAGTGGTCATGTGAGGCTGCTCCCAGATCGGAGACGGTTTGCGGGCATGGAGCGGCTGCGGCGCGGGCACGCGACGCGCAGGCGCAACACCAGCCCGCGCAGGCACACAGGGATGCACCCGGTAGCTCGCAGCGCAGTCCGTCGGAGGCCCTCTCTCCCTCGGACGGCCCAATCGCGGGGCCGCCCGACCGCCATCAGCAGCGACGTCTGTCAGGTCACGAATCTACACCGATCGGCCCAGCGGGCAGTAGCCCGCCCCCGGCACGTAGCCTCGTGGGCTGCAGAGCCCGGAAGGCTTGTTGGGAGAAGGCCTTCTAGACTTTTGCCCACAGACCTGGCTATAGGGCCACAGACCGTCTATAGCAGGATGCGGTAGGCCGAAAGCCGCGCCTCGGTGCGGTGCCGACGAACGCTTGAGGAGATATACGTGACCAGTCCAGCGCAACCCCCCGCAGGCGTGGGGCCCGATGGGCGGAAGCTCAAGCTGCTCGCGGTCACCGCGTGCCCGACCGGTATCGCTCACACGTATATGGCGGCCGAGAAGCTGCAGCAGGCGGCCGAGGGGCTCGGCGTCGACATGAAGGTGGAGACGCAGGGCTCGATCGGCGCCGAGAACGTCCTCACTGACAACGATGTCAGAGACGCGGACGGCATCATCGTCGCCGCCGACAAGGAGGTCGACCTCGACCGCTTCGCCGGCAAGAAGCTCCTCACGGTCCCGGTCGCGGACGGTATCCACCGTCCCGAGCAGCTGATCGCCGAGGTGCAGAGCGCCAAGGTCTACTCGGGCGGAGGCTCCGGCGGCGGCGCGGCAGGCGGTTCCGGCGGCGGTGGCGGTGCGGGCGGCGGCAAGGAGCGCAGCCTCGCGTACAAGGCACTGATGAACGGTGTCTCGTACATGATCCCGTTCGTCGTGGTGGGTGGTCTGCTGCTGGCGGTCTCGCTGTCGCTGGGCGGGCACGCGGACGCCAAGGGCGGCCTCGTGGTCCCCGAGGGCACCTTCTGGTTCTACGTGCAGAAGCTCGGCGAGACCGGCTTCAAGCTGATGCTGCCGATCTTCTCGGGCTATATCGCGTACGCACTCGCGGACCGGCCCGCGCTGGTGCCCGGCATGATCGGCGGTTTCCTCGCCGCCGATGCCACCAACATCTACGGAGCCGACGCCAACGCGGGCTTCCTCGGTGCCATCGTCACCGGTTTCATGGCCGGCTACCTGGTGCTGTGGATCAAGAAGGTCAAGGTCCCGAAGGTCGTCATGCCGATCATGCCGATCATCGTGATCCCGATCGTCTCGACGCTGATCGTCGGCCTGCTGTACATCTACTTGATCGGCCAACCCGTCTCCTGGCTGTTCACGCAGCTGCAGGACTGGCTGAACGGTATGACCGGCTCCAGCGCGATCGTGCTCGGCGCCATCATCGGTCTCATGATCGCCTTCGACATGGGCGGTCCGGTCAACAAGACGGCGTTCCTCGTGGCCGTGGGTCTCATCGGCACCAACAACGCCGTGATGGGTATGGCCGCGGCCGCCATCCCCGTCATGCCGCTCGGTCAGGGTCTGGCCACGCTGCTGCGCAAGAAGCTCTATTCGCAGGAGGAGCAGGAGACCGGTCTCGCGGCCTTGTTCATGGGCTTCTTCGGTATCTCCGAGGGAGCGATCCCCTTCGCGGCAGCACGACCAGCCCAGGTCATCCCGGCGAACATGCTCGGTGGCGCGGTCGCCGGTGCCATCGCCGGTGTGGCGGGCGTCGAGGACTCCGTGCCGCACGGTGGTCCGATCGTCTCGCTGTTCGGCGCGATCAGCGGTGCGCTGATGTTCTTCGTCGCGATCATCGTCGGCACGGTCGTCACCGCGTTCACCACCAACGCCCTCATCGCGATCAAGGCCCGCAAGGAGGCCGGCAAGGCGGCGGAGTCTGCCGGTCCCGAGCCCGCGATGGCCGGTGTGGGTGCGGGCGCCAAGTCCGCGGGCGCCGCCGCCGCGGCCGCCGGCACCGCCTCGGCGGCCACCCCCGCCGGCGCGAAGTCGGCCGGGATCGCGACCGCGGGCGCCACGCAGTCCGCGGACGCCGCACCCGACGACGAGGTCCTCTCGGGCTACCTCACCGAGCAGACCGTCAAGGTCCAGCTCGCCTCCGACGACAAGGAGGCGGCGATCCGCGAGATGGCCAACATGCTGGCCACCACCGGCAAGGTGACCGACACCGAGGAGCTCGTGCAGACTGCGCTGCGTCGCGAGGCGCAGGGCACCACGGGGCTCGGCGAGGAGATCGCCATCCCGCACGCCAAGACGGATGCGGTCACCGCCCCGATCGTCGGATTCGCCCGGTCGTCCGAGGGTGTGGAGTGGGGTTCGCTCGACGGCACGAAGGCCAAGTTGATCTTCATGATCTCCGTGCCGGAGGCCGCCGCCGGCGATGAGCACCTGCGGATCCTCGCGCTGCTCTCCCGCAAGCTGATGGACACCGGCTTCCGCGAGCGGTTGCAGTCGGCGCCCGACGAGGCGGCGATTCTGGACGTGCTGCGCGAGATCCAGTAACTCCCGCCCGGCACACCCCCGTACGGCAACGGGCCCCGCACCTCGAAAGGTGCGGGGCCCGTCCTCGTACTGCAAGAGCCCATCCACGTATGGGAAGAGCCCTTCCCCGTACGGGAGGAAATCAGTGAGCGGAAGGCCCGCCGGGTGACTTCGCCGGGTTGTCGCCGGCCTCGGCCGCCGACTCGCTGTAGATGTCCGGCTCGAGGTAGATGACGCGGGCGATCGGCACGGCGGTGCGGATGCGCTCCTCGGCGGCGTTTATGGCGGCGGCCACCTCGGCGGCCGTGTCGTCGTGCTGGACCGCGACCTTGGCGGCGACAAGGAGTTCCTCCGGGCCGAGGTGCAGCGTACGCATGTGGATGATGCGGGTGACCGTGTCGCCGTCGACGATCGCGGCCTCGATCTTGGCGACCTCCTCGGTGCCCGCGGACTCACCGAGAAGCAGCGACTTGGTCTCGGCCGCGAGCACGATCGCGATGATGATGAGCAGGATGCCGATGCAGAGGGTGCCGATGCCGTCCCAGACGCCGTCGCCGGTGGCGAGCGCGAGGCTGACGCCGACGAGGGCGAGGATCAGACCGACGAGCGCGCCGAGGTCCTCGAGGAGGACGACGGGGAGTTCGGGCGCCTTGGAGCGGCGGATGAACTCCTTCCACGACTGCTTGCCGCGGATCGCGTTCGACTCCTTGATGGCCGTACGGAAGGAGAAGGTCTCCGCGATGATCGCGAACACCAGGACGCCGACCGGCCAGTACCAGTGCGTGATCTCGTGCGGGTGCTTGATCTTCTCGTAGCCCTCGTAGATGGCGAACATGCCGCCTACGGAGAAGAGCACGATCGAGACGAGGAAGGCGTAGATGTAGCGCTCGCGCCCGTACCCGAAGGGGTGCTGCGGCGTGGCCGCGCGCTGGGCCTTCTTGCCGCCGAGCAGCAGCAGGCCCTGGTTGCCCGAGTCGGCGAGCGAGTGGACGCTCTCCGCGAGCATCGACGAGGAGCCACTGAAGATGAAGGCCACGAATTTCGCTACCGCGATGGCGAGGTTGGCGGCGAGTGCCGCCACGATCGCCTTGGTGCCGCCTGACGCGCTCATCTAGCCCGATGTCCCTTCGCACTGCTGCCGCGTACGCCGTGTACGCAATGGACCGCACGACCGCTCAGGGCCGTGCGGTGCGCCATTGTTGCAGCAGTCGGAGCGGACGGCGCGTCAGGCCACCACGGTGGCGCGGAAGATGGTGCCGTTTCCGGAAATCTCCGCCGTCTCGCCCGCCGGGACGAAGACGGACTGGCCGGGGGCGAGCTCGAACTCCCCCGCGGTCACCGTGCCCGCGGTGCAGAGCAGGATCTGCGGCGTACGGGCGGTCACCTCGCGCGCGGCGGAGCCTTCCGGCAGGACGTACCGCGAGAGCCGGAACTCGTCGATCGGCGTCTCGTAGACCTCCTCGCCGTCGGGGCCGGCCTCGGGGCGCAGGACGCCCGGGTCGGTGGCCTCGAAGCGGACGATGCGCAGGAGTTCGGGGACGTCCACGTGCTTGGGGGTGAGGCCGCAGCGCAGCACGTTGTCGGAGTTGGCCATGATCTCGACGCCGAGGCCGTTGAGGTACGCGTGCGGGACGCCGGCTCCGAGGAACAGGGCCTCGCCGGGCTGCAGTTGGACGTAGTTGAGCAGCATCGCGGCGATCACGCCCGGGTCACCCGGGTAGTGGCGGGCGATGCTCGCGTACGGGGCGTAGGCGCCGCCGAGGCGTTCGGCGGCGGCCGTGGCCTCGGTGACCGTGGCGGTCATGGCGTCCTTGTCGGCGCTGAGCACGGCGGTGAGCACCTCGCGGAGGGCGGCCTCCTCGGGGTGCGCGTGCAGCAGGTCGACGTAGGGCTTGAGGGAGTCGACGCCGAGGCCGGCCAGCAGGTCGGCGGCCTCGTTCGGGTCGCGGAAGCCGCACAGGCCGTCGAACGGGGTGAGCGCGCAGATCAGTTCGGGCTTGTGGTTGGCGTCCTTGTAGTTACGGAACGGGGCGTCGATCGGGACGCCGCGCCGCTCCTCGTCCGCGTACCCCTCCTTCGCCTGCGCGAGGTCGGGGTGCACCTGCAGCGACAGCGGGGCGCCGGCGGCGAGCAGCTTCAGGAGGAACGGCAGCCGGGGCCCGAACTTCGCCACGGCCTCGGCACCCAGCTCGGCTTCCGGGTCGGCGTCGATGACCTCGTTGAGCGGGCCGCGCTCCAGGCGCGAGGGGGCGCCGGGGTGGGCGCCCATCCACATCTCGGCCTGCGGTTCGCCGGTCGGCTCCACACCGAGCAGCTGCGGGATCGCGGTGGTCGAACCCCAGGCGTACGGGCGGATGGTGTTGCTGAGGCGGTCCATGAGGGGATTTCCTTCGTACGTACGGGAATCAGGCGCCTGGGACGGGCACCGGGAGGCCGGTTGAGGTGACGCTCATGATCGTCCCCCCGAGGCGAGCGCCAGGTAAACGGCGGCGAAATCCGTGACGGCGATCAACTCCGCCAGGTTTTCGAGATCGCTGCCTTCCTGAGGTTCGAGCTCACTGATCGCGATGTCGTGGCCGAGCGCGAGTTCGCGGGCGGCCGGGGCGGCGCTCAGGCCGCCGGTGGGACGGTCGCGCAGGAGTACCGCGCGGGCGCGCATCGCCTGCGGCTCCTCCACGCGGTCGCGGAAGAAGTCGTCCGGGTCGCCGCCCGCCGCGAGGTTCCCGGTCAGGAGGGCGCCGTGGGCGGGCAGGGCCTCGGGCAGTTCGCCGGCGAGGGCGGCGCGTCCTGCGATCTCGGCGAGCATCGCGGCGAAGCGGCGGCCGACCGGGCCCGCGGGCGGGCCCTCGGTCCAGATCAGCGGCAGGGACTCGTCGAGCTCGGCGGCGAGTGTCTTCGCCGGGTTGCTGTATGTGGCGATGGCGGGTCCGCAGCGTTCCGCGGTGCTGTCGAGGCGGTCGGCGACCTTCTGCAGGGCGTCGGGGGCGGCCTCGATCAGACCGGCGCGGTCGAGGAGCGCGAGCAGCGGGGTGAGCAGCGCCCACAGCGCGTCCGGGCCGGCGGCCGCGCCCTCCTCGTACTCGGCGTGGAGGCTCTGCGCCATCGGTACGGCCAGGCCGTGCTTGGCGCCGACCGTCTCGTGCAGCGGGGTTCCGGCGGGGGCCACCGAGGTGACCGCGCAGCCCCTTCGGTACGCCTGCTCGGCGAGGAGTTCGAGACCGGGCTCGGTGCCGTCCGGGGTGGCGATCAGGAGCAGGTCGACCGGGCCGACCCAGCCGGGCAGGGCCCAGCGCAGGGCTCCGGCGGCGGGGGCCACGCCGGTGGGCTGCAGCCTTGTGACCGGGCACGCTCCCCCGGCCAGGGTGGCGATCAGGTCGGCGACGCATACGGAGGCGGCGCCGGGGCCCGCGATGAGGATCGCCCGGGGGCGGCCCTCGGGGCGCAGCTGACTGACGCCGGCCTCTTCCGCGAACCGCACCGCGGTGCGCACCCTGGCCCCCGCCTCTGCCGCGCCGCGGAGGAGGCCTCTGCGGTCGGCGCGGGCGAGGGCGTCCGGGTTGTCCAGCAGCGAATCGTCTAGCACGGGCGGTGGGCCTCCGATCGCTGGGTGCCGGGTGGCTTTGGCTTGTGCGGGTGGCTTCGGCTTGTGCCGGTGGCTTCGGCTTGTGCCGATGGCTTCGGCTTGTGCCGGTGGCTTCGGCTTGTGCCGGTGTGCCGGGTTCGGCGGCTACGGGTTTGCGCGGGGCGTTCGTGCCGGGCGCTGCGGCATTTTTCGTACGAGGCCGGGGGTGGCCCCCGTCGTACTACGCGCCGCGGACGGCGTCAGGCCGGGCGGCGGGCCTCGTCGACGAGCAGGACGGGGATGCCGTCTCGGACCGGGTAGGCCAGGCCGCAGTCGGTGCCGGTGCAGATCAGCTCGGCGTCCGCCTCCTTGAGGGGGGCGTGGCAGGCCGGGCAGGCGAGGATCTCGAGGAGTCCGGCTTCGAGCGGCATGGTGGGTGTCCGTCCCTTCGAACAGGTGGTTTGACCACGTCAGGGTATCGCTGTGTGGGGTGGGGTGCGGGGTCTTGGGGTGGGGGTGAGCTGGGCTGCGGGGTCTTGGGGTGGGGGTGAGCTGGGCTGCGGTTGGGGCGGGGCTGTGGTTGGGAGCGGTCGGGGGTGGGCGGGGGCGGTCAGGGGTAGGGCGGGTGCGGGCGCGTTGCCGGGTGCGGGCCGGTTGCGCCTGCGGCGGGCCGTTTTCCCCTACCCGCCCCTTCCCGAAACCGGGGGCTCCGCCCCCCGGCCCCCCCCACGCCAGCCCCCAAGGGTGGGCGGGCCC
>NZ_JBEPEW010000197.1:0-11905 GCF_040300965.1 Streptomyces mesophilus | reverse complement strand
CTGCTGGGTGCCCGGCGGCGCCGATGCCCGGCGGTCCCCAGCAGCCGGCCGCGCCGATGCCCGGCGGTCCCCAGCCCTCGTACGGCTATCCGCAGCAGCCCACCGGTCAGCCGACCGTCGGCCCCGGCTACCAGGTGGTCGTCAGCTACCGCGCGCCGGACGGCAGTCAGCAGCAGCTGATCCGCCGTTCCGCGCCCGGCACTCCGCACCCGGAGTGGCAGGTCTTCCACGAGCTGCGCGGGATGAACGTGCCCGCGGACCAGGTTCTGGAGATCCACACCGAGCTGGAGTCCTGCGATCTGCCCGGTGCCTACTGCGCCCGCATGATCAAGGAGCAGTGGCCGCAGGTCCGGGTCACGACCGTCGCCCCGTACGGCACGGACCACGCCTCGCGTCAGCAGGGCATGCAGCAACTCCTGGCCCACCAGGGAGAGTTGCACCAGGTCGCCGACGGCCCCGCGCGGCTCGCGCCGATGCGTGTTCCGCTGGTGCCGGTGCAGCCCGCGCCGCCGATCGGTCCTGAGGGTGTGGCGCAGGAGCTGGCGGGTGCGTTCGGTCCGCAGGGCGTCTTCCGCTTCGACCAGCGCGCGGTGTCGCGTCAGGGCGTGCCCGAGGTCGTGGCGACGACGCTGGTGTGGGCCGGTCTGCCGGTGGACTTCAACCCGTTCTTCTGGGCCCAGGCCCAGCCGGGCCGTCCGGTGCCGACGCTCGCCGAGATGGCGCAGGAGCGCGGGGTGCAGCCGGCCTCGGACGCGGGCTCGTATCTCGTGATGGGCAGCGACTTCGGGCGCGCGATCTGTGTGCAGTACGGCACGGCGCACATCGTCGCGGTCCCGGTCGAGGCCGGTCCGGGCGGAGCCCCCGTACCGCCGCAGTTCGTGAACTCCGGGCTGCCGGAGTTCGCCCGCTGTCTCGCCATGCTCGGCCGTATGTGGCGGCTGCGCTACGGCCTCAACCAGGAGCAGGCGGGCCGCTGGACCGTCGACTTCCAGGCCCAGCTCGCGGCCCTGGACCCGGCGGCGCTGTCGTCCCCGGAGACCTGGTGGTCGGTCCTGCTCGAGCAGATGTGGGACGGGCTGCTCTAGCCCTCACCTCGGTCGGCGAAGGGCCGCTTCCGTCGTACGTGGACGGGGGCGGCCCTTTCGTATGCCCTGAGTGTCGGAGTGCCTGAGTGTCGGAGTGCCTGAGTGCCTGAGCACCCGAGCACCCGAGCACCCGAGCACCCGAGCACCCGAGCGCCCGAGCACCGGTGTACCCGCCGTTCGCCCGGTTTCCTTTTCTTTGTCTCGTTGACGCATGCTTGATCAGGTCTATACGCGGAGTGTCGCGTTTTGGGTGCTTCGGTGTGATCCACCAGGATGTGCGCCGGATCGGGTTGTCAGCGGCAGGGCGAGAGGGGCCTCAGGATGAGCACGGCACGTTCGGCGACGTCGACTCATGAGTTCAGCACCGTACGCGGCCGCGGCTACCGCCCCGAGCAGGTGAACGGCGCAGTGGACCGGCTCTGCCGCGACCGCGACGACGCCTGGGAACGGGCCGCGCGCCTGACCGTGCTCGCCAAGGAGATGGAGTCCGAGGCCGCCGCGCTGCGCGAGACCGTCGAGCGCCTCGCACCGCAGACCTACGAGACGCTCGGCGAGCGGGCCCAGGAGATCCTGCTCACCGTCGAGGAGGAGGCACGCGCGCTGCGGGCCGCCGCGCAGGGCGAGGCCCAGTGGCTCGCCGACGAGAGCGCCGCGTACGAGCGTGATCTGCGGGACTCCGCCCGCGCCTGGGCCGATGAGCTCCGCGGCCAGGCCGAGGACCGGGCGCGCCAGACGCTGCTCACCGCCCGGCGCACGGCGGACGACGAACGCATCGCCGCCCGCCGCGAGGTCAAGGAGCTGCGCGGCGAGGCCCTCGAAGTGCTGCGCGACATGCGGGTGCGCGGCGAGACGCTGCTCGGTGACCTGGCCAAGGAACAGGCCGAGCTGTGGGAGGGCGAGCAGCGGTCCGCCGAGGAGCAGATGGCCGCGCTGGAGGTGCGCCACACCGAGCTGACGGCCGCCGCCGAGGCCCGGCTCTCCGCGGCCAAGCGGGAGTTCGCCGAGGCCGAGGAGGCGGCGCGGCACGGTGAGGAGGACGCGGCGGCCCGTGCCGCGGAGATCATCGCCGAGGCGCGGATGCGGGCCGAGCGGATCGAGCGCGAGACCGAGCGGGTGCTGCGCGAGCAGGCCGAGCGCGGTGAGGAGGTGCGGGCGCATATGGACCATGTGCGGGCCAGCCTGATGTCCCTGACCGGGCGCGCCGGCAACGAGGACGGCCCGTCGGGCGGCGGGACCGTGCCGGGGCCGAGCTCGGGGGCCGACTCCTGAGGAACAGGGCCCAGCTCTGGGGTCGGCTCCTGAGGAACGGGGCCGAGCTCCGGGCCGACTCCTGAGGAACGGGGCCGAGCTCCGGGCCGACTCCTGAGGGATACGGGGAGCGCTCGCCGGCGCACGGACGCGGGGAGTGGCCGGCGTCGCGCCGCCACGTCAACTCACTCCCGTATCACCCGAGTTGCGACCCCCGCCAGGATCTCCGCCTCCACCGCCTCATAGGCCCGGCGCTGCTCGCGCCGGCTGGTACGGGAGCTGAGGACCGTGCCCAGCCAGCCGAGGCCGAAGCCGAGCGGGATGGAGGCGATGCCCGGGGTGGTGAACGGGAACCAGTTGAAGTCGTGGTCGGGGAAAGCCGAGCCCGGGCTGCCGGAGACCAGATTGGTGCCGGTCATCAGGATGATCGCGCCGGCCGAGCCGCCGAGCAGGGTGCACAGCAGACCGGTGCGGGTGAAGCGGCGCCAGAACAGGCTGTAGACCAGGGCGGGGGCGAGCGCCGATGCGCCCAGGCAGAACGAGAGCGTGACCAGCGGCTGCAGATTGCGGTGCTGCACGGTCGACGCGAGCGCGATGGTGACGACGCCGACCGCGAGCGCCGCGAGCCGGGCGGTGGTCATCTCCGCGCGTGGACTGAGCCGGCGGCGGTGCGCGAACACGTCGTGGGCAAGGGAGTTGGCGCAGGCAAGGATCATGCCGCCGACCGAGGCGAGCAGCGTCAGGAAGACCGCCGTAGCCACACAGGTGAAGATCAGCGTCTCGACGCCCGAGGTCTCCGCGCCGAACAGGGACCGGGTGGTCAGCAGGATCGAGGTGTTGCCCTGCGGGTCGGCCGCCACGATGGCCTGGCGGCCGACGAGCGCCGCCGCGCCGAACCCGATGACCAGGGCGAACAACGCGAACACGGTCGCAGCCGAGACGGCCCACGACATCGAACGCCGCACCTCGGGGGCGCTGCGCGCGGTGTACATCCGCATCGTGACATGCGGCAGGCAGGCCGCTCCCAGGACGACCGTGAGCTGCGAGACGACCATGTCGAGCTGCGGGGCGACGCTGCCCGCGAGCAGCGGCCCCGTCCGCAGGAACGCGTCGCCCAGACCGCTGCCCCGGGCCGCCTGGGCGGCGAGGGCACCGAAGTCACCGTCGAAACGGAGCAGGACGAGCACGGAGACGACGGCCGCCGAAGCGAGCAGGATCACGATCTTGATGATCTGGATCAGGGCCGTGCCCTTCATCCCGCCGATCGCCGCGTACGAGATCATCAGTACGCCGACCAGGACCATCGAACCGGTCTTCACGCCCTCGCCCCCGAAGCTCCCGAAGCTCCCGAAGCCGAGGACGAACGCCAGCAGATCGCCCGCGCCCGCGAGTTGGACCAGCATCAGCGGGAGCAGCGCGGCGAGCGTGGCGACGGCCGTGGCGATACGGGCCGGGCGCGCGGAAGGACCGGAGAGGCGGCGTGTGAGGGTGTCGCCCATGGTGAACCGGCCCGCGTTGCGCAGCGGTTCGGCGAGCAGGAACATCAGCAGGACCAGCGAAAGAGCGGTGGCCAGGAGCAGCACGACACCGTCGTATCCGGTGAGCGCGATGACGCCGATACCGCCGAGGACGCTCGCGGCGGAGATGTAGTCGCCGGCGATGGCGAGACCGTTGCGCAGCGGCGTCAGGCCGGGGCCGCCCGTGTAGAACTCGTCGAGATCATCGCGGTCCGGTCCGGTCATCACGCACAGGAGCAGCGTGATGGTGGCGACCGCGGTGAACGCGACCAGGCTCATGGACTCGGTGGAGTCGGCGGCAAAGAGCGCCGCGAGGTTCATGGGCGGGACTCCAACTCGGCTGCCCTGCGCAGCCGTTCGGCGAGCGGGTCCACGCGGCGGACCGCGTGCCGCTGGTAGAGCGCGATGGCCACGTAGGTGACCGGGATCTGCGCGAGCAGGAGCAGCAGCCCCAGATTGAGGCCGCCGGTGATGCGGTGGCCGACGAGCGAGGGGGCGTACGCGGAGAGGATCAGGAAGAGGGTGAAGGAGCCGAGCGCGGTGAGGGACGCGACCCGGCGCAGCCGCTTGTACGCGCGGCGCACCAGCCGGAGATCGGCATGGCTGCCCATCCGCGGGGTCGTACGGCGGCGAGGCGGCGGGGGAGCGGGCGGGGGCCGCCAGGGGTAGGTGAGGTGCGGGTCGTACGGGGGGTGCGGCGGCTCGTGCCGGGGATGCGGCGGCTCGTACGGCGGGTACGGCGGTTCGTCCGGCGGATACGGCGGTTCGTACGGGGGATGCGGCGGTCGCTGATCGTGGGGCGGCTCGTGCATGGGGCTGCTCCTTGCGCGGGTCGGGCCCGGGGCGGACCGCAGGGAGAGCCCGGAACGTTACCGGCAGGTATCCGGGTGGGGTGGGGTTTCCGGCGAACTCGTCAGTCGGTACGTGACGGTTGGGACGCGGGGGGTTCGTGGGGCGCTTCGGCGCCGGGGTCCCGTACAGCCGCTTCTTCCCGTACGGCGGACTCCTCTTGTACGGCCTCGTCCGTCACCGTCTCCTGCGGCAGTACGGGGAAGCGGCGCGGGGCCAGGAGCAGCAGGAGCAGCAGGGTGATCACCGCGGCGACGGCGGCGCCGATGTGCACCCACTCGACGGCGGCGTCGATCGAGCGGCGGACCGTTTCGTCGCCGGGGGTGCGGGCGACCGTGTCCAGGTCGGTGTCCGGGCCGAGCCGGCTGACGATGACCGCGTTGGCGATCGCGCCGAAGATCGCCGCGCCCATGGTCTGGCCGATCTGGCGGCAGAACAGCACGGAGGCGGTGGTCGTGCCGCGTTCCGCCCAGCCGACCGTGGACTGCACGCCCACGATCAGGGGCAGTTGGACCTGGCCGAGCGCGGCGCCGAGCAGCAGCATCAGGAGCGCGGGCTGCCAGGGGGAGCCCGGATAGGGCAGCAGCGGGAACGCGGCCAGGACGAGGGCGGCGCCCGTGACACCGATCAGCGCGGTGTTGCGGAAACCGATCCGCGTATAGAGGTGCTGGCTCAGGGCCGCCGACACGGGCCAGCTCAGGATCATCGCCGAGAGCACGAACCCGGCCTCGGTGGGCGTGAGTCGGAGCACCGACTGCGCATACGTGGGGATGAAGACGGTCGGCGCGACCATCACCAGACCCAGTGCGCCAAGACCCAGATTGACCGCGGCGATCGTACGGCGCTTCCACACCCAGCCGGGGATGATCGGCTCGGCGGCACGGCGCTCGACGAGGACCGTCGCGGCGACCAGGACGGCGGCCGTGGCGAACAGCGCGAGCGACGGCGCGGACAGCCAGGGCCAGGCCACCCCGCCCTGCACGAGAGCGGTCAACAGGACGCCGCCGGAGGCGAACACGGCGAGGGCGCCCTGCCAGTCGATACGGTGCCGGGTCCTCTGTTCCCGTACGGGCTCGTGCAGATGGCGCGCGACCAGCCACAGCGCGAGCAGGCCCACGGGCAGGGTCACCAGGAAGATCCAGCGCCAGTGCGCGTACGCGACGAGGAGGCCGCCGATCGCCGGGCCCGCGACCGAGGAGAGCGCCCAGACCGTGGACAACTTGGCCTGGATCTTGGGGCGTTGCTTCAGCGGATACAGGTCGGCGGCCAGCGTCTGCACGGTGCCCTGGATGGCTCCGCCGCCCAGGCCCTGGAGGATGCGGAAGGCGATCAGGGCGGCCATGTTCCAGGCGACGGCGCACAGCAGTGAGCCGAACAGGAAGAGGACCATGCCCGCGAGCAGGACGGGCTTGCGGCCGAAGGTGTCGGAGAGCTTGCCGTAGACGGGCAGCGTGACGGTGACCGCGAGCAGATAGCCGGAGAACAGCCAGGAGAAGTACGAGAAGCCGCCGAGGTCGGCGACGATCTGCGGGACGGCCGTGGCGATGATCGTGGACTCGAGGGCGGCCAGCGCCATGGAGAGCATGAGGGCGGCGACCACCGCGCCACGCTTGCGACCGACGGCCGGCTCGCCGTCGGTCCGGCCTATGTCGTCCTGGGTGCCGCCCACGAAGATCCTTTCCCCCTGCATCTATTTCCGTCGAGGGACACCTTCTCACTTGCTCCTTACGCAGGGGAGAGCCGAGCCCCTAAGGGAGGGCCCCTATTAGAGGGCGCTCTATCCCGGGGTTTCCGGGAGCTCCTATGCGTCGCTCCCGGCAGGGACTGCTCGTCCTCCTGAACGACGAGTCGGCACGAGCGCGCTCCTAGCCTGGTCACAGGCCGGTACTGAGGCCGACCGCATCGTGGGGGGTGGGGTTTTCCCCAGTAGAAGACTGCGCTGGGCCTCAGCGCGTAAGGCCCCCTCCCGCGACCAGACTTGAGCACGTACTTCCGGCGCGTTCCTCGCTGCTTTCTACCTAGGAGACTTCACGTGACTACGGCTGTGACCACCCCCGGTCCCGGGGTAACTGGAGGGCGCACGGCTGTCGCCGCCCGGGCGCGGCAGGTCGTGAAGGCGTACGGCAGCGGGGAGACCCGGGTCGTCGCCCTCGATCATGTCGATGTGGACATCGCCCGCGGGCAGTTCACCGCGATCATGGGCCCTTCCGGGTCCGGCAAGTCCACGCTGATGCACTGCCTCGCCGGGCTGGACACGGTGACCGGCGGGCAGATCTACCTCGACGACACCGAGATCACCGGTCTCAAGGACAAGAAGCTCACGCAGCTGCGCCGGGACCGGATCGGCTTCATCTTCCAGGCGTTCAACCTGCTGCCGACGCTGAACGCGATCGAGAACATCACCCTGCCCATGGACATCGCGGGCCGTAAGCCGGACAAGCAGTGGCTGCAGCGCGTCGTGGAGACGGTCGGCCTGGCCGAGCGCCTCAAGCACCGTCCCAGCCAGCTCTCCGGCGGTCAGCAGCAGCGGGTGGCGGTGGCGCGCGCGCTGGCCGCACGACCGGAGATCATCTTCGGTGACGAGCCCACCGGAAACCTCGACTCGCGGGCCGGCGCCGAGGTGCTCGGCTTCCTGCGGCGCTCGGTGTCCGAACTGGGGCAGACCATCGTGATGGTCACGCACGACCCGGTCGCGGCCTCGTACGCGGACCGCGTCCTGTACCTCGCGGACGGCCGGATCGTCGACGAGATGCACCACCCCACCGCCGACCAGGTCCTGGACCGTATGAAGGACTTCGACGCGCGGGGGCGTACGTCGTGACCGTGTTCAAGACCTCGATGCGCAACTTCTTCGCGCACAAGGGCCGGATGGCGCTCTCCGCGATCGCCGTCCTGCTCTCCGTCGCCTTCGTGTGCGGCACGCTCGTGTTCACCGACACGATGAACACGACCTTCGACAAGCTGTTCGCGGCCACCTCGCCCGATGTGACCGTCAGCCCCAAGACCGCCGGGGACGGCGACGAGGATCCGCAGTCCGGGAAGCCCGACGCCCTGCCGGCTTCCGTGGTCGACCGGGTCAAGTCGGCCGAGGGCGTCAAGTCGGCCGAGGGCGCGGTCATGTCGATGAACGTGACCGTGGTCGACTCCGAGAACGAGAACATGGGCTCGACCAGCGGCGGACCGACCATCGCCGGCAACTGGACGCAGAACGACGCCCGGACGATGGAGATCACCGAAGGGCACTCGCCGCGCGGCCCCACCGACGTGATGGTCGACTCCGACACCGCCGACAAGCACGGTCTGAAGCTCGGCGACGAACTGCGCACCATCAGCGTCAACGGTGACTTCACCGCGAAGATCAGCGGCATCGCCAGCTTCAAGGTCACCAACCCGGGCGCGTCCGTCGTCTACTTCGACACGTCCACCGCTCAGAAGCAACTCCTCGGCAAGACCGGCGAGTTCAGCCAGATCGCGGTCACCGCGGCCCCCGGTGTCACCCACGAGCAGCTGAAGAAGAACGTGGCGGCCGAGCTCGGCGCCGGAACGTACAAGCTGCAGACCCAGACCGAGGCCGCCGACGCCAACCGCAAGGACGTCGGCGAGTTCATGGACATCATCAAGTACGCGATGCTCGGCTTCGCCGGAATCGCGTTCCTGGTGGGCATCTTCCTGATCATCAACACCTTCTCGATGCTGGTCGCGCAGCGCACCCGCGAGATCGGCCTGATGCGGGCCATCGGCTCCTCGCGCAAGCAGGTCAACCGCTCCGTGCTCGTCGAGGCCACGCTGCTGGGCGTGATCGGTTCGATCCTCGGGGTCGGCGCGGGCGTCGGGCTCGCGATCGGACTGATGGAGCTCATGTCCGGCATGGGCATGAACCTCTCCACGGACGACCTCACCGTGAAGTGGACGACCCCGGCGATCGGTCTGTTCCTCGGCATCGTCGTCACCGTCCTCGCCGCGTATCTGCCCGCACGCCGGGCCGGCAAGGTCTCCCCGATGGCCGCGCTGCGCGACGCCGGCACCCCGGCCGACGGCAAGGCGGGACTGATCCGCGGCCTGATCGGCCTGGTCCTGACCGGCACCGGTGTCTTCGCCCTGTACACCGCGGCCACCGCCGACACGGCCGGCGACGGCTCGATGTGGCTCGGCGGCGGTGTGGTCCTCACACTCATCGGCTTCGTGATCGTCGGACCGGTGCTCGCGGGCGGAGTGGTACGGGTCATCAGCGCTCTCGTACTGCGCCTGTTCGGGCCGGTCGGGCGGATGGCGGAGCGCAACGCGCTGCGCAACCCGCGGCGTACCGGCGCGACCGGAGCGGCGCTGATGATCGGGCTCGCGCTGGTCGCGTGTCTGTCCGTGGTCGGCTCCTCGATGGTCGCCTCGGCCACCGACGAGCTCGACAAGTCGGTCGGCGCGGACTTCATCATCCAGGGCCAGCAGCGCATCGTTCCGCAGGCCGAGAAAGCCATCCAGAACAGCCCGGACCTGGAGCACGTCACGCGCTACAAGGTGGCCGAGGTCACCATGACCGCGCCCAACGGCAAGACGGAGAAGGGTGATTCCGCCGTCGCGGCCGCCGATCCCACGTACGCCTCGGACCTGCGCCGCGAGACCACGGCGGGCAGTCTGAAGGACGCCTACGCGGCGGACTCCATGTCGGTCGGCTCGGACTACGCCAAGGACTACGGCATCAAGGTCGGCGACACCGTCACGGTCGCCTTCAAGGGCGGCGAGACGGCGAAGCTCAAGGTCGGGGCCATCACGAGCGATGACGTGACCATCGACCAGGGCGCGCGGTACATGTCCATCGCGACCCTGGAGAAGTACCTGCCGGCCGACAAGGTCCCGCCGAACATGATCATGTTCGCCAAGGCGAAGGACGGTCAGGCGGAGGCGGCCTATGCGGCGCTCAAGGACACCCTGAAGCAGTACCCCCAGTACGAGGTCCGCGACCAGACGGACTTCAAGGAGGAACTGCAGAACCAGGTCGGGCAGTTGCTCAACATGGTCTACGGGCTGCTCGCCCTCGCGATCATCGTCGCGGTGCTCGGTGTGGTGAACACCCTGGCCCTGTCGGTGGTCGAACGGACCAGGGAGATCGGTCTGATGCGGGCGATCGGCATGTCGCGGCGCCAGCTGCGCCGGATGATCCGCCTGGAGTCCGTGGTGATCGCCCTGTTCGGCGCCCTGCTCGGGCTCGGGCTCGGCATGGGCTGGGGCGCCACGGCGCAGCGGCTGCTCGCCATGGAGGGTCTCGAAGTCCTGGAGATCCCCTGGGCGACCATCATCGCGGTGTTCATCGGCTCGGCCTTCGTGGGCCTGCTCGCGGCGCTGATCCCGGCGTTCCGCGCGGGCCGGATGAACGTCCTGAACGCCATCGCGACCGAGTAGCCCACCAGGCCCTCGCGCTCCTGGGGCGACGGCTACGGTAGGGGTCCGGCCCCGGTGCACATCCTCCATGTGCACCGGGGCCGGGCTGATTCGAGGGGTTCGCGCCTGTGGTTCAGGCGACCTGCTCAGGTGACCAGCTTGAGCACCACGAACCCGCCCGCCGAGCCCCACTGGGAGAAGCGGGCGTCGGGATGGAGCCGCCGCGCATGCGCGACGGGATCGGGGTAGCGGCCGGACCGGTTGTCCAGGGCCAGGTAATCCGGCGTCACCCCCTGCGAGTTGCCGATCCACAGCACCCGGCAGCGGCTCGTGAGCCGGCTGATGGGCCCGATGTTCGACTCGACGGTGGCCCCGTCGGGGATACGGTCCAGCAGCGCGTCCGCCTGGCGTGCGGAGGCGGGCACGCGGTAGACGGCGGGGTCGGTGAGCGTGCCCAGCGGCAGCGAGACGGTCAGGGCGAGCGCCACCGCGGCGGCCGCGAGCGGCGCCTGGGACGCGTACTTGGTCAGCCATGCGCGTTCGCCGCGGCGGCGGGACCGGGCGATCCCGTCGGCCGCGGCGAGGACGACCACCGGCATGAGCACGGCGCTGTAGTGCCACTCCGTTCCCCAGTACGAGTCGTCCGAGGAGACGAACCGCCAGCCGAGGGTGGGCAGCACGATCAGGACGAGCGGGGAGCGCAGGGCGAACAGACCCGTGGGCAGCAACAGCCAGGCCAGCGTGCGCAGTTTGACGTCCCACCCGGCGAACGGGTTCGGGAACCCGCCCTCGACGCGGTTCCAGTACTCGTAACTGCCGGCGGTGTTGAACGCGGGGATGATCCAGACGAAGACCAGCAGGGCGGCGATGGCACCGAAGGCGGCCACGGCGTAGGAGTACGGGAGGGCGCGGCGGGCTCCTGCGGCACCGGCGTCGTCGGCCGCTTCGGCGCTGCGGGCCGCTGCGGCGCCGGTCTCGCCGGCAGCCTTGTCGCCGGCCTTCGCGCGCCGATGCGCACGCCAGGCCACGACCAGGGCGATCGCCGTCAGCGTCAGGCCCAGGTCCTCCTTGACGAGCACCAGCGGCAGGGCCCACAGCAGCGCCGCCCGCCATCGCTCGGCGAGCAGTGCCTCGAGCGAGAAGGCGATCAGCGGTACGGCGAAGGCGATCTCATGGAAGTCGAAGTCGACGGCCCGCTGCAGCCCCCACGACAGTCCGTAGGCAAGGCCGAGGCAGAGCCCGCCGCCCCGCCCGAGCAACCGGCTCGCCGCCCGCGTCACCGGCACCACGGACAGGGCGAACAGCGCGGCCTGCGCGACGAGCAGCGTCACCGGCCCCGGGAACAGCCGGTAGAAGGGAGCGATCAGGGCCGTCACCGGGCTGAAGTGATCGCCGAGTATGTGCGCGCCTGGCCCCTTCAGATCGGCGATCGGCGCCTGCAGCTGCGCGTATCCCCGTATCGCCTGTTCGAAGATCCCCAGATCCCACGACCGCGTCCCGAACTTCTCCCAGCGCAGCACGGAGACGGTGGTGTACGCGAGGAAGAGCACCCCGGCGAGCCCCCAGGGCGCCAGGTCCCGGCCACCGCGCGTCAGGCCCGCTACCCCGCGTATGCCGGACGACGGCCGGGCCTCGTCCGTGGCGGACGCGGCGGACGTGTCGACGGCGGTGCGCATGCGGGCAGCCCTTCGGGGTCGCTGGGTTCGAAGCGGTCGGCGAGGTGGGGCGGTGCCCCGGTCAGCCAATTCGAACACGACACGCGAGGACCTTCGCGCCGGGGTGACGACCCCGCGCGCCCCGCGCCCGGCGCCCGGGTGCGGCGCGCACCGGACC
>NZ_JBEPEW010000196.1:0-12742 GCF_040300965.1 Streptomyces mesophilus | reverse complement strand
CCTATATCAACACTGCCCCGCTCACACTCTTCCCCTCCCCCCCGCTCTCCCCTCCTCGTCAAACACCCCCCTTTTTCACGCATCGAAGGGCGCGATGTTTCACGTGAAACATCGCGCCCTTCGATGTGAGGTGTGAGCTACTTGTTGTCGCCCAGGCAGAGCACGAAGGAGTCCGAGCCCTCCTGCCAGGTCAGGGTCGCGGTGGTCTTGTCCTGGACCGACGTGCAGGCAAGCGAAGCCAGCGTCGAGCCATCCGCCTTCTTCAGGACGGTGTGCGTGGCCTTGGAGTCGGAGCAGTCGAGCTTCTCGACAGAGGCGTTGCTGTCCGTGCCCTTGTTACGCAGGCAGTCGCCCACCGCCAGCTTCTCGGCGTCATCCCCACCCACGACGAGGTACGAGATACCGGCCACGAGCAGACCCGCGATCGGCAGACCGAAGCGCAGCACCTTCTTCAGGCCGCCGCCGCGAGGCGCCGGAGGCGGGACCGGGGCGCCACCCTGGTTGAAGTAGGGAGAGGGCTGCTGCGGAGCACCCTGCGGAGCCGTCTGCTGGCCGTACGGGTTACCGCCCTGCGGCTGCTGGCCATAGGGGTTCTGACCCTGGGCGAACGGGTTCTGGCCCTGCGGCGGCGGAGTGGTCACGTGGGGGTCCCCCTCGAACGAGTGCCTGTTGGCGTGGAATTGACGTTCGTGAAGCTATCGGGAACCAGTGACAAGTCTGAAGTCCAGAGAGGCTCTGTGGCACTGATGTGACACTTACTGCACCTCAGATCGGTACATAGCGGCTGTAGTTGCCGCGTAGAGCAGCGCAACCGTGATCACCAGTGCCACCGATTTGCCGTCCGGCGGCAGGATCAGCGCAGCCACGGCGGCCGCTCCGACGAACGCGACATTGAAGAGCACGTCATAGACGGAGAAGATCCGGCCACGGAAGCCGTCATTCACCACGCCCTGCACGGTGGTGTCCGTGGCGATCTTCGCGCCCTGGGTGACGAGTCCCAGGACGAAGGCGGCGACAAGTATCGGTGCGGGGGCGAACGGCAGCCCGAGTGCCGGTTCCAGTACGGCTGCCGCGCCGGCACACGCCACGATCCAACCGGCCGGCCCGAGCCGGCCCACTGCCCAGGGGGTCACCACGGCCGCGGCGAAGAAGCCCGCACCCGACACCAGGACGGCGACCCCGAGCAGGGCGAGCCCTTCGGATTCGCGGGAGGTCCATGCGTACCGGCAGAGCATCAGCACCATCACGGAGAGTGCGCCGTAGCAGAACCGCATCGCCGTCATCGCCGCCAACGCCCGTGCCGCAGGCCGTCGTTCGGGTTCCAACAGATGCCGTACGCCGGCGGTCAGCCCCCGCGCGGTGGAGGCCACCGCGGCGCCGATGCGGGGCTGCACCAGAGAGGGCTCGGGGCCGAGCAGGTCGCGCGCGAACCGTACGGCGACGAGGGCGGAGCAGAGATAGAGGACGGCGCCGAGCAGCACCACCGCCGCATCGGAATCGGCGACGAGCAGCCGTACGACGAAAGCGAGGCCGCCGCCCGCGGTGGCCGCGAGGGTGCCGGCTGTGGGGGAAAGGGAGTTGGCGATGACGAGGCGCTCGCCGTCGACCACGCGGGGCAGGGCGGCCGAGAGGCCGGCCAGGACGAAGCGGTTCACGGCGGTCACGCAGAGGGCCGAGGCGTAGAAGAGCCAGTCGGGGACGCTCAGCAGGATCAGCACGCCGGTTACGCAGGCCAGGCAGGCGCGGAGCAGGTTCCCGTAGACGAAGACCTGGCGACGCGGCCAGCGGTCAAGCAGGACGCCCGCGAAGGGGCCGATGAAGGAGTACGGAAGCAGCAGCACCGCCATGGCGGAGGCGATGGCCGCGGCCGAGGTCTGCTTCTCCGGCGAGAAGACCACGTACGTGGCGAGCGCGACCTGGTAGACCCCGTCGGCTCCTTGGGAGAGCAGTCGTACGGCCAGCAGGCGGCGGAAATCCCGGAAACGCAGCAGCATGCGCAGGTCACGTACGACGGCCATGGTCACAGCCTCACACAAGGAGAAGGCCCCCGGCTCGCAGGAAGTGTGCGAACCGGGGGCCTCAACAGCCCTTAGGCGATGGGTGTTTCACGTGAAACAGATGGACGTTTCACGTGAAACACCCGCGGAGGAGTCGGAGCTCAGCGCTCGACCTCGCCCTTGATGAACTTCTCGACGTTCGCGTAGGCCTCGTCGTCGAAGTACTGAACCGGCGGGGACTTCATGAAGTACGAGGACGCCGACAGGATCGGGCCACCGATGCCACGGTCCTTGGCGATCTTCGCGGCGCGCAGGGCGTCGATGATGACACCCGCGGAGTTCGGGGAGTCCCAGACCTCGAGCTTGTACTCGAGGTTCAGCGGAACGTCGCCGAACGCGCGGCCCTCAAGGCGGACGTACGCCCACTTGCGGTCGTCGAGCCACGCGACGTAGTCGGACGGGCCGATGTGCACGTTCTTCTCGCCGAGCTCACGGTCGGGGATCTGCGAGGTGACGGCCTGCGTCTTGGAGATCTTCTTCGACTCGAGGCGGTCGCGCTCGAGCATGTTCTTGAAGTCCATGTTGCCGCCGACGTTGAGCTGCATGGTGCGCTCAAGACGGACACCGCGGTCCTCGAAGAGCTTCGCCATCACGCGGTGCGTGATGGTGGCGCCCACCTGCGACTTGATGTCGTCACCGACGATCGGCACGCCGGCCTCGGTGAACTTGTCCGCCCACTCCTTCGTACCGGCGATGAAGACCGGCAGAGCGTTGACGAACGCGACCTTGGCGTCGATGGCGCACTGCGCGTAGAACTTCGCAGCGTCCTCGGAACCGACGGGCAGGTAGCAGACGAGGACGTCGACCTGACGGTCCTTGAGGATCTGGACCACGTCGACCGGGGCCTCGGCGGACTCCTCGATCGTCTGGCGGTAGTACAGGCCCAGACCGTCGAGGGTGTGACCACGCTGGACCTGGACGCCGCTGTGGGGGACGTCGCAGATCTTGATCGTGTTGTTCTCGCTCGCGCCGATGGCGTCCGCCAGGTCGAGGCCGACCTTCTTGGCGTCCACGTCGAACGCGGCGACGAACTCCACGTCACCGACGTGGTAGTCGCCGAACTGCACGTGCATCAGACCCGGGACCTTGGTGTCCTTGTCGGCGTCCTTGTAGTACTCGACGCCCTGCACGAGCGAGGCGGCGCAGTTACCTACACCGACGATGGCTACGCGAACCGAACCCATTCCGGTTGCTCCCTGTGTGTACGAGGTGAGGCCCACTCACGGACCTCACTTGCTGGTGTCGTCGGACGGATCCGGCCGGGTACTGCCCCCGTGCCGGGGCAGGCCGCCCGTCTCTCCTGATGTGTCCTGCTGAGCGCTGCTTCCGGGTGCGGACCTGCGGTCCCGTCCCGCTCGCTCGCTCTCGATGAGCTCGTTCAGCCAGCGCACTTCGCGCTCCACGGACTCCATGCCGTGCCGCTGCAGCTCGAGTGTGTAGTCGTCCAGGCGCTCGCGGGTGCGGGCGAACGAGGCGCGCATTTTCTCCAGGCGCTCCTCGAGCCGGCTGCGGCGGCCTTCCAGGACGCGCATGCGTACGTCTCGCTCCGTCTGTCCGAAGAAGGCGAAGCGGGCGGCGAAGGTCTCGTCTTCGTACGCATCCGGGCCGGTCTGCGAGAGCAGCTCCTCGAAGCGTTCCTTGCCGTCCGCCGTAAGCCTGTAGACGATCTTGGCTCGGCGGCCGGTGAGGGATGCCGCGAGGGCGTCCTCCGGAGTGCTGCCCGGTTCCTCGATCAACCAGCCGTTGGCGACCAGCGTCTTGAGGCAGGGGTAGAGCGTCCCGTAGCTGAAAGCCCGGAAGACCCCCAGTGACGTGTTGAGTCGCTTGCGCAGCTCATAGCCGTGCATCGGAGATTCCCGGAGAAGTCCGAGGATGGCGAACTCGAGGATGCCGGAGCGCCTGCTCATACCTCGCCACCTCCGTACATTCCGGGTCCCCAAGGACTCTTTATGCCGTGCTGATGTATCGAGTCGATACATCAGCACGATAGAACGGCCCTCGGGATGCGACAAGAGGGGGGTGGGTGAACGGCGTCACATCACTGATTCACAGCAGGCAAGTTGCCTGATTTGGGGTGAACTTCAGGGCCTGGCGGGTTTTGACGGTGCGTAGTCTGTGCGCCATGCATTTCACCGAGAGCCACGAGACCCACGAGGGTCGGGGGACGCCTGTGGACGTCGTGGCACCGGATGCTGTGCGGATGAGCCCGGGGAGGGGCCTGTCCGTACTACGGGGGGACTGGAACTCACCTGCCGCCTTCAGGCGTGGGGTACCACGCCTGCCCGAGGAGTAGTCGTTCGATGAGCGAGCACCGTCGCAAGCCTCCGCAGTCGCACGGTGGTGGACGTGCAGCGGCACGGCGCGGCATGACAGGTTCGTCAGGCCGGCGCGCAGCGCCGCGGGGATCATCTGGATCCCCTTCCTCGTACGAGGCTTCGGCCTCGTCGGGTATGTCGGGTACATCTGGTACGTCCGGTGAGGATCGCCCCTGGGGCGGCCGGGCCGAGGCGCGGCGAGCCGCGCAGCGCTCCACGGGTGTCGGCGGCGGCGGTGGCCGGCGCCGGGCGCCCGAGGGTGGTGGCCGCGGCGGTCATGGCGGCGGTGGCGGCCGGCGCGGCGGCTCCGGTGAGGCCGGAGGGCCGGGGCGCGGGCGGGGTCGTTACGAGCCCGGCAAGAAGCGCTGGGTCGACTATCCGCGGTCGGACCGCGACGGCCTGAAGCGCTTCGTCCCGTCCTGGAAGCAGGTCACGGGCTGTCTCATCGGCTTCTTCGGAATGATGGTCGCGGCGGCGGGGATCGCCTACTCGATGGTGGAGATTCCCACCGTCGACAAGGTCGCCAACAACGAGAGCAACGTCTTCTACTGGGACAACGGCAAGCAGATGGCGTCGACCGGCGGCAAGGAGAACCGCCAGATCGTCGACATCGATCAGATCCCCACAGAGATGCAGAACGCGGTGATCGCCGCGGAGAACGCCAGCTTCAGGACCGACAGCGGTGTGGACCCGATGGGTATCGCCCGTGCAGCGTTCAACATGGCCACCGGCGGTGAGACGCAGGGTGGTTCGACCATCACCCAGCAGTTCGTGAAGAACACCTACCTGGACCAGAGCCAGACGGTCTCCCGTAAGGCCAAGGAGCTCTTCATCTCCATAAAGGTCGGTACGCAGATGTCGAAGGACGACATCCTGGCCGGCTATCTCAACGCTGCCTATTACGGGCGTAACGCCTACGGCATCCAGGCCGCCTCGCAGGCCTACTTCGGCAAGAACTCCCTCGATCTGAGCCTTAGCGAGAGCGCCTTCCTCGCGTCGGTCCTCAAGGGTCCGAACCTCTACAACCCCGATGGTGGTGTGGGGCCCAGCGCGACCAAGCAGCGCAACGAGAAGCGGGTCGAGGCCCGTTGGAAGTGGACCCTCGACCGCATGGTGGAGGTCGGCAAGCTCACCCAGGCGGAACGGGACAAGGTCACCGAGTTCCCGACGATAGAGAAGCGCAAGTCGCCGCTTGCCGGACAGACGGGTTATCTCCTCGACATCGCGAAGCAGGAAGCCGCGAGGAAGATGGACATCTCGATCGAGGACCTCGACAAGGGCGGCTACAAGATCTACACGACCTTCAACGAGAAGAAGGTCAAGGCTCTGGAGAACGCGGTCGACAAGACTCGCAAGGAACAGGGCAAGCGCATGGACAAGCTGGTCCAGTTCGGCGGCTCGTCCATCGACCCGAAGACCGGCCAGATCAAGGCGGTGTATGGCGGGGCCGGTTACGACAAGGGCTATTACGTCAACAACGCCCGCACCACGGGTGTACCGGTCGGGTCGACGTGGAAGCCGTTCGTCCTGGCTTCGGCGATGGAGAACGGGACGCAGGAGAGCGACGGCACCGGCATTTCCCCGATGAGCCGCTACCTCGGTGACGACAACACCATCATCAAGGACCAGAACGGCGACCCGATCCCGAACGGCAAGGGTGGGCCCTTCCGTCAGCAGAACGAAGAAGACGGCAAGAAGTACGGGCTCGTCACGCTGAAGTTCGCGATGGAGAAGTCCATCAACGTGCCGTTTGCGCAGCTGGGTATCGACGTCGGGTTGGACACGACCCGCAAGACGGCAAGGGCACTGGGAATCCCGGAGAACAGCTTCGACACGGGCAACATGGACAACGTCTCGTTCTCGCTGGGTACGTCCACGCCTGACGCGGTCGCCTTGTCCAGCGCGTACGCGACCTTCGCGGCCGAAGGGGAGCACTACGAGCCCTACTCCGTCACCAAGGTCGTGAAGGACGAGAGGGAGCTGGACGGATTCCAGAAGCCCACGGGCAAGGACGCTCTCGACCCGGATGTCGCCAACGGCGTCACCGAGGTCCTGGAGAACGTCGTCCAGAACGGTACGGCCAAGCGCATCGCCGACATCGGCTTCCCGGCGGCCGGCAAGACCGGCACCACCGATGACAACCTCTCGGCCTGGTACGCGGGTTACACGCCCGAACTCTCCACGGCGATCGGTGTGTTCCGCTCCGATCCCGAGGAGGGCAAGCTGCTCCGTATCACCGGCGATGCCGGTGACTCGATCCACGGTGGTGAGGTGCCCGCGCAGGTCTGGAAGGACTACATGCTCGAAGGCACCAAGGGCGAGGACCACGGCGATTTCACGGACGCCCCCGACATCGGCGAGATCGTCGGCAAGCCGACCCCCTCGCCCACGCCGTCCCCCAGTGAGGATGTCGACCCCGACCCGAAGCCGTCGCATGGGAAGCCTGAGCCCTCGCCTTCGATCGATCCCTCCCCGTCGTGTGCCGACTGGGACCTCATCTGCCAGTCCAACGGCGGTCAGAACACCGGCGGTCAGGATGGTGGTCAGGACACCGGTGGCACCACCGGCGGCGAATCCTCACCACCGCCGACCACCGAGGAACCAACCGGCGGTAATGGCAACGGCAATGGAAACGGCTGGTTCGGAGGAACCGGGTAGGTCGCTCAGGCCGGTGTGTTTCACGTGAAACACACCAAGGCCACCGTTTCACGTGAAACATGGGCCGCCGCACCTCAGGGTGCGGCGGCCCTCGCCGTATCCACGGCGCCGTACGGCAGGATGAACCCCATGACGAGCACGAGCCCGAGCCCGCGCACAGGACCCGGCACGGACCCCGCCGAGGAGCCGGTGGCGCCGACACGGCAGGACGAGGTCGCCGCGGCCGGCAGTGAGCTGATCGGCGGTCCGCTCGGCCGCAGAGCGCTGTTGGGGGGCCACTGGTGGACCCCGGTGCGCATCATCGCGCTCATCGCCATCGGGATGTTCGCGCTCGGCATGGTGCAGAAACTGCCCTGCTACAACGGCGGGTGGTTCTTCGGCGCAGGCGCGCAGTACACGCACGCCTGCTACTCCGATATCCCGCACCTCTTCCAGGGGCGTGGCTTCGCCGAGGATCTCGTCCCGTACTTCGACCGCATCCCGCGCGATATCTCAGGCGGCATGGAGTACCTCGAATACCCGGTGCTGACCGGGGTGTTCATGGAGGTCGCGTCCTGGATCACCGGAGTCCCGACCGACTCCACCGACACCCTGCAGTACCGCGAGCAGGTCTACTGGCTGGTCAACGCCGGCATGCTGATGGTCTGCGCCGTGGTCATCGCGGTCTGTGTCGCCCGTACGCACCGGCGCCGGCCCTGGGACGGGCTGCTTGTCGCGCTGGCCCCTGCGGGCGCGCTCACGGCGACCATCAACTGGGATCTGCTCGCGATCGCGCTGACCGCCGCCGCGATGCTGATGTGGTCGCGTTCGCGTCCGCTGGCCTTCGGCGTGCTGCTCGGTCTGGCAACCGCCGCCAAGCTCTATCCCGTGTTCCTGCTGGGGCCGTTGCTGCTGCTGTGCTGGCGGGCAGGGCGATGGCGGGAGTTCGGGATCGCCTTCGCGGGCGCGGCAGGCGCCTGGCTGGCGGTGAACCTGCCGGTGATGATCGGGGCCTTCGACGGCTGGGCGAAGTTCTACACGTTCAGCCAGGAGCGCGGGACGGACTTCGGCTCGTTCTGGCTGATCCTGCAGCAGCGGATGGACACCCCGCTGAGCACCGAGACCGTCAACACCCTGGCCACGCTTCTGATGGTGGCCTGCTGCGGTCTGATCGCCGCGCTCACCCTGACGGCACCGCGCAGGCCGCGTTTCGCACAGCTCGCCTTCTTGGTCGTGGCGGCGTTCATCCTCACCAACAAGGTCTATTCACCGCAGTACGTGCTGTGGCTGATCCCGCTCGCGGCACTCGCCCGGCCCCGCTGGCGGGACTTCCTGATCTGGCAGGCCTGCGAAGTCATGTACTTCCTCGGGATCTGGATGTACCTCGCGTACACGACGAGCGGTGACAAGCACCAGGGGCTGCCGGAGGAGGGCTATCAACTGGCCATCCTGCTCCACCTCCTGGGCACGCTGTACCTCTGCGCCGTCATCGTCCGCGACATCCTGATGCCCGAGCGCGATCCCGTACGCAAGGACGGCTCGGACGACCCCTCGGGCGGCGTCCTGGACGGGGCCACGGATGTCTTCGCCCTGGGCCGGGCGGCACATCCGCCGAGGCATGCGGCGCACGGGACTGATGGGACGTATGTGCAATGGGGTGTGGTGAGCCCTGAGCCCACTCTGGGAGGTCCAGTTCAGGAGAGTTCGCCCTGAGCGAACGGCTTCGCTGTACGTACGCCGAAGGGGCGCCCACAACCGGAGTTGGGGCGCCCCTTCGGCGTACGTACAGCTGTGTCTCAGCGGTCGACGAGCCGGTCGAACTGCGTCGTGGTGTGCCGAAGATGGGCCACCAGCTCCTCGCCCACCTTGGGCTCCGTGGAGTCGCTCGGCACGAACAGGATCGACACCTGCATGTGCGGCGGCTCGGCGAACCAGCGCTGCTTGCCGGACCAGACGAACGGCGAAAGATTCCGGTTGACGGTGGCCAGGCCCGCGCGGGCGACGCCCTTGGCGCGCGGCATCACGCCGTGCAGCGCCTTGGGCGCCTCGAGGCCCACACCGTGCGAGGTACCGCCGGCGACGACCACCAGCCAGCCGTCGGAGGCGGCCTTCTGCTGGCGGTAGCCGAAGCGGTCGCCCTTGGAGACGCGCGTGACGTCCAGAACCGCGCCGCGGTACTCCGTGGAGTCGTGGTCGCCCAGCCACAGGCGCGTGCCGATACGGGCGCGGAAGCGGGTCTGCGGGAACTGCTGCTGGAGACGGGCCAGTTCCTGCGCGGACAGGTGGCTCACGAACATCGTGTGCAGCGGCAGTCGGGCCGCGCGCAGGCGGTCCATCCAGCCGATGACCTCCTCGACGGCGTCCGAGCCGTCGGTGCGGTCCAGCGGCAGGTGGATGCCGAAGCCCTCGAGCCGTACGTCCTCTATGGCCGCGTGCAGCTGGCCGAGCTCGTGCTCGCCGACGCCGTGCCGCTTCATCGAGCTCATCACTTCGATGACGACGCGCGCGCCCACCAGGCCGTGCACGCCCTCGACCGAGGAGACGGAACGGATCACGCGGTCCGGCAGCGGCACCGGCTCCTCGCCGCGACGGAACGGGGTGAGGACGAGGAGATCGCCGCTGAACCAATCCTTGATCCGGGCGGCTTCATACGTGGTGCCGACGGCGAGCATGTCGGCGCCGAGCCGGGTCGCCTCTTCGGCGAGCCGCTCGTGGCCGAAGCCATAGCCGTTGCCCTTGCAGACGGGGATGAGACCCGGGAACTGTTCGAGCACCTGCTTGTGGTGTGCCCGCCAGCGCGCGGTGTCGACGTAGAGCGTGAGCGCCATGGCCGGTACCCGGAACCTTTCTCGTGTCTGCGGTGTATCAAAGGTATGAAAGCTAATTGTGCTCGCTCGGCCGCGGCGCCGACGCGATACGGGAAATCAGCGGCGCGGCCTGTGGGTCGCCCGGCTGCTCGGTCAGCGGCGCGACATGTAGATGTCGAGCGCCTTGTGCAGCAGCTTGTTGAGCGGGAAGTCCCACTCGCCGACGTACTCGACGGCCTCGCCGCCCGTGCCGACCTTGAACTGGATCAGGCCGAAGAGGTGGTCGGTCTCGTCGAGCGAGTCAGAGATGCCGCGCAGGTCGTAGACGCTGGCGCCGAGCGCGTAGGCGTCGCGGAGCATCCGCCACTGCATCGCGTTCGAGGGCCGGACCTCGCGGCCGATGTTGTCGGAGGCGCCGTAGGAGTACCAGACGTGACCGCCGACCACGAGCATCGTCGCGGCCGCGAGGTTCACGCCGTTGTGCCGGGCGAAGTACAGCCGCATCCGGTTGGGGTCCTCGGAGTTGAGGGCCCGGAACTGCTGCTGGAAGTAACTGAGCGGCCGCGGGCGGAACTTGTCGCGGATCGCGGTGATCTCGTACAGGCGCTGCCACTCGGCGAGGTCCTCGTAGCCGCCCTGGACGACCTCGACACCGGCCTTGTCGGCCTTCTTGATGTTGCGGCGCCACAGCTGGTTGAAGCCCTTCTGGACGTCTTCCAGGGAGCGGCCGGCGAGCGGCACCTGGAAGACGTAGCGGGGCTGCACGTCACCGAAGCCGGCGCCGCCGTCCTCGCCCTGCTGCCAGCCCATACGGCGGAGCTTGTCGGAGACCTCGAAGGCACGCGGCTCGATGTGGGTGGGCTCGATATCGCGCAGGCGCTTGACGTCCGGGTTCTGGATGCCGGCCTTGATCGCGGGGGCGTCCCACTTCCGGATCACGACCGGCGGGCCCATCTTCACGGAGAAGGCGCCCTGCTGCTTGAGATGGGCGAGCATCGGCTTCAGCCACTCGTCCAGGTTCGGGGCGTACCAGTTGATGACCGGGCCCTCGGGCAGGTACGCGAGGTAGCGCTTGACCTTGGGGAGCTGGCGGTAGAGGACCAGGCCCGCGCCCACGAGCTCACCGGTCTTGTCGTCGAACCAGCCCAGGTTCTCGGAGCGCCACTCGCTCTTCACATCTGCCCACGCCGGGACCTGGCAGTGGCTCGCCGACGGCAGGCTCTGGATGTACGCCAGATGCTGCTCGCGGCTGATGGTCCTCAGGGTCAGGCTCATGCGGGGCGCTCCTCGGCTGGGGTGTCCCCCGGAGTGAAGGGGGTCCGGCTCTCGCGCCGAAGCCTACTGCGCCGTGGGAGCGCCTCTCATGGCCGCCTACCGACTCGGCCCGTCCGCGTGGAGGTCCGGAGGGCCGAGGCCTGGATATGGGGAGTGGTGTCGGGCGAGCCGCCGGGGTCGGGCGGCTCGGGTGGTGCGGGTCGGTGGGGCGGCCGAGGCCCCGGGAGCCGAGGTCAGCCGCCGACCACACCGCCGAAGAGGCCGCCGTGGGCCATACCGAGGAAGAAGCCGACCGCCGCGGCGCCGAGCCCGATGATCAGCAGGGTCCGCTCGCGGGTCGTCTCCGAGATGAACTGCCCGTAGGCACCCGTGAGGATCCCGATGAGACCCGTCCAGGAACTGAGCAGATGGAGGTTGTGGAACATCGCGGAGACGAAGGCCGTGATGCCGAGCACCAGGGTGATCGCAAGCAGCGTGTCCTGGAGCGGATGGGGCTTGCCGTCGGTCGCGAAGAGCGAGGTCGCGGTGTTGGGTCGCATTGCCTGTGCCATGGGAGGCACCTCCTGGCATGAGCTGGCGCATCGTAGCGCCGTGGACACCCGATGTGTACAGATTGCGTCTCCTTACCACCGGATTTCAACCGGAGAGGGGGAGCCAGGTACTCTGTAACGTCTGCACCGGTGTCTGCCCAGGTCCACTGGGCCCCCACGGCCGTCTCCCCGTTCCTGCGGGGCCCGATTGTCAGTGGCGGCTGATTTACTCGGAGACGTCGTTGCAACACGCATCACAACCCTCCTGCCACGGAACGACCGTGGCCGCTGAGTCCAAAGGAGGTGGGTTACACATGCGTCACTACGAAGTGATGGTCATCCTCGACCCCGATCTCGAAGAGCGTGCCGTTTCGCCGCTGATCGAGAACTTCCTCTCCGTCGTCCGTGAGGGCAACGGAAAGGTGGAGAAGGTCGACACCTGGGGCCGTCGTCGTCTCGCGTACGAGATCAAGAAGAAGCCCGAGGGCATCTACTCGGTCATCGACCTGCAGGCCGAGCCTGCGGTCGTCAAGGAGCTCGACCGCCAGATGAACCTGAACGAGTCGGTCCTCCGGACCAAGGTCCTCCGCCCCGAGACCCACTGAACTTCCGGTTCAGCGGTATCGGGATCTGAGTAGCAGCAAGCAGCCAGCAGCAACCCGCCGAGAGGTATCCCCCATGGCAGGCGAGACCGTCATCACGGTCATCGGCAATCTCGTCGATGACCCCGAGCTGCGTTTCACCCCCTCCGGTGCGGCGGTCGCGAAGTTCCGTGTCGCGTCCACTCCCCGCACTTTCGACCGGCAGACCAATGAGTGGAAGGACGGCGAAAGCCTGTTCCTGACCTGCTCGGTCTGGCGTCAGGCGGCGGAGAACGTCGCGGAGTCGCTTCAGCGAGGCATGCGCGTCATCGTGCAGGGCCGGCTGAAGCAGCGGTCCTATGAGGACCGTGAGGGCGTCAAGCGCACGGTCTACGAGCTGGACGTCGACGAGGTCGGCGCCAGCCTGCGCAGTGCCACGGCCAAGGTCACCAAGACCAGCGGCGGCGCCCGTCAGGGCGGCGGCGGTGGTTACGGCGGCGGCGGTGGCGGCGGCCAGCAGGGCGGCGGCAACTGGGGCGG
>NZ_JBEPEW010000195.1:0-12862 GCF_040300965.1 Streptomyces mesophilus | reverse complement strand
CGCTGATCCGCCGGGGCCGCCTCGCCGACGCGTCGGCGCCGGCGGACCGCATCGCCGCCCTCACCGCCCGGGAGAGCGATGTGCTGCGGCTGCTCGGCCGGGGGCGTACCAACCGTCAGATCGGCGAGGAGCTGTTCATCAGCGGCAAGACGGCGAGCGTGCATGTCTCGAACATCCTCGCCAAGCTCGGTGCCGCGAGCCGCACCGAAGCCGTGGGCATCGCCTACCGCGAGGGCCTGATCGAGCCGGAGACCAGCACCTCCCCGTGAGGCGCAGGACGACGCACGAGGGCCGGGTCACCCGTGGGTGACCCGGCCCTCGTGCCCTGCGAAGAAGGCGGTCAGGCGAGGTTGACCGAACGCGCCGACGTAGCGCCGATCTCGTCGGCGACCTCGGTGAGGACGCTCGGCGGCACCGTGTCGTCCACGCTCAGGACGGCGAGCGCCTCGCCGCCCTCCTCGGCGCGCGAGACCTGCATGCCCGCGATGTTGAGCCCGGCCTCACCGAGCACACGGCCGACGGCGCCGACCACACCCGGGCGGTCCGCATAGCGCAGCACGACCATGTGGTCCGCGAGGGCCAGCTCGATCTCGTGCTCACCGATGCCGACGATCTTCTGGTGGTGCTTGGGTCCTGCGAGCGTGCCGGAGACCGCCACCTCGTCGCCGCCCGAGAGCGTGCCGCGCACCGTGACCACATTGCGGTGGTCGGGCGACTCGGACGACGTGGTCAGGCGCACCTCGACACCGCGCTCCTGCGCGAACAGCGGCGCGTTCACATACGACACCGTCTCGTCGACGACGTCCTCGAACACGCCCTTGAGCGCGGAGAGTTCGAGCACCTTGACGTCGTGCTGAGTGATCTCGCCGTAGACCTCGACATCGAGGCGGACGGCCACCTCGCCGGCGAGCGCGGTGAAGATCCGGCCGAGCTTCTCGGCGAGCGGCAGACCCGGGCGCACGTCCTCGGCGATGACCCCGCCCTGGACGTTGACCGCGTCCGGCACGAGTTCACCGGCGAGCGCGAGGCGCACCGACTTGGCGACGGCGATGCCCGCCTTCTCCTGCGCCTCGTCCGTGGAGGCGCCGAGGTGCGGGGTGCAGACGACCTGGTCGAGCTCGAAGAGCGGGGAGTCCGTGCAGGGCTCCTTCGCGTACACGTCGAGACCGGCGCCGGCGACGCGGCCCTCCTTGAGCGCCGAGTACAGCGCGGCCTCGTCGACGATCCCGCCGCGCGCGGCGTTGACGATCCGCACGCTCGGCTTGACCTTGTGCAGCGCCTCGTCGCCGATGAGACCGAGGGTCTCGGGGGTCTTGGGCAGGTGCACGGTGATGAAGTCGGCGACCTCGAGCAGCTCGTCGAGGGTCAGCAGCTTCACGCCCATCTGCGCGGCGCGCGCGGGCTGTACATACGGGTCGTACGCGACGACCTTCATGCCGAAGGCCGACATGCGCTGGGCGACCAGGACGCCGATGCGGCCGAGGCCCACGACACCGAGGGTCTTCTCGCTGAGCTCGACGCCGGTGTACTTCGAGCGCTTCCACTCACCGTTCTTGAGCGCGGTGTTGGCCTGCGGGATGTTGCGCGCGGTGGCGACGAGCAGGCCGCAGGCGAGCTCGGCGGCGGTGACGATGTTGGAGGTCGGCGCGTTGACGACCATCACGCCGGCCTTCGTGGCGGACGAGACGTCGACATTGTCGAGACCGACGCCGGCGCGGGCGACGACCTTCAGCTTCTTGGCGGCGGCGATGGCCTCGGCGTCGACCTTGGTGGCCGAGCGGATGAGGATGGCGTCGACCTCGGCGATGGCGGGCAGGAGTTCCGCACGGTCGGCGCCGTTGCAGTGCCGGATCTCGAAGTCCGGACCGAGCGCGTCGACGGTCGCGGGCGACAGCTCTTCAGCGATGAGTACGACAGGTTTGCCGGTGGCAGCAGTGCTCACGTGAGTCCTCGCATGTTCCAGTGCAGGCGGCCGTCCCGTGGCCGCAGGCGGTGGATGAGCCGCGTGGAAGACGCACGACGCTGTGGGCCTGACGCGTATGTAGTTGAGCAGTGTAGTGGGGACTTTGGTCCCCAAATCCGCCAGAGCGTAAGGATCACTCGGACGTGGCTGGACAGCGTGTCCAGTTCCTTTCGGAACGTGTCCAGAACTTGCACGAAGGGGCCGGACCCTTGAGGTCCGGCCCCTTCGCCGGGCGGCTTACGCCTCGGTGTCGACCCAGCTCATGAGCTTGCGCAGCTCCTTGCCGGTGGTCTCCAGGAGGTGGTTCTCGTCCTGCTTCTTGTACTCGTTGTACTTGGGCAGACCGTTCTGGTACTCCTTCATCCAGTTGTTGGCGAAGGTGCCGTCCTGGATCTCTCCGAGGACCTTCTTCATCTCGGCCTTGGTCTGGTCCGTGATGATCCGCGGGCCGGTGACGTAGTCGCCCCACTCGGCGGTCTCGGAGATCGACCAGCGCATCTTCTCCAGGCCGCCCTCGTACATGAGGTCGACGATGAGCTTCAGCTCGTGCAGGCACTCGAAGTACGCGATCTCGGGCTGGTAGCCAGCCTCGACCAGCGTCTCGAAGCCCGCCTTGACCAGCGCGGAGGCGCCACCGCAGAGCACGGCCTGCTCACCGAACAGGTCGGTCTCGGTCTCCTCGGTGAAGGTGGTCTTGATGACGCCGGCGCGGGTGCCACCGATGCCCTTGGCGTACGAGAGAGCGAGCGCGAAGGCCTTGCCGGTCGCGTCCTGCTCGACGGCCGCGATACACGGAACGCCGCGGCCCTCCTCGAACTGACGGCGCACCAGGTGGCCCGGACCCTTCGGGGCGACCATGCAGACGTCGACGCCGGCCGGGGGCTTGATGAAGCCGAAGCGGATGTTCAGGCCGTGGCCGAAGAACAGGGCGTCGCCGTCCTTGAGGTTGTCCTTGATGGACTCCTCGTAGACCTTGGCCTGGATCGGGTCCGGCACGAGGATCATGATGACGTCGGCCTCGGCGGCGGCCTCGGCGGGCGTCACCACGCGCAGACCCTCTTCCTCGGCCTTGGCCTTGGACTTGGAGCCCTCGTGCAGACCGACGCGGACGTCGACGCCCGAGTCGCGCAGCGACAGCGCGTGGGCGTGGCCCTGGCTGCCGTATCCGATGACCGCGACCTTGCGGCCCTGGATGATGGACAGGTCGGCGTCGGAGTCGTAGAACAGCTCGGCCACTTGGGATCTCTCCTTGCAGAATGCGGGTCTTCGCGGGGCGCCCCGGTTCGCACTCACAGTACGCGGGGCGTGGGTTTTTGGGATTTGCAGTCTCGGAATGCGGGCCCTAGGTCCTGGTGGTCGGTGACCTAAGGCCCGGTTCCTTGTTTCGTACGAGGGTGAATCAGGCCGAGCGGTCCAGGGCCCGCAGCGAGCGGTCCGTGATGGAACGCGAGCCGCGGCCGATGGCGATCGTGCCGGACTGCACGAGCTCCTTGATGCCGAACGGCTCCAGCATCTTGAGCATGGCCTCCAGCTTGTCGCTGGATCCGGTGGCCTCGATCGTGACCGCCTCGGGCGAGACGTCCACGGTCTTGGCGCGGAACAGCTGCACGATCTCGACGATCTGCGAACGGGTCTCGTTGTCGGCGCGCACCTTCACCAGAACGAGTTCACGGGCGACGGCGGCGCCGGGCTCCAGCTCGACGATCTTCAGCACGTTGACGAGCTTGTTGAGCTGCTTGGTGACCTGTTCGAGCGGCAGGTCCTCGACATTCACCACGATGGTGATACGGGAGATGTCAGGGTGCTCGGTGACACCGACGGCGAGGGAGTCGATGTTGAAGCCGCGGCGCGAGAACAGCGCGGCGATCCGGGCGAGGATGCCGGGGGTGTTCTCCACGAGGACGGAGAGCGTGTGCTTGGACATGGCGTCTGTCTTCCTTTTCCGTCTCTCGTTCTCAGTCGTCCGCGCCGTCGCCGAAGTCCGGCCGGACGTCGCGGGCTGCCATGACCTCGTCGTTGGAGGTGCCGGCGGCGACCATCGGCCAGACCTGGGCGTCCTCGTGGACGATGAAGTCGATGACGACGGGACGGTCGTTGATCTCGTTCGCCTTCTGGATGACGGCGTCGAGGTCGGCCGGGTCCTCGCAGCGGAAGGCGACACAGCCCATCGCCTCGGAGAGCTTCACGAAGTCGGGGACGCGCGTGCCCTTGCTCCGCTCCTCGCTCGCACCGACCTGCGAACCGGTGGTGTGGTTCGTCTTGTCGCCGTGCAGGACGGTGTTGGAGTAGCGGCCGTCGTAGAACAGGTTCTGCCACTGGCGGACCATGCCGAGGGCGCCGTTGTTGATGATGGCGACCTTGATCGGGATGTTGTTGAGCGCGCAGGTGGTCAGTTCCTGATTGGTCATCTGGAAACAGCCGTCGCCGTCGATCGCCCAGACCGTACGGGTCGGCTGGCCGGCCTTGGCGCCCATCGCGGCCGGGACCGCGTAGCCCATGGTTCCGGCGCCGCCGGAGTTGAGCCAGGTCGCCGGCTGCTCGTAGTCGATGTAGTGCGCGGCCCACATCTGGTGCTGGCCGACGCCCGCGGTGAAGATCGTGTCCTTCGGGGCGAGCTTGCCGATCCGCTCGATGACCTGCTGCGGGGCGAGGGAGCCGTCGGCCGGCTGGTCGTAGCTGAGCGGGTAGGTCTCGCGCCAGCGGTTGAGGTCCTGCCACCAGGCGCTGTAGTCACCGGAGTTGCCTTCGGTGTGCTCGGCCTGGATCGCCTGGACCAGGTCGGCGATGACCTCGCGTGCGTCGCCCACGATCGGCACGTCGGCGGCGCGGTTCTTGCCGATCTCGGCGGGGTCGATGTCGGCGTGGATGACCTTCGCGTACGGGGCGAAGGAGTCCAGCTTGCCGGTGACGCGGTCGTCGAAGCGGGCGCCGAGGGCGACGATCAGGTCGGCCTTCTGCAGCGCGGTGACGGCGGTGACCGCACCGTGCATGCCCGGCATTCCCACGTGCAGCGGGTGGCTGTCGGGGAATGCGCCCAGTGCCATCAGGGTGGTGGTGACGGGCGCCTGGGTGAGTTCGGCGAGGACCTTCAGCTCCGCGGTGGCCTGCGCCTTGATGACGCCGCCGCCGACGTAGAGGATCGGCCGCTTGGCGGCCGCGATCATCTTGGCGGCCTCACGGATCTGCTTGGCGTGCGGCTTGGTCACCGGGCGGTAGCCGGGCAGGTCCTGCTGCGGGGGCCAGCTGAACGTGGTCTGCGCCTGCTGGGCGTCCTTGGTGATGTCCACGAGGACCGGGCCCGGACGTCCGGTGGAGGCGATGTGGAAGGCCTCCGCGATGGTGTGCGGGATGTCCTCGGCCTTGGTGACCAGGAAGTTGTGCTTCGTGATCGGCATGGTGATGCCCACGATGTCGGCTTCCTGGAAGGCGTCGGTGCCGATCGCCTTGGAGGAGACCTGGCCGGTGATGGCGACCAGGGGCACCGAGTCCATGTGCGCGTCGGCGATCGGGGTCACCAGGTTGGTGGCGCCCGGACCCGACGTCGCCATACAGACACCGACCTTGCCGGTGGCCTGCGCGTAACCCGTTGCGGCGTGGCCCGCGCCCTGCTCGTGGCGGACGAGGACGTGCCGGACCTTCGTGGAGTCCATCAGCGGGTCGTAGGCGGGCATGATCGTGCCGCCAGGGATGCCGAATACAACCTCGGCCCCGACTTCCTCGAGCGAACGAATAAGGGACTGCGCGCCCGTGAGGTGCTCGACGGGGGCCGTCTGCTGCTGTCCAGAGGATCGGGGCCGCGGCTGCGGATGGGCCCCGGTGGCCTGCTCGGTCATCGGCGTCTCTTCTCGATGCTGAGGGTGGTTATGCGAGGTTTGTCGAACTTACTGGCGGTGCCTGTGCAACAAAAAACCCCTCGTGCCCGGAGGCAAGCGAGGGGAGCGCGTCGGTGACGGTCGCTGAGTGTCTCTGACGACTCAGCTTCAGCCGACGCGCTTTCCAAGTACGAGAATTCGGGTGCGCATGGCACTGACCCTCTCTCCAGCGCCCTGGCACTGTCAAGTGGGTGGGACGGCCGTCTCATTATGTGAGCGGACAACAGTCCCTCCCGCGAACACCGGCTCGATCGGACCGTGCGGCAACGGGTAGTGCCCGGCGGCCAGAGCGCGCCGCAGCCGGTACTCGTCGAGCGGTCCGGAGAAGGCCATGCCCTGCCCGTGCGTACAGCCCATCGCGCGCAGCGCCACCACCTGCTCGGGCAGATCGACGCCCTCGGCCACGGACTGCAGCCCGAGATCGCCCGCGATCTTCAGCAGACCGCTGGTGATCTTGTGCAGCCTGGCCGACTCGACGACTCCCTCGACCAGGGAGCGGTCGAGTTTCAGTACGTCGACGGGCAGGCGGCGCAGTGCGGTGATGGCCGCATACCCGTTGCCGAAGCCGTCCAGGGCGATCCGGACACCGAGCCGGGACAGGGCGGTGAGCCGACGCTCCAGCTCGTCGAACGGGATCCGCGGATCGTGGTCGGAGAGCTCGATGATCAGCGCGCCCGAAGGCAGTCCGTGCCTGGTGAGGAGCGCTTCCACGGTGCCCAGCGGCATGGAGCGGTCGAGGAGGCGGGCCGCGCTGATCCGTACGGCCACGGGGACCGCGTGCCCGGTGGCGCCCCGCTCGGCGGCCTGCTCGACGGCCTCTTCGAGCAGCCAGCGGCCCAGCTCGGCGGTGCGGTCGTTGTCCTCGGAGACCCGGAGGAACTCGGCCGGTGTGAACAGGATGCCCTGCGCGCTGCGCCACCGCGCCTGGGCGGCGACCGCCGTGATCCGGCCGGTGTCCAGCCGTACGACCGGCTGGTGCAGGAGCGCGAACTCGCCTTCGTGCAGGGCCGACCGCAGCCGGGTGGCCAGCTCGGCCTTGCGGACGACCTCGGCCTTCATCTGGGGCGCGAACATCACCACACGGCCCTTGCCCGCGGCCTTCGCCCGGTACATCGCCAGGTCGGCGTTGCGCAGCAGATCGCCCGCGGTGATGCCCGGTTCGGCGAAGGCGACGCCGATGGAGGCGGCCACCCGGACATTGCTGCCGTCCACCTCGTACGGCTGCGAGAGCGTGAGCCTGAGGCGGTCGGCGAGCTCATGGATATGGCGCTCGCGTGCCGCACTGTCACGGCTGCCGTCGCCGAGGATCAGGGCCGCGAACTCATCGCCGCCGAGACGGGCCGCGGTGTCCCCCTGCCGTACGGATTCCTCGAGGCGGCGGGCGGCCTGGACCAGTAGGTCGTCGCCCGCCTGATGGCCGAGCCGGTCGTTGACCGCCTTGAAGCCGTCGAGGTCGATGAAGAGCACGGCGGTGCCGCGGTCGGTGGCCCTGCGGCCGTGCAGGGCCTGGCCCACCCGCTTGGTGAACAGCGCACGGTTGGGCAGGTCGGTGAGCGGGTCATGTTCGGCGTTGTGCTGCAACTGGGCCTGCAGACGGACCCGTTCGGTCACGTCGCGGCTGTTGAAGAGCAGGCCGCCGCCCTGGTGGCGGTTGACCGTCGACTCCACGTTCAGCCAGTCTCCGGAGCCGGACTTGAAGCGGCACTCGATCCGGGTGGTGGGCTCCTCCAGCGGGCTCGCCGTGAGGAAGCGGCGGATCTCGTGGGCGACGCGGCCGAGGTCCTCGGGATGGATGAGGTCGGCCAGCTCCGAGCCCTTGAGCTCCTCCGCGCTGCGCCCCCAGACTCCGGAGGCGGCCGGGCTGACGTAGTGCAGTATGCCGCTGGGCGCGGCGATCATGATCACATCGCTGGAGCCCTGGACCAGGGAGCGGAAGTGGTTCTCCTTCTGGGCCAGTTCCTGCGTGAGCGTCATGTTGTCGATGAGCATGATCGCCTGGCGTACGACCAGGGCGAGCACCACCGTGCAGGCGGTGAAGAGCACCACGCGGTCGACGCTGCGGCCGTCGATCGTGTTGTAGAGGATGCCCAACGTGCAGACGGCGGCGGCCAGATAGGGCGTGAGCGCGGAGAGCGAGCCGCCGATGCCGCGCTGCTGGCTGCTGCGCCGCACCACACGGGGGTACTCGACGGACTGCCCCGGCCGGGTCGACACCCAGGGTGCGTACGCGAGGAGCAGGGAGCCCGCGAACCAGCCGGCGTCGAGCAACTCGCCCGAGCGGTAGGTCTGCTTGAGCAGCGGCGAGGTGAACAGCGCGTCGCACATCACGGTCAGCGCGAGGGCGGCGATCGCGGTGTTGATCGCCGAGCGGTTGGCAGATGAGCGCCGGAAGTGCAGCGCGAGCACCATGCTGACGAGCACGATGTCGAGCAGGGGGTACGCGAGGTTGAGCGCCGCGTGCGCGACGCTGCGGCCGTCGACCTGGGAGTTGTGCGCGAGCGCCAGGCTCCAGGACAGGGTGAGCAGCGAGCCGCCGATCAGCCAGGAGTCGAGGCCCAGACAGACCCAACCCGCGCGCGTGACAGGCCTCTTGGCGAGGACCAGGAGTCCGACGATCGCGGGCGGTGCGAAGCAGAGGAAGAACAGGTCGGCGATGCTGGGGCTCGGCACCTCGATGCCGAGCACCACCTCGTACCAGCCCCAGACCGCGTTGCCGAGCGCCGCCATCGCGGACGAGAGGGCGAACAGGAGCCAGGCGGGTCGAAAACGGCTCTCGCTGCTGCGGCCGTAGAGAAAGCAGGAGACGGCCGCGGCGGCCGCGGCGACGCTGAGGCCGAAGTCGCCCATGATCAGCGCGAGTTGCGCGGACCCCCAGCCGAGGGCGGAGCCGACCGCATAGCCGGCGCAGGTCACCGCGAGCACCAGCTGGGACACCAGTCCCGACTTGCCGCCGCACGGCGCGACACGGCGGTTCATCAGCACCCCCGGGGTGCTCACCGCGCCGCCCGGACCGGCCTCGTCGGCCGCGGCGGCCGCATGCTCGCATCCGGTGTCCGGCTCATCGGTCTGCGGCCCGTCGGCACATGCGAGGGTCGCCGTCGGCGGTCCCGCCGCGTAGGAATGATCGTCCATAGGCCGTGCATCGCCCGTCGCCCCCCTCGCAGTTCGGTGCCTTCCGTGTGTCCCCGGCGTATCCGGCACACGCTGTGCTCTCCGGGCGGATTCCCTGTCCTTGCCCGGCGGTTTCCCGGCGCCGAACGGTGCGCGGCGCAGCCCCAGTCGGGACGATACACCAGTCTCGTCACTCAGGGACATAGTTCCTCTACGCTCCGTGACGATCAGCGGCATTGGGGGCACCCGTTGCGCGGAAAATGTTGCAGAGCGTACCGAGGCGGAGGCTCTGCGTACGACTGGTGTGCAGTGTGTCCGAACTTCGGCCGCTGTGTGGGGTGTTCGGGGGTCCTGGGGAGCGCGAGGCGCCCGGTGCGCCCGCTATTCGGTGGTGAGCACGACGTTGTCCAGCGGCGCGCCTGCGGCGAACTTGGTGAGCTGTCCGGCCAGGAGCCGCTTCGCACGCGGTTCGAACGCCGAGGTGGAGCCGCCCACATGGGGGCTGATCAGCAGGTTGGGCGCGTGCCACAGCGGGTGTCCGGCGGGCAGCGGTTCTGGGTCGGTGACATCCACGGCGGCCCGGATGCGGCCCGTTTCCAGCTCCGTGAGCAGGGCCTTGGTGTCGACGACGCCGCCGCGCGCGACGTTCACGAGCAGGGCGCCTTCCTTCATCCGCGCGAGGAAGTCCGCACCGGCCAGGTGCCTGGTGGCCTCCGTGAGGGGCGTGGAGAGGATCACGACGTCGGCTTCGGGCAGCAGCCGGGGCAGCTCGTCGAGCGGATGCACGGCGCCGCGCTCCGTAGTGCGGGCGGAGCGCGCGACGCGCGCCACCCGCGCGCACTCGAAGGGCGCGAGCCGGTCCTCGATGGCGGCGCCGATCGATCCGTATCCGACGATCAGGACGGACTTGTCGGCGAGCGCGGGATAGAAGCCGGACCGCCACTCCTCCTGCTGCTGCCCCTGTACGAAGCCGGGGATCCCGCGCAGCGAGGCGAGGATCAGCGCGAGCGTGAGCTCGGCGGTGGAGGCCTCGTGGACTCCCCTTGCATTGCACAGGCGCACGCCGGGACGCAGATCGCCGAGTCCGCCCTGCACATGGTCGACACCCGCCGAGAGGGTCTGCACGACCTGCACGGACCGCATCCGCGCCATGGGGCGTACGGCGATCTCGGGGCCCTTCATATAGGGGACTACATAGAAGGCGCAGTCGGCGGGATCGGCCGGGAAGTCCGGTGCGCCGTCCCAGAAGTGGTAGGCGAGGCCTTCGGGCAGGCCTGCGATGTCGTCGGCGGGAAACGGGAGCCATACGTCTGCGGTCATGGTCAGGAGGCTAATCCGCTGGGGCCTGCTCCTGGTGGCCGGGAGGCGGGAGGTTAGTTTGGGGGCCGTCGGTCGAAGGGGAGGCACGAGCCAGGTGGAGCGCAGGACGGTCGGCGCGGCAGCACTCGAAGTGGGCGCGATCGGGCTCGGCTGCATGCCGATGAGCTGGGCGTACACCGCTTCACAGCAGTACGGCGAGGAGTCGCTGCGGGCCGTGCACACCGCGCTCGACGCGGGGGTCTCGCTGCTCGACACGGCGGACATGTACGGGCCGTTCACCAATGAGCTGCTGCTCGGGCGGGTGTTGAAGGAGCGGCGGGCGGACGCCTTCGTGTCGACGAAGGTGGGTCTGCTCGTCGGTGAGCAGCACATCGTCGCCAACGGCCGTCCCTCGTACGTGAAGCGGGCCTGCGATGCCTCGCTGCGCCGGCTCGGGACCGAGGTGATCGACCTCTATCAGCTGCATCGCGCCGACCCCGAGGTGCCCGTCGAGGAGACCTGGGGCGCGATGGCGGAGCTGGTGACCGCGGGCAAGGTGCGCTCGCTCGGACTGTGCGCGGTGGGGGCACGCGCCGGGCGGCGGCCCGGGTCCCGGCTGCACGATGCGACGATCCGCCAACTGGAGCGGGTGCAGCAGGTCTTCCCGGTGAGTGCCGTCGAGGCCGAGCTCTCGGTGTGGTCACCGGAGGCGCTCGACGCGCTGCTGCCGTGGTGTGCGGCGCGCGGGGTGGGTTTTCTGGCGGCGATGCCGCTCGGGAACGGTTTTCTCACGGGGACGCTGACACCGGGTTCCGGTTTCGAACCGGAGGATGTGCGGGCCCGGCATCCGCGGTTCACCGCCGAGATGATGGCCGCGAACCAGCCGATCGTCGCGGGTCTGCGGCGGATCGCCGCGCGGCACGGGGCCACGCCCGCCCAGGTCGCGCTGGCGTGGGTGCTCACCCGGGGCCGGGATGTGGTGCCGGTGCCGGGGACGAAGCGGGCGGCTTGGGCGGCGGAGAACGCCGGGGCCGCGGAGGTTCGGCTCACCGAGGAGGATCTTCGGGAGATTGCGGAGTTGCCGTCCGGGGTGGGGTCCTGGGAGTAGGGGCTTGCTCGGTTCGCGCAGTCGGTACGGGTCTCCAGGGAGCGGCGGCGGCCGCCGGCCGGCTTCGGGGATTCGGGGCTGGTTGTGGGAACCCGGGCGGCGCGAGCGGTGTATGAACGGTAGGAACGCGATCGTCGAAAGGACCTCGGCCGTGCAACGAACCGCAGTACCCGCCGTGTTGGCCGCCGCAGTGCTGCTGCTGTCCGCCTGTTCGGGGGACGGTGAGGACCCGCCGGCGAAGGAGAGTAACTCCGCCTCGAGCCCGGGGAAGGCGGGTGAGCCCTCGCGCAGTGCCGATCCCGATCTGCCGCCGGCCGAGGGTTCGGCGAAGGTGGTCAAGACCCTTGCCGAGGACCTCAAGTCGCCCTGGGGGCTTGCCGCGCTGCCGGAGGGAGACTTGCTCGTCTCCTCGCGCGACGAGGCCACGATCACCCGGATCGACGCGGAGAGCGGGAAGAAGACCGAGGTCGGACCGGTGCCGGGAGTGGCGCCTGCCGGCGAGGGCGGGCTGATGGGGCTCGCCCTCTCGCCCGCCTTCGCCTCGGACCACTATGTGTATGCGTACTTCACGACCGAGTCGGACAACCGCATCGCGCGTTTCCAGTACGACGAGAAGAAGCCTGCCGGACAGCAACTGGGCGCGCCGGACACGGTGTTGCGAGGCATCCCCAAGGGGACGATTCACAACGGTGGGCGGATCGCGTTCGGCCCGGACAAGATGCTGTACGCGGGGACGGGTGAAACGGGCGAGACCGGACTCGCCCAGGACAAGTCCTCGCTCGGCGGCAAGATCCTGCGGATGACACCCGAGGGCGAGCCGGCACCGGGGAATCCTGAGGCGGACTCGCTCGTGTACTCGTGGGGTCACCGCAATGTGCAGGGGCTGGCCTTCGACAAGGAACAGCGGCTGTGGGCGGCCGAGTTCGGCCAGAACACCTGGGACGAGCTCAACCAGATCGGTCCGGGCAAGAACTACGGGTGGCCCGAGGTGGAGGGCAAGGGCGACGAGGGCGCGGAGTTCGTGAACCCGCTCGAGCAGTGGTCGACCGCCGACGCCTCCCCCAGCGGCATCGCCTGGGCCGAGGGCTCGATCTGGATGGCGGGCCTGCGCGGCGAACGTCTGTGGCGCATCCCCCTGGACGGCACCAAGTCCCTGGCCGAACCACAGGCCTTCCTGGAGGGCGAGTACGGCCGCCTGCGCACGGTCGTCGCCGCGGGCGAGAACCGGCTGTACGTGGTGACCAGCGAGACGGATGGGCGGGGGTCGCCTGAGGGTGGGGATGATCGGGTGTTGGTGGTGGAGGTGGAGTAGGGGCGGGGCTGGCGGGTCGGGGCGGGGTTGGGTCGGGTTGGCGGGGTGGGTTGGGTGGGCCGGGGGAGGTTGGTGCGTCGGTGCGGGTCCGGGCTGGTGAGTCGGGGCGCGGCTCGTCGGGCGCGGCTCGTCGAGCGGTGTGGGCCCGGGTAGGTGAATCGGGGCGCGGCGCGGTGGGGCGCGGCTGGTCGGTCGGG
>NZ_JBEPEW010000194.1:0-12884 GCF_040300965.1 Streptomyces mesophilus | reverse complement strand
CGCCTCACGGGCCGCGGTCAGCGCGGCCTCCGCATCGGCAAGGGCCCGCTTGGCGGCGTCGTGCTGCTCGCCGAGCTCGGAGTCATCGGCGTCGAGCCCGTCGACCTCGGCCTTGAGCTGCTCGTACTCCTCCTGGGCCGCGACCGCCCGCTCATCGGCCTCGTCCCGCGCAAGGGCGAGCCGGTCGATCTCGGCCTGCGCCGAAGCCGCCCTGCTGCGGGCCGCGTTGACCTGCCCGGTCAGCCGCGCGAGCCCCTCGCGCCGGTCGGCGATGGCCCGCGCCACGTCCTTCAGGCGCCGCTCCTCGACCTGCAGCTCCCGCTCGAGCTCGGCCCGGTGCGCCACGGTGTCGTCGAGCGCGCGCTGCGCCGCCTCGAGGGCGGCCTCGAGCTCGGCCTCCTGCTCGCGGATCCGCGCGGCCTCCCGCTCCATGTCCTCGGGCTCGCGCCCCCGCCGCTCCTCCACGGGAGCCGACGTCGCGCTCTTCACCCGGGCGTCGGCGAGCCCGATCGTGCCACGCACCCGCTCGGCCAGCTGCGACAGCTCGTACCAGGTCTGCTGCGCCCGCTGCAGCCGCGGCGTCAGCCGCCGTACCTCGTCCTCCAGATCGGCCTCACGCGCGAGCGCCGCCTTGAGATCCGCCTCGGCGGACTCCTTGCGCCGCTTCAGCTCGGCCTCGTCCGCGATCTCCGTCCTGAGGGCTTCCTTCAGCCGTACGAGATCGTCGGCGAGCAGCCGCAGCCGGGCGTCGCGCAGATCGGCCTGGATGACGGCGGCACGGCGGGCTACGGCGGCCTGCCGGCCGAGCGGCTTCAGCTGGCGGCGCAGCTCATCGGTGAGGTCCTGCACGCGCGCCAGGTTGGCCTGCATCGCGTCCAGCTTCCGCAGCGCCTTCTCCTTGCGCTTGCGGTGCTTGAGGACACCGGCGGCCTCCTCGATGAAAGCCCGCCGCCCCATCGGATCGGCGTGCAGTACGGAGTCGAGCTGCCCCTGGCCGACGATGACATGCATCTCGCGGCCGATACCGGAGTCGGACAACAGCTCCTGGATATCCAGCAATCGGCAGGTATCGCCATTGATCTGGTATTCGCTGCCGCCGTTGCGGAACATGATCCGCGTGATAGTGACCTCGGCGTATTCGATGGGCAGCGCCCCGTCGGAGTTGTCGATGGTCAGCGATACCTCGGCCCGGCCGAGCGGCGGGCGCCCGGTGGTGCCGGCGAAGATGACGTCCTCCATCTTGCCGCCGCGCAGGGACTTGGCCCCTTGTTCGCCCATGACCCAGCTCAGCGCGTCCACCACATTGGACTTGCCGGAGCCGTTCGGTCCCACGACACACGTGATCCCCGGCTCGAACTTGAGCGTCGTCGCCGAGGCGAAGGATTTGAACCCGCGCAGGGTCATGGCCTTGAGGTGCACGCCGACGGACTTTACCGGGCGAGGGCCGTGGGGCAGGGGGCAAGTCCGGCTGCGGCGCAGCGTTCCCTCGATGAACTTGCGGTTTCGCCTGCGAAGATGCAGGGCACATCAGACGTGAAGGCACTACGGCGCCCGGCGACATTCCGTACGAAAAGAAAAAAGGGACGCCGAAGCGTCCCTTGCATTTCTTGTTCAAGCGGCTGACATGGGCAGCCTGATCTCTGTCTCGCAGCAGACGAAGAAGATCAGGTGAGCGCAGGCTCCGCCTGGGGTACGTCGAGAAGCTCGCTGTGCGAAGCGACAGCCGTAGACGTCAGCGCGTCATTCTCGGCCTGGATCCGTACGAGCTCGGATTCCAGGTCCTGGACGCGCTGCTGCAGCCGTCGCATCTCGGCGAGAAGTCGCGGGTCGGAACCGCCGACGTAACCGAGAAGCGCCTTTGCCATGATGGATGGTCCTCCACACTGAGTGACCGACCGAAGCGGTGTGGGTCGTGAGGGAATCGCACCCGCGGCTGGCTGGCACTGCTTGTCGTGCTGCCGTTCTCACATGCCAAACAGCTAGGGTGCGCGGGGCTTCCAGCGTCTCACCAAAATGTTTGACGGTCAACACGATCACACCCCGTATTGGCGGGCAAACCCGGGGGCACAGCGCCTCGAACCTCCTGGCGGTGCTCTCCATCGGGGCCCTGGGGCGTGGAGATCTTCGTTATCGCGCAGCCTTGCACGACATGCAGTTCTTGGCAACCACCAGGTCATTCCTGCCCCGCACAGTTGCCAGTGGCATCTGCTGAAGGCCCACCTCCAGGTCGGAACGCCGGACCCTCAGCGGATCAAGAACGTCTCGTAGATCCCCCGCGGTGTGTCCCAGATCTCGGTCACTCCGTCGACCCTCCCGGGTGTGTCGCCGTTCTGCAGCCAGTCCAGGAGCTGCTCGCACCCGGCCCGGGGTCCCTCCGCCACGACCTGCACACGACCGTCGCCCAAATTGAGCGCGAATCCCACCAGGCCGCCGATCTCCAGCGCTTTCGCCCTGGTGAACCAGCGAAAACCCACTCCCTGAACTCGCCCGCGCACCCAGGCGACCATGCGTACTTCCTCATTCATGTGGGAAAGCTAACCGGCCAATTCCTCATCGAGCACTTCGCCCCCATCTGTCATCGCGTACAGTCGCGAAAGATGAGCCTCACCCGTTCGGGTGAGTCACGTTGACCGCAAGACTGAGTCACAGCAGGGAAGGCCGGGAGATGGGACGCCACCGACGCGTCGCCGCCGATGAGCAGCAGCAGCTCAGGGCGACGACTGGCAACGGCGGATCGCACCGTCGCAGGAAGCGCGCCGCCGCGAAGCCCGTACGCACGGGTCTGCTCGGTGTCTCCGCGGCCGTCGCCCTGGGCGCCGTGGCCGTCGCCTCGGGCGTGCTGCCCGGCACGGAGAACTACCGGTTCGGCAACGACGCCCCGGACAAGGTGCAGGCCGCCGATGTGCCGAGCGACGTCCAGTCGCAGGGCGGCACCTCGAAGACGCCGGAGCGCCAGGCGAGCGAGGCCAGCCGGGACGACGAGCGCACTTCGCCCTCGGCCACCCCGTCGAAGTCCGCCGAGAAGCCGACACCGACTCCCTCGCGTACGACCGAGGACTCCGGCTCGTCCGAGAAGGACTCCGGCGGCAAGCCGGAGAAGCCGGCCCAGGAGAAGACCCAGGCGCCCGAGAAGCCCGCGGCCCCGAGCACCCCGGACACGCAGTCCGGCGCCGAGGCCCAGGTCCTCACCCTGGTCAACCAGGAGCGCGCACAGGCCGGCTGCCAGCCGGTCGAGGCCGACGCCGAACTGGCCGAGCTCGCCTCGGACTTCAGCGCCGACATGGCTTCCCGCGGCTTCTTCGACCACACCGACCCCGACGGCGACACCCCCTGGGACCGTGCGGACGCGGTCGGCATAGCGAACCTCGGCGGCGAGAACATAGCCCGCGGCCAGGCCAACGCCCAGTCGGTCATGGACTCCTGGATGAAGAGCCCGGGCCACCGCGCCAACATCCTCAACTGCGAGTACAAGACCCTCGGCGTCGGCGCCCACTTCGGCTCGGGCGGCCCTTGGTGGACGCAGGACTTCGGGTTCTGAACCGACCGCAGGACCTCAGGTTCTGAACCGACCGCAGGACCTCAGGTCCTGAACCGGACGTCAGCTATTCGGCGTGGGCCTCTTTGTGCATACCCGTGCACAGAGCCCAGACGACGAAGAGGTTGACGGCGACCAGCGTCAGGGCCCACAGCGGGTAGTACGGCACCCACAGGAAGTTGGCAATGGCGCTGAGCCCTGCCACGAAGACTCCGAAGAAGCGTGCCCACAGCGCCCCGCCGAACAGCGCGCACCCGGCGACGACCATCGCGATGCCCAGGACAAGGTGCACCCAGCCCCAGCCCGCCAGGCTGAACTCGAACACGTAGTGGCGGGTCACGAGGAACAGGTCGTCGTCCGCGAGGGCGGCGCTTCCTTCGAGGGCCGCCATCGCACCACCGATGATCATCAGTGTTGCTGCGAGGACGGTCGTACCCGACGCGGCCGCGTGCCACGGCCGTGGATTCCCCTCACCCGTTCCGGGTGGAACTGCGTCGCGGGCCATGTCGGCCTCCTTGTGAGGCAGAGCCAGGCGTCAATGGGACGCGCGAAGCAGCTCGCCCTTCTTCCACAGTGGCACCACCGAGGTCCACCGGCACCCTGAGCCGCAGGTCACGGGCGAGGCGGCCGCTGGCACCTCGGGCAGAAGTAGCTGGAGCGGTTCATCCACGGGCGCCGGCGCATCGGTGTCGCGCACCGGCGGCAGGGCTCGTCCTCTCTGCCGTACGCGTCCAGGGAGCGCTCGAAATAGCCGGACTCCCCGTTCACATTCACGTAGAGGCTGTCGAAGCTGGTGCCGCCGACGGCGAGCGCCGCGTTCATCACGTCCCGGACATGGCCGAGGAGTTCGGCGGTGCGGGGGCGCGTGAAGGTCGCGGTCGGGCGCTCGTAGTGGAGCTTCGCGCGCCACAGCGCCTCGTCGGCGTAGATGTTGCCGACACCGCTGATCAGGGACTGGTCGAGCAGCGCGCGTTTGATGGTGGTGCGCTTGCGGCGCAGCGCCTCGTGGAAGGCCGCGTCGTCGAAGGCGGGGTCGAGCGGGTCGCGGGCGATATGCGCGATGACGTCCGGCAGCCCTTCGGCGGTGTTCTCGTGCAGCGACAGCCCGCCGAAAGTGCGCTGGTCGACGAAGCGCAGCTCGGTGCCCTGGTCATCGTCGAAGGCGATCCGGATACGGAGGTGCTTCTCGTCGGAGGCGTCCTGCGGCTGGACCAGGAGCTGCCCGCTCATCCCGAGGTGCGCGAGCACCGAGTACGAGGCGTCCGCGAGCGGCAGCCACAGGTACTTGCCCCGCCGCTGGGCGAGCCCGATGCGATGCCCCTTCAGACGGGCGGCAAAATCGGGCCCACCGGCGGAGTGCCGGCGAACGGCTCGCGGATGCAGCACGTCCACCGCCGTGACCACTCGTCCGCTGACCCACCGCTCGAGTCCTCGGCGTACGACCTCCACCTCAGGCAGCTCAGGCACAACTCACTCCTCCCCCAGCCCCTGCGGGCAGTCGTGCCGCAGGGCGGCACGGGTGGGCGCAGGCCCCCGGTATACGGCACGCATGCCGGAAGCGTCGACTGTCGCAACGTATGGCAGAAAAAGCCGACGGCCCGTCACCCGAAACGGGGGACGAGCCGTCGTTCAAGCAATGCTCACGCGGTGGCGGCATCGGCCTCGGCGGAGGCCGGAGCCTCAGCCGCGGCCTTGGCCCGCTCATCCGCGGCGGCGCGGATCGCACGCCACGCGGACTCGGCGGCCTGCTGCTCCGCTTCCTTCTTGCTGCGGCCGGTGCCGGTGCCGTACGAGACGCCTCCGACGCGGGCGGCAGCTGTGAAGGTCTTCTCATGGTCGGGGCCGGTCTCCGAGACCAGGTACTCGGGTACGCCGAGCCCTTCGGTCGCGGTGAGCTCCTGGAGACTGGTCTTCCAGTCCAGGCCGGCACCGAGGGACGAGGACTTCTCGATCAACGGGTCGAAAAGCCTGTGGACCAGCTCGGAAGCCGTGTCCAGACCCTGATCGAGATAGACCGCGCCGATCACCGCTTCAAGGGTGTCGGCAAGAATGGACGCCTTGTCCCGGCCGCCCGTGCCCTCTTCACCCCGGCCGAGCCGGATGAAGGAGCCGAGTTCGAGCCCACGGCCCACCTCCGCCAGCGCACGCGAATTGACCACCGCGGCCCGCAACTTGGCCAGCTGGCCTTCGGGCAGGTCGGGGTGGGTGCGATACAGCGTGTCCGTGACGACCAGGCCGAGCACGGAGTCCCCGAGGAACTCCAGACGCTCGTTGGTCGGCAGACCGCCGTTCTCGTATGCGTACGAACGGTGGGTCAGAGCACGCACCAGAAGGGCGGACTCGACCTTGTAGCCGAGCCGCCCTTCCAGAAGCGTGTGGGACGAGGCCGTGTTCTCCGTCTGCTTTTTGTTCGACGGTTCAGACATCGTGCCTCTCACCAGCCGCTCAGACCTCGAGGACCTGGCGCTTGTTGTAAGTGCCGCAAGACGGGCACGCAATGTGCTGCAGCTTGGGCTCCTGGCAACGCTCACACGAAACCAGGGTGGGGACCGCAGCCTTCCACTGCGACCGGCGGTGGCGCGTGTTGCTGCGCGACATCTTCCGCTTCGGAACAGCCACGGCTACTTCTCCTGCTTCTCGTCGACGCCCGCTTCAGCTTCGGCGCCGCTCATCTCGTCCTTCTCGCCGCTCTGGAGCGAACCGGCGAGTCCCTGCAATGCCGCCCAACGGATGTCGGCGACGTCATGGTGATGGCCCGGATTGTCGTTCAGGTTCATTCCGCACTCGGAACAAAGACCTGCACAGTCCTCCCGGCACACCGGCTGCATCGGCAGTGCGAGCACCACCGCATCACGCAGCACGGGTTCGAGGTCGAAGAGTCCGTCCTCGAGGGGGATGATCTCCTCGTCCTCCTCGGCGTCGTCGCCCGGTTCCGCATGCTTGCGGCCCCGGTCGTCGGCGTCGGGGTACGAGAACATCTCCTGGAAGTCCGTGTCGAGCTGCTGCTCGACCGGCTCCAGACACCTTACGCACTCCCCCTCGGCCCGTGCACGGGCGGTGCCTGTGACAAGCACCCCTTCCATGACCGATTCGAGACGGAGCGCGAGCTCCACCGGGGCGCCCGCGGGCACTCCGATGACACCCTGGATGCCGAGGATCTCGTCCTTGGCGGGTGCCTCCACGGTGCGGGAAACGCGCTGCATGGCACCAGGACGCCGCCCCAGCTCGTGTGTGTCGAACACGAGAGGGTTGCGATGGTCGAGGCGGCCGTTCAGGGCTTTTCCTGCTTTCGAAATCATGGAAGTCGAGAAGGCGGCTGCCGACGCTTCGAGCGGGCAGCCGTGATCGCGGGCGTATGCGCGACCGAAGAGCCAGGATACTGGACCTTTCGCTCTCGGCCCAATCCGGTCCCTGAGGCCCCTGTTTACGGGGCTTCACGCGGTCCGGAAGCGGGCCGCTTCAGCCCTGGCCGCCGCGCCCCTGCTCGTACTGACGCAGCTGATCGATGCTGATCATGCTGGTGTCGAACAGGCTGGTCTCGTCGAGCGCCGCCGCGGCCTGCTGGTCGTCCGCCGCCGGGTAGCCGCCGTTCTCTCCGTAGCCGGCGCTCTGGTCGTAGCCCTGCTGCTGATAGGCATACGGATCCTGTTGCTGGTAGCCGTACGGGTCGGCCTGGCCGCCGGTCGGGTAGCCGTTGTGGTCGTAGCTCTGCTGTTGATAGGCGTACGGGTCCGGCTGCTGGTGCGGCTGCTGCTGGTACGCGTACGGATCGGGCTGCTGCTGGTACGCGTCCTGCTGCGGGAAGGCCGGCTGCTGCTGGGGAGCCTCGGCCCGGCGGTCGGGCTCGGGCTCGGCCTTGGGCTCGGCGATGTCCGCGAGGAAGTCCGCGTCCGACGTCTGCTGCTGCGGCAGGGCGTCGAGCCGGCCGAGGTCGTCGCTGGCGATCCGGCCCTGGAGCTTCTGCCGGCCGCGGCCGACCGCCTCCAGGGTCTTGGCCAGGACCGCCTCGAAGGCGCCGAGCTTGCCGTCCACGTACTCGTCCGCCCGCTGGCGCTGGGTCTCGGGGTCGTGGCTGCGCTCGGGGGCCTCGGTGAAGTCCGGGTCCTCGTAGCCCTGCGCGTCCAGGCCCATGCCCGTACCGAGGAGCTTCTCGCGGCCGCGGCCGACCGAGCCGAGGGTCTTGGTGAGGACGACCTCGAAGTTGGCGAGCTTGGAGTCGACGTACTCGTCGGCCTCCGCCTTGATCTCCTCGGCCTCCTGGCGGGCCGCGGCGACGATCCGCTCGGCCTCCTCCTGGGACTGCCGGGCAATCGCGGTGTCCGAGATCAGCGAACCGCGCTCGGCCTGCGCCGACTGCACGATCCGCTCGGCCTCCTGCCGGGCCTGCTCGACCAGCTGCTCGCTGCCGCCGATGACCTGCTCGGCGTGGGCGAGCGAACCGGGCAGGGCGCCGCGCACCTCTTCCAGGAGCGCGAGCAGGTCGGCGCGGTTGACCACGCACGAGGCCGACATGGGCATCGATCTGGCGCCCTCGACCGCCTCGACGATCTCGTCCAGCTTCTTCTGCACGTCCACCGTGGCTCGCCACTCTCTAGAACTTGTTGGGAGACGGACGGCACGACTGTACGGCCACGGGGTGCGCCCGCGACACCAAGTGACGCACCGTCAGCTTCTGCGGAGGTCAGTCGCCCTTGGTGAGGCGGTCGCGCAGAGCCTCGTGAACGATCGGCGGTACGAGGTGGGCCACATCGCCGCCCCAGGTGGCGACCTCCTTGACGAGCGAGGAGGACAGGAAGCTGTAGGTGGGGTTGGTGGGGACGAAGAGGGTCTCCACGCCCGAGAGGCCGTTGTTCATCTGGGCCATCTGCAGCTCGTAGTCGAAATCGCTGACCGCGCGCAGGCCCTTCACGATGGCCGGGATGTCGCGCTGCTTGCAGAAGTCGACGAGCAGACCGTGGAAGGCCTCCACCTCGACATTGCCGAACTCGGCGGTGACCTGGCGGATCAGCTCGATCCGCTCGTCGACGGTGAACAGGCCCTGCTTGGACTTGTTGATCATCACGGCCACATGCACCACGTCGTACAGCTTGGAGGCGCGGGCGATGATGTCGAGATGTCCGTTGGTGATGGGGTCGAACGACCCCGGACAGACGGCGCGGCGCAACTGGTGTCCCTCGCTCTCCGGTCCGGACCGGGCGGTCATGAGTGCAGGTCTTCGGTAGTGGATACGGCCTCGCTTGTGGAGGAGTCCTCGCTGGTGGAGGAGCCCTCGCTGGTCGAGGCGGCGCGACCGTACCAAAACGTGCCCTCGCCGTAGCGCCGGGACCTGAGGCCCACGAAGCCGTCCGGCCAGCCGAATTCGCCGCCTCTGGTGCTGCGCTCCACGGTGACGAGCGCATCGTCCGCGAGCCAGCCCTGGGCGGCGAGTGTGAGCAGGATCTCGCGAAGATCGTCGTCCGTGACGGCGTACGGCGGGTCGAGAAAGACGATGTCGTACGGGTCCGAAGGGGCCGCTCCTGCGACGATCTGCTCCGCCTTGCCCGCCCTGACCTCGGCGCCGGGCAGACCGAGCGACTTCACGTTCTCGCGGATCGTACGGACGGCCTTGGGGTCCGCCTCGACGAGCAGGGCGTGCTCCGCGCCACGGGACAGCGCCTCCAGGCCCACGGCGCCGGAGCCCCCGTACAGATCGAGCACGCGCTCGCCGTCGAGCGAACCGCCCAGGAGCGACTGCCACGTCGAGAAGAGGCCCTCGCGGGCGCGGTCGGACGTGGGGCGGGTGCCGTTGCCCGGCGGCACGGCCATCCTGCGCCCGCGGGCGCTGCCGGCGATCACGCGGGTCATGTGGGTCCTTCTGGGCTCGGCGGCTGTTGCGTCCACGATATGGCGCCTGCGGTGGGGCAGCTCAGCGGGTGTGCTCCCGCTGCGGGCGGGGGCTTCGCCCCCTGCGCTCTTTGGGGCTTCGCCCCTCGCCCCCACCGGGGGCTCCGCCCCCGGACCCCGTCACCCCTTCTCGAGGTACTGCTCCCGCTCCTTGTCCACCAGCGCGTCCAGGGCCGTGCGCAGCTCCGGGTAGTGGACGAGGTCCGGGTCCTTGGAGACCAGCGTGACCGCCTCCTCCCTGGCCTCCGCGATGACCTCCTCGTCGTCGATCACCGTGAGGACCCGCAGCGAGGAGCGGACGCCCGACTGGGCCTGGCCGAGGACGTCGCCCTCGCGGCGCTGTTCCAGGTCGATACGGGAGAGTTCGAAACCGTCGAGGGTCGAGGCGACCGCGCTCAGGCGGCCGCGGGCCGGACTGGCCTCGGGCATCTCCGTGACCAGGAGGCACAGGCCGGGCGCCGAGCCACGGCCGACGCGGCCGCGCAGCTGGTGGAGCTGGGAGACGCCGAAGCGGTCGGCGTCCATGATCACCATGGCGGTGGCGTTCGGCACGTTCACCCCCACCTCGATCACCGTCGTGGCCACCAGGACATCGACGTCGCCGGCGGCGAACCGGCGCATCACGGCGTCCTTGTCGTCCGGTGCCATCCGGCCGTGCAGGATCTCCACGCGCAGGCCCGCTAGCGGACCTGCGGTGAGCTGTTCGGCGACCTCGACGACGGCGAGCGGCGGGCGCTTCTCCGCCTCGTCCTCGGCGGACTTCTTCTTGGCGGCCGCTTTGTCGTCCAGATCGTCGCCGATACGCGGGCAGACCACGTACGCCTGATGCCCGTTCTCGACCTCCTCGCGCACCCGGTCCCAGGCGCGCGCGAGGAAGTGGGGCTTGTCGGCGGCCGGGACCACATGGCTGGCGATCGGCGAACGCCCCGCCGGCAGCTGGTCGAGGACCGAGGTCTCCAGGTCGCCGAAGACGGTCATCGCGACCGTGCGCGGAATGGGTGTCGCGGTCATCACCAGGAGGTGCGGCGGCTGCTTGCCCTTGGAGCGCAGCGCGTCGCGCTGCTCCACACCGAAGCGGTGCTGCTCGTCGACCACGACAAGGCCGAGGTCGTGGAACTGCACCTTGTCCTCGATCAGCGCATGCGTGCCGATCACGATCCCCGCCTCGCCGGTGACCAGGTCGAGCAGGGCCTGACGGCGCGCGGCCGCCCCCATGGAGCCGGTGAGCAGCACCACCTTGGTGGCGTGCTCCGTACCGCCGAGCATCCCGCCTTCGGCCAGCTCGCCCATCATTTCCGTCACCGAGCGGTGGTGCTGCTGGGCGAGCACTTCGGTGGGCGCGAGCATCGCGGCCTGCCCGCCCGCGTCGACGACGGCGAGCATCGCGCGCAGCGCCACCATGGTCTTGCCCGAGCCGACCTCGCCCTGGAGCAGCCGGTGCATCGGGTGCTCGGTGGCCAGGTCGTCGAAGATCTCCTTGGTGACCTTCTGCTGTCCCTCGGTCAGCGTGAACGGGAGCTTCGCGTCGAAGGCGTCGAGCAGCCCGTCCGGCTGCGGCTTGCGAGCGACGGCGGGGAGCTGGGTCTCCGCGTACCGCCGGCGGGCCAGCGCGACCTGGAGGACGAAGGCCTCGTCCCATTTGAGGCGGTCCTTCGCCTCGTCGACATCGCTCTTGCCGTGCGGCCGGTGGATCTTGAGCAGGGCCTCGGGGAGCGTGACGAGTCCGCGGCCGTCGCGCAGCGAGCGGGGCAGCGGGTCCACGGCCTCCTGAGCGCTCGGGAGGACCGCGTCCACGGCCTTGGCGATCTTCCAGGACTCCAGCTTCGCCGTGGCCGGATAGATCGGAATCAGGGCTCCGGCCCAGGAGTCCACCGCCTCCGTGCTGTCGCCGCGCAGCAACTCGTATGCGGGGTGAGCCAGTTGGAGCTTGCGGTTGAAGGCCGAGACCTTGCCCGCGAACATCGCGCGGGTGCCGGGCAGCAGATCCTTGTGCGGCTTGTGGATGCCGCGGCCGAAGAACACCAGCTGGAGCTGGCCGCTGCCGTCGGTGATGGTCACTTCGAGGCGCTGTCCGCGGCCGTTGTTGAACTTGAGGATGCGAGCGGTGGCGACCTGCGCGACGACCGTCACATGCTCGTCGAGCGGCAGGTCGGCGAGCGCGGTGAGCTCACCGCGCTCCGCGTACCGCCGCGGATAGTGGTGCAGCAGATCACCGACGGTGTGCAGGTCGAGATGCTCGGCCATCACCTTCGCGGTGGCGGGGCCGAGCAGTTTCTTCAGCGGTTCTTCGAGCACGGGCACGCGGTCCATTGCACACCACGGGACTGACAGGCGGGGCGACCTGTGGACAACTCCGGCCGCGGTGCCGTACGCGCGCGGCCTGTGGACAACTCCCGTCCGGCGCCGGACGGGCGGACCTACTCGACCCCGATCAGCAGCAACGCGGCCTTCCGCCCGCCGCGGTACACCACCGTGTCCACGGCCAGATACGCCTCGCGGACATGCTCCTCGAGCGTCGCGGCCACGTCCTCGGGCACCTCGTCGCCGACCACCAGGGTCACCATCTCGCCGCCCGCGGACAGCATCCGGTCGAGGACCGAGCGGGCGGTGACGGTGAGGTCCGCGCCGATCACGGCCACGTCCCCGTCGATCAGACCGAGCATGTCCCCGGCCTGGCAGATGCCGGCCATGGTCCACGACTGGCGTTCCGCCACGGCCAGTTCGCCGTAGCGGGTGGCGCCGGCGGCGGCCGTCATCGCGACCACGTCCTCGTCGAAGCGCCGCTCGGGTTCGTGCACGGCGAGCGCCGCGATGCCCTGGACCGCCGAGCGGGTCGGGATCAGAGCAACCCGTACGCCTTCCGTACGTGCCTGTTCCGCGGCCGCCGCCGCCGTGTGCCGCAGATCCGCGTCATTGGGCAGCAGCACCACCTCACGCGCGTGCGCGCGCCGGATCGCCTCCACCAGCTCCCCGCTCGCGGGCGGCTCCCCCGGGCGCGCGAGCACGGTGGTCGCGCCGGCCTCGGCGTACAGACCGGCGAGGCCCTCGCCCGGTACGACAGCCACGATCGCGCGCTGTGCCTTCTCGCGCACAGGCGGTACGAAGCCGGCGCTGTGCGCGTCCTCGGCCCCGAAGTGCGTGATGCGGATCCGGTACGGCCGCCCGGCCTCCACTCCGGCCTCGACCGCCGCGCCCGCGTCATCGACATGCACATGGACGTTCCAAAGCCCGTCGCCGCCGACCACGACCAGGGAGTCGCCGAGCCCGTCGAGGCGGGTCTTCAGGCGCTCGACCCGTTCGTCGTCGGCCTCCAGGAGGTAGATCACCTCGAAGGCTGGCCCGCTCGCCGCCTCATGGCCGCAGGAGTCGCCCTGCGCCTCCACGCGCGCAAGGCCCTCGGCGGAGCTCGCCGCTTTGGCGGCGCCCACCGTCTCGTACGCCGCGACCACCTGCCCCGACACCGCCT
>NZ_JBEPEW010000193.1:0-12960 GCF_040300965.1 Streptomyces mesophilus | reverse complement strand
CGGCTGGCCGCGGGGGAGGCCCGCCCCACCCTCGCCGCCTGGGCCGCGGGCCAGCGGTGGATCGCGGACGCGGGTGCGGTGCTCATCGCCTACGGCTGCCCGTCCGGCGCGGATGCCGAGCGGATCCGGCGTACCCACCTGCGCGCCGGGTTCGCCGTCGGCCGCGCACAAATCGCGGCCCTGCAAAGGGGGTTGGCGGCCCGCCCCATCGGCTCCTGGCAACAGGCCGACCTGGGCGCGGCGCTCGGCCACAAGCCGGAACAAGACTGGATCGTCCACGGCCTGGCTCTGGGCCGACCCGAGGAGGGGACCTGAGTGATCGTCCACCCGGAGCTGCGCCGCGCCGCACGCCTCGCACGCCGTGAGCTGCTCGCGGCCACCGTCCTGCAAGGGGCAGTCGCCCTCAGCTGGCTCGCCCAGGCCGTTCTGCTCGCCTTCGCTCTCGCCGCCATCGCCCGCGGGGAAACCGGTGAACTGCCGCTTCTTCTCACGGTGGTTGCGGCCATCGTGACCGTCCGCGCGGCACTCGGTCTGTGGCAGCGGCGCATCGCGACCCGGGCCGGAGCGCGCGTCCGGGTCCGGCTGCGCGACGAGCTCTTCGCCCACCTCGGCCGCCTCGGCCCCGCCCACCTGACCACGGCCCGCACGGGAGCCGTCCGCACCACCCTGGTCGACGGAGTCGAAGGCGTCGACGCCTACGTCTCCCGCTACCTCCCCCAGCTCATCGTCACGCTCACCGCACCTCCGCTGCTGCTCATCGCCGTCGCCGTCATCGAACCGCGCGCCCTGTTCGGCCTCGTACCGGCGCTGGTGCTCGCCCTCGCCGGACCGCGCGCCTGGGACCGGCTCCTCGCCCGGCGCGGCAAGGAGCACTGGGACACGTACGAACAACTCGGCGCCGACTATCTCGAGGCCCTGCAGGGCATGCCCGCGCTGCGTGCAGCGGGTGCCGTCGGCCGCGCACGCGGGCGCCTCGAGGAACGGTCGGGCGCACTGCACCGCGCCACCGTGGCCAAGCTCCGTGTCTCGCTCGTCGACACCGGTATCACCGACCTGGCCATCCAGGGCGGCACCGCGGCCGCCGCCCTGCTCGCGTGCTGGTCGACGGCGTCCGGATCGACCACGGCCACCGGCACCTATCTGGTGCTGCTGCTGGCCGGGGAGTGCTTCCGTCCCGTACGCGACCTGTCCAGGGAGTGGCACGCAGGCTATCTGGGCGTCTCGGCCGCGGACGGACTCGCGGCCCTGCGGACCGCCGAACCCGCCGTCTCCGATACGGGAACAGTTCGGGCCGACTGGCACACTCCGCCCGAACTGCGTTTCGAGAACGTCCAGTTCACCTATCGTGGCGGTGAAGCATCCGCGCTCACCGGTGTCTCCTTCACCGCCGAAGCCGGCCGCACCACCGCGATCGTGGGCCCCTCGGGCGCCGGCAAGTCCACCCTGATCGCCCTGCTCCTGCGCCACCACGACCCGCAGCACGGCCGGATCACCGTCGACGGCCGTGACACCACCTCGTACGCCCTCGACGCCCTGCGCGGCGGCATCGCCGTGGTCTCCCAGGAGACCCACCTCTTCCACGCCAGCATCGCCGACAACCTGCGCCTGGCCCGGGCCGACGCCACCGACGAGGAGCTGCGCCGCGCTGCCCGCGCCGCCGGTGTCCACGACGAGATAGCCGGGCTCACCGACGGCTACGACACCGTCCTCGGCGAGCGCGGTGCCACCCTCTCCGGGGGGCAACGCCAGCGCCTCGCCCTGGCCCGTGCCCTGCTCGCCGACGCGTCCGTCCTCGTGCTCGACGAGGCCACCAGCTCCGTCGACGAGCGCCGCGAGGCGGACATCGTCCGTGAACTCCTGGACGCCGCGGGGGAGCGGACCGTACTTGTCGTCGCCCACCGGCTCGCCGCCGTACGGCACGCCGACAGCATCGTGGTCCTCGACGGCGGCCGCGTGGACGCCGAAGGCGACCATGCCGCGCTCGTCGCGGCCGGGGGCGTCTACGCGGAGCTCGTCGAGGCGGGCCGTATGCCTGAAGGAGGGCTCGCTGCATGAGCACCGTCGATCGGCACCGAAGCGGGCCCGCCGTATGAGCATCGTCCACTTGCACCGAGGAGACCCCGCCGCATGAGCACCGTCGACACCGCTGTTCCCGCGCGTGGTTCGCTGCGTGCCCTGCTGCCCGCCCTTGCCGGACACCGCGCCATGATGGCCCGCACCTGTGTGGCCGCCCTGCTCGAACAGGGCTCACTGGTCACGCTGGTCACCCTGTCCGCACACACGGTCGGTGCCGCAGTCATCACAGGCGCCGCGCCTTCGGGCGCGACCGTGGCGGCGCTCGGCGCCCTCGTACTGCTGCGCGCCCTGATGACCTGGCGCGAGATGGACCTCTCGCACGACCTGGCGTACCGGGTCCTTGCCGAACTGCGCGTACGGCTCTTCGACGGGCTCGCCCGCAGCGCCCCGGCACGGGTCGCCGGCAAGCGCAGCGGCGACCTGGCCGCCACGGCCATGGCCGACGTGGAGGCGCTGGAGTTCTTCTACGCGCACACGACCGCCCAACTCCTGGCCTCCGGCATGGTGTTCACCGGCGGCGCGGGAGTGCTCGCCGCTGTGGAGCCCTGGCTCCTGCTCGCCGTCGTGCCGGTCACGGTCCTCCTGACCGCCGCACCCTTCGCCGACGCACGCGGACGTACCGCCCGAGGCGCTCGTACCCGCCAGGCCGCCGCCGCACTGTCCGCCGACACCGTGGAGACCGTCGACGGGCTGCGCGACCTTCTCGCCTTCGGCGCACTCGGGGAGCGCCGTGCCAAGCTCGCCGCACGCGGACGCAAGCTGGGGGACGCCCAACGGGCGGAAGCCACCTGGGAGGCGATGGCCGCCGCCGCACGGGACCTGCTGATCGTGCTCGCGGTGCTGGGCGTGGTGGCCGCCGCCGCGGGAGCCGTCTCCGCCGGGAGGTTGCACGGCGCGTGGGCCCCGGCCGCGATGGCACTCGCGCTGTCCATGCTCGGCCCGGTCGCCGAATCCGCCCGGGCACTCAGCCAGGCGATGGGGCTGCGGATCGCGGCAGCGAGGATCGAGTCCGGCATCAAGGCCCCCACACTCGCACCGCCACCCGCCTCTCCCCGCCCTCTGCCCGCAGGTCCGCTCGGCGTCCGCCTGCACGGCGTGAGCTTCGCCTACGGCGACCAACCCGTACTTCAGGAAACCGAGTTGACGGTCCCCGCCGGGCAGACCCTCGCTCTCGTCGGCACTTCGGGCGCCGGCAAGTCAACCTGCGCCCACCTCATCGCCCGCTTCTGGGACCCCTCGGCCGGAGCCGTCCAACTCACCTCGGAGAGCGGCGAATCCGTCGACCTGCGCGACCTCGCCGACGCGGAGCTCCGTACCGCCGTCGCCGTGGTGGGCCAGGACACTCCGCTGTTCCACGGCACCCTCGCCGAGAATCTGCGCCTGTCCGCACCCGACGCGGACGACCGGACGCTCGCCGAAACGGCCGCGCTCTGCGGCATCGACCGCATCGCGCCCCTGGACGCCCACGTCGGCGAGCGCGGCGCCACCCTCTCCGGCGGCCAGCGCGCCCGTATCGCACTCGCCCGCGCCCTCCTGGCCCGGCCCCGCGTCCTCGTCCTCGACGAGACCACCGCCCACCTCGACAACGTCTCCGACGCCGAACTCGGCGCCGTACTCGCCGATGGACACCGCACCACGATCGTCATCGCGCACCGGCCCGCCACCATCCGCCGCGCCGACCGCATCGCCGTACTCGAAGGCGGCCGCATCGCGGAGGAAGGCACCTGGGAGGAGCTCACCGCACGGCCCGACGGGGCGCTCGCCCGCGTGCTGGCGCTCTCGCGGGAGCAGTGATGCCGATCGCGCGAGCCCGGTGATGTCCGGAACCTCCTCTCATTGTTAATGGGAACCATTTTCATGTAGCGTGAACGACGCACGCCCGACCGAGATCAGGAGCCACCCCATGGCCGTTCCCAAGCGGAAGATGTCCCGCAGCAACACCCGCCACCGCAGGGCCCAGTGGAAGGCGACGACGGCGCAGCTCGTGCCGGTCGCCGTGGACGGCACGACGCACCTCGTGCCGCAGCGCCTCGTCAAGGCGTACGAGCGCGGCCTGCTGCACCCCGAGGGCTGACCGGGATGACACACAAGGCGGACGCGGTCGACGGCCGGCTGCCCGTGACGGTGCTCTCCGGATTCCTGGGCGCGGGCAAGACCACCTTGCTCAACCACGTCCTCGGCAACCGCGAAGGCCTGCGCGTCGCGGTCATCGTCAACGACATGAGCGAGATCAACATCGACGCGGCGCTGGTGCGCGGCGGTGAGGCGGCCCTGTCGCGCACCGAGGAGCGCCTGGTCGAGATGACCAACGGCTGCATCTGCTGCACCCTGCGCGACGACCTCCTCGAGGAGATCGACCGCCTCGCCCGCGAGGGCCGCTTCGACCACCTGCTCATCGAGTCCAGCGGAATCTCCGAACCGATGCCGGTCGCGGCCACGTTCGCCTTCCCCCGCGATGACGGAGCCACCCTCGGCGACCTCGCGCGGCTCGACACGATGGTCACCGTCGTGGACGCCGTGAACTTCCTGCCGGAGCTGACGAGCGGGGACGAACTCGCCGAGCGAGGGCTCGCACCGTACGAGGAGGACGAGCGCACGGTGAGCGATCTCCTCGTGGACCAGGTCGAGTTCGCCGACGTCATCGTGCTCAACAAGCTCGACCTGGTGGGCCCCGAGGCCGCTGACGGTCTGCACGCCACGCTGGCCCGCCTCAACCCGGTCGCCCGCATCGTCCGGGCCGTCCGGGGCCGCGTCGATCTGAACCAGGTGCTCGGCACCGGACTCTTCGACCTGGAGCGCGCACAGCAGGCACCCGGCTGGGTCATGGAACTCAACGGCGACCACGTGCCGGAGACCGAGGAGTACGGCATCTCCAGCATGGTCTTCCGCTCCGAACTGCCCTTCCACCCGGAGCGGTTGTGGCAGCTGGTCACCGAGGGGCTGGACAGCGGGGCGTACGGCAGGGTCCTGCGTTCCAAGGGCTTCTTCCGGCTGGCGACCCGGCCTGGGGTGAACGGTCTGTGGTCCCAGGCCGGGTCCGTGGCCCGCTTCGAACCCTCCGGCGCCCGAGAGGCCGGGGCCGCCGAGGGGCAGGAGCTGGTGTTCATCGGTGTGGGGCTGCGCGCGGAGGCGCTCCGGGCGGCCCTCGAGAACTGCCTCATGGCCGAGGGGGAAGCCCGTCCCTCGGCCGACCCGTTCCCGGCCTGGGACGCCGCGGGCGCCGACGAGGCCTGCGCACACGAGCACGCGGACCAACCCCCGTACGCGGACCAACCCCCGTACGCGCACGAACCCTCGTACGCACGCGAACCCAGCGGCGACCACGAGCACTCGGCGCTCGCGGCGATGCGGGCCTGAACTCCGGGGCGGGCGACGGTCGCAGCCACGGCGCCGCCCGCCCCGGGCACGATCCGGGACCACCACGACCGACGACGACGGAGGCGACCATGACAGGTCACGGCGTACAACTCGGCACAGTCCAGGAAACCCTGCTCATCCCGCTGTACGGGCGCGCGGTGGAGAACCGCAAGCCGGAGCCGGCGCTGCGTGATCCGCGGGCCGAGGAGATCGCCGGCGCGATCGACTACGACTTCGCCCGCTTCGACGAACTGCCCAGCCTGATCGGCACGGTGCTGCGCACCTCGCTCTTCGACCACTGGGTACGGAACTTCCTGGAGGAGCACCCCGAGGGCACCGTCGTCGAGATCGGCACGGGCCTGAACACCCGGTACGAGCGCGTCGACAACGGCCGGGCCCGCTGGTTCGACCTCGACCTGCCCGACGTCATCGACCTGCGCCGGACGTTCTTCACCGACACCGAACGCAGGCGCATGATCGCGGGCTCGGTCACCGACGAGTCCTGGGCCGCGGCTGTGGCGAAGGGCGCCGACGGTCCGTACTTCTTCAGCGCGGAGGCCGTCCTGCCGTTCCTCGACGAGCCGGACGTCCGCGGCGTCGTGGACCTGATCGCCGCACGATTCCCCGGCTCACAGTTCGCCCTGGACACCGCGGGCCCCGGCATCATCACGACACAGGACCAGCACGACGCCCTGAGCAAGGTCGAAGCCCGGATGCGCTGGTCCTGCTCCGACCCCTCCGAACTCCAGGACTGGCGTCCCGGCACGCACCTGCTCACCTCGCACACCCTGACCACACTGCCGCAGCAGATGTACGAGGCGCTGCCCGCCGACTACCGCGAGATGCTCACCGGTCTGGGGGCCCAGCGTCTGCCCCAGGTCGAGGAGTACCGGCTCAACTTGCTCCGACTGGCGTGACCGGGGTCGGGTTCCCACGAGTGATTGCGTAGCCGAAAGCCGTCGCGAGGACGTACATCAGGACCGAGTAGACGGCGATGGGGATCGCGACCTCGGTGCTGTCAAGGACGCTGAGCGCGATGGTGAGAGCCACCGTCGTGTTGTGGATCCCGATCTCCATGGAGCTGGCTATCGCCTGGCGCTTGTCAAGGCGGAGCAGCCGGGTGACGCCGTAGCCGAGCGTCAGGCTCGCGAGGCAGAAGATGCCGGTCACCCATCCGACCTGCTGCAGGTAGTCGGACAGGTTCTCCCGCTCGCCCAGCAGGGCACCGACCGAGACGGTCACCAGTACGGCGATGGAGAAGAGGCGGACGGGGCGGTCGGCGCGTGCGGCGAACTCGGCGGAGCGCCGGCGGACCGCCATGCCGATGGCGACCGGGACGAGCACGATCGCGATCACCTGCACCACCTTGCCGAGCTGCAGCCCGAGGTCGCCCTGGGCATCGAAGTGGTCGATGGCGAGATTGGTGATGACCGGAATGGTGACGGCGGCGAGTACCGAGTTGATCGCGGTCAGGGTGATGTTGAGGGCCACGTCCCCGCGGAAGAGGTGACTGAACAAGTTGGCCGTGGTCCCGCCGGGGGACGCGGCGAGCAGCATCACACCGACGGCGAGCAAAGGGTCGAGGCCGAATAGCTTGACCAGCCCGAACGCGACGAGCGGGAGCACCAGTACCTGTAGCACCAGCGCGACGACCACCGCCTTCGGTGTGCGGCTGACCCTCCTGAAGTCCTCGGTGGTCAGGGACAGTCCGAGGCCGAACATGATGATGGCCAGGGCGATCGGCAGGCCGGTGGTGATGAGTACGGAGTCGTTCATCGGTGTCCCGTGGTCGAAGGGGGGCGGGCAGCGAGCGCGTTCTCGCGCCTGCGAGGGGTGCGGGCGGCCGGAGTGTGACCGCAGGGAGCATCGTGGAGTGCCGCCCCGCTCGCCGCCACCCTCCGGACGCGTGCAGGTCGGCTCAGCCGGTGCGTGTGGTGGACAGGATCGCGTCGGCCAGTGCGCTGCCGATGGCCTTGGAGCCGTTCGCGTTGGGATGCAGCGGGGTGGCGATGTGGGCGGGGACGAGGCCCTCGATGTACCGGTCGGCGGGTGCCGCGCACGAGTCGTGACCGATGCCGAGCAAGTAGGTGTCCACGAAGGTCGCGCCGCTCCGCTCGGCTGTCGTCTCGAGCACGGCGCTGAGGTGGTCGGTGGCCCCCTGGATGTAGGTGGCGTCGACGTCCCAGATGGGCTGGGTGGGGAAGCAGCCGCCGGCGCGGATGTAGTTGCCGTACCCGATGACGAACACCTCCGCGTGCGGGGCTCGCTGCCGGACCTGGTCCAGGGTGGTGGCGAACTTCGGTGCCCAGGCGTCGATGCCTGCCTTCACGGTGTCGACACCCCCCTTGGTGTTCCTCGCCGCGCAGCTGCTGCCGAAGGGCTTGGCCAGCAGGTTGACGCATCCCAGGGCGGCGGGGACGAGCCCGGCGTCGTTGCCGCCGATGGTGATGCTGACGACGTCCGTCTCCTCGGTGAGGGCATCCAGCTGAGGCTTGGTTCCCGGGTGCTGGGAGGCAGTGAAGTGCTCGGCGGTCGCGCCGGAACAGCTGACATCGGTGAGCTCGGCACCCAGCGCCTTGGCCGCGATGCGCGGGTAGCCCGCCAACGAGCGCAGGCACAGCAGGTTCGAGGGGTCGATCGGCGGTACGAGAGGGGCGGCGGCGAACGAGTCGCCCAGGGCCACGTACTCGAGCGGCTCCTCGGCCTCGGCGGCGACAGCCGGTGAGACCAGGGTCGTTGCCAGGGCGGTGGCGGCCACGGTCGAGGCCAGTACCGTGCGCAGGCTGACGTTCACGTGCGGCTCCTTCGGCTCACGGCGGCGCGCGCGGACGCGGCGCAATGCCAGGGATCGGGGGCGGGCCGGCAGGGGGACAGCACTGTTTACCGGCCGGTAGGTTTGTGGTGCGATACATCATCGCGGTCCACGCTCTGCGTGCTTCCGGTCCGGGAAACAGCATTACGAGGGGTGGTTTGTGTCCGCGTACAACGCCGAGACGACGGGCGGCACCGGCGAGAGCGAGAGCGTGCAGCAGTACCTGCGCAGATCCGTCCACCGGCTGGAGACGGCGATCCTGGAGCGGCTGACCACGGAACTCCCCGTCTACCGGAAGCTGCCCGCCGAACAGCTCTCCGGCGATGTGGCGCGCATGATCCGTCGGGGCCTGGACGACTTCGCGCGCGTACTGGAAAGCGGCTCCATGCCAGGTCCCGAGCAACTCGCCCTGCTGACCGGCTCGGCCACCCGCCGGGCGGAGGAAGGGCTGCCGGCCGAAGCCATCGTGTCCGCGTACTTCCTCGGGGCCCGCCTGTGCTCGGACGACTTCGCCGCGGTGGCCGGGCCCGAAGACCTGCCGGCCCTCAACGCCATGCACAGCCTGCTCCTCGAATACCTTCAGCACGTCACCACCGCCGTCACGGCCGGCTACGTGCAACAGATGCAGACCACCGTCGGCGAACGGCACAGTGCCCGCCAACTGCTGCTGACCGCCCTCCGCGAAGGCCGCGTCGACGAGGAGGCAGCCGAGGAAGCGGGACTCACGATCCCTGCCGGCTACTTCGTTCTCGCACTGGCGATAGGGCCGCACGCCGATGAACACGCAGCCGGCGTCGACACGCACGCCGCGGCCCAGCGTAAACTCAGGCGCCTGCACACGGAACTCGCCCTCCACACCCGCGGAACCGCCCTCACCTCACTCACCACCACGGGCGGCCTGGTGCTCCTGCCCGGCGAGAGCGACCCCGACGAACTCACACCGGCTCACTGGGACGGCACCGTACAACTCCTGACCCGCCTGCAGCGCGCCGCGGGCGCCACCGTCCTCGCCGCGGCAGTGCCGGCCCGGCCCTGCGACGTCGCCGCGATGTGGCCCGTCGCCACCGAACTGGCCCGTATCGCCACGGCATCGGCGCGCCCACCGGGCCTGTACCGGCTGGAAGACCTCGCCCTCGAGTACCAACTCTCACGGCCGGGCCCCGCCCACGCCCATGTCGCCAGTCTCCTCGACCCGCTGGACGCGCACGCCGACCTTCTGCTCACGCTGACGGCTTTCCTGTGCCACGACTTGGACCGTCGTACGACCGCCCAAGCCCTCAACGTCCACCCCAACACCGTTCTCTACCGGCTCCGCAAGATCACTGCCCTCACCGGACTCGACGCCACACGCCCCACCGACCTCCCCACCCTGTACGCCGCCCTCACGTGCCACACCCCCGGGAACTGACGCGGGGCATCACATTCGGGAACTGACGCGGGACGTCACCTTCGGGAACTGACGCAGGGCATCCCATTCAATCGCCGGGAAGGTCGAGATCCTTTCGAGCCTGCTCGAACTCGTCGGCCCAGATGAACAGGCGCTGTGACGGCGGTACTTCGTGGTAGCCGTGCAGCCCTACGACGCTCAGATCGCGCAGGTCGACGCAGACGCGTTGGTAGGCATCCTCGACTGCCGTCTTGGGGTCGCCCAACTGCGCGGCACCCAGCTTGATGCAGGCACGGAACTCGTACGCGAGGAGCAGGTCCTCGCCGAACTCGGCCCACGCACCCCGTCGTTCGGTCCACGCCCGCTCTGCCTCGGTGACGAGCCGGTTGAGATCGGCGTTGTGGGGGAGCGAAGGATGGACCAGGAACATGACACCCCAGCCGGAGGCGACCATGTCCAGGTTGAACGTACGGCGGTCCGGGTGGTCCCTGGGCGGCAGGGGATCCGAGGCGTCTCCGTCGAACCAAGGCGCCAGGTAGGCGAGGAGCCGGCCGTACCGGTCGAGGATCTCGCCGGTCGGGATGATCGCCGCCCTGCGCCGTGGGCCGGACGGGCGGGTGAGGCGCCGGTCAAGCAGTGCGTCGAACTCGGCACTGGCGCGATTGCCTGCGGCGATATGCCGTTCGGCGGCCGTCGGGGTGAGCCGGGCGACCAGGTACTCGCGCAGACTGCCGGGAAGGAAGGCGTCGAAGGTGCCGTCGCCCAGTCGGGACCGGCAACGGTCCAGCTTCACCTGGGCAGTGGCGGGCAGCCCGGCGTAGTGAGCCTTCTCGGGCGTGTCCACCGACACCATGCGCACGGGCTGATCGATGACGGGGGTGTCCCCGTCGGAGGTCCGCAGCAGCCGCCTGGGGGCGGGAGGCCGCGTCACTCGGGGAAAGTCGAACCTGAGCATGCTGTCCCTCCGGACGCCACGTACCACTGAGGTGTGCGTGAGCGGCAATCCCGGTGCCGGGCCCGGCGCGTGGCCGCCCGGACGCCCAGCTGCCATGGGCAGCGAACACCCGGACCGCCCCCAACGCAATGGCCCGGTAGGCCCGGTGGAGACGCCAGGCACGGTCATGGTCGACCGACCGCCGGCCCGAAAGTCCAAGCGGAATTGGATGTTCTGCGCTTCTTCCGCGCGCGATGTTGACCGACTCTTCGTCGCTGGCTTTGATCGGCGGGCAGAGATCCGATGATTCCGTCCCGGAACCCCGCTTCGACAGGAGTCGCAGTGCTACGCAGACGATCGATCCCCTGGTTGCTTGCCACGCTGGCGGGTGCCCTGCTGATGATCGCGGCGCCCATGCCCGGCGCCGCCTCGGCCGCCGCTGCCCCGGTCGCCGCGGCCGTGCCCCCCGTCACCGTCCCCGCTCTGGCGAACTGGACGTCTGAGGACGGGAGTTACTCCTTCGGGCGGCATACGCGCTTGGTGGTGGACGCCCACGACAAGAAGGCACGCAGCGTCGCCGTCACCCTCGCCGAGGACCTCCGCGAGGCCGGCCACGGCACCGTACCGGTCGCGGACAGCGCGCAGGGAGCGGTCCGCAGCGGGGATGTGGTCGTGACCGTCGATCCTGCCCGTGAGGGGGCTCTGGGCAAGGAGGGGTACGCACTCACGGCTGGACGCACGCTCGCCATCACCGGCGGCACCGAGGCCGGGGCCTTCTACGGCTCCCGCACCCTGCTCCAACTCCTCGCCGCGGACCACCGGATACCGGCCGGGCGGACCGTCGACGTCCCGCAGTACGCCGAGCGCGGCGTCGGGGTCTGCGCCTGCTACATCCACATCACCACGGACTGGCTGGAGAACCTCGTACGCGACATGGCGTACCACAAGCTCAACCAGCTGCTCCTCGAACTCAAGGTGAAGAGCGACGCCCATCCCGAGGCCAACAGCTGGGGCTACTACACCAAGGACGAGATCCGCCGGCTCGTCGCACTCGGCGAGAAGTACCACGTCACCATCATCCCGGAGATCAACTCCCCGGGTCATATGGACCCGTGGATCGAGAACCGGCCCGATCTCCAGCTCACCGACAGCGACGGCAAGCCGCAGCCGTCCCGGCTCGACGTCACCGCGCCCGAGGCGTTCGCGTACTACACGTCGCTGATCGACGAGTACGGCGAGGTGTTCACGGCCGATTCCTGGCACATGGGCGCCGACGAGTACATGCTCGGCTCGGACTTCGCCAAGTACCCGCACGTCCTGGAGTACGCGAGGAAGAAGTACGGGCCGGGCGCCACCCCGCAGGACGCGTTCATCGACTTCGTCAACCGGGTCCATGACTACGCCGCCGCCAAGGGCAAGCGGCTGCGGATCTGGAACGACGGGCTCACCGGCGACAACACCGTCCCCGTCAAGTCAGGAACGACCGTCGAGCACTGGCTGAACGTGCGGACCAAACCCAGCGAACTCCTCGCCAAGGGTTACCCGTTGCTCAACGCCTCCTACTCGCTCTACCTCGTACGCGGCGGCTTCCACATGAACACGAAGGCGCTGTACGAGCAGCGGTGGGACCCGCGCAGTTTCGAAGGCGAGAAGGTGACCGCCCGCGAGGGCATCACCGGCGCGAAGATCAGTCTCTGGCCGGACAACGGACGCGGCGAGACCGAGAATGAAGTCGCCGAGTCCATGGACCTGCCGCTGCGCTACATCGCCCAGACCACCTGGGGCGTGCCCCAACCCGACGCCACCTACGAGGCGTTCGCCGCCCGCGCCGAGACCGTGGGGCACGCTCCGGGCCACCGCGACCTGACCCGACTGCCCGTGCCCGAAGGCGTGTACACCCTGCGCGACACCCAGGGCAGGGCCGCCCCGGCCGACTGGCGGATCAGCCGCACCGCCGACGGCTACGCCACGCTCACCTCGGCGGCGACCGGACGGTGCGCCGAGACCCGCAGCGGCAAGCTGACCCTCAACACCCCGCTGCAGCCCGGCACTCCGGTCACCCAGGAGACCTGTTCGGCGTCGAACACACTGCAGCGCTGGCAGCTCACCAAGGTCCGCGGCGGCTACCGCCTCACCAATGCGATCACGCAGATGGCTCTCCACGTCACCGCGGACGGCCGGCTGCTCCAGTACCCGGCCGACCAGCAGCCGCCCGCCGTCTGGCACCTCGCCCCCCACTGACCGACCCGGAGGACCCGTATGGCCATCAGCAGACGCCTCTTCGTCGGCGCGGTCGCCGCGTCGAGCACCTCGTACGCGCTCTCCGCGGGCGCCGCGAGCGCGGCACCCGCCGCGTCCGCGAGCCCGTCGCCCACCGTGTCCGCGAGCCCGTCG
>NZ_JBEPEW010000192.1:0-13060 GCF_040300965.1 Streptomyces mesophilus | reverse complement strand
CTCGGCCGTTTCCCGGGCCGCGCGCGCCTGCTCGCCGGCCTCCTCGCGACGGTCGGCGGTGAGCAGGGCCTGAGCGAAACGCCACCGGCAGCGCGCCAGTTCGTACGGATCGCCGTAGCCGAAAGCCGTCACGGCCCGCTCCCATGCCGCGACATCCGGCCCCTCGGTGGCGCGTATCAACTCGGCCTCGGCGCGCGCCAGCCAGGCCAGACCCTCCGGCCCGTGCCCGGTCCCGTCCTCGCCGCGGGCCGCAGTGGACCGGGCCAGCTCCACCAGCTCGGCGGCGGTCCCCGCCCACTGCGCGGCGCCCGCCGCGTCACCGGAGAGCCGGGACTCCTCCGCGCTGTCCGCGACCGCCGACAGGGCGAGCGCGGCAAGCCGCACCGCCACATCGGGCCGGTCGACGCCCGAGCCTTCCGCGAGCGCGTCGACCGAAGCGTGCAGCTGCCGTACGCAGCCCTCCGTGTCACCGCGCAACGCCGCCGCATCGGTCAGCACGACGCTCGCGACCAGCATCGCCATCCAGTCGGAGGTGCTGCCGTCGAACAGGGCGCGCGCCCCGCCCACGGCCCGGTCGAACTCGCCGCGCGCGAGGGCGACGTACAGCGCGGGGGCGGTCGCGAACCCGCCTGCCTCCGGGAGCAGTTCGGAATCCGCGGCGGCAGCCCGCGCGCATTCGTCCCAGCGGCCGAGGGTGTAGAGCAGCAGGGACTGCATATAGCGCAGTTCCAGGCCGTACGGGGAGGAGAGCAGGCCCGCGCGACGGGCGAGGCCGAGCCCTTCGCCGCTCCAGGTCAGGCAGGCGTCCAGATCCCCGGACTCGTAACAGCCGATCGCGACGTTGTAGAGCGCCCGCATCTCCACGGGGAGATTTCCGGCGGCGCGGGCCAGCTCACGGGCCCCGCGCAGCCTGTCCCGGCCCTTCTCGGTACTCCGGTTGTGCTCTTCCATGCCGACCAGCGAGATCATCAAGTCGGCCTGGGCGTCGCTCAGTCCGAGCCGCTCCGCGGCGTCGAGCGCCTGCCGGCCGACGCGCTCGGCGTCCTCGTCCCGCCCCACGTACCGGGCCGCCATGACGTGGGTCGCGGCCGCCCACACCCAGGTGGGCGACGGCGGCTCGGCCGGGATCAGGGACAGCGCCTCGGTGCTGTACGTGAAGGCGGCCTTGAGGTGATCGACCCGCAGCAGCCGGAAGGCGAGGGTGTAGCGGATCCGGGCGGCGAGTTCGGAATCGGAGTCCGCGCCGGTCCGGTCGAGCGCGGAGCGGGCGAGCTGCACGCCGCGATGCGGGTCACCGGCGTGGGCGGCGGCGGCCGAGGCGCGCAGGGTGAGGCTGACCGCGTCGCTGTCCTTGGGGCGGGCGGACGCCTCGACCGCGTCCCAGAGGTCGAGCGCGGCCTCGAGATGGCGCAGCTCCTCGGCGGGCGCGCCCACGCCCTTGGCGTGGTCGGCGGCCTCCAAGGAGGCCGTCAGGGCATCGGGCAGGTCGTGGCTCTCGCGCGAGTGATGGGCGCGCTCCGCGGCGCTCTGCCCCGAACGGTCCTCCCGGGCAAGGAGTTTGGCGAACACGCCGTGCAGCCTGACCCGCTCGCCGGGCAGCAGGTCCGCGTACGCGGCCTCGCGGATCAAGGCGTGCCGGAAGGAGTACGTGGCATCGTCACCCGGTACGAGCAGTTGTCGCCCGACCGTTTCGCGCAGCGCCGACTCCAGCTCTTCCTGCGGCAGTTGGACGGCATCGCGCAGCAGGTCGTGACCGACCGTGCGGCCCGCGACGGCCGCGGTGCGCAGCACTTGCTGGGCGGTGTCCGTCAGTTGCTCGATCCGGATGAGCAGCACATCGACCAGGCTGCCAAGGCCGCCCAGACCGCCCTGGTCACCGGGCATCGCGGAGGAGCCGGGGTCGTCGTCGCCGGGCAGCGCGGCGAGCAACTCCTCGGCGTAGAAGGCGTTTCCCTCGGCACGTTCGACGATGCGGCCGACCGTGCTGTCGGAGAGCGGGCCCGTGCGCAGCCCGCGCACGAGCCGCGCCACGTCCGCGTCGCCCATCGGACGTAGCTCCAGGCGGTCGACGGCGGGCAGCCGGATCAGCTCGGCGAGCAGGGGGCGCAGCGGGTGGCGGCGATGCAGATCGTCCGAGCGGTACGAGGCGAGGATCGCGAGCCGGCGCGGCGGGCCGCCGGGCACGGGCCGCTGGAGTACGCCCCGGCTGAGCAGGAAGCGGAGCAGATCGCGGGAGGACTGGTCCGCCCAGTGGAGGTCCTCGATGACAAGGAGCAGCGGAGCCTGCTCGGCCAGCTCGGCGAGGAGCGCGGTGACGCCCTCGAAGAGCTGGAGGCGGCTGCCGGGGTCCTGCGCGGGGCCGGTCCCGGAGGCGGCGCCGAGCAGCCGGTTCACCGCGGGGTGCGCGGCGAACACGGGGGCGAACCGTTCGTCGGCGGCCGCCGCGCCGAGGAGCTCCGTGAACGGGAGGTAGGGCAGGCCCACGTCCCCGAGATCCATGCAGTGGCCGGTCAGGACGGTGGTGCCGGCGTCGGCGGCGTGCGCCGCGGCCTCGGTCAGGGTGCGGGTCTTGCCGACGCCCGCGTCTCCGGCGACGAGGACGGCGCGGGGATCGCCGGCCGCGGCCCGGTCCACCACGCCGGTGAGCCGGGCCAGTTCGTCCGCCCGGCCGATGAACGGCGTATCGAATATCTGAGCCACTCGCCCATCCTGGCATGCGTTGCTTCGCGGGCTGCGGGGAATTTGGGGTGGGGGCGCCTGCGGCGGGCTTTTCCCCCACCCCGCCCCTTCCCGAAACCGGGGCTCCGCCCCCGGACCCCCGCATCCGAACTTCGTTCGGATCTGCTCAAACGCCGCAGGGGCTGGGTTCCCGCCGCAGCGCCACCGAAGCCGCCACCGCCGCGCCGACCAGGAGCACCATGGCCGCCACGGCCGCGACATGCATCCCGCTGGTGAAGGCCTCCCGCGCCATGGTCAGCAGGGCCGACCCCGCGCGCTCGGGCAGTTCCTCGGCCACCGCCGCCGCGCCGCCCAGCGTCTCGCGGGCCACGGCCGGGGCCGCGTCCGGCATCTGGGCGTGATAGACCGCGTTGCCGATCGAGCCGAGCAGCGCCATGCCCATCGCGCCGCCGAACTCGTTGCCCGTCTCCACGAGCGAAGAGGCGCTGCCCGCCTGTTCGGCGGGCGCGGCGCCCATCGCCAGGTCCGTCAGCTGCGAGCCGATGATCACCGCGCCACTGGCGAGGACACCCGCGGCGACCAGGATGGTCCACAGCGAGTCCGTACCGACGAAGAGGAGGAGGGCGAAGCCGGAGGCCGAGATCAGGAACCCCGTGGCGACGACATGCGCGCGGTTCATGCCGCGCTGGACGAGCAGTGTCGCGACGGGCGCCGCGAAGCCGATCAGGACCGAGGGGAGCAGGGCCCAGAGCGCGGATTCCATCGCGGACATTCCGAGGACCGACTGCAGGTACTGCGTCGTGAAGTACGCCGAGCCCATCATCGTCAGCGACGAGATCATGATCAGCGAGATGGCCGGGCCGAAGCCGCTGCCGCCGCGGAAGAGCGCGGGCGAGATCATCGGCGACGCGGCGGTCCGCTGGCGGTGCACGAACAGCGCCGCGAAGACGAGCCCGACCGCCACCGAGGCCACGTACGAGAGCTCGACGCCCTCGGCGGCGATCTCCTTGAAGCCGTAGACGACCGGCAGCACGGCGGCCATCGACAGCGGTACGCCGATCCAGTCGAAGCGCCCGGGGGTCGGGTCCTTGAACTCGGGGATCAGCACCGGCGCGAGGACGAGCAGCAGCACCATCGCGGGCAGGTTGACCAGGAAGATCGAGCCCCACCAGAAGTGCTCCACCAGGATGCCGCTCATCACCGAGCCGAGCGCGACACCGGACACCATCACCGTCTGCCAGATCCCGATCGCCTTCGCGCGCTGGCCGGCGTCCCGGAACATGTTCCTGATCAGCGCCATCGTCGACGGCAGCAGCGTCGCCCCGCCGATCCCGAGCAGGGCGCGGGCCGCGATCAGCATCTCCGCGCTGTGGGAGTAGGCCCCGATGACCGAGGCGGCGCCGAACGCGGTCGCGCCGAGCAGCAGCAGCCTGCGGCGGCCGATGCGGTCGCCGAGCGAGCCCATCGTGATCAGGAGCCCGGCGAGCACGAACGCGTAGATGTCGAACATCCACAGCTGCTGGGTGCCGGACGGCTGCAGATCGGCGTTGATCGCGGGCACCGCGAAGTAGAGGACCGAAACATCCATCGAGACCAGCATCAGCGGCAGCATCAGCACGCCAAGTGCCGTCCATTCCTTGCGGGTTGCGCGCTCGGGAGCCGCTTCGTGCTCCTGCGTGGTGCTCGGTGAGTTCGTCATGACAGCGACTGTACGGACGTCTTAAACGGTTGTCTAGTACGAGTGTGTAAAACGTGCGTCTTGTACGAGCGTCTGCGAGCTGGGTAGGCTGTCCCGCATGGGACACCGTGAGGATCTGCTCGAAGGCGCGAAGCGCTGCCTGCTGGCCAAGGGCTTCGTACGCACGACGGCGCGCGACATCGTCAAGGAGTCGGGGACGAATCTCGCCTCGATCGGCTATCACTACGGGTCGAAGGACGTACTGCTCGCCGAGGCGTACATCGCGCTGGTCGAGGGGGTCTCGGAGAGCTTCGACGGCGATCCCGAGGCGGGGTTCTCGACGCCGCCCGGCTCGCTCGAACGCTTCGAGGAGGTCTGGGGCGGGGTCATCGCGACCGTGCGCGAGCCGGACTCGGTGTGGCGGCTGAGTATCGAGATCATCGCGATGGGCGACCAGATGCCCGCGGTACGGGACTACCTGGCGAAGGCGCAGAGCGAGGGCGGGCGCGGCTTCATCGCGATGCTGATGGGCGTCGAGGAGTCGACGGTGCCGGACGACGAGGTCGCGACGCTGGGCCAGTTCCTCACGACCCTGATGACCGGGCTCATCGCCCAGTACTCCTTCGCCCCGGAGACCGCGCCGAGCGCACAGGAGCTGACCGAGGGGCTGCGGCGCCTGATCAAGGCCGCCGGGCACGACGCGTAGTCGGGCTCAACCTCCCTGCAGCCGTGCCGCCTTGAGCGCCATGTGCAGCAGCAGCCGGTCCTCGCCGGCGTCCAGGTCGAGGCCGGTGAGCTGCTCGATGCGCGAGAGCCGGTAGTAGAGCGTCTGCCGGTGGATGCCGAGCGCCGCCGCCGTCCGTCCGGCCTGGCCCGCGTGGTCGAGGAACACCTCGGCGGTGTGGGCGAGTTCGGGGTGCCGCAGGAGTGCGGTGACCGCCGGGTCCTGGGCGGCGCCCGCCGGCAGTGCGGTCAGCAGGCGGTACGGGCCGAGCGCGGACCATTCGGCGACGGGTGCCGACTCCTTCGTACGGGCCGGCTTGGCGCCTTCGCCGCGGTGCCGCGCGGCAGCGGTACGGGCCGCGGCCAGCGCCTCCCGCCACGCCTCCGGCAGCTCGGCGAGCCCGCGCCGGGCGCCCCCGATACCGGCGGCGCTCCCGGACGCCGAGCCGAGCAGGCGCGTGGCGACGGTGTGGGCGGGGGAGAGGTTGTCGGCCGCGCGCACCCGTACGAGAGCGGCGAACGCGGTGGGCCCTTCGTCCGCGGAGGCCGGTGGCACGGCGCACACGGCGACCGTGCCGGGGACCCGGGCGGCGGCCCCCGTCGTGGACCGCGGCCAAGGCGTCACGCAGACGACGGCGAGCAGATCGTCGGCGCCGGGCCCGAGCGCGGCCCGCAGCGCGGCCACCGCCATGTCCCGCTGCCAGCCGCGGCCGCTGGTCAGAACGGCCCGCAGCTCACGCGCGACGTCCTCGCCGGCGCTCGCCTCGTCGGCGAGCAGCACCCCGATGCGCTCGGTCACCTCCATCGCGGCGGCGAGCTGTTCAGGGCCCGGGCCGGGGTCGGTGTCGAGCAGCCACACGTAACCGTGGACGACGCCGCGATGCCGTACGGGCAGACAGATGCGGGCCCGCAGCACACCGGCGTCGGGAGCCGCGGGGATCCGCACCGGCTCGGTGGCCCGGGCGATCCCGAACCCCTCGAACCAGGCGCGGACGGCGGAGGTCGACTTCCGGGTCAGGATCGACCGCGTCCGTACGGGATCCATCTCGATCTCGTCGTCGCCCTCATGCGCACCGAAGGCGATCAGCCCGAAGTCCCGGTCCTCGAGGGTGGCCGGAGCGCCGAGCAGGGTCGAGACCTCGTCGACGAGGTCCTGGTAGTCGCCTTTCACCTGTCCATTCTGGGGTACCGGCCGCAGTGGCCGTCCTTCCCGGCCGCCAGATGCACGCTCCCGCACCTCATACAGATGTATGAGATCCGGCCCACGGATGCGTGACACCTGTAGATGGCCCCGAATCGGCGCGATCCTTAGGTTTCACGGAGGTTCTCCTGGCCGTTCCCGGAACGTTGGCGTTTCCTGGTGCGGCACCCCTGACCCCCCGCAAAAAATGGAGGTGCCCCGTGCTGGGTCCCGTGATCCTCGCCGCGTCCCGCAGCGACAAGATGCGCCGCTTCGTCTCCGCCGCGCCGGGCACCAAGCAGGTCGTCGCCCGGTTCATCGCCGGCGAGAGCGTCGACCAGGTCATCCCGATCGTCCAGGAGACCGCGGACAAGGGCCTCGAAGTCACCCTCGACGTGGTCGGCGAGGACATCACCACCGTCGAGCAGTCGCACGCCGCGCGCGACGCCTACCTCGAGCTGGTCGAGCGCCTGAAGGACCTGGGTCTGGGCACCAAGGCCGAGATGTCCGTGAAGCTGAGCATGTTCGGCCAGGCGCTGGACGGCGGCCACGAGCTGGCCCTCGCCAACGTCCGCCCCGTCGTCGAGGCCGCCGCCGCCATCGGCACCACGGTCACCCTGGACGCCGAGGACCAAACCACCCTCGACTCGATGTTCGCCATCCACGAGGAGCTCCGCAAGGACTTCCCGCAGACCGGCTGCGTCATCCAGGCCTACCTCTTCCGTACCGAGGACGACGCCCGCCGCCTGTCCGCGGCCGGCTCCCGCGTCCGGATCGTCAAGGGCGCCTACAAGGAGCCCGCGTCCGTCGCGTACCAGGACAAGGGCGAGATCGACAAGGCGTACGTCCGCATCCTGAAGATCCTGATGGAGGGCGACGGGTACCCGATGATCGGCTCCCACGACCCGCGCCTCATCGCCATCACCCAGGAACTCGCCCGCCGTGCGGGCCGCAAGCTCGACGACTACGAGTTCCAGATGCTGTACGGCATCCGCAGCGAGGAGCAGGAGCGCCTCGCCGCCGAAGGCCACCGGATGCGTGTGTACACCGCGTACGGCACCGACTGGTACGGCTACTTCATGCGGCGTCTCGCGGAGAAGCCGGCCAACCTCCTCTTCTTCGCCCGCTCGATCCTCACCAAGGGCTGAGCCCCCAGCTCGGACCAGCTCGAAACGACACCCCTCACAAAGGAGTTCAGGAACTCATGGACGCTGTAACCCAGGTCCCCACTCCCGTCAACGAGCCGGTGCACGGCTACGCCCCCGGCTCTCCCGAGCGCGTCCGCCTCGAGGCCAAGCTCAAGGAACTGGCCGAGAACCCGATCGACCTGCCGATGACCATCGGCGGCGAGCAGCGGATGGGCGGCGGCGAGCCGTTCCAGGTCGTGCAGCCGCACAACCACAAGTCCGTCCTCGGTACGGGGCGCAACGCTACGCAGCAGGACGCCCAGGACGCGATCGACGCCGCGCTCGCCGCCGCCCCGGCCTGGCGCGCGATGTCCTTCGACGACCGCGCCGCGATCATCCTGCGCGCCGCCGAACTGCTCGCAGGACCCTGGCGCGAGACGCTGGCCGCTTCCACGATGCTCGGCCAGTCGAAGACGGCGCAGCAGGCCGAGATCGACACTCCCTGCGAGCTCGTCGACTTCTGGCGCTTCAACGTGAAGTACGCCCGCGACCTGCTCGCCGAGCAGCCGCCGGCCAACTCCCCGGGCGTCTGGAACCGTCTGGACCACCGCCCGCTCGAGGGCTTCGTCTACGCGATCACGCCGTTCAACTTCACGGCCATCGCGGGCAACCTGCCGACCGCCCCGGCCCTCATGGGCAACGTGGTCGTCTGGAAGCCGTCCCCGACGCAGACCCACGCGGCCGTGCTGCTCATGCAGCTCCTGGAGGAGGCCGGTCTCCCCAAGGGCGTCATCAACCTCGTCACCGGTGACGGCCTCGCCGTCTCCGACGTCGCGCTCGAGCACCCGATGCTCGCCGGCATCCACTTCACGGGTTCGACCAAGACCTTCCAGCACCTGTGGAAGACGGTCGGCAACAACATCGAGAAGTACCGCTCGTACCCGCGCATCGTCGGCGAGACCGGCGGCAAGGACTTCGTCGTCGCGCACCCGAGCGCCGACCGCGCGATCCTCAAGACCGCCCTGACCCGGGGCTCCTTCGAGTTCCAGGGCCAGAAGTGCTCGGCCTCCTCGCGTGCCTACGTGCCCGCCTCGATCTGGAACTCCGGTTTCAAGGAGGAGTTCGCGGCCGAGGTCGACGGCATCACCATGGGTGACGTCACCGACCTGGACAACTTCATCGGCGCCGTCATCGACGAGCGCGCGTTCGCCAAGAACAAGGCCGCGATCGACCGTGCGGCGGCGGACCCGTCCTGCACGATCGTCGCGGGCGGCACGTACGACGACTCGGTGGGCTACTTCGTCCGCCCGACCGTCATCGAGTGCTCGGACCCGGCCAACGAGGTCTTCACGACCGAGTACTTCGGCCCGATCCTCGCGATCCACGTCTACGAGGACGAGGCGTACGACGAGATGCTGGCGCAGATGGAGTCCGTCTCGGCGTACGCCCTGACCGGCTCGATCATCGCCGGTGACCGCGCCGCCGCGGCCGACGCGATGGAGAAGCTCCGCTACGCCGCGGGCAACTTCTACATCAACGACAAGTCCACCGGCGCCGTCGTCGGCCAGCAGCCCTTCGGCGGCGGCCGCGCCTCCGGCACCAACGACAAGGCGGGCGCCCCCCAGAACCTGATGCGCTGGACGCTGACCCGCGCCATCAAGGAGACCCTGGTCCCGCCGACCGACTACCGCTACCCGCACATGGGCTGACACCCCACACGGGCTGACCACCCCGCAGTTCCCGCCCCCGTCCGGTCCCCACACCTGGACGGGGGCGGTTTCCATTGCCGGGGCTCCCGCGCTCCCCGTACGGCAGACTGCCCGCATGCTCCAGAGCGTGCGCACGGACGACGGCCTGCGGCTGTGGGCCTGTCGCGAAGGCGACCCGGGCGGTACCCCGCTGGTGCTCTGCCACGGCGGTCCCGGCCTGTGGGACATGTTCGGCGACGTGAGCGCGCTGCTCGGCGAGCCGGCCGCCGTGCACCGCTGGGACCAGCGCGGCTGCGGTCGCTCGGCACCTTGTGACGGACCGTGGACGACGGACCGTTTCGTGGCGGATCTCGATGCCGTACGGGCCCACTTCGGCCTCGGCAGGATGGTGCTCCTCGGTCATTCCTGGGGCGCCCAGCTGGCGTTGAGCTACACACTGGCGCACCCGGAGCGGGTCGAGACCCTCGCCTATGTGAGCGGTACGGGGATCGGGCCGGACGCGGACTGGCACCCGGGGTACGAGGACGGCCTGCGGGCCCGGCTTGCGGAGGAGCCCGCACGGCTCGCCCGGTGGCAGGAGCTGCAGGCGCGCGGCGCACTCTCCGAGGACGAGGAGCGGGAGAGCGCGGTCCTGCGGTGGGCCGTCGAATTCGAGGACCGGGAGCGGGCGTCGGAGCACGCGGAGCGGATGGCCGACCCGTGGTTCCCGGTCAACTACGCGTGCAACGCCGCCCTGAACGAGGAGCGCAAGCGGACCTGGGGCACGCCGGAGCTGTCCGCCGCGTGCGCGGCCCTCGACGTGCCCGTCCTGATCGTCGACGGCGCCCGCGACATCCGTCCGCGCTCGGCGGTGGACTCGCTGGAGCGGGCCCTGCCGCGGGTGCGGCGGGTGGTGCTCCCGGAGTCCGGCCACCACCCCTGGGTGGAGGACCCGGAGGGGTTCAGGGACGCGGTGGCCGGGGTGCTGTGAAGGGGCGGAGGGAACCGCTCTGCAGAGGCCTGGCATCTTGATCGGCATGACGAGCATCGAGCGCGACCTCGACTGGGACGGCTGTCACAACGTGCGGGACCTGGGCGGCCTCGGAGCCGTCGCCCGGGGTGCGCTCGTACGGGCCGACGGCCTGGACAAGCTCACCGAGAAGGGCTGGGCGGCCGCGTACGAGCACGGGATACGCACCGTGCTCGATCTGCGGGAGTCCGACGAGTACGGGGCGGACGCCGCGCCCCGGCCCGACGGGATCACCACGGTGCGCGTGGAGTTGGACGGCATGGCCGAGGACGCCGCGTTCTGGGCGCGCTGGACCGAGGACTGGCGCTGGGGTACGCCGCAGTTCTACGGGCCGTTCATGGAGAACTTCCCGCACCGGATCGCGGCGGCCGTGACGGCGGTGGCGCAGGCCGCGCCCGGCGGAGTGGCCTTCCACTGCGCGGCCGGACGCGACCGCACCGGGAACATCGCCCTCGTCCTGCTCTCGCTCCTCGGCGCCTCGCCCGAGGAGATCGCCGCCGACTACGCCCGCAGCGCGGCGAACATGGCCGCCCTTGAAGCCGCCACCGGCAAGCCGTCCCACCAGGACTTCCTGGACGCGGCGTACGCCGAACACGGCACGACCGCGTACGCGGACATGATCACGGCGGCCGGGGCGGTGCGGGCGGAGACCTATCTGCTGGCCGCCGGTGTCACCGAAGCCGACCTGAACGCCCTGCGCGCCCGCGTCGCTTGACCTTCACCGTCCAGTTGGCGCACGGACGTCGACGTACGCCCTCGTACGGGGCATCATCACCGCATGATCACGATTCATCTGCGGTACGAGATCGACCCGGACCGGATCGAGGACTTCGAGGAGTACGGGCGTCGCTGGGTCGACCTCGTCAGCCGTTTCGGCGGCTCCCACCACGGCTACTTCCTGCCCAGCGAAGGGGACAGCGATATCGCGTACGCGCTGTTCTCGTTCCCCAGCCTCGCCGCGTACGAGCGCTACCGCACCGACAGCATGGCGGACCCCGACTGCCAGGAGGCGTTCGAACTGGCCCGCAGGACCAAGTGCATCAAGCGGTACGAGCGCCGCTTCCTCCGTCCCCTGGCGTGACCTCGAGAAGCGCCTCCACGGCGGCCCGCGCCTCGGCCGGGCCCGCCGTCGGCGCCAGCGGAACGCCGATGCGTACGCGCAGCTGAGTGCGGTGCAAGGAGCCGTGCTTGGGCAGCAGCCGGCCCGTGCCCATGAGCGCCACGGGTACGACGGGCACCCGGGCGTGCTGGGCCAACAGCAGGGCCCCGCGGTGGAATTGACCGAGCGACCCGTCGGGGCCGCGGGTGCCCTCGGGGAAGAGCACGACCGCGTGACCCCGCTGCAGCTCCTCGGTCATGGCCAGCAGATCACCGAGACCGCCGCCTGTCCTGCGTACCGGAAAACCTGCCGCGAGCCGGCGGCAGATCCGGCGCCGCCAGGCGGTCGCGAACCAGTAGTCGGCCGCCGCGGCGATCCGCGGAGCATGGCGGGCGTCGAGCGCGGCGAGCAGCGCCGCGGTGTCCGCGTGCGAGGTGTGGTTGGCGATCACCACACAGCCGCCGCTCGGCAGCCGGCCCTCGCGGCGCACCCCGCCGGTGGCGGTGAGGGTGGCCCGCCACAGGGACTTGCGCAGCCGGGCGGACAGGCGCCGGGGGAGTGCGGGCAGATGGGCACAGTGCCGGACCGGACTCATCGGGCCATCACCCCCGCGGTCAGGAGCAGCGCCACGAGCAGCGAGTCGATCCGGTCGAGCAGCCCGCCGAACCCGGGCAGCCAGCTGCCCGCGTCCTTCACGCCCGCCTCACGCTTGACCATGGATTCGAGCAGATCGCCGACGACACAGCCGACGAGAACCGCGGTCCATACGAGCGGGGTGAAGGAGCCGAGTACGGCCAGCGCGCCGGCCGTCGCCGCCGCGCAGCCGACAACTCCGGCCCAGGTCTTGTTCGGTGACAAAGGGGAGAGGCGGCGGGCGAGCGGACCACGGCGGCCGAGGGCCGTGCCGCCGCACCACGCGCCCACGTCCCCGAAGGCCACCGCGACGCCGACGGCGAGCGCGGTGTCGCCGAGCAGCACCAGACAGGTCAGACCGAGCGGAATCCACAGGAGGCCGAAGGCGGTACGGCTGGCGCGGGTGAAGCCGGTGGTCGCGTCGGCCGTGAGCAGCGCGGGTCCGGCGGCCAGCAGCAGGACACCGAGGGCGAGTTGAGGGCCGAGCGCCTCGGGGGCCAGCCAGGCGAGCGCGGGCAGGGCGACGGCCGCGGCGGTCAGGACGGCCCGGTCGGCCCGGGTGAGCCCCGCCATCCGTACGTACTCCAGGACGGCCACGACCCCGAGCCCGGCCGCGAAGAGGGCCACGCCCGCGCTGCCGAGGAAGAAGGCGCCGAGGAACAAGGGAGCCGAGAACGCCCAGGTACGCCACCGCCGGCGCAGCTCGGCCCGCATCCGCAGCCGGGCCGGCAGCGCGGCGACCGCGATCCCGCCCGCGCCGAGCACACCCGCCACGACCGGGACACTCCGGGAGAGGGTGCTCATCGGGTGCTCCCCACCGCGGCGGCCGGCCGGTCGGCCAGCTCCCGCCACACCCAGGCGAGGCGCACCACCGCAGTGACCAGCGAGCCGACGGCGAGGATGCCGAGCACCGGCACGAACCACCCCGTCGCCGCCGCGAGCACGACCAGCGCACACCGCTCGGTCTTCCCCACGGGCCCGCCGTTGCGCCGCGGCGCCCCGGCCGCCGCACCCGCGAGCGCCACCCAGGAGGGGGCCGTCGCGGCGAGCGCCGCGCAGGCGACCAGCCACACAGGGGCCACGAACAGGAACCCGGCGAGCATCGCCAAGTCGGCCAGCCGGTCGCCGAGTTCGTTGACGACCGCCCCGCGCCGCGTGCACCGCCCCGTGTCACGGGCCAGCGCGCCGTCGAGGTTGGCGAAGGCGAGCCGGGCCGCGAGCAG
>NZ_JBEPEW010000191.1:0-13152 GCF_040300965.1 Streptomyces mesophilus | reverse complement strand
CCACCGTGTCCGCGAGCCCGTCGGCGGCGACCGTCGAGCCGCACTACCGCATACCGGTCAGCACCGCCGACTCGCCCGGGCAGCTCGTCGCCAAGGCGGCCCGTGTGCGGCCCACGGAACGTCAGATCACCTGGCAGCGCCTGGAGAAGACCGCCTTCCTGCACTTCGGCGTCAACACCTTCACCGGCCTCGAGTGGGGTACCGGCGACGAGGACCCGGACGTCTTCCAGCCCGTCGGCCTGGACACCGACCAGTGGGCGCGTGCCCTGCGCGACGGCGGCTTCGAGCTCGCCATCCTCACCGTCAAGCATCACGACGGCTTCGTCCTCTATCCCTCCCGCTACACCCGGCACAGCGTCGTGTCGAGCAGCTGGCGTGACGGCCACGGCGACGTGTTGCGCTCCTTCGCCGACTCGATGCGCAGCCACGGCATCAAGGTCGGCGTCTACGTCTCCCCGGCCGACGAGAACCAGTTTCTGCACGGCGTCTACGCCAACGGCAGCGCCCGCACCACGCACACCGTGCCCACCCTCACCGAGGGCGACGACCGGGCGGGCGAGGGGCTGCGCAGCTTCGACCTCCAGGCCACCGACTACGGCGCCTACATGCTCAACCAGCTCTACGAGGTGCTCACCGAGTACGGCCCCGTCGACGAGGTGTGGTTCGACGGGGCCCAGGGACGTATCCCCCCGGACAAGGTGGAGCGCTACGACTGGGACAGCTGGTACGAGCTGATCCGCACCCTCGCGCCGGACGCCTCCATCGCCGTGTCGGGCCCCGACGTCCGCTGGGTCGGCAACGAGGGCGGGCTCGCGCGCGAGGACGAGTGGAGCGTCGTCCCGGTGCAGGAGAAGGACTACGGCCGCACCGACTACGCCCTTCACTACGAGGCCGCCGACCAGGGCAGCCGTGCGGCGCTGGTCCAGGCGCAGCCGCTGGCCCAGTACCTGCAGTGGTGGCCGGCCGAGTGCGACGTGTCGATAAGGCCCGGGTGGTTCTTCCACGCGGACCAGCAGCCCAAGTCGGTGGAGCAGCTCACCGACATCTGGTTCCGCTCCGTGGGACGTAACTCCGTCCTGCTCCTGAACATCCCCCCGGACCAGCAGGGCCGCCTGCCCGACGCGGACGTCGCCGTCCTCAAGGAGTTCCGTGAGCGCGTGGAACGCGAGCTGCCGGAGGATCTCGCCCGCGGATCCCGGGCTTTCGGCGACGGCCGCCGGGCCGCCCGTGCTGTGGACGGCGACCCGGACACGGCGTGGACATCGCCCGCGCCGTCCGAAGGCACGCTCACGCTGGACCTCGGCCGGGAGCAGGCCGTCGACCGGATCCGGCTCGCCGAGGACATCCGTCACGGCCAGCAGGTCGAATCCGCGGCCATCGAGGCACGCACGGCCGACGGCTGGCATCACGTGGCAACGGTCGGCACGATCGGTGCCTCCCGGATCCTCGCCCTGCCCACCGTGGTGACGGCCCGTCAGTGGCGGCTGCGCATCCTCACATCCCGCCAGGCGGCCTCGATCGCCGCCTTCGAGCTCCACCGCTCGCGCGTGTGACGACGGCCTCCGACGCGGCAGGGGCGCCTGCCACCTGCGCGACACCCGCCCCTGCCGCCACCGAAGGCCACTGCCCCTGAACGGCCAGACATCGGAGGAATGGACTGGAGGGGGCGTCGCTCTCCCGGCCAGGGCCCTGCGCCGCCATCGACGCCCTGCGGTTCGAGCCCCGACACAGGCCCGCCGAGCCTGATGGCCGTGGCGGGGCGCCCGGCGGAGTCCGTCGGGCGCCCCGCTGTAGGTGGAACCCGGTTCTCAGGAGGCGGGTACCGGCTGCTCCGGTGCCAGTGAGTTGCCCGGGGCGATCCTGCCGCAGTCGGACGGTGCGGCCTTGCCCGCGAAGCGGTCGTCGAGCCAGTTCAGCGCGGTGGGCGCCCAGGGCAGGGGCGAGGCGACATGGCTGAGTGCGTTGTACTGCTGATACTTGATCGCCGCGCTGCCCGTGGCGCAGTACTGCCGGGCCAGCGCCCGTACGTCGCCGGCGACCATGACTCCGTCACCGGTGCCGATGCCCGGCGGGTTGTTGAAGGTCCCTTCCGCGACGCCGCCGTTGCCCTGAGCGATATAGCCGGGGACGTCCGGGGTGGGGGCCGAGCCGAGGTTGATCCTGTTGACCGCCTCGACGAACTCGGGCACGGAGTTCGGGTTGGCGTACTCCGGCTTCGCCATCTTCTTCCAGGTCAGACCGGGGTAGCGGCCCAACGTGTCGGCGATGGAAGCGTGTTCGACCTTGTCGTACACCGACTTGCCGTAGTCGCTCATGTACTGCTTGAGGTCGATGTCGTACGCCCGGGCGACCCCGATCACGGCCATCGGAATGACGCCGGACCACACCAGGCTGCCGTCGACGTACTCGAGGTTGTGCGAGGGCTTCACGAGCAGTCCGCCCTCGGCGTATCCGACCAGTTGCCGGTTGACGTCCGGCGCGTAGTCCGGTGCGAGTGCGGCGGCCCAGTTCGTCGCGATCGCGCCGCCGGAGTAGCCGATGAGGCCGAAGCGGGCGTCGGGTCTGATGCCGGTCCGCGCGGCGGAACTCCGCGCGGCGCGGATCGAGTCGAGCGTGTTGTACCCGTACTCGGGGCCGGCCGCGAAGTTGGCGGTCTGCCCCTCGGTGTCCGGGATGATCACGTCGTAGCCCGCCAGGAGCAGCGGGGCGATGAAGATGGTCTCCGCGTTCGCGATCGCGCCGCCGAGGCTCACATCGCCCGCGATGGCCCGGGACGGCCCGTGCTCGGGGTCAAGGGAGTCGTAGAACGACTGGTAGGAGACGGCCTTGCTGCCGTCGCTCGTCGCGGAGCGCACCACGGTGGTGACACCGGCGGCCGGGCGGTTCTGTGCGTCGGAGGTGCGGAAGAGCAGTTGGACGGCCTCGACCGGGGTCGGGATGCCGAGGACGTGGTACTTCAACGTCCGCTTCTTGAGCACGTCCCCGGGTGTGAAAGAAGAGAGCGGCTCGCTCCCGTCGTACGTGTAGAAGGCGTCGCTCGCGGCGGCTGCCGGCGAACCGGCTGTCGACGGGGGCGCGGCGGCCGACGGTGCGGCGACGGCGATGCCGGGCGCGGCGGTCAGGACGAGGGCGGTGACACCTGCGGTGGCGATGTGCCGAACGGTTTTCTGCATGACTCCCTCGACTCGCGATAGCAGCTGACAGGGATGACTGCTGAGCCCGCCACAGGTGTTACCGGCGGGTAAGGCCCGGCGAAACTTACCAACGAGTAAGGAAGTTGCCCAGAGGTGCGGCAGAGATTTGTGAGCCCTCGCTTTGCAAACCGGCGTCCGTGCGCGATCAAGTAGCCTTGATCGCTTGGGAGTTCGACGGAGGGCAACGGGGGCGCGCGTTGGCGTGGGAAGAGTGGGAGCAGTTGATCAGTTGAAGGCCGCAGCGGCCGAGCAGCATGCGGCCGCCGCGGCATCCGGCATGCGGCTGAACCAGGTGGCGCCGGAGCCGGGAGGCGGCGGGTCCGGCGGCTTCGGCCCCGGCGACGGGTTCCGTGTGAAGAACCAGTCGCTCGACGGCAGTTCGCATCTGCTCATCGAGCTTGCCGGGCTGCTCTACGAGGGACGTCCGGACGGGGAGCTGTGCACGACGGCGCGCGCGCCGCGTTCACATCCGGATGTGGCCGAGAAGGTGGACCGGTTCGCGCGCTTCGCGGACGACCAGTATCGGGACGTGACCTCGCTGCTTGCCGCGCGCTCGTCGAGCGGAACGCCGATGTATTCCGGCGCTTGCGCGATCTGCTCCTGAGCATCGAGCCGTCGGCGTCCAAGGCGGCGAAGAAGACGGACTGGGTGAGTGAGAACCGCAAGCCGTACGACGACCGGCTGCGCGAGGCGAACGGGCTTGTCACGCATCTCTCCGACGGCTAGGACAAGGCGCGGAGCGCGCTTCTGCACTACGCGCGTGCACTGGAGACAGCCAAGTCGCACTACTCGGACGGGCTGCGCGCGGAGTCGACGCTGAAGGGCCTGGTCGCTCAGGTGGGCGAGGCGATCACGGAGACCGCGCAGCGCGCCGAGCCGATGCGGCAGCCCGAGAACAGCGCCAGGAACTGGCCGCCCGCTACAACGGCGGACCGTATTGGCAGAATGACCAGGCCCAGGCCTATGCCCGTGGCTTCGACCGGAACCTGGACGACGCGAGGGGCGCCATCACGTGAGCGGGGCAGGACGCGTGACCGGTACGGCGCGCGGATCGTGGACGGTCGTGCTCGTACTGGCGAATCTGCTCAGTTGCTATGTCGGCTACGGCGCCCTGTTCATCCGGCCCGAAGGGTCCTGGGATTCGGCCGCGATCGACGGCATCGCCGCGGCCGCCGTCTTCCTGTGCGTCCTCGGCGGCCTCACCCTTCTTCTCTCGTACATGCCGGTACGGCGCGGCACTCTCGCCCGCTGGTGGCTGCTGCTGCCGGCGGTGTTCCTGCTGACAGGGGTCGCGCGTCTGATCCATGTCGAGTACGCGTATCCGGTCTGACCGGGCCGGACTGCCGGGGATTGCTGTCCGGCCGTCCGTTCTCCCTGTTCCGTTCGTACGCGGTGACGCACGCGGCGACCTAGGTCCCGTGACGACGGGACTTTCGGCAGCGTGCCGACGGGTGGGCTTTAACTAGCGTTTACGGCAGATCGCAGGCCGTTCACGTTGGCAGGAGTACGTCATCAACACCCGGTACAAGTCCGTAGCCGTCCTTACCGGCACAGCCCTCGCCGCGTGCACGATGACCGCGTGTGGCGTGGGCGAGAAGATCAGCGCGGGACTCGAGGTGAAGGGCGCCTTCGAGAAGCTGATGGAGCAGCGCCAGATCTCCGCCGAGCTCGGCTTCGACGGCACGGCGGACGAGATCCTGACGCAGTTGAAGAAGGATGACGTCGACGCCCCGGGCACTTTGGCACGCACTCTCGCCGACGCCCGTGTCTCTTTCGGGCTGAGCTCCGACAAGCCGCTCGACTCCCTCACCGAGAAGGAGTGGGAGAAGGCCACCACCTCCCTCGGTTTCGCCATGGGCTCGGGCAAGGACCTCATCGAGGTGCGGGCGATCGGGGACACCCGGTTCATCCGCGGTGACATCAAGGGAATCATCGAGCAGTTCGACCTCGGCTCGGAGCGCGAGGACATGGCGCTGTTCGACGAGATGACCAAGAGTGTCGACGAGTTGCCGGGCTCCCTCGGCTCGGTCAAAGCCGCCCTGAGCGGTGAGTGGATCGAGATCGACCAGAGGGAGTTCGAGGAGTTCTCCGCCGAGCAGTTCACCGAGGACGAGCACAACTCGCTCTTCCCCGGCGGGGGTTTCGGTGAGATCGACGCCAAGGACCAGCAGAAGATCCTCGACGCCTTCGGAAAGGCCCTCGGTGAGAACGGGGACATCAAGGCCGAGGGCAAGAAGGACGGCGCCGAGCGATTCAAGGTGACGCTGCCCGCGCGCGACACCGCGAGCGACCTGCTCGAGGGGCTCGAGCCACTGGAGGACAAGCTCGGCCTGTCCGGCATCGACGCAAAGGACTTCGCGGACAAGGACGTCGACATCACCATCGACGTCAAGGACGGCATGGTGAGCAAGCTGTCCTTCGACCCGAACCAGTTGGACCGGAACAGTGACGCCGCCCTGCCGGTCACCATCGCCCTCAAGGCGGGCGGCGATCCGGTGAAGGCCCCCGCCGGTGCCGAGAAGCTCAACCCGCAGGACGTCCTCGGCGCCTTCGCATTCATGGCGATGCAGAACGGTGAGTGGGAGAACAACGTCTGACCGGCCACGTCCTGACGCGTAGCCGATCCGTGCACCGACCGCTGCCCCAGCGCCGGGTCAGCGGGACGGGTAGCGCATCAGAGCGCGATCCCATTGGTCCGCTGCGTGGAGCAACGCGGCCGCATCCATGCGCACCCCCACGGCGTACTGGTAGACGTCGTCGCCTCGCTGCCAAGGAGGTGCTGCCTCCAAGGACAGGTGAACGCGAATGACTGACCTTTCTTCGCTCCGGTCGGCGAGGCTGAAGGCCAGGAGCGGTTCGATGAACCCCAGGTCCGGGCACAACTCGCCTTCGCCGTCAGGCCCGGTCACAGGCACCGTGCCTGCGGCCACCGCACGTAGCCACGAGGTCACCCGGCGAGCCTCATCGGTCAGCAGACACGGCTCGGCGAAGGACCAGCTGCCCTCGGGGGTCGTCACCGTGCCGTCGATGACCAGCCAGTTGTCGTCGTACGAGTCACCCCGGGCCGCAGCGAACTGATAGCGCACCGGATGGAGTTCGACCCTGCATACGCGATCACTCAAGAGCACTGCGCCAGGATGCCACGCGCAAGCCGGCGGGACGGTGGCTAGAATCGCTGCTCATGTCGAAGCCTGATCAACTGCTCGTTGACATCGCCTCCCTGGTGGAGTCCGGGAACAGCAATCAGATGTCCATGACCGTGGTCGCCGGTGGCGCCGTCATCACCGGCCGGCTGGCACCCGAAGCGGTCTGGAGGCAGCGGGTGTCGGAGGTCCTGGCGGACTCGGACCGCCTGAGCGATTTCTCCGCCGTCTTCGCCTCGTCCACGGGCAAGGCGCAGCCGCCCACGCATCTGCATTTCCATGTGGCGCGAATCTTGCAGGGTGCGGTGGGAATTCCGGAGAGCGGCGGGATGTACCGGGTGGCGATCGAGGACGTCAGTGCCTGGACGATGGGCGACTTCAGCTACGTGGAGCACTGAGCGGGCTCGCGGACCGCTAGGGCCTGACTTGTGGATCAGGCCCTAGCCCAGCGCCGGGATCTCGATCGCCGGGCACCGGTCCATCACCATCTCCAGCCCCGCCCCACGCGTCCGCTCGTACGCCGCCTCGTCGATCACGCCGAGCTGGAACCAGACGGCCTTGGCGCCGATCGAGACCGCCTCGTCGGCGACCGGGCCCGCCAGGTCGCTGTTGACGAAGACGTCGACGACGTCGACCGGGAACGGGATGTCCGCGAGTGAGGCGTAGCCCTGTTCGCCGTGGACCGTTTCGGCCTTGGGGTGGACGGGGACGACGCGTTTGCCGAACTGCTGCAGGACCCGGGCGACTCCGTAGGCGGCGCGGTCCTGGTTGTTGGACAGGCCCACCACGGCCCAGGTGTCACCGGATTCGGTGAGGATCTTGCGGACCGTCTGCGATGTCCCGTACATAACCGGCTCCTGATCGTCGGGTGAGGCTCTCGGGGGAGTAACGAGGCAGAGGGCCGTGCGATTCCCGGTCGTGCGGCCTGCGCCCGCTTGAGACTGCGGTGGCCGTCCCCGCTCCCGTCCTCGCTCCCGTTCCGGTCCGGTGCCGTCGCGCTGGCCCTCGGCCTCAGCTTCACCGTCGCCCCGCCGTCGTTCGCGGACCGGGACGGCGTCAACCACCGCCCCCAGGCTTCGGCCGGCACCACCGTGTCCGGCCGTGTCGATCCGGCGGCGGTGGACGGCACCCCGGCGTTCGGCTGGCTGCCGCGCGACACCGATGCGAACGAGGTGCAGTCCGCCTACCAGTTGGTCGTGCGCGACGGTCGCGGACGCACGGTGTGGGACAGCGGCAAGGTGCCCGGTGCGCGGCAGTCCTGGGTGCCGTACGCGGGTGAGGGTCTCGTCGCGGGGGCCAAGTACCAGTGGACAGTACGGACGTGGGACCGGCGCGGTGATGTGTCGCCGTACGCGCGCCCCGCGACGTTCGGTACCGGGCTCGCCGACGGGGACTGGTCCGGCGCGCAGTGGATCCGGCGGCCCGCCACCGGCAACGACGCGGACAACCAGTGGACCGCGGCCCGCAAAGTCATGCGGTTGTCCGCTGGAAGAACGGCGCCATGAACGCCGTCTACCCCAACGGGGACGGCAAGCGGGACATCCCCGACTACACCGAGATGTTCCCCGAGTGGGTCCTGCTACTACCGGACGACCGGCGACCGCGACCTGCTCCGGCAGGCCCTGCCGGTGATGAAGAACATCTCCGAGTACGTCTCCTCCGCCCTCGACGACCGCGGCCTGGTGGCCGATCTGCCGGGCGGCAGCGGAGCGTACAAGTACGGCATCATCGACTGGCCCGCCCCCATGCGCTACGGCTACGTCGTCGACGGCAACGTGAACCGTACGGTCGTCAACTCGCTCGGCGTGGGCGCCATGCGCTCGACCGCCGAGGCGGCCGAAGCCCTCGGCGACACCGAGGCGGCCACGCTGTACGAGGACCGGGCGGACCGGCTGGCCGCCGCGATGCGCGAGCAGCTGCGCGACCCCGGGAGCGGCGCCTGGTCCGACGGTCTCACCGCCGACGGCAGCCGCATCGCCCACGCGGGACAGCACGCGCAGACCTTCCCCGTCGCCTACGGCGCCGCAACGCCCGCCGAATACGCGGCACTTGGGGAGCGCATCTCCGCGTACGGCATGCAGCAAGGCCCGATGACCCTGCGCACCCTGCTCGAAGCCCTGCGGGTCACCGACCGCCCGGACACCGTGGTGGACCTGCTCACCGACCCGCACCACGACGGACCGGCCGAGGTGCTCGCCGAAGGCGGCACCTTCCTCTGGGGGCAGTGGACCCCCGGCTGCCCGGCATCCGCCTGCACCGGCGCCCAGGTCTCCCAGAGCAGCAGCGAAAGCCTCTCCCACGGCTGGGGCGGAGCCGGGATCACCGGCATCCTCGAAAGCGTCCTCGGCCTGACGATCACGTCACCGGGCGCGGCCACCGTGCGGATCGCCCCCGCGGACAAGGGACTTGATCATGCCTCGGGCACGCAGTGGACCGAGCGCGGCACCGTCGCGGTGGACTGGCGCAGGAACCGCCACGGCGTGAACACCGAGGTCACGGTCCCGGTGAATGTGACAGCGACGGTCGCCCTGCCTGTGGTCCCGGGCGGCATCTACCGCGTCACGGGACAGGACGCCCGCTATCTCGGCGTCGAGGACGGCCGGGCCGTCTACCGGGTCGGATCCGGACAGACGTCGTTCCACGCGCACGCCGGCAACGAAGGGAACGGTTCATGACCGACCAGCGGCACTTCTCCCGCAGAGGGTTCATCGGCGCGGCCTCCGCGCTGACCGCCGCGACGCTGATGTCCCGCGTCGTGCAGGCGGAGTCGGCGGCGGCCGCCGCACCCGCCGGCGAGCGCGGGGGCCCACGTATCGACAGGCACGCCCTGGTGTCCCGGCACCGCGTTGTGCGCCACCACAGCGACCTGGACCTGCCGGTCCAGGTCGGCAACGGCCGGTTCGCCTTCGGCGCCGACGTGACCGGGCTGCAGACCTTCGTACCGTTCAACGCCCTGTCCGACTGGGCCTGGCACGCCGACCCGCTGCCGCCCGGCAAGGGGATCGCGGACTACCGGGGCACCGTCTGGGACACGTATGGGCGCGACGTCCTCTACTGGACGGACGACGACAACGAACCCGAACTCCACAACTGGCTGCGCGAGAACCCCCACCGGGCGAACCTCGGCCGCCTCGGTCTGCGGCTGCTCAAGGACGACGGGACCGAGGCCGCCGAGAGCGACCTCACGGACACCGTTCAGGGACTCGACCCTTGGACGGGCGTCCTGCGCAGTTCGTTCCGGCTCGACGGACATGCGGTGACGGTCGAGACCCCCTGCCATCCCGGCCAGGACGCTGTCGCCGTGCGGATCGAGTCGCCGCTCGTGCGGCTCGGCCGTCTCTCGGTGTTCCTGCACTTCCCGTACGCGACCGCGGCCGGACGCAACAAGTTCGAGGCCCCGTACGTCGGCCTCTGGGACCGTCCCGAGCAGCACACCACGACACCGCGCCGCCGCGGCCGCACTCCCGTGGTCGCCCACACCATGGACGCCACGCGGTACGAGGTGGGCCTCGCGCTCTCGCCCGGCGCACGGATCAGCCGGCCCGACCCGGCACGCCACCGCTACGAGGTGACGACTGGCGGTGAACGACTCGATGTGACAGCTCACTTCGCTCCGGAGATCGACGGTGCCGTGCCATCCGCAGCCGAAGTGGTGCGGCAGAGCGAGAGCTGGTGGCCGCGGTTCTGGCGGACCGGCGGGGCGATCGAGCTGTCGGGGAGCGAGGATCCGCGGGCGCACGAGCTGGAGCGCCGGATCGTCCTGAGCCAGTACCACCTGGCCGTCAACGACGCGGGCAACGACCCCGCCCAGGAGTCGGGACTCGTCAACAACGGCTGGTACGGCAAGTTCCATATGGAGATGTACTGGTGGCACGCCTTCCAGTACGGGCTCTGGAACCGCTGGCCGCTCCTGGACCGCAGCACCGACGTCTACACCCGCCTGCTGCCCACCGCGCGAAGGCTCGCGACCTCCCAGGGCTTCTCCGGTGCCCGCTGGCCGAAGATGACGACGGCGTACGGCGATGCCATCGGGCGCGAGTCGCCCGGCATCCCGACCTGCCTGCTGATCTGGCAGCAGCCGCACCCGCTCTTCCTCGCGGAACTCGACCACCAGGCCCACCCGGGACGGTCCACGCTGCTCAAGTGGCGCGAAGTCGTGCACGAGAGCGCGGAGTTCATCGCCTCGTTCGCCCACCGCGAGGACAGCGGCCGGTACGTCATCGGCCCGCCGATCATGTGCTGCAACGAGCGCAACCCGTCGGCCGAGACCCTGAACCCGGCCTTCGAACTGTCGTACTGGCGCTTCGGGCTGCGCATCGCACAGGAGTGGCGCGAGCGCCTCGGCCTGGCCCGCGAGCCGCACTGGGACGCCGTCCTCGACGGCCTCGCCCCGCTGCCCGTCGAGGGCGGGGTCTACGTGCTGTACGAGGGCGTGCCGGACATGTGGACCGAGCGGAACACCAACCACCCCGATCCGATCGCCCCGTTCGGGATGCTGCCCGGTGACGGCGTCGACGTGGAGGTCATGCGGGCGACGACCCGCAAGGTGCGCGAGACATGGCCGGTCACCGACCTGTACAGCTGGGACTTCCCCCTCCTCGCGATGAACGCCGCCCGGCTCGGCGAGCCCGGCCGCGCCGTGGACTACCTGCTGCACGAGCGGTTCGGCTTCACCGACACCGGGTTGCCGGCCAGTGGCAAGAGCGGGGTGCCGTCCCCGTACTTCCCCGCGGCCGGAGGTCTGCTCTACGCCGTCGCCATGATGTGCGCCGGCTGGGGCGACTCACCCGGCGGGCCGGTGGGGGAACGGGGGCGTCCAGGACCGCGAGGAATGGCGCCCGGATTCCCGGACCAGGGTTGGACGGCGCGCTGGGAGGGCCTCGCTCCCGCCCTGTGAACTGCGGCCCCCGCAGGGCGCGTTCCGGAGGAGTGGAGGTGTTCGACGCCTGTGTCCCGGAATGCGCCGTCACGGGTGGCCCGCACAGTTCGTTCTGCACTGTCCGTGTGTGCATGCGCATGGCACGATTGGGGATCAAGTTCCCTACTGTGCCGAGGAGTTGCCCGTGGAGCCGTTGACCGGTGGGGATCCGCGGCAGGTCGGTCCGTATCGGATCCTGATGCGTCTCGGCGAAGGCGGGATGGGGCGGGTCTACCTGGGGCGTTCCCCCGGCGGGCGGACCGTGGCGGTGAAGCTGGTGCACGCCGGCCTTGCCTCGGCTCCGGGCTTCCGGGAGCGGTTCGCCCGGGAGGTGCACGCCTCGCGCGCCGTCTCCGGTGCGGGCACCGCGCCCGTCGTGGCCGCCGATCCGGAGGCCGATGTGCCCTGGCTGGCCTCCGCGTACATACCCGGGCCCTCGCTGTCGGAGACCGTGTACCGGTACGGGCCGCTGCCGGAGCCCGCACTGTGGCGTCTCCTTTCGGGGCTTGCCGAGGCCCTGGAGGTGGTGCACGCCACCGGCCTTGTGCACCGGGACCTCAAACCGTCGAACGTCCTGCTGTCCCTGGACCGTCCGGTGCTGATCGACTTCGGGATCGCGCGGGCCGCCGACGACTCGGCGCTGACCGGGACGGGACTTGTGGTGGGTTCGCCCGGATACATGTCGCCGGAGCAGGCCGAGGGGAAGGCGGTGACCGCGGCGGGAGACCTGTTCTCGCTGGGCGCGGTGCTCGCGTTCGCGGCGACGGGGAACAATCCGTTCGGCGGCGGCTCGGGACCCGAACTGCTGTACCGGATCGTGCACCACGAACCGGACCTGACCGGTGCGCCCGATGAGTTCGCCTCAGTTGTACGGGAGTGTCTGAGCAGACGGCCGGAGAGCAGGCCGAGCCCGAGCGAGCTCACGGCACGGGCCGGAGCGCGCACCGAGGCCGGTGGTGACTGGCTGCCCGCCCCCGTCGCCTCGGCGATCGCGCGCCGCGGCGAGGTGCTGCTCAACCTCGAGGCCGAGGAGATCACCCCGGGTCCGGTGGGGAACGGGATCCCGCCCACCGCCGTGGTCACCGAGGTGGCGCCACCACGGCCCGCCTCTCCTCATACGGCGCCCACGCGCACGGCCGGGGCCGATGCGCCGACCCCGCCGCCCCCCGGATTCGGCCCGCCGCCCGCTCCGCACGCCTTTCCCCAGGCGTCGCCGCCGTACATCCCCGGCCATGGCGCCTTTCAGCACCCCACACATCCGGGGCCCGCCAAGGTGGTGCCCAGGCGACGCGGTGGGCTGATCGCGGCTGTTCTCGCACTCGCCGTCGCCGGAGTCGTGGGCGTGGCCCTCGCGCTCAACTCCGGTGACGGGGAAGGGTCGTCAGGTGCGCAAGGCGGCGCCGCGACCTCGTCCCCGCCCGCCGCCGAGCGCTCCGAAGCCCCTCCCGTGGCGGATTCGGGACAGCCGACCGAGCCGGAAGCCGAGGACCGGTCGTCCGTGACGGGCGAATGGCGCGGCACGTACACCTGCTACCAGGGAAAGACCGGCCTGACGCTGACGATGTCCGAGGACTCGGGTGCCGTCACCGCCACGTTCGACTTCTACGCGGTGGACACCAACCCCGACGTCCCGTCGGGGACCTTCGCCATGAAGGGCACCTACTCGGGAGGGCGCCTGAAGTTGCTGGGCGACCACTGGATCCAGCAGCCCGAGGGCTATCTCATGGCGGGGCTCGCGGCCGATGTCGACGGAGCGTCGCCGCAGACGATCACGGGCACCGTCACGGACGACGACGGGACGCCGTCGGACAGCTGCTCCACCTTCACCGTCGCGAGGAACTGACCGCGAAGAGGCGGGACCCGGCCGCGCTCCCCGGTCCGGGCCCGGACCGGGGAG
>NZ_JBEPEW010000190.1:0-13393 GCF_040300965.1 Streptomyces mesophilus | reverse complement strand
ACTCGATGTCGACGAGGTGCACCCCGGCGACCTGGTGCACGGCGGCGTCGATGTCGCGCGGCATGGCGAGGTCGAGCAGCGCGAGCCGCACCCCGGAGTGCGGGGCGCCCTGTCGGGCCCCCTTGGTCTTCACGGTGCCGGCCTCGCGCTCGAGCGCCGTGCCGTTGTCGGCCCAACTCCCGTGCAGATCGAGGGACTCGGCGTGCCCGGCGGAGTCGAGCCCGACCGGGCAGGACTCGTGGCCTTCGTGCGTGACGTCATGGCCTTCGACGATCCGTCCGTCGCGCGCGGCCGCTGCGGCCAGGCGCGCCACGAGGCTGCCGTCGGGGGCGCGCAGGTCGGAGCCCTGAGCGGCGTGGGCACCCACACCGGCCGGCACCGGCCCCGCGAGCGCGGCGGTGATCGCGTCCGCGGTCAGCACCAGGCCCGTCGCGCCGGTGCAGGAGACCGCGATGTCGACTCGTGTCAGCTCATCCGCCACGGCGTCCATCGAGGCGGCCCTGGCGGCCAGCGCCGGATGCTGCTCGATCAGCAGCTCGGCGAGGTGCTCGGCACGCTCGAACGTCCGGTTGGCGACGATGACTTCGGCGGCCCCGAGCCGTGCGAGGGTGGCCGCGGCGAGCGAGGACATCGACCCGGCACCGATCACCAGGGCGCGCTTGCCTGCCGCCCACTCGGCGACCGGACGGCCCGTGGCGAGCTGCTCCAGACCGAAGGTGACGAGCGACTGTCCGGCCCGGTCGATCCCGGTCTCGGAGTGCGCCCGCTTGCCGACCCGAAGCGCCTGCTGGAACAGGTCGTTGAGCAGCCTGCCCGCGGTGTGCTGGTCCTGGGCGGTGGCGAGGGAGTCCTTGATCTGCCCGAGGATCTGGCCTTCGCCGACCACCATCGAGTCAAGGCCGCAGGCGACCGAGAACAGGTGGTGAACGGCCCGGTCCTCGTAGTGCACATAAAGATAAGGAGTGAGCTCCTCGAGCCCGACCCCGCAGTGCTGGGCGAGCAGCGTGGACAGCTCGGCGACCCCGGCGTGGAACTTGTCCACGTCGGCGTACAGCTCGATCCGGTTGCACGTGGCGAGCACCGCGGCTTCGGCGGTGGGCTCGGCAGCCACCGCGTCCTGCAGCAGCTTGATCTGAGCATCCGCGGTCAGGGCAGCCCGCTCCAGCACACTCACGGGTGCGCTGCGGTGGCTGAGGCCGACGACGAGAAGACTCATGCGGGCATCACGGCGGGTACGTCCCCGTCGGGTCCCTTCCGGTCGGCCTCCCCGGCCGCGCGGGCGGCGGGCGGCAGCGGGGCGGCGGCAGCGGCCTCGGCGGCGCTCTCCTCGCCGGCCTTGCGCTGCTCGTGGAAGGCCAGGATCTGCAGCTCGATCGAGAGGTCGACCTTGCGCACGTCGACGCCGTCGGGCACGGAGAGCACGGTCGGCGCGAAGTTCAGGATCGAGGTGACACCGGCGGCGACGAGTCGCTCGCACACCTGCTGGGCGGCGCCGGCGGGCGTCGCGATGACACCGATCGACACCCCGTTGTCCTTGATGATCTTCTCGAGTTCATCGGTGTGCTGAACGGGCATACCGGCGACAGGCTTTCCGGCCATCGCGGGATCTGCGTCGATCAGCGCGGCCACGCGGAACCCACGGGACGCGAAACCGCCGTAATTCGCAAGGGCGGCACCGAGGTTACCGATACCGACGATCACGACGGGCCAGTCCTGGGTGAGGCCCAGTTCGCGTGAGATCTGGTAGACGAGGTACTCGACGTCGTAGCCGACACCTCGGGTGCCGTACGAGCCGAGATACGAGAAGTCCTTGCGCAGCTTCGCGGAGTTGACCCCCGCGGCGGCTGCGAGTTCTTCGGAGGAGACCGTGGGAACGGAGCGCTCCGACAGCCCGGTCAGGGCGCGCAGATACAGCGGAAGCCTGGCGACGGTGGCCTCGGGAATCCCTCGGCTGCGGGTCGCCGGTCGGTGAGTTCGGCCAGTTGCCACGGTGCTCCTGCGGGTAGAGCGGGGCTGCAGGCGGTCTCGTGTCCCTGGACCGCCCCGTCGAATGCAGGCTATGTCTTTGTGAACGCGTGCACAAAGATGGTGTCCGCTTTGTCCGGCCAAAGTGACCGGGGTCACGCGCGAGTTATGCGCCGGCGGGAACTTCATGCCGCGTCCCACTCTCGGCAAACAAATTGGGGGCAAAACCGTACACACTCCTCACGATTCCTCGCCCCCGAGACCAAACCGCCCCCGATCCTAAAGGACTTTCCGGGCGCTTTACGCAGTCGTGCACGGCCTTCCGTACCGACCCGGCGGACATTCGGCGCCCCGCGCGGGGACTTACGCCCCTGGCGCAGGGGACTCACGCCCCCAGCGCACGCCGCAGCCGGTCCGGATCCACCTTCCAGAAGTCGTGCTGCTCGCCGTCGACGAGGATCACCGGGATCTGCTCCCAGTACTTACGGTGCAGTTCTTCGTCCTGCGTGATGTCCTCCATCTCCATGGAGGCCCCGGTCTCGGCGCACACCTTCCTGATCTCCTGCTCGGCGACCTCGCAGAGATGACAGCCGGGCTTGCCGATCAAGGTGACAGTGCGCTCGGCGGGACTCTTCTTCCCGCTACGCCGGAACAGTGGGCTCATGCCTTCATTCTGCGCCCGCCCGCCGCCGCATCCACCCCACCCGAACCCCGCCCCAGGTCACCTCCTTAACGCCCCGGTCGCGGAGTGTTCACAGCCTCCGAACCCGCCCGACCCGGGGAACCGCGCCCGAAATGGCTATGCTCACGACATGGCCGCTCTGGGATGGCTCACCCCCCGTAGGCGCTCCGCCACCGCGCGCAGCGTCCTGGCAGGCGAGGCCTCGGCCGAGGCCGCACGCAAATCCGAGCAGGAACTCCAGGAGAGTTACGAGCAGGAGCAGGCGCAGGCCAGGGACGCCGAGGAGCCGCCCTTCCCGGTCGAGGGCGACGACAAGGCCGCCGCCTTCTTCGACCTGGACAACACGGTCATGCAGGGCGCCGCGATCTTCCACTTCGGCCGCGGCCTGTACAAGCGGAAGTTCTTCCAGCGCCGCGAGCTCACCCGCTTCGCCTGGCAGCAGGCCTGGTTCCGGCTCGCGGGCGTCGAGGACCCCGAGCACATGCAGGACGCCCGCGACAGCGCCCTGTCCATCGTCAAGGGCCACCGCGTCTCCGAGCTGATGTCCATCGGCGAGGAGATCTACGACGAGTACATGGCCGAGCGCATCTGGCCCGGCACCCGCGCCCTGGCCCAGGCCCACCTGGACGCGGGCCAGAAGGTCTGGCTGGTCACGGCGGCCCCCGTGGAGATCGCCACGGTGATCGCCCGCCGACTCGGCCTGACCGGCGCCCTGGGCACGGTCGCCGAGTCCGTGGACGGCATCTACACCGGCAAGCTGGTCGGCGAGCCCCTGCACGGCCCCGCCAAGGCCGAGGCCGTACGCGCCCTGGCCGGCGCCGAGAACCTCGACCTCGCCCGCTGCGCCGCGTACAGCGACTCCCACAACGACATCCCGATGCTGTCGCTCGTAGGACATCCGTACGCGATCAATCCCGACAGCAAACTGCGCAAGCACGCACGTGAACGGGACTGGCGGCTGCGCGACTACCGCACCGGCCGCAAGGCCGCCAAGGTCGGCATCCCGGCCGCGGCCGGCGTCGGCGCACTCGCGGGCGGTACGGCCGCCGCGATCGCCGTGCACCGCCGTCGCCGCTGAGTAATCGCGGGTCGTCACCGCATATCGCGCCGCCACACCGGCAATCCGTATCTCTTACCCGCGCACCGCTCCCGCCAGTCCTCTTGACGTGAGCTCGCGGAAAGTGACCACAACACGCCCTGCGCAAAGACAGATCACGGTCTAATCCGATCAACAACCGGTCACTCAGAGGTACTTGAACCGCCTGGACTGCGTAACAGAAGAGACGGAACCGGTGATTTGAGCAACTGGGTGTAGCGCTGCCTGTACGAAGCGTTATTCTCCTCAGACGCATCAAGGACCCTCCATTCGTCACGACGGGTGAACGGTCCCGCACTGCACGTGATGGAAGCTCTGCCTCTGGGAGTCCCGTGTACCCACACGTCGGGGTTGACGCCTCGGGCCTGGCTACGCTGCGCGCAACGGTCCAATCGCATCTGGACCACTTGCGCGGCTTCGTCCCCACCGCGTACGCCGTCCCCGCATTTGCCGTGCCGGTCGCTGTAGCAAGCGGCCCGGCCGGCCCCTGTTATGCCCTGGCCGAGGGCAGCACCGCCGCTGTCGGCAGACGAGGGCGCAGCACAAGCGCCCCCGCCACCACCGCACGCCGTCCCGCGGCGGACAGTGACAGCGCCCGCATGATGGAGCTCGTCGAACGCGCACAGTCCGGGGAAGCCGACGCCTTCGGCCGCCTCTACGACCAGTACAGCGACACCGTGTACCGGTACATCTACTACCGAGTCGGCGGCAAGGCGACCGCCGAGGACCTCACCAGCGAGACCTTCCTGCGCGCCCTGCGCCGGATCGGCACCTTCACCTGGCAGGGCCGTGACTTCGGCGCCTGGCTGGTGACCATCGCGCGCAATCTGGTGGCCGACCACTTCAAATCCAGCCGTTTCCGGCTCGAGGTCACCACGGGCGAGATGCTCGACGCCAATGAGGTCGAGCGCAGCCCCGAGGACTCCGTCCTGGAGTCCCTCTCCAACGCGGCGCTGCTCGAGGCCGTACGCCGCCTCAACCCGCAGCAGCAGGAGTGCGTGACCCTGCGCTTCCTGCAGGGGCTCTCGGTCGCCGAGACCGCACGCGTCATGAACAAGAACGAGGGCGCGATCAAGACCCTCCAGTACCGGGCCGTCCGCACCCTGGCCCGCCTGCTGCCGGACGACGCGCGCTGAGCGTCGCCCCCACCCGGCGGTCCGAAATCTGCACGGCCCGTAACTTCCAACTCACCCCTTGTGACGAGCTGATGCTTCACGCGAAGAGACAGCGGTCCGATCATCTTTCGTCCGTAACCCAAGTGCCGCGACGGTCGTTGTGCGGGATGCAGGCTCCCTGTGGTCGCAGCCGGACCGCCCCCGCTCACTCGTTGGAGTGGACGCACGGTCGGCGTGCAACCCTCAGGACCCCCTGGGGAGTCGGACGTCATGACGAGAGGAGGTGCCGCCAGTGATCGCACATGTCTCGGCACACCGGCGGGCGAACGCCTTCGCCCAGGCCCTGGAGGATGAGTCCACCCAGGGCACGGCGGCCGCACAGCAGTCGCGCGCGACTGACCAGTCCGAACTGACCGAACAGGGCCGCATGTTGGCCCTGGCGGACGGGCTCGCCGAGCTGCCGAAGCCGGAGATGGACCCCGAGGTCAAGGTTGTGCAGCGCGCACAGCTCGTGGCCGCCATGGAGGCCATGTTCGCGGGCGGCGGAGCGGACCCTTCCGTACCGGAGCAGCGCTCGCGCAAGGGCGCCCACCGGGCGAGCCCCATGGGCAAGTTCCGGCCGCGCTCACGCCTGTCCAAGGGCATCGCCGCGGGCGGGCTCACGGTCGGTGTGGCGGCCGGAGCGTTCAGCGGAGTGGCCGCTGCCAGCTCCGACGCCCTGCCGGGTGACTCGCTCTACGGCCTCAAGCGCGGTATGGAGGACCTCAAGCTCGGCATGGCCGACAATGACTCCTCACGCGGCGAGATCTACCTCGACCAGGCCTCCACGCGCCTGTTCGAGGCACGCCGCCTGATGGAGCGCGGCCGTGCCGGGGCTCTGGACCACGAGTCGGTGGGCGAGGTCAGGCGCGCCCTGAACGGGATGAAGCACGACGCCTCCGAGGGCCACCGGCTGCTCAGCGAGGCGTATGCGCGGGACGGTTCGCTCGGACCCATCCAGGCGCTGTCGTCCTTCTCCCAGTCGCATCGCGACAGCTGGAGCGCCCTGCGCAATGTGCTGCCACCGCAGCTGGGCGACGTGAGCGACCAGGTCACCTCGGTCTTCGACGCCATAGAGGACGAGGTCGGCCCGCTGCAGTCGCTGCTGCCCACCCCGCCCCAGTCCGGCGGGGGCTCCGGTACGCCCGGCCGGAGCGCGGACAACGGCGGGACGGGCGGCGAGCGCACGACGCCCAGCACGGCCGGCACCCAGGGCGGGCAGCCGAGCGGCGACAGCAAACCCAAGTCGCCGCCCAGCACCAGCGAGGAGAACGAGGGCCTGCTCGGCGGCTCCACCGGCGGTCTGCTCGACCCGCCCAAGGAGGAGACCAGCCCCAGCCCGTCCGGCAAGGGCAGTCAGACGCCCGAGCCCGACATCACCCTGCCTCCGCTCCTGCCGGGCCTCCTTCCGGGCCTCGGCATCGATGGCGAGGACGCGGAGTAGTAGGTCATACGACGGTGGGGCGCACCTCTCGCGAGGGGCGCCCCACCGTCGTATATGTCTCAGAAGAACACCGACCGCCGCTGCACAAGCAGCTTGTACAGCGTGTGCTGTATCTGCTCACGCACCTGGTCGGTCAGGTTGAACATCAGCATCGGATCCTCCGCCGCCTCCGGCGGATAGCCGTCCGTCGGGATCGGCTCCCCGAACTGGATGGTCCACTTCGTCGGCAGCGGCACCGCCCCCAGCGGCCCCAGCCACGGGAAGGTCGGCGTGATCGGGAAGTAGGGGAACCCGAGCACCCTGGCCAGCGTCTTGGCGTTCCCGATCATCGGGTAGATCTCCTCGGCCCCGACGATCGAGCACGGAATGATCGGCGTCCCGGCCCGCAGGGCCGTGGAGACGAAACCGCCCCGGCCGAAGCGCTGCAGCTTGTAGCGCTCGCTGAACGGCTTGCCGATCCCCTTGAACCCCTCGGGCATCACTCCGACCAACTCGCCGCCCTCGAGCAGCCGTTGGGCATCCTCCGCGCAGGCCAGCGTATGTCCGGCCTTACGGGCCAGCTCATTGACCACCGGAAGCATGAAGACCAAGTCGGCGGCGAGCAGCCGCAGATGACGCTGATGCGGATGGTTGTCGTGCACGGCGACCTGGAGCATCAGACCGTCGAGCGGCAGCGTCCCGGAGTGGTTGGCGACGATCAGGGCGCCACCGTCCGCGGGGATGTTCTCGATGCCTTTGACCTCGACCCGGAAGTACTTCTCGTACACCGGGCGGAGCAGCGACATCAGGACCTGGTCGGTGAGCTCCTTGTCGTAGCCGAACTCGTCGACGTCGTAATCGCCGGTGATCCGCCGCCGCAGGAACTGCAGCCCGCCGGCGATCCGCCGCTCCCAGCCGCCACCGCCGCCGGTCTGCGCGGGCGCCTCCTCCGGCTCCGGGGCGAGCGGCGGCTCGGCGGCCGCCGGCACCGGCTGCACACCTCCCGGCCGCTCCGCGGGCCCGCGCACCTCCCGTACGGCGACGGGCTCGCCCGACCGCCGGCTGCGGCGCCGCGACGGCCCCTTGGCGCCACCGCGCGACCGGTCGTCGTCGAACGGGATGACCTTGGCGTCCGCCATTGCCCTTACGCTCCTCAGTTGGCGCTCTGCGTCGGGTGCTTGCCGCTGTCCGCACCGCCCGTGAACGACAGTGCGCTGTCCGCGATCCGGTCGACCGCCCGGGCCAGGGCCTGGGGCGGCAGCAGCCCGGGCCCGCGGCTGCTCGCGAAGTCCGCGAAGGCCTCCGCGGTGCTGTACTTCGGCCGGAATCCCAGTGTCTCGCGCATCTGCGCGGTCGAGACGACCCTGCCGTGCGTGAGCAGCCTCACCTGCTCCGGCGAGAAGTCCGTGAGCCCCACGGTCCGCAGCGCGGTGCCCGCCCAGGTGACCGCGGGGAGCAGCACCGGGACGGTCGGCCGGCCGAGCCGTCGCGAGCACTGCGAGAGCAGCAGGACGCCGTCGCCCGCGACGTTGAAGGTGCCGCTGTTGAGCGTCCCGCGCACCGGCTCGTGCGAGGCGATCCGCAGCACCTCGATCACATCGTCCTCGTGCACGAACTGCAGCCGCGGGTCGTAGCCGAACACGGTCGGAAGCACGGGCAGCGAGAAGTACTCGGTGAGCGGGGTGTCCGCGGTCGGCCCGAGGATGTTCGCGAAGCGCAGCACGCAGACGGCCACATCGGGCCGGCGCCGTGCGAAGCCCCGCACATAGCCTTCGACCTCCACCGCATCCTTGGCGAAACCGCCGCTGGGCAGCGACTTGGGCGGGGTGGTCTCGGTGAACACGGCCGGATCGCGCGGCGCCGAACCGTACACATTCGTCGAGGACTTGACCACGAGCCGCTTGACGGTGGGCGACTTCTGGCAGGCACCGAGCAGCTGCATGGTGCCGATGACGTTGGTCTCCTTGACCGAGCCCCGGCTGCCGCCGCCCAGCGGGGTGCCGCTGACGTCCATGTGCACCACGGTGTCCACGGAGTGCTCGGCCAGTACACGGGCGATCGCGGGCTGGCGGATGTCCGCCTGCACGAAGTCGGCGCCGCCCAGATGGTGCTCGGGGGACGCGGCGTCCACGGCGATCACCCGGTCCACCTCGGGGTCGCGCTGGATCCGCCGTACGAAACGACCGCCGAGCTGCCGGGCCACCCCGGTGACGAGCACGACCTTGCCCAAGATCAGCTCCTGCCTTCCCCGTAGAACCGCTCCATGCCGCGCCTTGGCCACCGTATCGGGTGGGTGTTGCGCTGTGATGACCGTGCGGTGTGCGAAGTGCCCAACGACACAGACGGGTACCCAGCAAGGCCGGGAAAACGGCTGTGGCCCTCCCACCAAGGCGGTGGGAGGGCCACAGAGCGCTGTTCCAGCGGTCGCTTACTTCTTGTTACGACGCTGGACGCGGGTGCGCTTGAGCAGCTTGCGGTGCTTCTTCTTGGCCATCCGCTTACGCCGCTTCTTGATAACAGAGCCCACGACTACCCTCGCTCACTTCTCTTCACTCGGTGCGGGGCAGACTAGGCCCACACGACCTACGAGGGCCAAGCCTACCCGCCCGAGCTCGAAGCCCGTAATCGAGGTTCCGAAGGAGCCCCGATCAGGCCGTCTCCACCCCCACATAGGAATCGCGGAGGTACTCGTGAACCGCGTTCTCCGGGACTCGGAAGGACCTCCCCACCCGGATCGCGGGCAGATGACCGCTGTGCACCAAGCGGTACACGGTCATCTTCGATACGCGCATCACCGAGGCGACTTCCGCCACGGTCAAGAACTGAACCTCCGACAGAGGCCTCTGGTCAGCAGCCATGACACACCTGAACCTTCCGCACATGGACGGGCACCGGCTTCCCCTTCCGGTGACTCCTCGTCGCCACGCGCTCACTCCCAGAGTAGGGGCGGGTGATGCGAGTGGGGAAGAGGTGCAGCAATCAGCCGCCTACTGTGACAGACCCGCCCGATTGAGTACGTAGCGAGTAAGCGGTCGGTAGTAATCAGACCGCACAGCGTCATCAAGCGGAACGGCGACGGACACGCGCCCCTCCGCCTCTCCGACGAACAGCGCGGGATCATCCGTATCTGCCAGGCCGATCGCCTCAATACCCAGCTGACCTGCACCGCAGACCCAGCCGTGGTCCCCGATGACCAGCCCGGGCAGCGGTCCGCCGGCCGCCGCGGCGGCCCCGAGCGCGGTCCGAACCGGGAGCGGTGAGTGGGAATGTGCGCCCGGCTCACGCCCCGCGCCCTCCACGCCGCCTTCGCGCACCAGCGCGACTCCTCGTACGTAATCAAGGTTGTACGTGCGTAGACCAAACCGAGTCGTTATGTCGACAGAGCAACCCTGCGCAGGGGTGAGAACAGTACATCCAGCCGCCGAGAGAGCGTCTGCCAAGTCGCCGTAGAACCCGAGCAGTCGATGCGGATGACCGGTCCCGATGAGCACCGGCTCACCACGCTCCGCAGCCGCCACGAGCCGGTCGGCGAAGGCCTCGAGGCCGGCGAGCGTCCGGTCGGGGTCGATGACGTCGGGCCCTTCGTGGTCCGACGGATCCGGCGACACCCCGCACTTGTCGGCCATCAGCGCCAGCAAGTCCCGCGTGCCCCAGGCCCATTCGGGATCGAGCCCGAGCAGCATTCTGGGGTCTCGGGCCGCGAACAGCCGATAGCTGTGCAGGGACTGTTCGCGCGAGGTGGCGACGGGACCCGCGAGCCGGGCCGCCAGAAGGTGTGCGCGTAAGGCGCCGGGGCTCAACACGCCTAGATGCTGGCGCACTTGAAGCCATCCGGGCCCCAAAACCCAGTAAATGCCCCACAGTTGGGCTAACGCCACGTACCCTCAGGGCAGCATTCCCCGCTGCGGGAACACGGCCCGCCGCGTGGCCAGAATCGTCTGGTCGAGCCGGTCCGCCGGGTCATAGCCCGCGGACCAGTCGAGCCACTTCGGCGTACGGCCGTCCGTCATCCGCTGCGGCGCCAACTGCCGTGTCCGCGCGAAGACTTCATGCCGCCATTCCTCGGGCACCTCGGCCGTCGGCCCGATCGGCCGGCCGGCGGCGATCGCCGTCAGATGGGTCCAGGAACGCGGCACCACGTCCACGATCGCGTATCCCCCGCCCCCGAGCGCGAGCCACCGCCCGTCCGCGTGCTCATGCGCCAGGTCGTGGCAGGCCTCCTGCACCATGCGCTGGGCGTCAAGCGAGATCGCGAGATGCGCGAGGGGGTCCTCGAAGTGCGTATCCGCGCCGTGCTGCGTGACGAGCACCTGCGGCCGGAAGTCCTCGATCAGCTCGGGCACCACGGCGTGGAAGGCCCGCAGCCACCCCGCATCGCTCGTGCCGGCCGGCAGCGCCACGTTCACCGCGCCGCCCTCACCGTCCCCGGCCCCGGTCTCCTCCGGCCAGCCGGTCTGCGGGAAGAGCGACCGCGGGTGCTCGTGCAGCGAGATCGTCAGGACGCGCGGGTCCTCCCAGAACGCCGCCTGCACCCCGTCCCCGTGATGCACGTCCACATCGATGTACGCGACCCGCTCGGCACCCAGCTCGAGCAGCCGCGCGATCGCCAGGGACGCGTCGTTGTAGATGCAGAACCCGGCCGCCGACCCCGGCATCGCATGGTGCAGCCCGCCCGCGAAGTTCACGGCGTGCTCCGCCTCGCCCCGCCAGATCGCCTCGGCCGCGGCCACGGACTGCCCGGCGATCAGCGCGGAGGCCTCATGCATCCCCGCGAAGGCCGGATCGTCGATGGTCCCGATCCCGTACGAGGTGTCGGCCGCGTCCGGATCGGCCGAGGCGGCCTTCACCGCCGCGATGTAGTCCTCGCGGTGCACCAGACGCAGCGTCGAGTCCCCGGCCGGCTGCGCGGCCACGACCTTCAGCTCCTCGTCCAGGCCGAAGGCACCGATCAGCTTCCTGGTCAGGGCGAGCCGTACGGGATCCATCGGGTGCTCGGGCCCGAAGTCGTACCCCGTGACTGCGTCATCCCACATCAACTGCGCGCGGCCGCTCATGCCCCTCACCGTATCGGTCGCCCTCGGGCGCGAAGGAGCGGGCGTAGAACAGCGTCAGGAGCACCAGCGCCATCGGCACCAGCATCGCCCCGCGATAGCTCCACGCGTCCCCGAGCGCCCCGACCAACGGCGAACCGATCAGGAATCCCACGTAGTTGAAGATGTTGAGCCGCGCGATCGCGGTGTCCGAGGCCCCGGGGAACATCCGCCCGGCGGCCGCGAAGGTCTGCGGCACCAGAACACAGAGCCCGAACCCGACCAGGGTGAACCCGGCGATCCCCATCCACGCCCCCTGCGCGGCAGCCACCACCACGAACCCGAGCGCGGCAAGCACCGTCCCGAACCGCACCACCGGCACCGCACCGAACCGCCGGACCCCGAAGTCCCCCACGGCCCGCCCGAGCAGCGTCGTCACCATGTAGACGTTGTACGGAACGGTCGCCACCTCGTCCGAGCTGCCGAGCACGTCCTCCAGATACTTCGCGCTCCAGTTGGAGACCGTCGAATCCCCGATATACGCGAAGGTCATCACCAGGCACAGCGGCAGCAGCGCCTTGAACACCACCGGCTGCGCAGCCCCCTTGGCCCGCACCTGCTCAGCAGCGGTACCACCCCGCACGTACCACCGGCTCCCGGCCAGCGCCGCCGGCAGCAGCACCGCCACCACGGGCAGATACGAGACGAACAGCGAGAGATCCCAGTGCGCCCCGGCCCACGCGAGCGAGGCCCCGACGATCCCGCCCAGGCTGTACGCGGCGTGGAAGCCGAGCATGATGCTCCGCCCGTACGCCCGCTGCAGACTCACCCCGATCATGTTCATCGAGGCGTCGAGCGCGCCGACGGCAAACCCGAACGCCGCAAGGGACAGGGCGACTTCCCACAGCTGGCTGCCGGCGCCGACCCCTAGCAGTGAGAGCAGCACCACCGGCTGGGACCACCGCAGCACGAGCCGCGGGTCGATCCGCTTCACCAGATGCTCGGTGGCCACGCTGCCGACCCCCGCGAGGATCGGCACAGCGGCGAGAAAGGCGGGCAGCAGCCCGTCGGATATCCCGTACCGGTCCTGGATCGCCGGGATACGGGTCACGAGCAGCGCAAAGGCCACGCCCTGCACGAAAAAACTGAACGCCAGCGAAACCCTGCCATGCCGCAACCGCGCATCTGTCATGGCCGCACAGCGTAGGCCCCCGGGCTACCCACGGGTAGATGATCAGCGCAGCAATTCGAGCAGCTGCCCCATGTCGAAGAAGTACGCGTTGGCCCCCGCCAGCCGCTCGGAGGACGTCATCGCCGTATACGCGTACACATCCATCCCCGCGGCCTGCGCGGCCTGCACCCCGAGCGGGCTGTCCTCGACGACGGCACACCGGTCCGGCGAGACGCCCATCCGCTCGGCGGCGTGCAGAAACAGATCCGGCGCGGGCTTGCCCTTGCCGACATCCTCGGAGCTGAAAATCCACTCCTCCTCGAACCACTGGTCGAGTCCGGTCTTCCGGTGACCTACGCGAATCCGCTCGTGACTCCCGGAAGAGGCCACACAGTACGAGACACCCTCGGCGGTGAGCTTCCCGAGCACATCCTCGGCGCCGGCGACGGGCGTGAGCTCCCGCTCGAAGGCGGAGAACACCCGCTGGTGCAGCGTGTCATCGAAGTCGGCCGGCAGCTCCTGCCCACTCCGCTCCCGCACGAGGTCATGCACACGGTGTACGGCGGCCCCCATGTAGTCCCGGAGGGAGTCCTCGTACGTGGTGGGGTGCCCGAGCTCGCTCAGGTACTGGGCGAGGATGGTGTTGGAGATCGGCTCACTGTCCACGAGGACGCCGTCGTTGTCGAAGATGACCAGGTCGTAGCGCATACCTCGAACTGTAAACGGACACAACGCAGAAAAGCCTCAACCCCCGGACAATGTCCGGGGGTTGAGGCTTTATCAAATTTAGTTCGGCGGCGTCCTACTCTCCCACAGGGTCCCCCCTGCAGTACCATCGGCGCTGTGAGGCTTAGCTTCCGGGTTCGGAATGT
>NZ_JBEPEW010000189.1:0-13551 GCF_040300965.1 Streptomyces mesophilus | reverse complement strand
CTCGCCGCGGCCGAGGCCTCCTGGGCGATGGGCGACGCCGCCGCGTACCGGGAGGCTCTGGCGCCCCTGATCGCGGAGGCGGGAGAGGCGGGCGGGGGACCTGAGACGGAGCACGGCACCGCGGGTGGCGCTCGCGCCCGGGAGCGGGGCGGCGCGGGGGGTGCGGGCGGGAGCGGTGCCGTAGGGGAGGTGGGTGCCGGCCTTGATGCGGAGACTGGTCGTGCAGCTCATCCCGGCGTGAGCACCGAGGGGCAGGCGCGTGCAGTTCATAGCGGCGAGAGCGGCGCCGTGGGGGAGGCGGATGCCGGTCGTGGCAGGGCAGTTGGTGGTGCGGCCCGCCCGGGCGCGAGCAGTGCCGAGGGGCAGGCGCGTGTGGCCCCCGAGGGCGCGGGCGCCGTAGGGGTGGAGGCTGTGGGGCGCGAGGGTGTGCTCGGGATGTATCTGCGCGGGATGGACGCCGTGCTCAGCGGGGACGCGCGAGGGTTCGAGGAGGGGCGCCGAGCACTGTTCCGCGTCCTCGACGCCGCAGGGGATACGGACGAGGCCGAACTGCTGCTGTCCGCCGGAGCCGCCGCCCTCGTCGTGGGCGACCTCACCGCCGCCTGCCGGCTCGGCAGCCGGGCCCTGGCCGCGGCCCGCGCACGGGGGCAGGTCACCGTGGTGCCCAGGGCCCTGAAGCAGCTTGCCTACGGAGAGTTGCGCGCCGGACGGCACGCACGGGCCCGCGCCCATGCCGAGGACGGGTCGCGGGCCGCCCGCAGTGCCGGACGGCGCAACGACCTCGCGCACCATCAGGCGATCCTCGCCCTGGTCGCCTCCCTCGACCAGGACGCCCGCACCGTCGCCGAGCACGCCGCGGCCGCCGAGGGGACCGCCGCACGCCACGGGCTCGTACAGACCTCGACGCTCGCCCAGTGGGCGCTCGGCCGCGCGGACCTGGCCCGGGGCCGGCCGCAGGAGGCGGCGGCCCGGCTGCATCCGCTGATCGCACCCGGACGCGGCCGTGGCCACTTCGCGATACGGATGCTCGTGGTGCCCTGCTTCGTCGAAGCGTCCGTGCTTGCCGGCCGGGCCGATGGCGCACGGGCCGCGGTGGAGGAGTTCGCGGTGTGGGCGGGGTTCGGCCATGACCCGCAGGCACCGGCCCAACTCCTGCGCTGCCGGGCCCTGCTGGCGGCCGAAGCACATCCGGCCGAGGCCGCGGACCTCTACACCGAGGCCCTGGCGCGGCACGCGACGGCGGACGGCGACTTCGAGCGGGCCCGCACGGCTCTCCTCCATGGCAAAGGGCTGCGCCGCGCGCGTCAGCCGGCCAAGGCGAGGGACACGCTGCGCGACGCGCTCATCGCCTTCGAACGCTGCGGCGCCGGTGCGTGGGCCGCCCAGGCCGCAGCCGAACTCCGGGCGACCGGCGAGGCCTCGGCCTCCCAACTCCCCGACCGGCTCGACGGGTTGACGCCGCAGCAGCTGAGGATCGCCCGGCTCGTGGCCGAGGGTGCCACCAACCGCGAGGTGGCCCGGCATCTGTCGGTCAGCCCGCGTACCGTCGACCACCACCTGCGCAACGTCTTCGCGACGCTGGGCGTACGCTCCCGCGTGGAGCTCTCCCGCGCCGTGGCCCGGGCCGACGGCTCCACGGCGGACGCGTGAGCGGAAAAGCCCGCCGGACGTGAATCCTTTCCGCACCTGCCCGTCTCTCATCCGTGTACCGGCCGAACGGGCCGGGCGGAATCAGGAGGAGACGTAAAGGATGATCACTGCCCTCATCGTGATCGGAGCCCTGCTCGTGGGCGCGTGCAGCTGGCATCTCATGCGGCGTTACAGGAGCCGGAGTTGAACCGACGCTTCACCTGGCCGGACGCGCGGCTCATCCGGGCCGCGCAGGACGGCGACCTCACCTCGCTCACCACCGTCGTCATGGAATCGCAGCCGCACGTGCGCAAGTTCGCCCGCTCCCTGTGCGCCTCGCCGCAGGACGCGGAGGACGCCGCGCAGGAGGCGCTGATCATCCTCTACCGGAAGATCGGCACCCTGCGGGCCACGGGCGCGCTCGCCTCATGGATGTTCCGGATCGTCCGCAACGAATGCCTCCGGCAGCTGCGGACGCTCGCCTCACCGGTGCGGGCTGCGCCTGACGCACCGGAGTCGTCCGCCGAGGACGCGGTGCTGCACCGCCTCGAGGCGGAGCGGATCGCGGCCGCGGTCGGCGCCCTGCCGCGTGACCAGCGCCAGGTGCTGATCATGCGGGACGTCCAGGGACTGCCCGGCAGGGCGGTCGCGCAGGCGCTCGGTCTGAGCACCGCGGCGATGAAGTCCCGGCTGCACCGGGCGCGCGCCGCCCTGCGGGACGCGCTGGAGCAGCCGCCGTCGGAAGGAGACCTACGCTCATGAACACCGTGCAGCCGGACTTCGCCAGCAAGTCCGTACCCCGCCACTTGGCACGAGGGGCCCTCGGCTTCGGGCTGATCATCGGCGCGATCGCCCTGGTGCCCGTCGTCGGACCGGCCGCTCTGCTCGTGGCCCCCTTGGCCCTGGTCGCTTTCCGGGGCTGTCCCACCTGCTGGGCGGTCGGCCTCGTACAGACCGTCTCGCGGGGCAGGCTGGAGCGCCGGTGTCAGGACGGCGTCTGCAGCCTCGCCAAGGCCGCTCCCTGACCGCTCGGGGGCGGCCGCCGCGACTCGCGCCGACCCGCCCCCGACGGGGTGCGGATCGCGATGGATCGGATCCCCCCGACGGGGTGCGGATCGCGACAGATCGGATCGCGATGGATCGGATCCCGACGGATCAGATCCCGAGCTGCTTCGAGCCCTGCAGCCGCTCGATCGCTTCCTTGTCGCCCTCGACCTCGACCTTCGCCGACTCCTGCCGGCCGAGCAGGAACATCGTCAGCTCGCCGGGCTCACCCGTGACCGTCACGACCGGGACGCCCTTGTGGGCGACCGCCGTGCGGCCGTCGGGGCGGCGGAGCACGAGGCCGACCGGCGACTTGCGGCCGGCCATCTTGGCGCCCTTCTCCAGACGGGACCACAGCACGTCCGAGAAGACCTGGTCGAGCGGGCGCGGCGACCAGTCCTCCTGTGCGCGGCGCACATCCTCGGCGTGCACATAGAACTCGACCGTGTTCGTCAGCTCGTCGAACTGCTTCAGGGACCACGGCGAGAACCGCGGCGGACCCGTACGGATGAGCTGGATCAGCTCCTCGTACGGCTTGTCCGTGTACTCCTGCATCACCCGGTCGAGGCGCCCCGCGAGCTGCTTGACGAACGCGCCGCCCGCCGCGTCGGGGCGGCGCTCGCGGACCACGACATGGGCGGCGAGGTCCCGGGTCTGCCAGCCCTCGCACAGAGTGGGCGCCTCGGGGCCTGCGGCCTCCAACAGATCGGCGAGGAGCAGCCGTTCACGCTTGGCATGGGTCGACATGGTGGCCAGGGTACGTCCGGCCCGGCGGTACGGCCATGGGACGCGGGCGTTGTCAGTGGGGGCCGATAGCCTTTGAAGGGCTCGGCCCCCGGGAGGGAGGGGTCTGTCCGGCCCACCGCGTCCGGGACCCGGACAGCGCCCCGCGAGCACCCTCCGATCGCGCACAATGGGCCCCATGACCAGCACGCCCAGCTCCTTGGACCCGCAGATCGCCGCCCGCCTGAAGCGCAGCCCCGACGGGCTCGTCCCGGCGATCGCCCAGCAGTACGACACCGGCGAGGTGCTGATGCTGGGCTGGATGGACGACGAGGCGCTGCACCGCACGCTGACCACCGGGCGCTGCACCTACTGGTCGCGCAGCCGCCAGGAGTACTGGGTCAAGGGCGACACCTCCGGCCACTTCCAGCACGTGAAGTCGGTCGCGCTCGACTGCGACGCCGATACGGTCCTGGTCAAGGTCGACCAGGTCGGAGCCGCCTGCCACACCGGCGCCCGCACCTGCTTCGACGCCGACGTGCTCCCGCTCGCCCAGCCCTGACATGGCTCGCCCAGCCCTGACGCCGCTCGCCCAGCCCTGACGCCGGTCCCGTAGCCCTGACGCCGGTCCCACAGCCCTGACGCTCCCACCGAAGGCCATCGAAGACACCATGGACCTCGAGACGTTCCGCAAGCTCGCCACCGACCGCCGCGTCATCCCGGTCAGCCGCCGCCTCCTCGCGGACGGCGACACCCCGGTCGGGCTCTACCGCAAGCTCGCGGCCGAACGCCCCGGCACGTTCCTGCTCGAGTCCGCCGAGAACGGCCGCTCCTGGTCGCGGTACTCGTTCATCGGCGTCCGCAGCGCCGCCACCCTCACGGAGCGCGGCGGCCAGGCGCACTGGCTGGGCACCCCGCCCGTCGGAGTACCGGTGGACGGCGACCCGCTGCAGGCGCTGCGCGCCACGGTCGAGGCGCTGCACACCCCGCACGACGTCGCGGAGGCCGAGGGCCTGCCGCATCTGTCCGGCGGCATGGTCGGCTATCTCGGCTACGACATCGTGCGGCGGCTCGAGAAGATCGGCCCCGGCGAGCGCGACGACCTGAAGCTGCCCGAGCTGACCATGATGCTCACCAGCGATCTCGCGGTCCTCGACCACTGGGACGGCAGCGTCGTCCTGATCGCCAACGCCATCAACCACAACGACCTCGACACCGGCGTCGACGAGTCCTACGCGGACGCCGTGGCCCGCCTCGACGCCATGGAGGCCGACCTGTCGCGCGCGGTCGCCCAGCCGCCCGCCGTACTCCCGCCGTCCGAACTCCCGGAGTTCTCCGCGCCGTTGTGGGGCGGCGAGCAGTACCAGGACGCCGTCGAGGACATCAAGGAGCGCATCCGCGCGGGCGAGGCCTTCCAGGTCGTGCCCTCGCAGCGCTTCGAAACGGCGTGTACGGCAAGCGCGTTGGACGTCTACCGGGTGCTGCGGGCCACCAACCCGTCCCCGTATATGTACCTCTTCCGGTTCGAGGACTTCGACATCGTGGGCTCCAGCCCCGAGGCCCTCGTCAAGGTCGAGGACGGCCGCGCGATGGTCCACCCCATCGCCGGTACGCGGCCCCGCGGCGCCACCCCGCAGGAGGACCAGGCGCTCGCCGACGAGCTGCTCGCCGACGCCAAGGAGCGCGCCGAGCACCTGATGCTGGTCGACCTCGGCCGCAACGACCTGGGCCGGGTCTGCGAGCCCGGCTCCGTCGAGGTCGTCGACTTCATGTCCATCGAGCGCTACTCGCACGTCATGCACATCGTCTCGACGGTCACGGGCCGCGTCGCCGAAGGCCGTACCGCCTACGACGTGCTGACCGCCTGCTTCCCCGCGGGCACCCTCTCGGGCGCGCCCAAGCCGCGCGCGATGCAGATCATCGACGAGCTGGAGCCGAGCAGGCGCGGTCTGTACGGCGGCTGCGTCGGCTACCTCGACTTCGCGGGCGACTCCGACACGGCGATCGCGATCCGCACCGCACTGATCCGCGACAACGTGGCATATGTGCAGGCCGGAGCCGGTGTCGTCGCCGATTCGGACCCCGTCGCCGAGGACACGGAGTGCCGCAACAAGGCCGCCGCGGTGCTGCGCGCCGTGCACACGGCCAACCGCCTGAACGGTTCGGCGGCCGGTGAGGGATAGTGGACACGTGACTGCTGTACCCAAGGCCCGTACCTCCCCGGACTCCGCGGCCAAGACGCCCGGCGGCGGCGGCCGCCGCAGCCTGGCCGCCGCCCTGCTGCTCGGCGCGCTCGGCGCGACCGTCACGCTGCTCGCCTCGCGTCAGCCGTGGGCCGAGGGCGAGGCGCGGACCGTCGGCGGCGCGCTGCACCAGACCGCCACCGGCAGCGATGTGACCGGAGTGCCCGCGGCGCTCGCGATAGTGGGCCTCGCCGCCCTGGTCGCCGTCTTCGCCGTACGCCGCAGCGGCCGCACCCTGGTCTCGCTGCTGCTCGCCCTGAGCGGCGCCGGCATCGTGGCCGCCGCGCTGCTCGGCGCCTCCGACACCTCCGCGCTCGACGAGAAGGCCGCGAGCACCACAGGTGACGCCACCGCGCAGATCGCCGCCGTCTCGCACAGCGTCTGGCCGTACGTCGCCTGCGCGGGCGGTGCGCTGCTGCTGATCGCTGGCCTGCTCGCGCTGCGCTACGGCTCCCGCTGGCCCGCGATGGGCGGCCGCTACGAGCGGGGTTCCGGCCCGCGTACCCGTAAGCAGAAGGTCGACCCGGACCGCCCCGAGGACCTCTGGAAGGCGCTCGACCGCGGCGAGGACCCGACCGGCTAGCGACGCACGGGCGCCACCGGCACCGGGGCGCCGAGCCGGCGGCGCGACACCAACTCCGGGGCCGCGCGCAGTTCGCGCGCCGCCATGCGCGACAATGAAGCCAAGCGTTCGAGATTCATCCGCGGGACCAACCTCCCCCGAGCTCTTCGAGCAGGGGGACCCCCAGGGGCACGAAACAAGGAGCACGTCATGGCCCATGACCACGGACACACCCCGGCTGCCTGGGTCGGTTCGATCATCGCGTTCGTCGGTTTCTGCGTTGCCGGCGCCTTCATGGTGCTGGACAGCCCGATCGGCTTCTGGGCCGGCATGATCGTCATCGCCGCGGGCGGTGTGATCGGCGGTGCCATGCGCGCCGCGGGCATGGGGCAGAAGCCCAAGCGCCAGATCCTGGTGAACGAGGGCTGAGCACTTCTCGTACGGCGGTGGGGCGTGACCTTCTTCGGAACGGTCCGCCCCACCGCCACGCGGCGGAGCCGCACAGCGTCACAGTTTCGCTGACCGGGCGCGCGGGCCCGGGGCGGGGCAGAATGCGGGGGTGACCGCAGAACGCACCGCGCAGCCGCCAGGACCGCAGCAGTGGGCCCCGCAGACCGCCGCACCCCGTACGGGAGCGTCGCGTGCGCGGCGGTTGCTCGCACCGGTGGCCGCGCTCGGCGCCACCGCCGCGGCCGTCGCGTACGTCGGTGCCGTCGACCCCAACGAGTCCGGCCACTACCCGACCTGCCCGCTGCTCTCGGCCACCGGTCTGTACTGCCCGGGCTGCGGCGGCCTCCGCTGCGTGCACGCCCTCGTACACGGCGATCTGCCGGCCGCGCTCGGCGCGAACGTCATGGCCGTGATCGGCTTCGTCATCGCCGCCTTCGTCTGGGTCCTGTGGGTGCGGCGCGCCTGGAGCGGCGGGCCTTCCGGGTTCACGATCCGCTCGTCGTACGCGTGGGCCTTCGGCGGGCTGCTCGCCGCGTTCACAGTGGTACGGAACCTGCCATTCGGCGGGTTTCTGCATCCGTGAGGGTGGCCGGGGCGCCTGCGGCGGGCCTTTCTCCCCCACCCCGCCCCTTCCCGGAACCGGGGCTCCGCCCCGGACCCCGGCATCCGAACTTCGTTCGGATCTGCTCAAACGCCGCAGGGGCTGAATGGGACGCAAACGTCCAGGTAGTGGGACCGCCGTCAACCGGATGCGGGGCCTTCGCCCTTCTGCGGATACCATCGCAGTGGCCCCCGGAACACCGTTTCACCGACCGGGGAGCATCAGCCCGGACCGACCGGACGGGCGACCGCCGCCATGTCCGCCGCTATGGAAGGGGACCACTCGCGTGAGTGTGCTCGACGAGATCATCGAAGGCGTCCGCGAGGACCTCGCCGAACGGCAGGCGCGCGTCAGCCTCGACGAGCTCAAGGAGCGTGCGGCGAAGGCCCCCCAGGCGAAGGACGGGGTCGCGGCCCTGCGCGGCGACAGCGTCAAGGTGATCTGCGAGGTCAAGCGCTCCAGCCCGTCCAAGGGTGCGCTCGCCGCGATCGCCGACCCGGCCGGGCTCGCCGCCGACTACGAGGCGGGCGGCGCCGCCGTCATCTCCGTGCTCACCGAGGAGCGCCGCTTCGGCGGCTCGCTCGCGGACCTGGAGGCCGTCCGCGCCAAGGTGGACATCCCGGTCCTGCGCAAGGACTTCATCGTCACGGCGTACCAGCTGTGGGAGGCCCGTGCGTACGGGGCCGACATGGTGCTCCTGATCGTCGCCGCCCTGGACCAGGAGGCCCTGGTCTCGCTGATCGAGCGCGCCGAGTCCATCGGGCTCACGCCGCTCGTCGAGGTGCACGACGAGGACGAGGTCGAGCGTGCGGTGGAGGCCGGCGCGAAGATCATCGGCGTGAACGCCCGCGATCTGAAGACCCTCAAGGTCGACCGTGACACCTTCTCGCGCGTCGCCCCCGAGATCCCCGACCACATCGTCAAGATCGCCGAGTCCGGAGTCCGTGGTCCGCACGACCTGATCGCGTACGCGAACGACGGCGCCGACGCCGTGCTCGTCGGCGAGTCCCTGGTCACCGGCAAGGACCCGCGGTCCGCCGTGGTCGACCTGGTCGCCGCCGGCGCCCACCCGGCCCTGCGCCACGGACGGGGCTGACCCTCCGATGCCCATCGCCCGACGTCTCGCACCCGGTTGCCGCCCGCGCGGCTGCCGGGCGCCCGCGCGTCGGGTGCACGGGCGGCGGGTGCGCTACGTGATCGGGGCCGAGCCCGGTCAGATCAACGGGATGCGATGGCGCGGGCGGGCACACCGCCCGTAGCCGCGTAAGGCCGTACCTCCTTTTGGAGGTGGCGGCGCGGTCGGGCGATCCCGTCATACCCTGACCATCGCAAACCCGACATCCGGGGCGAGCGCGCCCCGACGTAGGAGCATCTCGTCATGCCCAGCGAAAACAGCGGATCTCGCGAGATCGGCGCATTCTTCATCCCTGAGCCCGAAGGCCAGGTTCCCACTGCCGAGGGCTACTTCGGGAAGTTCGGCGGCAAGTTCATCCCCGAGGCGCTCGTCGCCGCCGTGGACGAAGTGGCCGTCGAGTTCGAGAAGGCCAAGCAGGACCCCGAGTTCGCCCGTGAACTCAGCGAACTGCTCGTCAACTACACGGGCCGCCCGAGCGCCCTGACCGAGGTGCCGCGCTTCGCGTCGCACGCGGGCGGCGGCCGGGTCTTCCTCAAGCGCGAGGACCTCAACCACACCGGCTCGCACAAGATCAACAACGTGCTCGGCCAGGCCCTGCTCACCAAGCGCATGGGCAAGCCCAAGGTCATCGCGGAGACCGGAGCCGGCCAGCACGGTGTCGCCACCGCCACCGCCTGTGCGCTGTTCGGCCTCGAATGCACCATCTACATGGGCGAGATCGACACGCAGCGCCAGGCACTCAACGTCGCCCGCATGCGGATGCTCGGCGCCGAGGTCATCGCCGTGAAGTCCGGGTCCAGGACTTTGAAGGACGCGGTGAACGAGGCCTTCCGCGCCTGGGTCGCCAACGTCGAGGACACCCACTACCTCTTCGGTACGGCCGCGGGGCCGCACCCGTTCCCGGCGATGGTGCGCGACTTCCAGCGCGTCATCGGCGTCGAGGCCCGCCGCCAGATCCTGGAGCGCGCGGGACGCCTGCCCGACGCGGCCATCGCCTGCGTCGGCGGCGGCTCCAACGCGATCGGCCTCTTCCACGCCTTCCTCGACGACACCGACGTACGGCTCATCGGCTGCGAGGCCGGCGGCCACGGCGTCGACTCCGGCGAGCACGCGGCCACGCTGACCGCGGGCGACCCCGGCATCCTCCACGGCTCGCGCTCGTACGTGATCCAGGACGAGGAAGGCCAGATCATCGAGCCGTACTCGATCTCGGCCGGTCTCGACTACCCGGGCATCGGCGCGGAGCACGCGTATCTGAAGGACTCGGGGCGCGCCGAGTACATCCCGGTCACCGACGACGCGGCGATGCAGGCGCTGCGGCTGCTCTCGCAGACCGAGGGCATCATCCCGGCGATCGAGAGCGCGCACGCCCTGGCGGGTGCGCTCAGGGTCGGCCAGGAGCTGGGCGAGGACGGCCTGATGGTCGTCAACCTCTCCGGGCGCGGCGACAAGGACATGGACACGGCCGCGCGGTACTTCGGCTACTACGACGAGCAGGCGGGGGACTCCCGGTGAGCGACGCACGCGCGGCCGCCGGGCCGCAGACGACGACGATGCCCGCACCTCTGCGCCGCGCGGGCGGAGAAGCGAACGAAAGAAGCACTGTGAGCGGGAACATCGAGCTGTTGAGTGCGGCGCTCGCCGGGACCAAGGCCGAGGGGCGGTCGGCGCTGATCGCCTACCTGCCCGCCGGCTTCCCGTCCGTGGACGGCGGCATCGACGCGGTCAAGGCCGCCTTCGACGGCGGCGCGGACATCGTCGAGGTCGGGCTTCCCTACAGCGACCCGGTGCTCGACGGCCCGGTCATCCAGACCGCCGACGACATCGCGCTGAAGAACGGCCTCAAGATCGCCGACGTGATGCGTACGGTCCGCGAGGCCCACGAGGCCACCGGCAAGCCCGTCCTCGTCATGACGTACTGGAATCCGATCGACCGCTACGGCGTCGAGCGCTTCACGGCCGAGCTCGCCGAGGCGGGCGGTGCGGGCTGCATCCTGCCCGACCTGCCGGTCCAGGAATCCGCGCTGTGGCGCGAGCACGCCGCCAAGCACGACCTCGCCACGGTCTTCGTTGTCGCGCCGAGCAGCAAGGACGCGCGCCTGAAGGAGATCACCACCGTGGGCTCCGGCTTCGTCTACGCGGCCTCCCTGATGGGCGTGACCGGTACGCGCGAGTCGGTCGGCGAGGCGGCCGAGGACCTGGTGCGCCGCACCAAGGCCACGACCGACCTGCCCGTCTGCGTCGGCCTCGGTGTCTCCAACGCCGAACAGGCCGCGGAGGTCGCCCAGTTCGCGGACGGCGTGATCGTCGGCTCGGCCTTCGTCAAGCTGATGCTGGACGCCGAGGACGAGGCGGCGGGTGTCGAGGCCGTACGACGGCTCGCGGGTGAGCTGGCCCGAGGCGTACGCACCCGGGCGAGCTGATCGCGGAAGGCGCTCATCCATACGAGTGGACATAGGACCGGGGAGGCACGCTCGTGCCTCCCCGGTTCGTTTGCGGAATGTGAGCGAGAAGAACCGAGAGGGAAAGCGTGCCGCCCGCGACCGGCTGGCACAGGAGCGGGAACAGCAGAAGGCCCGCGACAAGCGCCGACGCGCGCTGATCGTGACCGCCGCCGTGGTGGGCGTCCTGGGCCTGGCCGCGATCGCCGGAGTGATCGCGGCCAATTCGGGCGGTGACAAGAAGGACGCGTCCGGTCCTGTGGTCGCGCCGTCCGGTGCGAGCGGCAAGGACAGCCTGGCGATCCCGGTGGGCAAGGACAGCGCCAAGTCCACGCTCACCATCTGGGAGGACTTCCGCTGCCCGGCCTGCGCCTCCTTCGAGACGCAGTACAGCCCGACCATCCATGAGCTCACCGAGAAGGGGCAGCTCAAGGTCGAGTACCGCCTGGCGACGATCATCGACGGGAACATGGGCGGCACCGGCTCGGTGAACGCGGCGAACGCGGCGGCCTGCGCCCAGGACGCCGGGAAGTTCACGCCGTACCACGACGTGCTCTACAAGAACCAGCCGCCGGAGACGGACGACGCGTTCGGCAAGGACGCCAGGCTGCTCGAGCTGGCGAAGGAGGTCGACGGCCTCGACACCGCCGATTTCAAGAGCTGCGTCGAGGACGGCAAGCACGTGAGCTGGGTGAACAAGTCCAACGACGCCTTCCGCGAAGGCAAGTTCACCGGCACGCCGACGGTCCTGCTCGACGGCAAGAACATCTTCGCGGATCAGAAGAACCCGCTGACGCCCGAGCAGCTGAAGAAGAAGGTGGAGGAGGCGGCGAAGTAGTACGGAGCCGTCCCCTGCGGCCTCGTCCCGTCGGGGCGGGGCCGCACCCGTTATCAGGCCGTTAGGCCGGGTGGATTGCCGCACACGGGAGTCGGCAGGGTAGCGTCGACCCCGCCATGGAAATCCTTGCATCGATCCCCAGCCCGTCGAAGGGTGAACTCGACCTCTTCGGCCTTCCACTGCGCGGCTACGCCTTCGCCATCATCATCGGTGTCTTCGTCGCCGTATGGATCGGCGGCAAGCGCTGGGTCGCCCGCGGCGGCAAACCCGGCACGGTGGCGGACATCGCCGTGTGGGCCGTGCCCTTCGGCCTCGTCGGCGGCCGCCTCTACCACGTGATCACTGACAACGACCTCTACTTCGGTGAGGGCCGTAACTGGGTGGACGCGTTCAAGATCTGGGAGGGCGGCCTCGGTATCTGGGGCGCCATCGCCCTCGGCGGACTCGGCGCCTGGATCGGCTGCCGGCGCCGTGGCATCCCGCTGCCTGCCTGGGCCGACGCGCTCGCTCCCGCCATCGCCATCGCGCAGGCGATCGGCCGCTGGGGCAACTGGTTCAACCAGGAGCTGTACGGGCGCTCGACCGACCTGCCCTGGGCGCTGGAGATCACGCGCTCGGACGGCGGGCGGGTGCCGGGCACGTACCACCCGACGTTCCTCTACGAGTCGCTGTGGTGCATCGGTGTCGCGCTGCTCGTGATCTGGGCCGACCGTCGCTTCAAGCTCGGCCACGGCCGTGCGTTCGCGCTGTACGTCGCCGCGTACTGCGTCGGGCGCGGCTGGATCGAGTACATGCGTGTGGACGATGTCCAGCTCAACGACGTGCTCGGGCTGCGGTTCAACGTCTGGACGTCGATCGTCGTCTTCGTCCTCGCTGTCGTCTACATGGTGGTGTCGGCGCGGATGCGGCCGGGGCGCGAGGAAGTGGTGGAGCCGGACCGGGACGGGGTCTCCTCGGACGGTGACGCCGAGTCCGGCTCAGAAGCCGAGTCCGCTTCAGAGTCCGACTCCGAGCCGGCTTCCGACTCCGACAAGGTCGAGCTGTCCAAGGACGTCGACGCCAAGGGCTGAGTCTGCGCTGTGGGCCGCCGGACCCGTTGGGTTCGGCGGCCTTTTGCTTTCCCCTACCCGCCCCTTCCCGAAACTGGGGCTCCGCCCCAGACCCCGCATCCGAACTTCGTTCGGATCTCCTCAAACGCCGGAGGGGCTGAAAGATCTCCTCAAACGCAGGCGGGGCCGGGTGGGCTGAGTGCCACCACCACCTCGCCGTCCTCCTCAGCTCCCGTGGGTGTGAAGCCGAGCGAGGTGTACAGGCGGGCCGCGGCGATGTTCTGCGGGGCGTACGACAGGCGCGTGGTGAAGTGGCCGGGCTGGGCGGCGAGCCATGGGAGCAGGGTGCGCATCGTCGTGCGCGCCAGGCCCTTGCCCTGTTCCCGGGCGTCGATGAGCAGACCGCCGATCCAGTGGGAGCCGTCCTCGTCGCGGGCCCACATGACGTGGCCGACCGCCTTGTCGTCCGCGTGGATCGCCAGCGAGTGCCAGACGTCCTCGAGGAGGGAGAGGAGCAGATAGCGGGCCGCAAGGCCCGGAGCGAAGGCGCGTTGGGAGTCCAGCGGGGCGATGTCGGCGACGGTCCGCCAGTTGTCGGCCGTCACCTCGTGCAGGGTGAGGGTGCGGCCGGTGGTGTCGCGGAGGCGTTCGGTTATCGGGCTCACTGCGGCAGGGTACGGAGGGCCGGGTCCGTAGCCAAAGGGATTTAGGGCCTGCCCGGCGGGCAGGCCCACGGGAAGCCGACGGCGGACGAAGTCCTGGGCGAGCGGACGAGGCCCTAGGCGAGCGAGCGGACGAGGCCCTAGGCGAGCGGGCGGCGTGCGGCCAGGGCCAGC
>NZ_JBEPEW010000188.1:0-13588 GCF_040300965.1 Streptomyces mesophilus | reverse complement strand
GGTGCGCGACGGACGACACGGCGGACACGCCGCCGACCAGCACCGATCCGGCCGAACCCCGTCCCTCGCTCGGCGCACCCGGATCGCCGGGCGCGCGTGGGTGCCGTCCAGTGGTCTCGGATGCCCGTCCAGGCGCGGGCCACATGGAGAGGTCGTCACATGAGGGTCCGTCAACTCACCAAGCCCGCCGCGGGGACCGCTCTCGCCTGCGCCCTGCTCATGGGCGGCTGGTTCGCCGGCCCCGTATCGGGCCGGGCCGGCGCCGCCAGTCATGTCGACGCGCCGTCCACGTTCGCCGACCCTCCGCGCGACGGCAGCGACCTCTACGTGTTCACCAGCCCCGACGCGCCCGACATGGTGACCATCGCCGCGGACTACCACCCGCTGCAGCTCGCCGGGAATCCGCTCGCGCTCTATCCGTTCGCGAGCGACACCCGCTTCGAGGTCCACGTGGATTCCTCGGGTGATGCCCGGCCCGATGTGACCTACCGCTACACCTTCCGGACGCAGGACGACCGCCCGCTCGGCACCAGGTCGGCGGTGAGTGCCCCCGTGCGTTCGCTCAAGGACAAGGCCGTGGTCTTCCGCCAGACGTACACGCTCGAGGAGCTGCGCCCGGGGAAGCAGCCGCAGACCCTGGTCGAGGAGGGAGCGGTCGCTCCGTCGTACGCGGGCAAGCGGCTGATGCCCGACTACGACGCGCTGCGCAAGGACGCCACGGCGGCGCTGCCCGGCGGCGGGCGGACGTACGTCGGGCAGATCGCGGACGCGTTCCTTTTCAACGTCGGCCAGTACGCGAAGATCCGCTTCGGGATTCCGCTCGTCCCCGAGTTCAACCCCGTGGCGCTGACGAACTCCAACACCATGACCTTGCAGCTGCCCAAGAAGGCGCTCGCTCTGCGCGGCGACCCGGGGCGCAACCCGGTCATCGGCGTCTGGGCGACGGCCTCGCGTCAGTCGCTCGACGTGACGGGCAAGGAGGACGCCGGGTACGCGCAGGTGTCGCGGATGGGGCAGCCGCACTTCCTCGAGACGATGTTCCCCGACAGCCTGCCCGTGATCGGTGTACCCGGGGGCCTGAGCGACCAGTTCCAGGCCCGCAAGCCGGAGCAGGACGCCGAGTGGGACGCGATGATCAAGCAGGTCCGCGAACCGTTCGGGCCGCGCAACATCGGCTTCGCCACCGGTGCCGAGCCCCCGGCCAACCCCCGCCCGGACCTTGTCCGGTACCACCTGCACGGCCTCGAGAAGGTCAATGTGCACACCCTCAATAAGGACGTCGACCCCTCGGCCGTACGCCCCGCCGAAGTCCTGCGCCTCAACATGGCGACTCCGGTGACCTCGAAGCCGCAGAGCGAAACGCTCTTCGCCGACGACCCGCAGGGCTACCCCAACGGCCGCCGCTTCGTCGACGACGCCGACGCGATCCAGATGCGCATCCTCATGGGCGGCCTCATCGGCGCCAAGACGGACTTCCTCACCAAGCACTCCCTGATCAAGTCCCCGCCGAAGGCGTCCACGGGGACCTTCCCCTACCGCGCGCTGCCGCACTGACCCCGATGTCACCCGACCCGCACACACCAGGAGCACCGGACATGGCCGACAAGCCACCGCCGTACCGACCGCGTCGCCGTGTCCCCACGGCCGCGGTGGCCGCATCGGCACTGATCGCGCTGGCCGCCTGGGCCGGCCCCGGTACGCAGGGCGCGTCGGCCGGCAGCCATATCGACGCACCGAGCGCGATGCTCGACCCGGAGATCAACGCAGGTGATCTGTATGCGTTCACCAGCCCCGAGGCGCCGGACACCGCCACTTTGATCGTCACGTACCAGTCGCTGAGTCTGCCCGTGGACGGTGTGCTGCCGCCCGCGACCTTCGGCACCCGCACCCGGTACGACCTCAACATCGACAGCCGGGGCACGGGCAAGCCTGAGCTCACGTACCGCTGGACCTTCCGTGACGAGGGACAGCGGCAGTTCCTCGGAGTGCTCAACGGGCAGGTGGATTCGCTGAGTTCACCGAACCTGAAGTTCAAGCAGCGCTACACGCTCGAGGAACTGCGCCCCGGAAAGCCGCCCAAGGTCCTGATCCGGGACGCGATCGCCGCCCCGAGCCGGGCGGGCGCTGCCGGGATGCCCGACTACGAGGCGCTGCGCCGCGAGGCCACGCTGCCGGTGCCGGGCGGCGGGCAGGTCTACACGGGGCAGGCGGCGGATCCCTTCTTCAACGATGCCCGCGAGATGGAGATCCTCAAGAGCGGTACGGAACTGCCGCTCCCGTTCAGCCCGCTGCAGGGCACGAACGTGACCGTCATGGCCCTGCAGGTGCCCAAGAAGGTCCTCGCCCTGAACGGCGACCCGGCCCGCAACCCCGTCGTCGGCGTCTGGGCGACCGCGGCACGCGAGACCCTGAACGTGCAGCCGGGAGCCGCCGACGGTGCGCGGTACGCGCAGGTCTCCCGGGTCGGCAACGTGATCGTCAACGAGGCCTTCGCACCGGACAACTACCTCACTCCGGCCGCGATGCTCCGCGGATCACCGCTGGGCGTGTTCGGCGGCGTGGCCGACCAGTTCAACACCTGGGACGCGGCCAAGGACGCCGACAATCGTCAACTCATCGACATGGTGACCAAGTTGAGGGGCCCGAAGGCCTTTCACGCCGCTCACCCCGGCCTGCCCACGCCGCAGGCGAACCCCCGCAAGGACATGTTCCAGCTGCTGATGACGGGCTTGTCGGGCAAGGCCCGGTGCCCCGTCGGCGAAGGCGCCGCGTGCCCGATCCGGGAGGATCTCAACTCGCAGGTGATGAACGCGGATGCGGACGCGGGCGCGTTCCGGCCGGCCGAGGAGCTGCGCCTGAATCTGTCGACGCCGGTGAGCCGGACGCCCCGCAAGGGCGGCTTCCTCGACGGCGACCCCCAGGGCTTCCCGAACGGCCGCCGGCTCACCGACGACCCCACGCATGTGCTGGTGCGCGTGGCGATGGGCGAGCCGGCGGTGAAGGAGTACGCGCCGCTCTTCCGCTTCACGACGTCCGGGCCGCCCACCAGGCCGGCGCCCACGTTCCCGTACCTCGCCGTACCGCACGGGCTCTTCTGACCTGGCGTTGTGACACAGAGTGAGCGGCACGTACCCCGTACGGCGGTGCCTGCTGGCACGCGTACCGAACCGCGCTTTCACTGATCTTGTCCTAGGGGGGACAAGCTCCCCTGGAGTGCCCGTGCACCTGCCCAAGACCACGGTGACCCTCACCGCCCTGACCGTGCTCGCCACGGCGACCGCCGCATCCGCCGCCACCGCCGACCGCTCCGCTCCGCCGCCGCCGGAGAACCCGCCGGCCACCAACTGCCTGCCCACCAACTTCGCCCTGGACAAGCCCGCGGCGCCCGGCTACTACGACAAGGCGCCCGAACTCGGCACCGCCTTCTGGTTCTTCGCGCAGAGCGGCACCGGGACCCTGACCTTCACGGAGAAGACGAAGTCCGAACTCAAGCGCCTCAACGCCAAGGTCGAGGCGGTCTGCCCGGTCGGCCCCCTCAAGGGCGGCGAGGGCGTGTGGACCCCGGTGGGCGCGCAGGGCTACAGCAATATCAACTTCGTCAACGGCCGCATCTGGTACCCGGGCGGCTGGAAGTTCACCAACCCCAAGACGGGCAGGTCGCACAAGGTCGACGGGTTCTGGCTGCACGACTTTCCGTTCATCTCCAAAGCCAGCGCGAACGTCTACGTCGACGACAACCCGGTCCCCCACGAGCTCCAGCTGGCGACGATGAACACCGTCGAGCTCTACTCGGACCTGATCAACCCCCGGATCAACCAGGGCAAGATCTCGCTGGGCCCGAAGGAGTGGAAGTTCAAGATCACCGAGGCGTACGCCAAGGAGCTGCGGGAGATCGGTGCCGATATCGACGCGGGTGAGCATGTGATCACCCTGGAGATCAACGCCTCGATCTTCCCGAACCAGACCCTGCCGCTCAAGCCCGGCCTGGAGAAGGACGAATCCGTCAAGAAGTAGCCGGGAGAGTCCGTACGGCAATCGCGGGGCCCGCCACCGACAAGGCGGGCCCCGCGTCCGCGTGTTGCGGGCCGCCGGTCACACCTGCTTGTCGAGCCACGCCAGGAGGTCCGCCTGCACCTCGGCCCGGTTGGTCTCATTGAGGATCTCGTGCCGCGCGCCCTGGTAGCCCTTCCAGGTCAGGTCGGCCACCCCCACGTAACGGAAGTCCTCCAGCAGATCGTGGACCAGTGTCATCGACTGGTTGCACGGGTCCTCGGTGCCGACGGCCACGTGGATCGGCAAGTCCGAGGGGATACGGGCGAGTTGAGCCGGGTCGTTGATCTTCCTGATCGCGTGCACCCAGTCCCGTGACAGGCCGGCCGAGAAGGGGAAGCCGCAGCGCTCGTCGGCCACGTACAGGTCGACCTCGGCCTCGTCCCGTGAGAGCCATTCGAAGCCGGTGCGGTGGGGGTACGGGTTGTTGAACGAGGCGAATGCCTCCGGGATGAACGAGGACAGCGCCGCCCGGCCGTCCTCGGCGATCTCGCGGTCGAGCCGGTCGAGGGCGCTCTGGATCTCCACGAAGGGCAGCGTGCGGAAGGTGCCCGAGAGGATCAGGCCGGCCAGTGTGTCCGGGTACTCCTGCGCGTAGTCGCGCGCGAGCATCGACCCCATGCTGTGCCCCAGCAGCACGGTCGGCGCGTCCGGAAAGAGAGCGCGGGCGCGGTCCCCGACCGCCTTGAGATCGCCGACGATCGCCCGCCAGCTGTCCGCACCGTCCCCTTCGGCCCCGGGCACCTCGGTCACGCCGTACCCGCCGGTCGACACGGCGGTCGCGCCGTGGCCGCGATGGTCCGAGGCGATCACCCCGTATCCGTGCGTGGTCAGCTCGCGAGCGAACCGGTCGTAACGCAGGGCGTGTTCGGCCGCTCCATGGGCGATCTGGACCAGCGCGCGGGGCCGACCGCTCTCCGGAAGCCAGGTGTACGCGGCCACCTGGAGACCGTCCGCAGCGGTCACGGACTGCGTCGTGTGCGTCGTCATCGGTGCGCTCCTCGATTCGCGATACGGGGACGAGTGGCCCCCTGCCCAGCGGAGGCGTCGGGACACCTGCCCGGCGAGGGGACACAGGGCACCCGCCCGATCCACCTCCTACGGCGTCCAGACACCTGCCCGGTACCTCACCCTCCCGTCCGGACACCCACCCGACGCGTCAACCTCCTGCCCGGACACCGGACCCGCGCCTCAACTCCCGTACGTCACAAGCCATCCACTACCCATTGACCCCTCCGATCACTGGAACCTACGCTGAGCGACTGCACCTCAGAAAGCGCTTTCTCCCAATCGCAAGCACCCGATGAGCCGTCGGCACGCAGCCGTGCCCTTAGACAGCGGGAGCGCCCATGAGTCATCCCCCGAACGGCAGTCACCTCCGAAGACTTCTGCGGCCCCTGACCACCCTCGCGGCTCTGCTCGCGCTGGTGCTCGGACTGGTCGTCTCGATGCCCGAACAAGCCCGCGCCGCGGCCCCGTTCCGCGTCCTGGTCTTCTCGAAGGTCACCAATTTCGACCATGAGTCCAGGGCCGCCGGGGTCGAGGCGGTCAAGAAGCTCGGCGCAGAAAACGGTTTCGAGGTCGAGGCCACCGAGGACGCGGCGGCCTTCACCGACGAGAACCTGGCGACGTTCCAGGCGATCGTCTTCAACAACACCAACTCCACGCCGGAGTCCGGCGATCTCCTCGACGCCGATCAGCGCGCGGCCTTCCAGAAGTACATCCGCGCGGGCGGCGGTTACGTCGGTCTGCACGCGGCGAGCGCGAGTGAGCGCGACTGGGACTGGTACGAGGGCCTGGTCGGCGCGATCTTCGACAAGCACCCGGCCGTGCAGACCGGCCGGATCAAGGTCCTGGACCAGGCGCACCCCTCCACCAAGGGACTTCCGCAGCTCTGGGAGCGCACCGAGGAGTGGTACAACTGGCGCACCAATCCCACGGGGAAGGTGCACACTCTCGCGCAGATCAAGGTGCGTGACGGGATCGACGGCCTGGACGAGGGCGTCGACCACCCGTACTCGTGGTGCCAGAACTACGACGGCGGCCGTTCCTGGTTCACGGCCGGCGGCCACGCCTCCTCCGCCTTCCAGGAGGAGTACTTCCTGAAGCACCTGCTCGGCGGCATCCAGTGGGCCGCGGGCGACAAGCCGGGCGACTGCACCGCCAACAAGACCGGCGCTTTCCAGCGCACCCCCTTGGCGACGAGCGATCTGGCCGACCCGTTCGAGCTCGCGGTGGCCCCGGACCGCCGGGTGTTCTTCATTCAGCGCACCGGCAAACTGAAAGTCATCGACCAGGAGAACCTGAAGGTCACCACGGCGCTCGACTTCGCGTACACACCGGAGATGACGAGCCAGTCCGACGGCCTGCTCGGGCTCGCTCTCGACCCGAAGTTCGAGGAGAACCACTGGCTGTATCTGCTGCATTCCGACAAGACGGAGAAGCAGCTGAATCTGTCACGGTTCACCGAGGCGGACGGCAAGGTCGACATGGCAAGCGAGAAGCGCCTGTTGACGATTCCCACGTTCCGCGGCGAGGGCCGGGCGAATTCGCATATGGCGGGGTCGCTGACCTTCGACAAGAGCGGAAACCTGTATGTCGCGACCGGCGACAACACCGATCCCTTCGCCTCCGACGGCTTCACTCCGATCGACGAGCAGGAGGGCCGCCGCGCCTGGGACGCGCAGGGCACCTCGGGCAATACGAACGACCTGCGCGGCAAGATTCTGCGGATCACGCCCAAGGACGACGGAACGTACGCCGTTCCCGAGGGGAACCTCTTCGCGCCCGGCACGGACAAGACCCGGGCCGAGATCTATGCGATGGGCCTGCGCAACCCGTTCCGTATCACCACCGACCCGCACTCCGGCGCCCTGCTGGTGGCGGACTACGGCCCCGACGCACGCGCCGCGAACCCCAACCGCGGTCCCGAGGGAACCGTCGAGTACAGCCGGGTGACCAAGGCCGGCAATCTCGGCTGGCCGTACTGCGTGGGCAACAACACCCCGTTCAACGACTACGACTTCGCGACGAAGACCTCCGGTGCGAAATTCGACTGCGGCGCTCTGAAGAACGACTCGCCGAACAACACGGGTCTGACCGAGCTGCCGGACGCCGAGCCCGCGACCGTCTGGTACGCGTATTCCGCCTCCGCCGAATTCCCGGAGCTCGGCACCGGGGGCGGCGGCCCGATGAGCGGTCCGGTCTACGACTACGACCCGGAGAACTCGTATCGCACCAAATTCCCCGAGTACTTCGAGGGGAAGTGGCTCAACTACGAGCTGACCCGCAAGTGGTTCAAGACCTTCTCGATCCAGGAGAAGGACCAGTCGTTCACCGATCCGCGCTTCCCCGCGGCGAAGGCCGGCGATCTGCACTCCATCAATTCCGTGTTCGGCGACATGGCATGGAACCAGCCCTTCGACGCCGACTTCGGTCCGGACGGAGCGCTCTACGTCATCGACTTCGGACTCGGCAGCGGTACGGGCCGAGGCGGCAGCAACGAAGGATCGGGCATCTACCGGATCGACTACGTGGGTGACAACAGGCTGCCGGACGCACGGGCCACGGCCACCCCGGACACCGGAAAGGTGCCGCTGACCGTGCAGTTCTCCAGCGAGGGTTCGGGGATTCCGGGCGGCGGGGACCTCACGTACGCCTGGGACTTCGACGAGAACGGCAGCACGGATTCCACCGAGGCCAACCCGACGCATGTGTACACCGAGAAGGGCCAGTTCACCGCGCGCCTGAAGGTGACCGCGCCCGGTGATCTCACGGCGCTGGCCGTCCAGGACATCACCGTCGGCAACACCCGTCCCGTGGTGACCATCCAACAGCCCCCGAACGGCGGCCTGTTCTCCTTCGGCGACACCATTCCCTTCGAGGTCAAGGTGAAGGACCCGGAGGACGGCACGATCGACTGCTCGCGGGTCGTCGTCCAGTCCCAGCTCGGCCATGACTCGCATCTGCACCCGCTGGACAACTACACGGGCTGCCGCGGCGAGATCGCGACGGACGCCGGTGACAGCCACGGTCCCGGGCAGAACCTGTACTACGGGATCAGCGCGCAGTACGAGGACAAGGGCGGCCCCGGCGGAGTTCCGGCGCTGACCGGTTCGTCCTCGCTGACGCTGCGCACCACGTTCCGCGAGGCCGAGCACTTCACGACGACCGGCGGCGCCAACAAGGGCGTCGAGATCGGCAGCCGTGCCGACGCCTCGGCCGGCAAGCGCCTGATCGAGATCGAGCACGGCGACTGGGCGGCCTTCGATCCGACCGACTTCAAGGGCATCGACTCGGTGACGGTCGGCGCGGCCTCCGGCGGGCTCGGCGGCGATATCGAGTTCCGCGCGGGATCGCCCACCGGGGCGCTGGTCGGCAAGGTGACCATCCCGAACACCGGGAGCTACAGCAACTTCATCTCGCCCACCACCGCGCTCGAAGATCTGGGCGACACCACCAAGTTGTACGCCGTGTTCACCAACCCCGAGTGGACCCCGGACAAGGCGGATCTGCTCACCCTCGACTGGCTGCACTTCAACGGGCCCGGAGTCGAGAAGAAGGGCGGTACGAAGGTCGAGCTCGGCAAGGAGCAGACCGCCGGAGCGGTCAAGCTGACCAGCACCGTCAAGCCCGCCGCCGGCCGCCAGATCGTCTCGTACCACTGGGACTTCGGTGACAACACCAAACCCGCGGGCGAGGAGGGCCCGACCGCGGAGCACACCTACGCACGTCCCGGCCCGTACACGGCCCGCCTGACCGTCACCGACGACAAGGGCGACACTTCGACCGGCTCGGTGCAGATCACCGTGGCCGAAGGAGGCACCTCATGACGCTGAACAGACGCGCCTTCCTGGGGACTTCGCTGGGGATTGCGGCCGCCACAGGGCTCGCCTCCTCACCCGCGTACGCCTCCGAGCCCGACGCTGCCCGGTGGCGCCGCATCCCGCGTGGCGGGATCGGGATGCACCTCTACACGATGCGCACCCCGCTGGCCGCCGACTTCCTGGGCACCCTGGAGCAGCTCGCCGAGATCGGGTACGCGACCGTCGGGGTGAGCGGGCGGCACGGCAACAGCGCCTCGGCGATCCGCGGCTTCCTGGACCGAACCGGTCTGCGGGCCGTTCTGGAGCACGTCGCGTACACCACGCTGACCGGCACCGGACTCCCCCAGGCACTGGAGGATCTGCACATCCTCGGCGCCAAGTGGCCGGTGGTGCCGAGCCTGCCCGGTTCGATGCACACACCGGCCGGATTCCGGGAGGCGGCAAGGGAGTTCAACCGGATCGGGCAGGCGTCACGGGACGCCGGCCTCGGTCCCGTGCAGTTCCACAACCACGGCCTCGACCATGAGGTCGTGGACGGCGAGAACCTGTACGAGATCCTTCTCGAGGAGACCGATCCGCATCTGGTCGCCTTCGAACTGGACGTGTACTGGGCGGCGAAGGGCGGGGCGGACCCGGCCCGCCTGTTCGTCGATCACCCGCGGCGCTTCCCCGCCCTGCACGTCAAGGACATGGCGCCGGACGGGGACTTCGCGGATGTGGGCTCCGGGGTTCTGGACTTCGCCGCGATGTTCGAGAACGCGCACCGGGGCGGCGTCCAGCAGTGGCTGGTCGAGCACGACCGTCCGGCCGACCCGTTCGCCACGGCGCGCAACAGCTACAACCACCTTGCCTCGCTGAGGTATTGAGGCCGAGGTGATCCGGCGGTAGTCGGGGCCGGTCGCCGTTGTCGGCGGCCGGCCCCCTTGCCGATTCGGCAGTCGGGCTGCCTCGTTGCCTATGCGGCAGTTGGGCTGCCCCCTTGCCTATGCGGCAGTCGGCCTGCCTCCTATTCGGTACGCAGGGCCGTGGCGGTACGTGCCCTGGCCGCCCACCCCGCGGGCAGCAGCGCTCCCAGCGTGGCGATGAGCAGGCCGCCGACAGCGAGCGGGAGCAGTTCGGACGCCTGGTAGACGGCGAGCACGGATTCGGGCAGGCGCAGCCCCACGCTCTCCCCCATCGCCGGCATGACCCGGGCGTGCAGGGCCACTCCCAGCACCACACCGAGCGCCCCGGCGACGAGGCCGGTGACGGCGACCGAGGTGAGGACCATGGTGATGGTCTGCCGGGGCGTCATTCCGAGCGCCTTGTGGACGCCGATGTCCCGTACGCGCTCTCGCGTGTCGAGCAGCACCCCGTTGAGCACCCCGAGCGCGGCGACGGTCACCAGCATCAACGTGAGCATCGCGGACAGAGCGTTGAGGGTCATCACCATGTCGCTGCCGGAATCGGGTCCGCCGGTTCGGGCGGTGACCCCCAGCGGCGCCAAGTCCCTGTTGAGGGCCTCGGTATAGGCGGTTGCGTCGGTGCCGGGTGCTACGGCGATGTGGTGGCTCGTCTCGGGCGGGCCCTGAGGTCCTGACCCGGCCTCCGCGGTGTCGAGCGTCCCGGCGCTGTCGTGCCCGGACTTGAGTCCCCCGGCACCGTGCCCCGTCACGAGTGTCCCGGCGCCGTCGTGCCCCGAGGTGAGCGACCCGGCGTCGGTGAAGACCTGCATGCCGTCCTTACGGGGATCGAGGACCTCGCCCACGATCCGTACCGTCACCGGCTCGGCCCATCCGCCCAGAGTGACCGTGTCGCCGATACGGGTGCCGGTGGCGGCGAGGAACGGGGTCGGCACCACGGCCTCGCCGGGCTCCTCGAACCAGCGGCCTTCCACCATGGTGTAGCCACCCCAGGAGGGGTCGCCGGTGAACGCGGTGACGTCGACGGTGCCGGTCAGGCCGGACACGGTGCCCCGTAGCGTCGTCGCGCTGTAGTACTTCTCCGTTCCGTCGGCGGACTCGACGGCCGAGGCGACCGCGGCCTGATCGACCTCGGGCGGCCGCTCGCCCGGCCCGGGCGCACCGGGTCCGAAGGCGGTGCGGGGCGCGGGCACGACGACATCCGCGGCGTCATGGGCCCTGGCCTTCATCACCTCGCCGAGCGAGGCTCCCATCCCCACGGTGAAAGTGACGGCGACGGCGCCTAACAGGACCGCCGCACCCATGGCCAGCGCGCGGGCGGGCCGGGCGAAGGGCCGGGCAAGACCCAGGGCGGCCGACAGGGGCAACGGCAGGCGTACGGACAGCCGCGCCGCCCAACGCCCGCGCCGCGCCGAGCTGTTGCGCCCGAGGGCGAGAGCGTCGACCGTACGCATACGACCGGCCCGCAGCGCACTCCCCCACGCGGTCACCGCCACAAGACCGAGGGCGCCGCCCGCCACCGCCGCATCGACCCAGGGCTCGACGGCCAGGGACGAACTGCCGTACACCTCCCCGGCCTCGGCCAGGACGGGAACGGCGAGCAGGTGGCCGGCGAGGACACCGAGACCTGTGCCGATGCCGGCCGGGATCAGCGCCTGGCCCACGTACGCGCGTACCACCTGGGCCGGCGTGCAGCCGACGGCCTTCAGGACGCCGATACGGCGGGTGCCGGTGCCGACCGCGGAGGCGACCACGTTGCCGACGATGAGCACCGACATGACCAGGCCCAGTGCGCCGAACGCCATCAGGAAGGGGACGTAGAGAGCGGTGTCGCGTTCGGCGGTCTTCTTGACCGTGAGCCAGGACTGTTCGCCGACGGCCGCACCCGGTGGCAGGGAGCCGGTGACCGCCTTGCCGCCCGCGGTGATCTGCGCGGCGGTCGCGGCATCGGTGAAGCGGTAGAGCATCTGGTGGCCGCCGCTTCCCGGCGCGGTGAGCGCGGTCATCTGGGCCGGCACCACCCAGGCGTCGGCGGTGCCGGTGACCGAACGCGCCACACCGACCACGGTCAGCGTCGGGGCGCCCGGCAGTCCGGGGAAGCCGATCTTCGTTCCCAGGATCGGAATGACCGCGGACGCCTTGGACAGGACGATCTCACCGGGGCGCGTGGGCCACCGCCCTTCGAGCAGGTCCACCTCGTCCACGTCGCGGCCGGGACCGGGCCGGCCGACCACGGTCATCGGCCAGGCGGGGCCCGCCTCGCCCGCCTCCGGTGTGACGGTCGCCGTACGGAAGGGGCCGGCCGCGGCGCTCACGCCTTTCGCTTCCCGGGACTTCGAGAGCTGTCCGGCGCTCACCTTGCCCGCGTCGAACTGCACCGACAGATGCGCTCCGCGCTGCGCGGCGAACGCGTCGGCGAAGGGCGCGCCGGACACCGCGAGCAGGGTTCCGCCGAGTACGGAGGAGGCCACCGCCATCATCACCGCGAGGCCGATCACCAGCGTCTGGACCCGGCGCCTCGCCGCGCCCGAGCGGACCACCTTGCCGAGTGCGCTCATCGCACGCCCTCCGGCCGAACGGCCGGAGCGCTGGTCCCCGCCGGGCCGTCCGCGGTGATGCGGCCGTCGGCGATCCTGACCGTACGGCCCGTACAGGAACGGGCCAGCGCAAGGTCGTGGGTGACCACGACGATGGTCTGGCCCTCGGCGTTCAGTTCGGCGAGCAGCCTGCTGACGTCGTGCCCCGCGGCCGTGTCGAGGGCCCCGGTCGGTTCGTCGGCCAGGAGCAGCGCGGGCCGGTTCATCAACGCCCGTGCCACCGCGACGCGTTGGCGCTCGCCGCCCGAAAGGCGTCCCGGGTAGGCCCGTGCGTGCCGGTCGATGCCGAGCAGTTCGAGGAGTTCCGCCGCCCTGCGACGGGCCGCGCCGCGCGCCATTCCCGCGAGCCGTGCGGGCAGGACCACGTTGTCGGCCACGGAAAGGTCGTCGAGCAGATGGAAGAACTGGAAGACCATGCCGATCTTCGCGCGCCGGTAGAGCGCCGAGCCCGCCTCCCCCAGCCGGTCCACCCGCACCCCGTCCACGGTGACGGTCCCCGTGTCGGGGCGGTCGAGACCCGCGATCAGATTCAGCAGCGTGGACTTGCCGCTGCCGGACGGACCGAGGATCGCGACGGCCTCGCCGCGTCCCACGGTCAGGGAGGCCTCGTGCAGCGCGGGCGGGCCGTCGTCGTAGCGGCGGCTCACACCCCGCAGTTCGATCACCGGCGTGGTCATGAAGTGCTCCTCTGGTACGGGCAGTCGGGTGCGGTCCTCGTACGGGCACGTGCCTGCTGCCCTCGTATGGGCACGTGCCTGCGGTCCTCGTACGGGCACATGCCTGCGGTCCTCGTACGGCCAGATGGCTAGCCCACGTACGGGCAGACGGCTGCTGCCCTCGTACGGGCAGTGCGCTGCGGCTCCGGCAGGCCCGGTCGGCTGCTCGAACGCTAGGAGCGGGACGGGCCGGCACGCGTCGCCCCTTAGACCCCTTCGCGGTACCGCGCCGGGACGAGGCGCGCAGGTGTCATCCCTGAGAAGTAGGCGCCTGGTGTACCGGCCCGGGCCGGAACGACCGCGCAGACGGACTCGGCGGTTCGCTGCGGCGGCGACAATGGATCAGTGGTGAACGTACGTACGACGCCGGCGCGGCTGCGGGAGGCGGGGCGGCCCGCCGGCCGCGTGGCCGGGGGGCGGGGCGCCGCCGCCGTGCCGCGGGGGGACCCCCCGCCCCCGCGGCCCCAAGCGAAGAACGGGGGGTGGGGGAAGAGTGT
>NZ_JBEPEW010000187.1:0-13756 GCF_040300965.1 Streptomyces mesophilus | reverse complement strand
GGGCCGGCGAGGCGGGCGTCCTGGGCGGGGCCGGCGAGGCGGGCCTCCTGCGCGAGGTCGACGAGGCCGGGCTGCTGCCCGATCCCGCCCCCGCGAACTCCTGGTCCGCCAAGCTCGGAGAACTCGATCCGGCCGAGGTCCTCGAGACCCAGCTGGTCAACGCGCTCGCACCGGCACTGCTCTGCGACCGGCTGCTGCCGCTGCTGCTCGCCGCACCGCGGCCGCGCCGCTACATCGTGAACGTCACCGCCGTGGAGGGCCGGTTCGCCGTACGCAACAAGATGCCCGGGCATCCGCACACCAACATGGCCAAGGCCGCGCTCAACATGCTGACCCGCACCAGCGCCGCCGAACTCGCGGGCCAGGGCGTGCACATGTGCGCCGTGGACACCGGCTGGATCACCGACGAGAACCCCGCGCCCAAGAAGTCCCGGATGGCGGGGGCGGGTTTCCGCACCCCGCTGGACATCGTGGACGGGGCGGCACGGGTCTACGACCCGATCGTGCGCGGTGAGGCAGGGGACCCGGTCTCCGGTGTGTTCCTCAAGGACTACCGGGAGGCAGCGTGGTGACCGGCCCCGAGGACCTCCCCGAGCAGCCGTTCGCGGGGGTGCCGAGTGTGGTGCCCAGGCCGCTCGCCGATCTCGCGCCGCTGCTCGACTGGCTGCGGGGCGGCGAAAGAGCCGAGCAGCGCCTGGACTTCACGGCCGGTACCGCGCTGCCCGACGGCCGCCTCGACCTGTGCAAACAGGAACTCGGCGCGGCGGGCGCGGCTTTGATCGCCGACGCGCTGCGGGAATCGGCGGTCGGTACGGCCGCGTCGGCGCACGCGTCGGACGGTGCACAGGATGCCCCCGTACGTCATGTGCTGCTCGGCACCGACGGGCTGGGGGACGAGGGCGCCCTCGCCGCGACGAGGGCGGCCGAACAAGGGCGGGTCGAGACGTTGTACCTGGGCTGCAACGGCATCACCGCCCCTGGAGCCTGCCGCATCGCCGACCAGTTGCGTGCCTCGCCGACCGTGGTGGCCGGACTCTGGCTCAAGCGCAACCCGCTGGGCCCGGCCGGCGGGGAGGCGGCGGCCCAACTGGTCGAAGCGGTCCGTACGTTGCGCACGCTCGACCTCGTCCAGACCGGACTCGATCCGGCGGGTCTCGCGGTGCTCGTGGACGCGCTGCACACCGCCACCGGAGAGGGCCGCACGGTGGAGCGGCTCTTCGTCGGCGGCAATCCGCTCGGTGCCGCGGGCGGCCGCGTGCTCGGCGCGTTGGTCTCGGCGGGCGCGGTCGGCGAACTGTACGTATCCGCCGCGCAGTTGGGCGACGCAGGTGCCGAGCACCTTGCGGAGGCGCTCGACCGGGCGCCGTACGGGCGGCTCACCCGGCTGTCCGTGGCGAGCAACGGCATCGGACCGCTCGCCGCGGCCCGCCTCGCGGTGGCCGCGATCACCGCCGGGGTCGAGGTGCTCGACCTCGGCCGGGTCCGCGCGGCCCGCACGCTCGCAGCGGGGGACAACCACCTGGATCTGGCCGCGGCCACGGCGGTCGCCCAGGCGCTCGCCGGGCAGGAACACCGTCTGGTCCACCTGGTCCTGAGCCATACGGGACTGCGCAGCCGCGAGGCGCACCGGCTCCTCGACACCGCCGTACACGCCGCCACCGCGACCCGTTTCGTGCTCGGTTCCTCGATCGCGTCCAGCATCAAACGGCGCCTGAACGAGCTGAGCGCGCATGTCCCCGCCCCCGCGCTTCCCGACGCGATCGCGGCCGTCCGCAGCGTTCACCGCACCGCGCCACCACCCGCAGAGCAGCTCTGACGGCGGCCCGGCTCACCGCTTGCGCAGCGAGACGAACACCTCCGTCCAGAAACGCTGCTGCTCCGGCGCCGCCCCGACCAGATACGTCGCCCGGAGCTTGGCCGGCAGCAGTGCCACCAGACGGGTCACCGCCTTGCGGTGCTTGCGCAGTTGGGACAGCTCGGCGTTGGCGAGCACCTGGTGCACGACGTCAGTGTCGTCGGCGCCCTCACTGGACTGTGCGGCCGCCTTGCGCAGCCGCTCCTCCCAGCCCGGCAGGTCCCGGGCGAGCTCGCGCAGCCCGGTCACCTGGCGCTGCGCGAGCCGGTCCATCAGCGCGGTCAGCGGCACCGGCGCGTACTCGCCGTCCCCGAGATAGACCGTCCCTATATGCAGCGGAAGTCCCTTGCGGTGCAGCTTGATCAGCCGCTCCAGGGTGCGCTTGGTGATCCACGCCCGGCCGTCCTCGTCGATGTCGTGCTTCCACCACTCGAGCACCGTCTCGGCATCGGCGCCGTACTGCCGTATCAGCCACTCATTGGCCGGGATGTCGCCCGGCTCGACCGTCAGGGACGCGGTGAAGCGGGAGGCCTGCGCGATGTTGTTGCGCGCCACGAGCAGCTTGCGGCCCAGGTGGTACGGCGGGTTCTGGACCGCGATCTGCGCCCGCAGGTTCGCGATCCGCCGCCCGGCGAGCGACCACTCCTGCGTGATCTCCATCAGCTTCGCGAACGCGGCCTTGTCCTTGGGCCGGTTGTACTCGTCCCACACGATCGCCTTGGGCTCGGGGCCGGTGAAGGGCGCGGCGAGGAGGTTGTCGAGGGAGCCGTCGGCCGCAGGCACCGGGGCGCACAGGTCCTCGACATTCGTCACCGGCAGCGAGAAGTACAGCGGATCGCGGCCGCTGAGCCCCTCACGGACCGTCTCGCGCACCAGCTCCGTCTTGCCGCAGCCCGGCGGGCCCTGGAGCAGGACCGTCCAGCGGTTGCGCAGCGCGGCCCGCACCACCTGCCGCACGGGATCGGCGATACGGGACGGGTTCGGGACGCCCAGGGCCCCGGCGATGCGGTCGAGGATCTCGGAGGTGCGGTTGCCCGCGCCCTTCGTCCCGGTGTCCTCAAGACGCAGTCGCTCACCGCCGACGAGAGGCAGCCCCCAGCGCAGCGGAAAGCCCTCGCGGGCGTTGGCCAGGATGTGGTCCAGGGTCCGGGGCGAGAGCAGCTCGCGCAGCGCGGGGCTGAGCGAGGCCCACACGGTGAACACCCCGGTGAGGTCCCACTCCCGGTACTTCGCCGCCAGATGCTCCCGCCACGCGGTGTCGTTGGCACCGATCCGCAAGGTCACCATCCGGTCGAGCAGCGCGAGATCGCTGCGCCGGGCGGAGGTCTCGGCCAGCGACTCGTTGTCCGTGAGGAAGACACCGATGCAGCCGAGCGCCCGCAGATCGTGCTCGCCGAGCGTCCAGTCGCAGGCGATCTGCATCAGCTGCGACTGGATGGTGTCGCCGGCCTGCAGCGAGTCGTCGATGAGCAGCACGAACGGCCGGCCCGGCTTCAACTGGCTCATCACCAGCTGCCGCAGCACCAGTTCACCGGTGCGCGGATCGCGCACCGGAGCGTTCACCAGGAGGTCGTCCGGCGTGAGATTGGCCGCCGGTACGTAGACCAGCGTCGCCTCGGGACGTGACTCCTGGACGTACGAGAAGAACGTGGCCGTCTTGCCGATGCCGTGCTCGCCGAAGATCTGGCCGGTCTGCCCGAGGTCGATCATCGCGTCGATGAACTCCTCGAGCCGGGACAGGGCCCGCCGCGGCCGGGCCGTCTGCTCGGTGGTGGTGCTCGTCATCTCGATCCTGTCGCGACGCGATGGCAGTCCATCGCGGGGGAGTGGGTCTCGGGCCAGTCGTGGCCGCCTTCGGTGATCAGCCAGATCCACGCGTCCGGGTCCGCGGGGGTGACCGGCGGCGCATAGCCGTCGGTGAGGACGACCACCGCGTCCGGCCGTTCCTCGAAGGGCCGTCCGCCGACCGTGGTGCGGCCCTCGACATAGTCGACGACGGCCTGGAAGCTCGTGCCGCCGCCACCGAGCACCCGCTCACCGGGCTTGAACGGCCAGACCTCGGCGTCGAACGCCAGCCAGTGCGCCTCGACCCCGTCGATCTCACCGACCAGAGTGGTCAGCCATTCCAGCACCTCGTCCGGCATCGAACCGGAGGTGTCGTAGGCGATCACCAGGACCTTGTGCCGCACCGGTCCGCGCCGCGACAGCGTCGGGTCCTGACCGAGCGCCGCGAGCAGCGCGCCGCGCTTCTTCGGATAGACGAGCCGCTCACCGTCGGCCAGCTTGGAGCCGAGCACGTCGACCAGCCAGCGCTGCCACCAGTCGATCCTGCGGGTGCGGCTCGTCTCGCCGCGCAGGACGCCCGCGCCGAGATTTCCCCAGAGCTTCGCGGCGCCCGCCGAGTCCTCGGTGCGCCCCATCAGATCGAGCAACTCCTGCTCCGCGCCCCGGTGTCCACGGCGCGCGGCGAGCAACGTATTGAGCAGCACCGACGAGGCGACGGCGCCGACGGTCTCCGGATCGGCCGGCAGCGCACCGTGCGTCATGTGCACGCAGAGCGTGGGTGCGGCGACCGGCGGATGCTTCATCCGGCGCAGCTCGCCGTAGACCCGCAGATCGGTGTGCACGAACTCCTCGTACGGGAGCGGCGCGAGGTCCTGCACCCGCAAGTCGGCCTCATACAGGGCGTGGACCCGCCGCGGGTCGACACCGGTCGGTACGCCGTCGAGCAGCGGCAGGGCGTCACGGCCGAGCCGCACCAGCGCCACATGGTTGATGGCCACCTCGGCCGCCAGCTCGAAGACGGGGTCCGCCTGGAGCTCGGGCTCGGTGAACAGATGCCGGTGCACCAGGTGCCGCGCCTCGTGGAACAGCACGAACTTCACGCCGTCCAGGCCGAGTCGTACGAAGAAGTCCGGGTTGAAGAGCAGCAGACAGGACCCGTCACCGGAGGCGACGACGGCCGCCGTGTCCACCGCGGTCGTCGGTATCTGGTGCGGGCACTTCGCATACAGCCAGGATGCGACCGCCGATTCGGTCAGCCCGAAGTCGAGCAGCGCGGCCTCCTTGAGCCGCACCGCCTCCGCCACCGTCTCCGGTGCCGCCGGACGATGACGCTCGACGGCACGGCGGTCGGCGAGATCGATCACATGCCGCCGGCGCCCCTCCATACCCCCACCCCCCGTGCCTTCCCCGTGCGTCATTGGTACCAGGAGGATCTGACAACGGACGAACGGTTTACGCCCCGCAGTGGATCAAGTCGGTGCCGCATACGGCAGAAGCGGCCTATGATCCGCGACAAGGGCCGGGGGCGTAGCGCAGAGGCAGTCGCGCCGGTCTCCAAAACTGGGTCACGCTGGTTCGAATCCAGCCACCCCGGCCCCCTCACCTGTCAAGCGATGGCCCCAGCAGTGATCACCAACTCCTCCACGCCGCCCTGGAATTCCTCCACCAGCTGCGCGAGCACCGCCCACGCCTCCGTATGGCCGGCCAGGTTCTCGCGTACGAGGGGACGCAGCGCATCCGAAGCGTCGGCGAGGCGTTGCGGGAAGAGCCGGTGCCCCAGGGACAGCACGGCCAGCACATCCACGGCCGGAGCGTGCTCCAGGGCGAACTGCTCGGGAGAGTCGAACGCCCCTGCCGCACGCACCCGGTTGTGGAACTTGGCATGCGTACCGAACTGCCGGCGCAGCTCCGGCGGGCAGTCGTGCCGTACGGCCAGGGCCCAGCGCGCGTACCCGGGCAGTGCGTGATCCAGGTCCGCTCGCGTCACCGCCGCCCAGTCGTGGCGGTCGAGGACCATGCTCGCCGCCGACCGGCCCGCGCCGCGCGTGTGCGCCGCACGCAGCGTGCCGATCACGCCCAGCTCATGGAAGCGCCCCGGCAGCGGGGCCTCCTCGCTGCCGTGGTTCAGCTGCGGTGAGACGCGCAGCACGGACCGCTTCGACTCCGGTGCGCACGGCACCCCGCGCAGGATCTGGCGGCGTATCGCGTTGTCGGCCGAAGGGTGCCTGCAGACAAGGACATTGAGCTCGGGATCGTCCTGCTGCATCACCCAGTGCAGTACGGCGACCGGCAGATGCCGGGCCCCGGACCACGTCCGCCGGACGGCCTCCGTCTCCAGGCCGTGCTCGACCGCGTTCTGCGGGGCCAGGCCGATGCGCTGCTCGATACGGCCGGCATCGTCCGGGTCGGCCAGCGAGAGGAGATAGGAGACGGCGCGCTCCCGCGCGGTGGTGTACGCCATGCAGCGCATGATGCCGCAGGCCAGGGGCCGTTGAGTAGCGAGTTCTCGCACCGCACACGAGGCCCGGGCATGCCGAAGGGGCGGACCGTGACGGCCCGCCCCTCAACCGGCGTTCAGCGCTCAGGCGTTGGCGCGCGCCGCGATCCGCGCCTTGCGGGCCGCGAGCTTCTCGTCGAACTTGCTCGCCTCCGAGTCGAGGCCGTCCATGAACATCCCCAGCTCCTCCTGGGCCTTGAGGCCCTCGGGGCCGAGGCCGTCGATCTGGAGGACCTTGAGGTGGCGCAGCACCGGCGAGAGCACGTCGTCGTGGTGGATGCGCATGTTGTAGATCTCGCCGATGGCCATCTGCGCCGCGGCGCGCTCGAAGCCGGGCATGCCGTGGCCGGGCATCCGGAAGTTGACGACGACATCGCGGACCGCCTGCATGGTCAGGTCCGGGGCGAGCTCGAACGAGGCCTTCAGGAGGTTGCGGTAGAAGACCATGTGCAGGTTCTCGTCCGTGGCGATACGGGAGAGCATGCGGTCGCAGACCGGGTCACCGGACTGGTGGCCGGTGTTGCGGTGCGAGATCCGGGTCGCGAGTTCCTGGAAGGCCACGTACGCGACCGAGTGCAGCATCGAGTGCCGGTTGTCCGACTCGAAGCCCTCGGACATGTGGACCATGCGGAACTGCTCGAGCTTGTCCGGGTCGACCGCGCGCGAGGCGAGCAGATAGTCGCGCATCACGATGCCGTGCCGGCCCTCCTCCGCGGTCCAGCGGTGCACCCAGGTGCCCCAGGCGCCGTCACGGCCGAAGAGGGAGGCGATCTCGTGGTGGTAGCTGGGGAGGTTGTCCTCGGTCAGCAGGTTGACGACCAGGGCGATCTTGCCGATCTCGGTGACCTTGGACTGGCTGGGGTCCCAGGCCTCCCCGTCCTCGAAGAAACCGGGGAAGTTGCGGCCGTCGGACCAGGGGACGTACTCGTGCGGCATCCAGTCCTTGGTGACCTTGAGATGCCGGTTGAGCTCGGTTTCCACAACCTCTTCCAGCGCGTACAGCAACCGGGCGTCCGTCCAGCCGGTCGGACTGCCGAGGTGGGGCGAGGTGAGGGTCACGGGTGCTCCTGGGGACTGGGGCAGGGGACGCGCAGGCATGGCGGAGGAACGCCGTACCTACGGACTCGTAGGTTACGAGACCGTAGGTTAAGCGCCGCATAAAGGAGATCCCTGATCAGGGGCCCTCGCCGTCCGGTTTGTCCCGCCCCGTGGGGTACGGGAGTAGTGGTGGAACGCCCACTCGCGTACCCCTGGCGCGTCAGTTCATGGCCATCAGTTCCCGTACCTCCTCCGGAGACGTGTTCCTCAACTCGCCGTCGAGCAGCAGCCATCGGGTGATACCGATCGACTCCAGGAACGGCAGATCGTGACTCGCCACGATCAGTGCGCCCTCGTACGAGTCGAGTGCGCCTGTGAGCTGGCGCACACTCGCGATGTCCAGGTTGTTCGTCGGCTCGTCCAGCATCAGGAGCTGCGGGGCGGGCTCGGCGAGCATCAGGGCGGCGAGCGCCGCACGGAACCGTTCGCCGCCCGAGAGGGTCGACGCGAGCTGGTCGGCCCGTGCGCCCTTGAACAGGAAGCGGGCGAGGCGCGCCCGGATCCGGTTGTTGGTGGCGCCGGGCGCGGCCTTCGCCACGTTCTCCGCCACCGTCAACGCGTCGTTCAGGACGTCGAGTCGCTGCGGAAGGAAACGCAGCGGCACATGCGGGACGGCCTCGCCGCCGACCGGGGCGAGTTCCCCGGTGATCGTGCGCAGGAGCGTGGTCTTGCCCGCTCCGTTGCGCCCGATCAGGGCGATCCGCTCCGGTCCGCGCAGATCGAGTCCACCCGCCGTCGCCCCGTACGCCAGCTCCAGATCCCTCAGGGTCAGGACCTCGCGGCCCGGCGGCACCGCGGTGAACGGGAGATCGACACGGATCTCGTCGTCGTCGCGTACGGCCTCGACCGCCTCGTCGAGCCGTTCCTTCGCCTCCTTCAGCTTCTCCTCGTGCATCATGCGGTGCTTGCCCGCGGAGACCTGGGCCTCGCGCTTGCGTGCGTTCATGATGATCTTCGGTTCGCGCTTCTGCGCATACATCTTGTTGCCGTAGCGCACTCGCTTCGCCAACTTGACGTGCGCTTCGGTCAGTTCGCGCTTCTGCTTCTTCAGATCGCCCTCGGCGACGCGCACCATGCGCTCGGCCGCCTCCTGTTCGACGGCGAGCGCCTCCTCGTACGCGGTGAAGTTGCCGCCGTACCAGACGATGTCGCCCGAACGCAGATCGGCGATCTGGTCGACCAGATCGAGGAGTTCACGGTCGTGGCTGACCACGATCATGACCCCGGACCAGCCCTCGACGGCGGCGTACAGCCGGCGTCGCGCGTACAGGTCGAGGTTGTTCGTCGGCTCGTCGAGCAGCAGTACGTCCGGTCGCCGCAGCAGCAGCGCCGCCAGTCTGAGCAGCACGGACTCGCCGCCCGAGACCTCGCCGATGGTGCGGTCGAGGCCGATGTGGCCCAGGCCCAGCTGGTCGAGCATCGCGACGGCGCGCTCCTCGACGTCCCAGTCGTCGCCGACCGCCGTGAAGTTCTCCTCGCTCGCGTCGCCCGCCTCGATGGCGTGCAGCGCGGCGCGGGTGCGGTCGATGCCGAGCGCCTCGTCGACCTTGAGCGTGGTGTCGAGCGTGACGTTCTGCGGCAGATAGCCGACCTCGCCTGCGATCCGGATCGCACCGTCGGAAGGCGTGAGCTCACCGGCGATCAGCTTCAACAGGGTTGACTTCCCCGAGCCGTTGAGACCGATCAGGCCGGTACGGCCGGGACCCACGGCGAGCTGGAGACCGGCGAAGACCTCGGTCCCGTCGGGCCAGGTGAAGTCGAGCGCGGTGGCGGAAACAGAGGTGGGGAAAGTAGACATGAGCTGCCTCTCGAGGTCGCGTGGTGGGTGGTGGGCGACGTACGAGACACCGCGGGCAACAGCTCGGAGAGAGGAAAGGTCCCGGCGGGACGTTCCGTGAAGGGATTCAGGAACGTCTCAGGGCAGAGAAAAAGCCCTGTTCCGCAAGAGGACGGCTCATATGCCGAGGTCGCACACGACGCGCACAGTGATCGAGCACTGCATCAGGCGCGGTCGGTGTCTCAGGACCTCAGACGAGCAACGTCCTTCTCCAATCGGCGGCAACAGAAGCCCTTACACCGTAAGAGGGTGCTCGTCGAACTGTCAACCGATCTCCGTCGACTGCCGATCGAGGTCCGAGAGGGGTCGCCCCGCTGTGATGTCCGATTCCCGCAGCTCGATGTCGGATTTCCGCCAGCGCCGAAGGCCGCGCGCTTGATTGAGTGGGGGCATGACGAACACCGCTGCACTCATCGCCAAGGCCCGCGCCCTGCACGCCCTGCACACCCCCGGACAGCCGCTGGTCCTCGCCAACGTCTGGGACATCCCCTCGGCCCGTATCGTCCAGGAGGCCGGGGCCAGGGCCCTCGCCACCACGAGTTCGGGCATCTCCTGGGAGCTGGGAGCCGCGGACGGCGATCACCTGGGCCGTGACCGTGCGGTCGAGGCGGTGCGGAGCATCGCCGGAGCGGTCGAGCTGCCGGTGACCGCCGACATCGAGCGCGGCTACGGCGAGCTGCCCAAGGACGTGGCCGTCACCGTGCACGCGATCCTCGAGGCCGGCGCGGTCGGCATCAACATCGAGGACTCCGTCGGCGCCGGGCTGCTCACCGACGAGGAGATGGCCGAGCGGATCGCGGCGGCCCGCGCGGCGGCGGACGAGGCCGGGGTGCCGCTGTTCATCAACGCGCGCACCGACACGTATCTGCGGCAGGTGGGGGAGCAGGAGGGCCGGCTCGCGGAGACGGTGCGCCGGGCCGCGGTCTACCGGGAGGCGGGCGCCGACGGGATCTTCGTGCCCGGCGTCGTGGCCGTGGGCACGGTCAAGGAGCTGGTCGACGCGATCGACGCACCGCTGAACGTCCTGGCGGGTCCCGGGGCACCCGGCGTGAGCGAGTTCGCGGGGCTCGGGGTGGCGCGGATCAGCGTCGGCGGGCGGATCGCGGAGGCCGTGCACGGCCTGGTGCGGCGGGCCGCGAAGGAGGTCCTGACCACCGGCGGGTACACGCAGATGGCGGGCGCTATCGAGTACGGGGAGCTCAACGAGTTGTTCGCCTGATCCGAGTACGGGAGCTCAACGAGCTGTTCGGCTGATCCGAGTACGGGAGCTCAACCAGCTGTTCGCCTGAGCGGCCGTATCCGCCCCGCAGGCGCCGGGTCCCGGCAGGTGCCGAGCCTCAGCACGCGCCGCCGAGCAGCTCCGCCAGGTTCTGGTCCACGTCGAGATGCAGATGTTCGCGTCCGGCGGGGACCAGGGCCGTGGCGCGCTTGAGGAAGCGGCGCAGCTCGCCCGTGCGGACATGGACCACGGCGGTGCCCTCGGGGGCGTGGAACTCGAGCACGGTGCGGTCGTAGCCGTACGGGCGCACCCGTACGTCGCCCTCACCGGCCGGGCCCTCGATCCCGGAGATCAGCAGCTCGCGTGCGAAGGCCCAGGACACGTCCACGCCCTCGAGCGTGGCGGGCGCGGGGAAACTCATGCGCACGGCGAAGGGATCGTTGCGGTCGTAGGACAGCGTCGCGGGAATCGTGGGCATCCGCGGCGCGGCGGCGACGAGTCGAGCTTCGACGTCTTGCTCGATGACGGTGGACAACCCCTGGCTCCCTTACGACGGCTGGCTGGATGGGCCTGCATTGAAATAGACGGCGGAATTCCTCAATCCGTGCACGCGCGGTGCCGTGACGTGTGTCACCGCGCGCTGCCGAGCGGCATCGGGCGCGTGGGCGGCGGGGCGTGCCCGTCCGAAGCCGCTCGGGGTTTCGCGTCACGCTAGGGGCGTACGCGGGCGGGCGCGACCGCCGCGCGGGGGACCCGCCGAGTTGACGTCGCACACCCGCATGCCGCACACCCGTCAGGTCCAACGCCCGGCTCTTCCGCGCTGGTTGACGCGTCCACGCCCCCTGGACGGCCCGCGCCCGGTCGGCTAGCTTCGCCGCGCATGACAGCTATGGGGAAGTCGAGGCGCATGCGCCGCTCGGTGGCCGCAGGGGCGTGTGTCGCGGCAGTGGCGGCGGTGCTGTCCGGGCCCGCCCAGGCGGCGGACAGCGACGGGTCGCCTGCGGGGAACGGCGGCGGCATATCCACGTATACGAAGAATCTGGGCTGGAAGCTCAAGCCCAGCGGCGCCGAGGTGCGCTTCCGCGGGCTTGCCGCCGTCAGCCGGAGCACCGCGTGGGTGGCCGGTTCCAAGGGGACCGTGCTGCGGACCACCGACGGCGGGGCGAGCTGGGCGAACGTGTCGCCGCCCGGCGCCGGTGAGCTGGAGTTCCGTGACATCGAGGCCTTCGACCGCAAGCGGGCGGTGGTGCTGGCCATCGGCGAGGGGGAGGCGTCGCGGGTCTTCCGTACGCAGGACGGCGGGAAGACCTGGACCGAGGCCTTCCGCAACGACGAGCCCAGGGCCTTCTACGACTGCATCACCTTCTTCGACTCGAAGAACGGGCTCGCGATGAGCGATCCCGTGGACGGCAAGTACCGGATCCTGTCCACGAGCGACGGCGGCCGCAGCTGGCGGGTACTGCCCAGTGAGGGGATGCCGCCGGCGCAGACCGGTGAGGCCGGGTTCGCGGCGAGCGGGCAGTGCCTGGTCAGCCACGGCCGCTCCGATGTGTGGCTGGCGACCGGCGGCGGTGCGACCGCGCGCGTACTGCACTCGAAGGACCGCGGGCTGACCTGGACGGCGGCCGAGACCCCGATTCCGGCGGGCGATCCGGCGCGCGGCGTTTTCGCGCTCGCCTTCCGCTCCCGTACGCAGGGCATCGCCGTCGGCGGCGACTACCGGGCCGACCAGGCATCGCCGAACGCGTCCGCGGTCAGCGGGGACGGCGGCCGTACGTGGGAGACCTCCGCCGAGCCGGTCCCGGCCTACCGCTCCGGTGTGACGTGGGTGCCGCACACGAAGTCGGTGGCGCTGGCGGTCGGCCCGACGGGCACCGATGTCACCCTCGACGGCGGCCGCACCTGGAATGCCTTCGACACCGGATCCTTCGACACCGTGGACTGCGCCGAGGACTTCGGCTGCTGGGCCTCCGGCGAGAAGGGGCGGATCGCCCGTCTGGAACCGTAAGAGCCGGTCCAAGGCCCTTACCGGGGGCGGAGGTTGAGTGCGGACGCCATGTCGTACCGCACAAGACCACCGCCCCCATCTTGGGTGATCGGCCACCTGCGACCCACCGCCCCGGCGTGCTCCAATCCGTAGGCACCGACGGACCGGGATGCACGTCAGGCCCGGGGCGGTCCGCACCGCGCGGACCGGACGGCGGGGAGCGCCCGTGAGACGGGGCGCTGGACGCCGGGCGTACGGGATCGACGTATCCACGTACCCGAAGGATCAGGCTGATGACCAAGCACGTACTCGCCCAGAACCAGTACGGCAAGGCCGAGAACCGCGTCGTCCACGTCACCCGCAAGGGCAGCGACGGCTCCTGGCACGAGATCCGCGACCTGAACGTCTCGGTCGCCCTGCGCGGCGAGTTCCGCGAGGTCCACCTCACCGGCGACAACGCCAACTGCCTGCCGACGGACACCACAAAGAACACCGTCTACGCCTTCGCCAAGGAGCACGGCATCACCTCGCCGGAGGCCTTCGGCATCCTGCTCGCCAAGCACTTCGTGACCTCCCAGGCACCCATCCACGAGGCGCAGATCCGGATCGAGGAGTACGCCTGGGAACGGATCTCCGTGCCCACGCGCAAGGAGCAGCACTCCTTCGTGCGCAAGGGGCAGGAGACCCGCACCTCGCAGATCACCTTCAGCGAGCACACCGGTCAGCTCCAGGTGATCTCCGGTCTCAAGGACCTGACCGTCATGAACTCCACCAACTCGGAGTTCCACGGCTTCATCAAGGACAAGTACACGACCCTGCGGGAGGCGTACGACCGCATCCTGGCCACCAAGGTCACCTCGCGCTGGGCGTACTCGGCGGCGGCCGCGTCCGACGAGGAGTTCGACTGGGACCGCTCGTACGCGAAGGTCCGCTCGCACCTGCTCGACGCGTTCGCCGAGACGTACAGCTACTCGCTGCAGCAGACCCTGAACCAGATGGCCGAGCGGGTCCTCGATCACTGCCCGAAGGTCAACGAGGTCCGCCTCAACCTTCCCAACAAGCACCACTTCCTCGTCGATCTGGAGCCGTTCGGCCTGAAGAACGACAACGAGGTGTACTACGCGGCGGACCGGATGTACGGCCTCATCGAGGGCACGATCCACCGCGACGGTGTGCAGCCGGTGATCGCCACCAGCGACTGGATCGTCGCGTAGCACCTCGCGTGCCTGGGCCCCTGTGGTCCGCCGGGGGGCGGATCGCGGGGGCCCTTTTGAGCGGGGCCCTTTAGAGTGCGGGGATGATCAACTCATGGGTGGGGCTTGACGATTCCGGTGTCGCGACAGCCGCCGCACGCGCCGGAGCGGATGTCGTACGGGGCATGTACGGGCGGGACCTGGACCGGATCGACAAGGGCGCCGGGGACTTCGCCACGGCCGCCGACCTGGCGGCGGAGCGGGCGATCCTCGACGTCCTGCGCG
>NZ_JBEPEW010000186.1:0-13947 GCF_040300965.1 Streptomyces mesophilus | reverse complement strand
CGATCGGCGTGCTCGCCGCCGCCCGCCCCGACCGGCTGATCGTCGTCGGTCCGGCGGAGCAGAGCGGGCGGGGCCCGCATCCGCAGGGGACGACCGGAAGCTTCGCGGGCTTCGGCGTGGACCTCGCCGTACAGCTGGGGAGCGGGGAGGCCAAGGACGGGGAGCTGCCGGCCTCGCTCGCCGTGGCCGCCTGGCTCCTGGAGCGGGCGCAATGGGCCGGGCACGTCGAAGGGCTCGGCGTCGGCGAGCCGCTCGCGCCCGAGCGCTGCTTGGAGGTCGGATCCGAACTGGCCGTCCGGGCCGAGCGCGTGGCGCTGCTCGTCATGGGCGACGGGAGCGCCTGCCGGACGCTGAAGGCCCCTGGCTACCTGGACGAACGCGCCGAGCCCTTCGACGCCGAGGCGGCCCGTGCCCTGGGGTCGGCGGACCTGCCCGCGCTCAGGGCGCTGGACGCGGAGCTCGCGTACGAGCTCAAGGCGGCGGGCCGTGCCCCCTGGCAGGTGCTTGCCGGCGCGGCCGAAGGCGCGGGCCTCAGCGGCACGCTGCTGTACGACGAGGCGCCCTACGGCGTGGGGTATCTGGTTGCGGCTTGGTCCTGACCGGCCGCCCTCTGTCCCGACCCACCCAACGCGTTGTCCTGACCCACCCCGCACGTGCTCAGACGGCCGCGGGGCGCATACGCCCCACGGCCGTCAGTGGTCGGCCCTGTCAGGCGGCCGGCGGAGTCGGCGTGCTCCCGCCGGCAGCCGGAGGTGTACCGGGCCCCTGCGCAGGAGGCGGCGTGCCCGTTCCCTGGGCGGGCGGCGACGTACCGGGCCCCTGAGCAGGAGACCCGTCGGAAGCGGCACCCGTGGCGGACCCCTCGGACAGCCGGTCAAGCGCGTCCTTCGCCTTGCCGGTACCCGACTGGATCTTGTCGCTGTACTTGCCCTTGGTCTTCTCGTCGACCGCCTTCGCGGCCTTGTCCAGACCCTGCTCGATCTTGCCCCCGTGCTCCTTGGCAAGGCCCGCGGCCTTGTCCTTGGCCGGGGCGAGCTTGGCCTTCAGCGTGTCAAGGAGGCCCATGGCTTTCGCACCTTCTTCGTCGGACCGCCGCGTGCGCGGACGGCTACTTGCGGGCGCCTTCGCCGGCCTCGTTGTCCGCCGCCTGCTCGGCCGACTGCTGCTTCGGGATCTCCACTCCCTCGGCGGCAGCTGTCTCGGCGCCGGCCTCCTCGGCCGTCCTGCCCTCCGGCTCCGGTGCGGCCTCGGCCTCGGGGGTGGCACCGGCCTCGGCGGCGGCCGCGGCCTCGGCTTCGGGCTCGGCCGTCAGAGTGGCCGTCGAACCCTCCGCCGTTGACGCGACCTCGGTCTCCTTGCCCTTGCGACGGAACCGTGAAAAAACGCCCATTTCTACTCCAAACCGTACTCGTGTGAGGGGAATCCCGCGCCGCCCGGTGCGTCTCCTTGTGACGTCCGGGTCTCCGGTCCTCGAAACCGGCGGCCGAAACCTCGCAACAGGCAACGAAGGGGAAGGCGTGGTGTCACGTAGCTCGTTCGAGGACTTGCCGGGCGCCTGCCAGACTGGTCCGGTGAGTACCGCAGCAGTCGCGCCCGCTACAGGGCCCCGTGTCATCGCCGTAGTCGGGCCCACCGCCGCCGGCAAGTCGGATCTCGGCGTCTTCCTCGCCCGGGAACTCGGCGGTGAAGTCGTCAACGCGGACTCCATGCAGCTCTACCGTGGGATGGACATCGGCACCGCCAAGCTGACGCCCGAGGAGCGCGCGGGCATCCCGCACCACCTCCTGGACATCTGGGACGTGACGGAGGCCGCCAGCGTCGCCGAGTACCAGAAACTGGCCCGCGCCGAGATCGACCGGCTGCTCGCCGAGGGCCGCTGGCCCGTCCTCGTCGGCGGCTCGGGCCTCTACGTGCGCGGCGCCGTCGACCAGCTCGAATTCCCCGGTACGGATCCTGCGGTGCGCGCCCGCCTCGAGGAGGAGCTCGCGCTGCGCGGCTCCGGCGCCCTGCACGCCAGGCTCGCCGCCGCCGACCCCGACGCGGCCAAGGCGATCCTGCCGAGCAACGGCCGGCGCATCGTGCGTGCCCTCGAGGTCATCGAGATCACCGGACAGCCGTTCACGGCGAATCTGCCGGGCCACGACTCCGTGTACGACACCGTGCAGATCGGCGTCGACGTCGCACGCCCCGAGCTGGACGAGCGGATTGCGCTGCGCGTCGACCGTATGTGGGAGGCGGGTCTCGTGGACGAGGTGCGGGCCCTCGAGGCCCAGGGGCTGCGCGAGGGCCGTACGGCTTCGCGCGCGCTCGGCTACCAGCAGGTGCTCGCCGCTGTCGCGGGGGAGTGCACCGAGGACGAGGCGCGTGCCGAGACCGTGCGCGCCACCAAGCGCTTCGCGCGCCGTCAGGACTCCTGGTTCCGGCGCGACCCGCGGGTGCACTGGCTCAGCGGCGCCGCGGCCGACCGCGGGGAACTCCCGGACCGGGCAATGGCGTTGGTCGAACGAGCGGTCACAGCCTGATCACGTGATGGCATCGGGACGCTCCGGCGGTCATCCGGGCCTGACCGCCCGTGCCATCATCAAGCTTCGATCGATCGTGGAGTCCAGTTGGGAGGGCGCGTGGCGATGGAGGCCGGCCCTCGCGACACCGCACATGAGGAGCAGGGGCAGCTGAGCCCCGATGGTCCGCAATCGGAGCCTGAGCAGGGAGTGAACCTGCCCGAGCAGGCGGACGAAGGCGGCGTGGTGCCCGACGGCCCCGATCCCGCCGAAGAGGCGGCCGCACTGGCCGGTTCCGAGGTCGAGGTCGAGCTGAGGCCGCAGCGCAAGCTCCGGATCTGGCAGATCGCGCCGATCGTGGTCCTCGCGACCCTCGGCTCTTTGATGTTCGCGTTCCCGCTCGCCTTCGAGTTCGGCGACGGCGGCGCGGTGGTGGCCATGCTCGGCCTCCTGATCAGCTGCTGCGCGGCCGGCTGGGGCGTGATGGCCGCCCGTCGCGTCGGTCACACCTGGCCGGGTCTTCCTGTCCGAGGCTCCGGACACCGTCCGGACTGGCGGGTCGTCCTGGCGTACACGGCGGTCGTCGGTGTGCTCGCCGTCCTGGCCGTGTGGCGGGTCGCCCGACTGCGCTGACCAGCGCGTCCCGGGTGCGCCGACCGCGGCCGGAGGAAGCGGGCGCCCACCCCGTACGATCGAGGGATGAGCATCGCCTTCCTCAAGGGTCACGGCACGCAGAACGACTTCGTGATCGTGCCCGACCCGGACAATGCCATCGAGCTCGGACCGAACGCCGTCGCCGTGCTCTGCGACCGGCGTGCCGGACTCGGCGGGGACGGGCTGCTGCACGTGGTGCGCTCGGCCGCGCACCCCGAGGCCCGGCACATGGCGGGCGAGGCCGAGTGGTTCATGGACTACCGCAACGGTGACGGCTCCGTCGCCGAGATGTGCGGCAACGGCGTACGGGTCTTCGCCCACTATCTGCAGCGCGCCGGGCACGTGGAAGCGGGCGACGTCGCCGTCGCCACCCGTGGCGGGGTCAAGCGCGTGCACATCGCCAAGGACGGCGATGTCACGGTCTCCATGGGGAAGGCCGCCTTCCCCGAGGAGCAGGCCACCGTCACCGTCGGCGAGCACAGCTGGCCCGCCCGCAACGTGAACATGGGCAACCCGCACGCCGTCGCCTTCGTCGACGACCTCGACCAGGCCGGCCACCTGTTCACAGCACCGCTCACGGCGCCCGCCGGGGTCTACCCCGACGGTGTCAACGTGGAGTTCGTCGTCGACCGCGGCGAACGTCATGTCGCCATGCGCGTGCACGAGCGCGGCGTCGGCGAGACCCGCTCCTGCGGTACGGGAGCGTGCGCGGTGGCCGTGGCCACGGCGCGGCGCGACGGGCTCGACCCGGCGGTGACCGGTGCCCCCGTCACGTACACGATCGATCTGCCCGGTGGACGCCTCGTGATCACCGAGCGGGTCGACGGAGAAATCGAGATGACCGGCCCCGCGGTGATCGTCGCCGAGGGTGAGATCAGTTCCGAGTGGTTCGAAAACCTTGGCGCCTGAACCTTCGCTCGAATGGGTGATCCGTTTCACGCTGGGCGAGAGCCGGTGAGCGGCGCGTGATGGGGTCGGTAGCATCAAGCACCGGCCCGGACGGCGCGGTTCATGTGTCAGCGGTTCATGCATCAGGGTCCGCACCATGGACGCGTCGCCCCGTTCACGAGGGTGCCGGTCGACGCAGCCGGAGGTGCACAGGATGAGTGCAGAGGCGACAGGCCCCGTAAGCCCGGGAGCGCCCCGCAAGCGTGTCCGGTCCCGGCTCGATCTGCGCCGCCTCGGGCGGGCCGCCATGCGCGGCTCCGCCTCGCGCGGCCGGCTGCCCGACGCCATCGGCCATGTGGTCGAGGCGCATCGCGCCCACTACCCCGACGCCGAGATCGACGCCCTGCGCCGCGCCTATGTCCTCGCCGAGTCCTCGCACCGTGGTCAGATGCGCAAGAGCGGCGAGCCGTACATCACCCATCCGCTCGCCGTGACCCTGATCCTCGCCCAACTCGGCGCAGAGACCACGACGTTGGTGGCCTCGCTCCTCCATGACACGGTCGAGGACACCGAGGTGACGCTCGATCAGGTGCGGGACGGGTTCGGCGACGAGGTCTGCTACCTCGTCGACGGCGTCACCAAGGTGGAGAAGATCGACTACGGCGCCGCCGCCGAGCCCGAGACCTTCCGCAAGATGCTCGTCGCGACCGGCAACGACGTGCGAGTGATGTCCATCAAGCTCGCCGACCGGCTGCACAACATGCGCACCCTCGGCGTGATGCGCCCCGAGAAGCAGGCCCGCATCGCCAAGGTGACGCGGGACGTCCTCATCCCGCTCGCCGAACGACTGGGCGTCCAGGCCCTCAAGACCGAGCTCGAGGACCTTGTCTTCGCGATCCTGCACCCCGAGGAGTACGCGAAGACCAAGGCCCTGATCGACGAGAACGAGCGCGGCCGCAACCCCCTGGCGGCCATCGCCGACGACGTGCGCAACGTGCTGCGCGAGGCCGATATCGAGGCCGAAGTCCTCATCAGGCCACGGCACTTCGTCTCCGTGCACCGGGTCCGCATGAAACGCGGCGAGCTGCGCGGCGCCGACTTCGGGCGCCTGCTCGTGCTCGTGAACGAGGACGCCGACTGCTACGGCGTGCTCGGCGAGCTGCACACCTGTTTCACGCCGGTGGTCTCGGAGTTCAAGGACTTCATCGCCGTGCCCAAGTTCAACCTCTACCAGTCGCTGCACACCGCCGTGGTGGGCCGCGACGGCGGCGACGTGGCCGAAGTCCTCATCCGTACGCACCAGATGCACAAGGTCGCCGAAGCGGGCGTCGTCGCCCTCGGCAATCCGTACGCGCAGCCCGTATCGGAGTCGGAGGAGCCCGCGCCCGACGGTGAACGCGCCGACCCCACCCGGCCGGGCTGGCTGTCCCGGCTGCTCGACTGGCAGCAGGCGGCACCCGATCCGGACACGTTCTGGTCCTCGCTGCGCGAAGAGCTCTCCCAGGACCGGGAGATCACCGTGTACCGCACCGACGGCGGCACGCTCGGGCTGCCGGCGGGCGCGACCTGTGTGGACGCGGCCTATGCGCAGTACGGCGAAGGCGCGCACTTCTGTATCGGCGTACGGGTCAACGACCGGCTCACCACGCTCAGTACGGCCCTGCGCGACGGCGACACCGTGCAGATCCTGCTCGCGCCCCGCGAGACCGGGTCCGGGCCCGATGCCGAGTGGCTGGACCACGCCCGTACACCGGCCGCCCGTATCGCGATCAAGAGCTGGTTCGCCGAGCACCCCGACCGCCGGGAGGCGCCCGAATCCGCCGAACCCAGGCCCGGCCTCACGGTCGCGGGCGCGCGGCACAGCGCGGCCAACGCGGTCGTCGATCTGCCCGGCGCCTCGGTCCGGCTCGCGGGGTGCTGTACGCCGGTGCCGCCCGATGCCGTCACCGGGTTCGCTGTCCGCGGCAACGTGGTGACCGTGCACCGCGTCGGCTGCCCCGCCGTGGGCCGGATGGCCGGGCTCGGTCGCGGGCCCGTCGGGGTGCGCTGGGTGGACTCTGCGTCCTGCCGTGTGACGCTCACCGCCGAGTCCTTCGGGCGCCCGCATCTGCTTGCCGACCTGACCGAGGCCATCGCGGTCGAGGGCGTCGCGATCGTCTCGGCGACGGTCGAACCGCCCACCGAAGGCCGCGTACGCCATACGTACACGCTGCAACTCCCCGACGCCGCACGCCTTCCGGGCCTGATGCGGGCCATGCGCAAGGTCGCCGGCGTGTACGACGTGAGCCGCGCGCAGCACCGGGCGGCGGCGACTTCGTAGTCTGGACGAGGGCCCCGTTCGAGTGGGTCGCGCTCGCGCCGTCGACGCCGACGCGGTGCGCGCTGATAGCCGTAATCCATGCTGCTCAAGCCCCGTCTCAAGGCCGCGCTCCTGGCCGCCGCCTCGCTTTCCCTGCTCGCCGCGAGCGCGCCCTCGCCCGCCGCGCCGCTCGGCATCGGCGACCCGCTCTTCCCGCACCTGGGCAACCCCGGTTACGACGTCCAGGCGTACGACCTCTCGTTCAACTACGGCGGTTCCAACCTGGATCCCCTCGACGCCGTCACGAAGATCGACGCGGTGGCCACCGATTCCCTCGACCGCGTCAACCTCGACTTCGCGCAGGGCGAGGTGCGTTCCGTCGAGGTCAACGGCGCCAAGGCGGCCTTCGCGAGCATGGGTGAGGATCTGATCGTCACTCCCGCCCGCGAGCTGCCCGCCGGCAGCCGGATGCGGATCACCGTGCACCACACCAGCGACCCGGTCCCCGACAAGCAGTACGAGGGCGGCTGGGTACGCACCGGCGACGGGCTCGTCATGGCGAACCAGGCGGATGCGGCGCACCTGGTGTTCCCCTGCAACGACCACCCCTCGGACAAGGCCCGGTTCACCTTCCGGGTGACGGCGCCGCGCGAGTACACCGCCGTCGCCAACGGGCTCGCCGCCGGGCGCGACAGGTCCGGGTCCGACACCACCTGGACGTACCGCACCGTGCACCCCATGGCGACCGAGCTCGCCCAGGTCTCCATCGGCCACTCCACCGTCGTGCACCGCAAGGGGCCGCACGGACTGCACGTACGCGATGTGGTGCCCACCAAGGACCGGGAGCTCTTCGAGCGCTGGCTGCGCAAGACGCCGGACCAGATCGCGTGGATGGAGCGGAAGATCGGGCGCTACCCCTTCGAGACGTACGGGGTGCTGATCGCCGACGCCGAGACGGGCTTCGAGCTCGAGACGCAGACCCTGTCGCTCTTCGAGCGCTCGCTGTTCACGCGGAGCGTGTTCCCCGAGTGGTACGTGGACTCGATCATGGTCCATGAGCTCGCCCACCAGTGGTTCGGCAACAGCGTCAGCCCGCGCACCTGGTCCGACCTGTGGCTGAACGAGGGGCACGCCTCCTGGTACGAGGCGCTGTACGCCGACGAGATGGCCGGGCAGTCGCTGGAGGACCGGATGCGCGACGCGTACCGGCAGTCCGACTCGTGGCGCGCGATGGGCGGGCCGCCGGCCGCGCCGAAGCGGCCCTCGCACGGCCAGAAGATCAGCATCTTCCGCCCGGTCGTCTACGACGGCAGCGCGCTCGTCCTGTACGCGCTCCGGCAGGAGATCGGCGCGAAGGCCTTCGACCGCCTGGAGCGCGCCTGGGTCGCGTCCTTCGCGGACGGGGTGGCCACGACCGCGGACTTCGTGCACCTCGCGTCCCGGGTCGCCGGACGGGACCTCTCCGGTTTCTTCCAGGGATGGCTGTACGGGGAGAAGACGCCGGTCATGCCGGGGAAGCCGCAGTGGAAGGCGGATCCGGTGGACTAGGGAACCAGGGGACCAGACCCCGGGCGGGGACTGAGACCCGCCCGGGGCGGGGAAAAGCCGGATGACGAGACGTCCCGTGCCGTGCGACCATCGATGCCGTCGACGTCGCACGGCGGCCCCGGGAATCCTGGGGCACCGGAAGTCGTTGACCCAAGCGTGGGAGCCGTACGAACCTTAGGCCCCGCATCCATATCGACGTAAAGGATCCACTTGACCTTCTCTTCCCCTTCCCAGGACGCGCAGGACCCGCAGGACCAGACCACCCACCTCGCGCCGAGCCTCCCCGAAGGACTTCGGGCCGAAGCCCTGATGGAAGAGGACGTCGCCTGGAGCCAGGAGATCGACTCCGCGCGGGACGGTGAGCAGTACGACCGTTCCGAGCGGGCGTCCCTGCGTCGCGTGGCGGGTCTGTCCACCGAGCTCGAGGACGTCACCGAGGTCGAGTACCGCCAGCTCCGTCTGGAGCGCGTGGTCCTCGTCGGTGTCTGGACCGACGGCACCCTGCAGGACGCGGAGAACTCCCTCGCGGAGCTCGCCGCACTCGCCGAGACGGCCGGTTCCCAGGTGCTCGACGGTGTCTTCCAGCGCCGCGACAAGCCCGACCCGGCCACGTACATCGGCTCCGGCAAGGCCCTGGAGCTGCGCGACATCGTCGTGGAGACCGGAGCCGACACCGTGGTCTGCGACGGTGAGCTCAGCCCCGGCCAGCTCATCCATCTCGAAGACGTCGTCAAGGTCAAGGTGGTCGACCGGACCGCCCTGATCCTCGACATCTTCGCCCAGCACGCCAAGTCCCGAGAGGGCAAGGCGCAGGTCGCGCTCGCGCAGATGCAGTACATGCTGCCGCGGCTGCGCGGCTGGGGTCAGTCGCTCTCCCGGCAGATGGGTGGCGGCGGCGGTGGCGGCATGGCCACCCGAGGCCCCGGTGAGACCAAGATCGAAACGGACCGGCGGCGGATCCGCGAGAAGATGGCGAAGATGCGCCGTGAGATCGCGGAGATGAAGACGGGCCGCGACATCAAGCGCCAGGAGCGCAAGCGCAACAAGGTGCCGTCGGTGGCCATCGCCGGCTACACCAACGCGGGCAAGTCCTCGCTGCTCAACCGTCTGACGGGCGCGGGTGTGCTGGTGGAGAACGCGCTGTTCGCCACCCTCGACCCGACCGTCCGCAAGGCGGAGACGCCGAGCGGCCGGGTCTACACGCTCGCCGACACCGTCGGGTTCGTACGGCATCTGCCGCACCACCTCGTCGAGGCGTTCCGCTCCACGATGGAGGAGGTCGGCGAGTCCGACCTGATCCTGCACGTGGTCGACGGTTCGCACCCGGCGCCGGAGGAGCAGCTCGCCGCCGTACGCGAGGTGATCCGGGATGTCGGTGCCACCGACGTCCGGGAGATCGTGGTGATCAACAAGGCGGACGCGGCGGACCCGGTCGTCCTGCAGCGCCTGCTCGCCAACGAGCGGTACGCACTGGCCGTCTCGGCCCGTACGGGCGAGGGCATCGACAAGCTGCTCGCGCTCATCGACGCCGAACTGCCGCGCCCCTCGGTCGAGATCGAGGCGCTCGTGCCGTACACGCAGGGCGCGCTCATCGCCCGCGCGCACGCCGAGGGCGAGGTCCTCTCCGAGGAGCACACGGGCGAGGGCACGCTGCTCAAGGCGCTGGTGCACGAGGAGTTGGCGGCCGAGCTGTCGACGTTCGTGCCGGCCAAGGGCTGAGGTACCACCGACAGATACGGCAGAAGGCCCGCCTCCCTTTCGGGAGGCGGGCCTTCGCTGCTGCCGGGACCTACTTGTCGCCGTACTTCTCACTCATCTGCAGGAACAACTGCTCGGCGCCCTGGCCGAGTTGCGGTCCCGCGAGCCAGCCCGCGCTGCCGGCCGGGCCGATCGAGGTGTTCGAGACCAGGTACGTCTTCTTGTCCGGCTTGACGTGGAACCAGCCGCCACCGGAGGAACCGGCCGTCATGGTGCAGCCGATCCGGAACATCGTCGGCGCCGACTGCGTCAGCGAAAGGCGCACCGGCTTGTCCAGGCACTTGAACATCTGCACACCGTTGAACGGCGGAGCCTGCGGGTAACCCCAGGCGCCCATCGTGCCGATCTCGGTCGCGGAGGGTGCGTCGAAGTCGACCGGCAGCGCCGTGCCGATCGTCTCCTCCAGGGACTTGCCGCCCTGCTCGGGCTGCACGTGGAGCACGGCGTAGTCGTACTCGTACGAGGCGCCGGCCGTCGCCGCCGTGGTGCCGTCGATCCACTCACCGGAGGTCGAGACCCAGTCGGCCCAGAACTGGCCGTACGGGGCGATGTCCTGAGCGCCCGCGTTCTGCAGCTCGGCCGGCGACTTGCCGTCCTTGTTGTACGCGGGGATGAACGCGATGTTCCGGTACCAGCCGCCCTCGGCGCCGGCGTGCACACAGTGACCCGCGGTCCACACGAGGTTGGACTTGCCCGGGTTGTTGGGGTCCTTGACGACAGTGCCGGAGCAGACGGCCGCGCCTTCAGGAGTGTCGAAGAAGATCTTGCCGACCGGAGCGGCGTGCTTCCAGTACGGCTTGTTCTCCTCCTGCGCCTCGACCGAGGCCGGCTCGGGGTCGGTCACGCCCGCGTCGCTGCTGGAGGCGGCCTTGGTGTCGATCGTCTGGACCGGGTCCTTGGCGTCCTCCATGCGCTCAGGCTTCCAGAGGTCCTTGATCACCGGGTTGACGAAGTCCTCGGCCTCGCGCAGCCACTGGTCCTTGTCCCAGTTCTTCCAGCCGCCCTTCTTCCACTCGTCCAGATCGATGCCGTGCTTCTTGAGCCGGTCGGTCAGGTCGGCGGGGATCTCCGGGAGGTCGTCCGAGCCCGTGTCGGCGCCCTGCGAAGTGGACGGCTTGTCGGCCGCCTTCGGGTCGTCCTCGCCGCCGCAGGCGGTGAGCGCGAGCGCCGAGACAAGGCCTATCGCGGCCAGGCGCACGGCGGTTGGTCTGATGGAACGCATGGTGGTGTGACCCCCGTTGAGTGGCGATTTCTGTCATGGATGCGTCAGAGTGCGACGCGGATGCGTCCGCCTCCAGGCACGAGAACCCACTATGCACGGTGAGTTGTGGGTGCACGGCGGCGGGTGGGTGAAGATATCGGCAGGGCGCGCTCCGTCCCGGAACGGAGGAACGCGCCCCGCGTCAGGGCCTCAGCCGGCGAACTTCTCACTCACCGCGTCGTAGATCCCCTTGGCCTCCTCGCCGAGCCGCGGACCGGCGAGCCAGCCCGCCGTCACCGGGCCGATCGAGGTGTTGGAGACCAGCGCGGGCTTGCCGTCGGCGCCCTCGGCGACCCAGCCGCCGCCGGACGAACCACCGGTCATGGTGCAGCCGATGCGGTACATCGTCGGGTCCTCGGCGGTCAGCGAGAGCCGGCCCGGCTTGTCGGCGCAGGCGAGCTGGCGCTGGCCGTCGTAGGGCGGAGCCGCCGGGTAGCCGGTCGCGGTGATCGACTCGATGCTGGACACGGCCGGTGCCTTGAACTCGACCGGAAGCGCGCCGCCCACCGTCTCCTCGAGTGACTTGCCGTTGTCGTTCTCCGGCTTCACATGCAGCACGGCGAAGTCGTACGGAGCGCCGGCGCCGCCCGTCGGGCCGCCGGTCTCGATCCACTGCTGCGAGGTCTGCGCCCAGTCGGCCCAGTAGAGACCGTGCGGAGCCATCTCCTCCTTGGGCGCGCCCTCCAGCTCGGCGGCCGACTTGCCCTCGTTGTTGTACGAGGGCACGAACATGATGTTGCGGTACCAGCCGCCCTCCTTGCCCGCGTGCACACAGTGGCCCGCGGTCCACACCATGTTCGACTTGCCCGGGTTGGCCGGGTCCGAGACGACCGTCGCCGAACAGACCATGGAGCCCTCGGGACCGTCGAAGAAGAGCTTGCCGGTGGCCGGGGAGGCGTCCGTGTAGGGCGTGTTCAGGGCTGCGGCCTCGACCGGCGCCGGGGTCGGATCGGTCTTGCCCTGGTCACCGGAGATGTCGTCCTCGACCGGCTTCGCGGGCTGCTTGTCCGCGTCGCGCATCCGGTCCTCATCCCACAGATCATCGATGATCGGGTTGATGAAGTCCTCGGCCTCGCGCAGCCACTGGTCCTTGTCCCAGTCCTTCCAGGCGCCGTCCTTCCACTGATCGAGATCGATCCCGTGCTCCTTGAGCCGGTCCTTGAGACCGTCGGGGATCTTGATGCTGTCGTCGGTGGCGGTCGAAGGCGGCTTGTTCGCCGCGTCGTTGCCGTCGTCGCCGTTGCAGGCGGTGGCCGTGAGCGCGAGGGCCGCGCAGAGCGCGAGCGCGGAGAGGGGAGTGCTGCGACGGCGTGCCGTGGTGCTGCCCGCGCCCCTCCTCGCGCGTACGGCGTGCAGCGGGCGTATGGGTCGCATATCCGGATCTCCCCCTGGTCGGGCTGTGCTGGCTGTTCTTCTGGCTGTGCTGGCTGTACTGGTGGCTGTGCCGGCTGCTCTGGCGGTTGTTTTCGGCGCCCGCACCGGGTGTCGGAGCCGGTAACGGTGCCGGTCTCGTTTCTCGGATCGGGCGGCAACCACCCTATGCCGGTGCCATTGGGGACTTCCGACGGATCGGCAACGGTTCCGTCACGGCAAGGATCTTCCGTACGCCCGTGATCCCCCGGCCCCCTCGTCGTTGGTACGTACGGGGGATACGCGAACAGCGTTCAACTCCCCTTATGTCCGCGGATATCGACGCCGTACCGCCGGTTGGTCCGGCTCTTACGACGGCCGTGTTCCGCGTCCGCACACCGCCGCACCAGGGGAGGACCGAACGCCGTGGCCGTGACCGAGCCGACGGTGAGCGCCGACGCGCCGCCGTGGAGGGACGGGGGAGGGGTGCCCCTTGCGCGGCAGGGCTCCTTCGGTGAGGGAGCCGCGGCCCATGGGGCCGAGGGGATTCTGCGGCGGCAGTCGTCGCGGGAGTCGTCGGCGCGCACCTATGCGCGGTCCCTGCCGATCGTTCCCGTACGGGCCCGTGGACTGACCATCGAGGGGGCGGACGGGCGGCGTTATCTCGACTGCCTGTCCGGCGCCGGGACGTTGGCGCTCGGGCACAACCATCCGGTGGTGCTCGAAGCGATCCGCGACGTCCTCGACTCGGGGGCGCCGCTGCATGTCCTCGACCTGGCCACACCGGTCAAGGACGCTTTCACCACCGAACTGTTCGCCACGCTGCCGAAGGAACTGGCCGACCGGGGGCGGGTGCAGTTCTGCGGCCCCGCCGGGACGGACGCGGTCGAGGCCGCGCTGAAACTGGTGCGTACGGCGACGGGGCGCAGCGGGATGCTCGCGTTCACGGGGGCGTATCACGGGATGACCGCGGGGGCCCTGGAGGCCTCGGGCGGTGCTCAGGACGTACGGGTCACCAGGCTGCCGTTCCCGCAGGACTACCGCTGTCCGTACGGGGTGGGCGGCGAGCGGGGCGCCGAACTCGCCGCGCACTGGACCGAGTCACTGCTCGACGACCCCAAGTCCGGGGTGCCGCTGCCGGCCGGAATGATCGTGGAACCGGTGCAGGGTGAGGGCGGGGTGCTGCCCGCGCCGGACGGCTGGCTGCGGCGGATGCGCGAGCTGACCGCCGAGCGGGGGATTCCGCTGATCGCCGACGAAGTGCAGACGGGGGTCGGGCGCACGGGGGCGTTCTGGGGCGTGGAGCACAGCGGGGTCGTGCCCGACGTGATGGTGCTCTCCAAGGCCATCGGCGGCAGCCTTCCGCTGGCGGTCCTCGTCTACCGCGACGACCTCGACGTCTGGGAGCCGGGCGCGCACGCGGGCACCTTCCGCGGCAACCAACTCGCCATGGCCGCGGGCGCGGCGACCCTCGCCTACGTCCGCGAGAACCAGCTCGCCGCGCGTGCGGAGGTGTTGGGGGCGCGGATGCTGGCGCAGTTGGGGGAGCTGGTGGGGGCGTATGGGTGTGTGGGGGATGTGCGGGGGCGGGGGTTGATGATCGGGGTGGAGTTTGTGGATGCGGAGGGGGGTGTGGGGTCGGCTGGGCGTAGCCGCGGCCTCGGCCTCGGCGGGCCGCGGGGTGCGGC
>NZ_JBEPEW010000185.1:0-14011 GCF_040300965.1 Streptomyces mesophilus | reverse complement strand
GGCCATCCGGTCGCGCTGGCCTCCTTCGAGCGGGCGGCGCAGGCGCTCGCCGCGTCGATCGCCGCGACGGCCACGCTGGTCGAGATAGAGATCGCCGTGATCGGCGGGGGAGTGGCGAAGGCCGGCGACGTGCTGTTCACGCCGCTGCGCCGAGCGTTGCGCGACTACGCCACGCTGTCCTTCGTGCAGAACCTGACCGTCACTCCCGCGATGACCGGGACCGATGCCGGCCTGGTCGGCGCGGCCGCGGCGGCGCTGGGGAACGGTGCGCGGGTGGGGGCGGGCGCGTCCGCGTAGGCGCGAGTCCGTTGGTTGCACCGAGCGGGGCGATGCCTCAGCGCTCCGATCATTTTCTGAACCACGCTGACGGGTGCGAACGTGACGGATCGTCACGTTCCTCCGTACTCACACCCGTTGTCGGTTGTCATGTCTGCGCCATGTCGCGCGTTTACGGTAGGCGGTGTTCGAGTCTGTTGGAAGCGATGCGATAACGGTTCGCCCTTGTCCTGCCGGAAGTCTTGACCAACCTGCAGGTTGGCAGTGAGATCCAAGCCTCCCGTTCGATTGTGTTGGGTTCACCCGACGGCAGTACGAGTCAATCAAGGAGAGGGACATGACAGAGTCATCGTTCACTGGGCAGGGTGCGCGCGGCGGCGGACCCCGAAACGGTGCAGGACATCGGATGTCCCGGCGGACTCTGCTGCGTGGCACCGCCCTTGGTGCCGGAGCCGTCGCGCTGCCTTCCCTGCTGACCGCGTGCGGCGGTGGGCCCGCCGATGCCGGCAAGACCGTCGCCATGGGATCCAACGCCTCCGACCCGGTGCCGAAGAAGGCGTACGCCGAGGCGTTCAAGGCGTACGAGAAGCAGTCGAAGGACGACCGCAAGGTCAAGGTCAACACCGTCGACCACAACTCGTTCCAGGAGAACATCAACCGCTATCTGCAGAGCACGCCGGACGACGTCTTCATGTGGTTCGCCGGATACCGGATGCAGTTCTTCGCGAAGAAGAACCTGCTGCACGACATATCCGACGTGTGGTCCGGCTTCGACGGCTTCACCGACGCGATCAAGGACCAGTCCACGGGCGAGGACGGCAAGCAGTACTTCGTGCCGTACTACTACTACCCGTGGGCCGTCTTCCACCGGAAGAGCGTCTTCCAGAAGTACGGCTACGAGGCGCCCAAGGACCTTGACGCATACGTCGCTCTCGCCAAGCAGATGCAGAAGGACAAGCTCGTCCCGATCGCTTTCGCGGACAAGGACGGCTGGCCCGCGATGGGCACCTTCGACTATCTCGACATGCGCATCAACGGCTATGAGTTCCACAAGGCGCTGATGGCCGGCGAGAAGGCGTGGAACGGTCCCGAGGTCAAGGAGGTCTTCGACACCTGGCGCCGGCTGATGCCATATCACCAGGAGGGCGCCAACGGCCGCACCTGGCAGGAAGCGGCGCAGGGGCTGCAGAAGAGCGAGGCGGGCATGGCGGTCTTCGGTCTGCCGCAGCCGGGCCAGCAGTTCCCGGACGACGAGCGCGAGGACCTGGACTTCTTCGCCTTCCCCGAGATCAACCCGGAGCACGGCCAGGACGCGGTGGAGGCGCCGATCGACGGCTTCCTGCTGGCGAAGAAGGGCAAGAACCTCAAGAACGACAAGGGGATGGACGCGGCGAAGGACCTCCTCAAGTTCCTTGCCACGGCCGAGGCCGAGAACATCTATCTGACGCACGACCCGAGCAACATCGCCGTCCACGAGGGCGCCGACACCGGCAAGTACACGGAGCTGCAGAAGAAGGCCGTCGAGCTGGTCTCCGGTGCCCAGCAGATCTCCCAGTTCCTCGACCGCGACACCCGACCGGACTTCGCCTCCACGGTGATGATCCCGGCGCTGCAGAGCTTCATCGGCAACCCGAAGGACGTCGACGGTCTCGTCAACGACATCGAACGGCAGAAGAAGACCGTCTTCGCCGCCGGCTGAGCCACCGACTCACCCTTACGTACTGGGAGTTCACACCCGTGTCGCTCACCTCCACGCGGGGCGATCGAGGCCGGCGGCGGCGCGGCGCGCGGCGGTTCAACCGCCGCGACCGCATCGTCCTCGGGGTCCTGCTCGGCCTGGCCATCCTGATCGACCTGTTCATCGTCTGGGGCCCGACCCTCGCCTCCATCGGCCTGTCCTTCACCAACTACGACGGCGTCAGCGACATCGGCTGGGTCGGCCTTGACAACTACAAGACCGCGTTCACCGAGTACCCGCAGTTCTGGCCCGCGGTCCGCCACAACCTGATGTGGCTGGGCTTCCTCGGCCTGGTGGCCACGCCGTTCGGCCTCTTCCTCGCCGTGCTCATCGACCGCGGTGTGCGCTTCAGCCGCTTCTACCAGTCGGCGATCTACCTGCCGGTCGTGCTGTCGCTCGCCATCGTCGGCTTCATCGCCCAACTGGTGTTCTCCCGCGACCAGGGAGCGCTCAACGCGCTGCTCGGCCGGCAGGACAACCCGATCGACTGGATCGGCGATCCCGACATCAACATCTGGATGGTGATGATCGCCGCGGCCTGGCGGCACACCGGCTACGTGATGATCCTCTATCTGGCCGGACTCAAGGCGGTCGACGCCTCCCTCAAGGAGGCGGCCGCGATCGACGGGGCCAACGAGCGGCAGACCTTCTTCCGTGTGGTCTTCCCGACGCTCAGGCCGGTCAACATCATCGTCATGGTGATCACGGTCATTGAGGCGCTGCGTGCCTTCGACATCGTCTATGCCATCAACAGAGGCAGAAACGGCCTGGAGTTGCTGTCCGTGCTCGTCACCGACAACATCATCGGCGAGGCCAGCCGGATCGGGTTCGGCTCGGCCATCGCCGTGGTGCTGCTCGTCCTCTCCCTCGGATTCGTCGTGACGTATCTGGTCCAGGAGCTCCGAGGGGAGAAGAACCGATGAGTGTCGCTCCCGCACCCGCGCCGACGGACGTCACCGAGCGGGTGTCCGCGCCCGAGTCCCGCCCGCGGCGCCGCGGCCGCTGGGGTACGCAGATCTTCCTCACCGCGGTCTCGCTGGGCTTCCTGGCCCCGCTGCTGCTCGCGGTGTACGCCTCGCTGCGGCCGTACGACGAGACGGCCGAGGAAGGCTACTTCTCGCTGCCGAAGTCCCTGTCGTTCGACTACTACAAGCAGGCGTTCAACGACTCGGAGATGACGAAGTACTTCGTCAACACGCTGATCATCGCCGTGCCCGGCGTACTGATCGTGCTGTTCCTCGCGTCGTTCGTGGCGTTCGCGGTCTCGCGCCTGAGGATGCGCGGCGGCATCGTGCTCGTCATGCTCTTCACGGCGGGCAACCTGCTGCCCCAGCAGGTGATCATCACGCCGCTGTACGCCCTGTTCAACCAGATCGAGCTGCCCTACTGGATGTCGGACTCGTACCTGATGTACGACTCCTACTGGGCGGTGCTCGCCGTCCAGGTGGGATTCCAGCTGGGCTTCTGCGTGTTCGTGCTCGCCAATTTCATGCGCACACTGCCGCAGGAGATCATCGAGGCGGCGATCGTGGACGGCGCCGGTGTGTGGACCCAGTACTGGCGGATCACCCTGCCGCTGTGCCGACCCGCGCTCGCGGCGCTCGGCACCCTCCAGTTCACCTGGATGTACAACGACTTCCTCTGGGCGCTGGTGTTCATCAACACCGGCGACAAGCTGCCCATCACCTCGGCCCTGAACAACCTCAGCGGCCAGTACTTCACCGACCACAACCTGCTGGCCGCGGGTTCGGTGATCGTCGCGGCCCCCACGATCATCGTGTTCCTGCTGTTGCAGCGGCACTTCATCGCGGGCCTGACGCTGGGGTCGTCGAAGGGCTAGGAGCCGCCGCACCGTTCAGGAGCCGTCTTCCCGCCGAGGGCCCCGCCTCAATCCGCCCGGCCCGGCCACGCGTCGGCGATTTCGTCGGGCACCTCGCCGCCGGCCAGTACCGCGGCGGCGAGGTCGGGCAGGGGGATGCCCTCGGCGATGGAATGGGCCCGCAGCCGGTCGAGCGCGGCCTCCGGGCCGACGCCCCACAGTTCGGCCAGTACGCCGGTGGCGAGGTGGGTGGTGCCCCAGTGCGCCTCGATCACCTCGGCCGGCTCCCACGGCGGCAGTTCATCCGTGGTCAGCCGGTTCATCGCATGTACCTGCAGCACCTTGGCGATCTCGGCGGCGCCGGCCAGGGTCTCCCGTACGGTGAAGTCGTCCATCGGCTTCGGCTCGTAGCCGAAGAGGTCCACGGCGCCGACGCACTGGCCGCCGGTCAGCAGCGGGAAGGCGTAGACCGCGCCGACCTGCGGCAGATGCTCGCGCAGCAGCGGACCGAACAGGGGCCACAGCGCCCGGTGTTCGCGCACGTCCTCCCACAGCACCACATGCGCGGTCGCCGCGGCCGTGATGCAGGGGCCCTGCCCCGATTCGAATTGCAACTGCTCCAGCCTGAGCCCCACGTCGTCCGAAGCGCACAGCAACTGGCGTTGCGGGAAGTGCGTCAACAGCGAGAACGTCGCCCCGTCCACGGGCAGCGCCTCGCACAACGCGGCACACATCTGTTGCGGCAGGTGCTCCTCGGGCCCTTCATCCGCTGCCGCGCGGATGCGCTCCGCCAACGATCGGTCTTCCACGGCAACCCCTCGGTGGAGACGGCTTCCCGGCCCGGGTTCCCCCGCGGTGTTCACTTACGCAAGTCGGTGCAAAGGCCACCGTCTCAGTCCCTGGAAACCGGGTGAGTTCCCGAGGCTCGCTGCTTAGGGTGCCGCCATGGCCGACTCTCCCGCGCAGGACCTCGCCCGGACTCAGACGCCGTGGGACCCCGGCTCGATGATCTCGTCGAGGACGCTGCGTACGGCCTGGAACGCGCAGCCGTAGACCTGCGCCGCGAACTCCTCGTCGGGGTCGGCCCGTTCCAGCTCGGCGGTGCGCGAGCGCCAGTCGTGTTCCTGACGTGCGGCCCAGTCACGGGCGCGCAGAATGCGCCTCAAGAGTTCGTCCGAATCCACGATGTCGGTCATATCTCCCGGTTACCCCGCAGGTCGCGGCCCAGACCCGGCACGCCCGTCGCGTACGGGGTTACGGGGCACGGCGGAGCGGGCAAGCCACACGGGGGCCGGCAGCAGAGGGGGAATCGTGATCGTCTGGATCAACGGGGCGTTCGGTGCGGGGAAGACCACCACCTCCCGCGAACTGCTCGACCTGATCCCGAACAGCACGCTCTTCGACCCCGAGGTCATCGGCGGAGCGCTGCCCTGGCTGCTGCCGCCCAAGCGCCTGGCCGAAGTGAGCGACTACCAGGATCTCGGCTTCTGGCGGCGGATGGTGGTGGACACCGCTGCCGCGCTGCACGCCGAAGTGGGAGGCGTCCTGATCGTCCCGATGACGCTGCTTCGCCAGGAGTACCGGGACGAGATCTTCGGCGGCCTCGCGGCACGGCGCATCCCCGTCCGCCATGTGCTCCTTGCCCCGGCGGAAACGATCCTGCGCGAGCGGATCGCCCGGCGCGAGGTACCGGACACCCCCGACGGCGAACTGCGGGTGCGCCAGTGGTCGTTGGAGCACATCGAGCCCTACCTCGACGCACTCGGTGCCTGGCTGGCGGCCGACGCGTACCTTCTCGACACCGGGGTGCTGAGCCCGCGCGAGGCAGCCGAGCGGATCGCGGAGGCGGTACGTACCGAGGCGGCCGGGGTGAGCGACATCGTGCAGACCCCCGAGCCGTCCGCGGAGACCCTCGCCTCCGGCGTGCTGCTCTTCGACGAGCAGGACCGCGTGCTGCTCGTCGATCCCACGTACAAGGCCGGGTGGGAGTTCCCCGGCGGTGTGGTCGAGCCGGGCGAGGCACCCGCCGCGGCCGGGATACGGGAGGTCGCCGAGGAGACCGGCATCCGACTGGTCCGCAATCCGAGCCTGTTGGTGATCGACTGGGAGCCGCCGCACCCCCCGGGATACGGCGGTATACGGCTGCTCTTCGACGGGGGCCGGCTCCCCGCCGACGCCGCGGAACGCGCGCTGCTCCCCGGCCCGGAACTGCGGGCCTGCCGCTTCGTCTCGGAGACGGAGGCCGCCGCCCTGCTGCCGCCGGTCCGCTTCGAGCGGCTGCGATGGGCGCTGCGCGCGCGGGAGCGGGGCGTGCCCCTGTACTTGGAGGGCGGCGTTCCGGTCGACTGAGGAACCGTGCGGCTCACGGCAGATACGACTCCAGGGTGCCCCGCCTGCGCACGTCCAGCGTCGCGCAGTGGAAGGAACCGCCGAAGGGCGCGTAGTGCAGCAGATCGCAGGGGATCGGTTCGAAGCCCCAGCGCTCCAGGGCACGCAGCATGCCCGTGTGGTGGCGCTCCGCGATGACCCTCCTCTCGTCCACCATGAGGACGTTCATGCTCAGCCACTGCCCGCACATCGACGTGATCTTGAGCAGCCGCTCGTCGATCGGATCGGGTTCGGGAGCGACCAGGACATCCCAGGAACGCAAGCCCTCCGGGAGCCGGTCGGGGTCCACGTAAGCCGGATTGATGAGCACCTTGCCGGGAGCCAGCGGCATGAACGTGGTGTCGACATGCATCGGAGTGCGGCAGCTGCTCGCGATCTCGTGGATGCGGTAGCCGGGGCCGAGATGCCGGCGCAGCCACTCGATGCCCGTCCGGTTGGTGACATTGCTGCGCGTCACGAAGAGATCGCGGCCCGCGCGTACGAAGTCTGCGGCGTCGAAGACAGGCTCGAACTCGGTGAGGATGTAGCGCATCGGCTCGTCCTCGGCCGGAGTGCGGAACTCCGGCTCGAACAGCTCGTCCGTCAGCTGGGGCTTGGGCGCGGAGGTCCAGCGGGCGCCGCGCCGGAAGTAGTCCTTGAGCAGGGCCCGGTACGAGTGGGTCTCGAAGTAGCGGCACGGCCAGGCCATCGGTGTCTCGATGATCTCGTCGCCGATGACCAGGAGGCTGTCGCGGGGGCAGGTGTTGCAGAAGCCGCGCGCGGACCAGTCGGGAGTGGCGTAACGCCGTTTGTGGTCGACCGGTTCGGGCCGCCGCACCGTGATGCCCAGGGATTCGAGCAGTTCGACGAAGCCGTCCAGCTCGTCCTGGGCGGGCTCGACCAGGCGGCGCGGATACCTCAGGCCCGCGGCCAGACCCTGCAGCCGTCCGGCCCACGAGGGCACGTTGCAGGTCACGACGGGGTGGCCGGTGGGAATCGTGGCGCCGTCGAGGCGGCCCACGATGACCTCCTCGAGCGGGTCCCATTCGTTGTGCGAGCTCACCGGGGACCGCTGCGCGGCTGTGGCATCCGTGGACGGCTGCGAGGCCGGATGCGGCGGGCCTGCCGGGCGGTCCGCTGCCGTTCTCGCTTCGAGGCTCTGTCCCACGACACTGCTCCCTCGACTGTGGCCAATTCTACTCCGGCGCCCGCAGCCATGCCTCTGACCTGGGGCCGTGCCGCATGGGCCGGGCATGCCGAGTACCCGCACTGATCGCCGCGAAGCCCCGCGGTCGTGCACGTGGCCAAAAAAGTACGGTCCCGCTCCCCGGAGGGGGAGCGGGACCGGGAGCGGGGCAGGCGGTCAGGCCTTGGACGCCGCGTAGTTCTGCAGGAACAGCGCCTCGGTGATCGACAGCTGGCGCAGCTCGTCCGGCGAGACGGACTCGTTCGGGGCGTGGATCTGCGCCTCCGGCTCGCTGAGACCGATCAGAAGGATCTCCGCGTCCGGGTAGAGCGCGTCGAGCGTGTTGCACAGCGGGATCGAGCCGCCCTGGCCCGCGTACTGCATCTCCTGACCGGGGTAGGCGACCGCCATCGCATCCGACATCGCCTGGTACGCGGGCGAGTTGACGTCGGCGCGGAACGGCTGGCCCTGACCGATCTGCTCGGTGCGGACCTGGGCGCCCCACGGGGTGTGCGCCTCGATGTGGGCGCGAAGCAGCTTGGTGGCCTCGGCGGCGTCGGCGCCCGGCGGCACCCGCAGGCTGATCAGGGCGCGGGCGCTCGACTGTACGGACGGGGTGGCGCCCACGACCGGCGGGCAGTCGATGCCGAGGACCGTGACGGCGGGGCGGGCCCAGATCCGGTCGGCGATCGTGCCCGAGCCGATCAGCTCGACACCGTCGAGGACCTTGGCGTCACCGCGGAAGTCGTCCTCCGGGTACTGCAGACCTTCCCAGGTCTGGTCGCCGTCCAGGCCGTCGACTGTGGTCGAACCGTCCTCGGCGCGCAGCGAGTCGAGGACGCGGATCAGCGCACCGAGCGCGTCCGGGGCGGCGCCGCCGAACTGGCCGGAGTGCAGATTGCCCTGGAGGGTGTCCATCTCGACCCGGAGCAAGGTCATCCCGCGCAGAGTCGAGGTGACGGTCGGCAGTCCGACGCGGAAGTTGCCGCTGTCACCGATGACGATCGCGTCCGACACCAGGAGCTCGGGGTGCGCCTCGGCGTACCGCTCGAGACCACCCGTGCCCTGCTCCTCGGAGCCCTCGGCGATGAACTTCACGGAGACCGGGATACCACCGTTCTCCTTCAGCGCACGCAGCGCCAGGAGGTGCATGACCACGCCGCCCTTGCAGTCCGCGGAGCCCCGCCCGTACCAGCGGCCGTCCCGCTCGGTGAGCTCGAACGGCGGGGTGAGCCAGGCCTGCTCGTCCAGCGGCGGCTGCACGTCGTAGTGCGCGTACAGAAGCACCGTCGGCGCACCCTCGGGGCCGGGCAGCAGACCGTAGACGGACTGGGTGCCGTCCGGGGTGTCGAGCAGGGCCACGTCCGTGAAGCCCTCGGTGCGCAGTGCGTCGGCGACCCAGTTCGCGGCGGCTTCGCTCTCGCTCTTCGGGAACTGCTCGAAGTCCGCCACCGACCGGTACGCCACCAGCTCGGCCAGCTCCTGCTTCGCCTTCGGCATGAGGGCGGCGATGGTTTCGGCGATCCGTTCGTGCGCCGGGTTCGGCGACATGGGCACGCTCCTGGTGGGTGCGACGTTGTACAGGTGTGCGGAAGTTGTGCACGTATTCCGCATGGGGATCTTTTCACAAGGGCAGACGCCCCGTTCCGGCGGCGGGGGCCCGCCGGGCCCGCCGTAGGATCTCCGTTGAAGGAGCAGCAGACACCGTCGGATCGGAGCAGCAGGCCATCGTGAGCAGCGAGAACGCGGACCGTAACGCCCCGGACGAGACACCTGAGGTATGGGACGTCGTGGTGGTGGGCGCAGGCCCCGCCGGAGCGTCGGCTGCCCATGCGGCGGCTGTCGCAGGGCGGCGCGTCCTGCTCCTGGAGAAAGCGGAACTGCCGCGGTACAAGACCTGCGGCGGCGGCCTCATCGGCCCCTCGCGTGACGCACTGCCGCCCGGCTTCGAGCTGCCGCTCAAGGACAAGGTGTACGCGGTGACCTTCTCCCTCGACGGGAAGTTCGCGCGCACCCGCCGCTCCAAGAAGATGCTGTTCGGTCTGATCAACCGTCCCGAGTTCGACCAGCAGCTGGTCGAGTCGGCGCAGAAGGCGGGGGCCGAACTGCGCACCGGCGTCACCGTCTCGCGCGTCGAACAGCACGGCCCCGAGGTGCCCGACCGGCGCACGGTCGCGGTGGTCCTGAGCGACGGTGAGACGGTCCTCGCCCGCGCGGTCGTCGGCGCGGACGGCAGCGCGAGCCGGATAGGAGCACACGTCGGGGTGAAACTCGACCAGGTCGATCTCGGACTCGAAGCCGAGGTCCCCGTGCCGCCGACCGTCGCCGAGGACTGGAAGGGCCGCGTCCTCATCGACTGGGGCCCGCTGCCCGGGAGTTACGGGTGGGTCTTCCCCAAAGGCGACACGCTGACGGTCGGGGTGATCTCGGCCCGGGGCGAGGGCGCGGCCACCAAGCGCTACCTCGAGGACTTCATCGGGCGGCTCGGTCTGGCCGGCTTCGAACCGTCGATCTCCTCCGGCCACCTCACCCGGTGCCGCACCGAGGACTCGCCGCTCTCCCGCGGCCGCGTCCTGGTCTGCGGTGACGCGGCCGGGCTGCTCGAACCGTGGACCCGCGAGGGCATCTCGTACGCACTGCGCTCGGGCCGTCTCGCGGGGGAGTGGGCCGTGCGGATCGCCGAGGCGCAGGACGCGGTCGACGCACGGCGGCAGGCACTCAACTACGCCTTCGCCGTCAAGGCGGGCCTCGGTGTGGAGATGAACATGGGCCGCCGGGTGCTGACCCTGTTCGAGCGCAGGCCGGGGATGCTGCACGCCGCGATCACCGGCTTGCGGCCCGCCTGGAACGCGTTCGTACGGATCGTGCAGGGTTCGACCTCGCTCGCCGAGATCGTACGGACGCATCCGATGGCGCGGCGGGCGGTCAGCGCGCTGGACCGGGGTCCTGGGCAGTCGGAGGCGTGACGACCGGGGCGGTCGCGGGCTTGAGGAGCGGGGTGTCCCGTGTGAAGGGGCGGAATCCGAGGCCGTAGTAAAGGCCGCGCGCCGCGGGATATCCGGGAGCGCCCAGGCAGGCGACGGTCATGTGCGTGGCCCCCGCTCCCCGGGCGAGGTGCATTCCCTTCAGCAGCAGCGCCCGCGCCAGGCCCCGGCGGCGGTACGCGCGGTGGGTGCCGACGGGCTCGAACTCGGCGGTCCGGTTCACCTCGTCCAGCCACATGATCGCCGAGCAGGCCATCGTCCCGTCCGGGGCCCGCACCAGCAGGTGCAGATCGCCGCGGTATCCCGCCGTCGCCCGCACCCCCTCGTAGGCCTCGACGGAGTACGCCGAGGTGTGCCAGGCGTCCACATGGGCCCGGACCGCGGCTTCGGGGCCCGCTTCGTCGGCGGTGAGGAAGCAGAATCCTTCCGCGAGGACCGGCTCTTCGAGATCGGTGAGCTCCCGCTCGTTGAGCTGGGTCCACGAGCCGTTCTCGCCGAGCTCGGAGGGATCCGTCGCATAGCCGTGCGCGGCCCACCGCTCGAGGGCGTACGTGTCGTCGGCGCTCGGAAGCACGGTGCGTTCGAGGCCCGCGGCCGCGTCGTCGTACCAGGCGATCACCTCATCGACGAGCTCGGCGTGGCCGGGGTGGATCTGATACGCGAGATACGCGCCGGTGATGTCCTTCACCGATCCGTCGCTCAGCTTCACCTGGCGCGGCAGCTGGGCCCACGCCCAGGCCACCAGCTCACCACCGTCGGCGCCCGCGAACCAGAGCTTGCGCGGCCAGTGCGCACCCTGGGCGGCATGGCCCTTGCCCCAGATCCAGGCCAGTTCGCCGTACGACGCGTCCGCGTTGATCAGCTCCGGGCGCGCGGCGGTGACCCGCTGCGCCAGCGACTGCATGAGCCGGACATCCGCGGCGGTCACAAGATCCCAGACGGTCATGGTGGGCCACTGTGGCAGAGGAGCGCCGAGCCGTCGATCCATTTCCTGCCGTCGGCGCCCGGCGTTGATTCCTCACGTCCCGGGCTCGCGCGGCGGCGCCGTCACGCGGTGCTGCGTCGGGGTGATGCCGCGCAGCCGTTTGAACGCAACGCTCAGCGCGAAGGTGTTGGCGTAACCGACTCGTCGGGCGATCGATCCGACCGTGGCGTCCGTGTCACGCAACAGGTCGGCCGCCAAGCCGATGCGCCAAGCGGCAAGGTAGGCCATCGGCGGCTCGCCGACCTGAGCGGTGAAGCGGCGGGCGAAGGCCGCGCGGGACACCCCCGACTCGGCCGCCAGACCCGCCACCGTCCATGGGCGGGCCGGATCGGCGTGGAGCAGTCGCAGCGCATGCCCCACCACCGGGTCGCGTGAAGCGCGGTACCACGGCGGCGCGTTGGCCTCGGACCGGTCGAACCAGGTGCGCAGTGTCGAGAGGAGCAACAGGTCGAGCAGCCGGTCGCGCATCGCCTGCTGTCCGGGCCTGTCCGAGGCCATCTCCTCGACGAGAAGGTCGAACAGCGGGCGGCGGCCGTCGGCGGGGATGACCAGGTACTCGGGCAGGGCGAGGAGCAGCCGCTCGCTGATCTCGCCGCGGCCGGTATAGGCACCACTGAGCAGCAGGGCCGATCCCTCCGGCTCGGCGCCGGCCTCGTCTGCGTGGGCGGGCGTGCAGTAGTCGGCACTGTCGACCACGACCTGCGGCGGTGTAGCCGGATCATCGGCGACCGTGTACGGCGCGCGGCCGCGCATGATCGCGATGTCCCCGGTGCCGACCGGCACCGGTTCGCTGTCGTCCGGAACGATCCAGGCCTTGCCGCGCAGCATCGTGGCCAGGGTGAGCGGTGATCCCCCGGCGAAACGCACGGACCAGGGCCCGCTCACGGCCGTCCGCTGGAACAGCGCACCCCGTGCCCTCACGCCGTCAAGGAGGTCGGAAAGTACATCCATAGCTCGACCGTAGACGCACAGACATCGAAGTGAGTCGGCTGACCATGGCCCGTCTCATGTGAAGGGGCTTGGCTGGGCTCATGAGCACACATCGTTTTCTGGTAACAGGCGGTACGGGCAAGTCCGGCAGCCACGTCGTGTCCCGGCTGCGGGCGCAGGGTGCCTCGGTCCGCGTGGCGTCACGCTCCGGCGAACCGGCCTTCGACTGGCACGACCGCGCGACCTGGGACACCGCGCTCGACGGCGTCAAGGCGGTCTACCTCGTGCCGCTCGACGGGCACCTCCTCACGCGGCCCTTCGTCGAGCGCGCAGTCGAGCTGGGTGTCGAGCGCGTCGTGCTGCTGTCGGGGCGCGGTGTGGACGTGCCGGGCTACTCCGGCGAGGCCAACAGCGCCGGCGCCACCCACGTGGACGGTGAGAGTGCGGTGCGCGCGAGCGGAATCGACTGGACGATTCTCCGGCCCGCGTGGTTCGCACAGAACTTCAGTGAAGGAATCTTCCGCGACGCGGTCCTTGCCGGTGAAGTGAGGCTCCCGGCCGGCGGCGGCGCGGCCTCCTTTGTCGATGCCGTGGACATCGCCGCGGTCGCGGTCGCCGCGCTCACCGAGGGCGGCCACTCCGGTGAGACGTACGAGCTTTCCGGCCCACGGGCCCTGACCATCGCCGAGGCCGTCGCCGAGATCGCCGAGGCGACCGGCCGCAGCATCCGCTATGTCCCGCTCTCTCCCGGCCGGTTCATCTCGGAACTCACCGGGCAGGGCTGGCCGGCGGCGGAAGCAGAGGACTATGCGGAGGCGGTGAGTCCGATCCGGCGCGGCTTGGACGACCACATCTCCGACGGTGTGTGGCGCGCTCTGGGCCGTCAGCCGCGCGACTTCACCGACTACGTTCGGGCGGCGGCACCCGCCTGGCGTGATTGAACGCCACCGGCGGCCGGTGCGGCCGGTGCGGCCCGTGCGGCTCTGCGTGGCCCGGTGCCGGGCGGGCCGGGCCCTTGGGCCGCACGTCATGTACTTCACCGGGAGTACCCCCGCTCACCTCCCACGGCTGACGTCGCGGCGTGTCCGGGCGGTCTAGCGTGGCGGTATGGCAGAGCAGCACACCCCCGGGTCCCCGACGCGCACCTGGGGCGGACCGCCGTGGCGCGACGGCCCGCATGGTCCGCCGTGGCGCGGTGGCCCGCATGGACCGCCGTGGCGCGGTGGGCCGCCCGGGCTGCAGAAGTGGGTGGAGCGCGGCGGTCTGCCCTGGATCTCCACGCTCGTGGTCACGGTCTTCGTGCAGATGGGCAGCACCTTCGCCGCACACGCGCAGACCGATTACCGGGCCGGTCTCGATGTGTTCGCCCGCGCTCTGCTCTTCACCGGCACCGCGCTGTTGCTGCTGCGCAAGAAGTACCCCGTACCGGTGGTGTTCGGCGTCGCGGCCACCACGATGCTGTACCTCGGCGCCGGATACCCGTACGGCCCGGTCTTCGTCACCGTCGCCTTCGCGGTCTTCGCCGCGATCGTCGCGGGCCACCGGCGTGCGGCGTGGGCGGCGATCGGAATGCTGTGGCTCGGCCATCTGCTGATCTCCCACTGGCTGTACCGCTGGCTTCCGCCCGACGGTGACACCGCCGCGTCGTGGAGCGGTGAACTGGTCGTCGCCGCCTGGGTGGTGGCCATCGTCGCGGTCGCCGAACTGGCCCGTTCGCGCCGTGAGC
>NZ_JBEPEW010000184.1:0-14042 GCF_040300965.1 Streptomyces mesophilus | reverse complement strand
GTGGGACCGGGCGGTGGCCGCCTTTCTGGCGGCGCATGATGCGTCGGCTCCCGCCGGGGCCCACCCGAAGCACTCGGCCCGCGCACGAGCCGCACCGCGCCGCAGCCGCTCGGGCCGCCCGAGCAGCAGCCGGACCGCGTCCGCGAACGACTCCCCGTCGTCGAAGGCCACAGCACCCGCCGACCCCAGCACCTCCGGCAGCGCGGACGAAGCACTCGCCACCACCGGCGTCCCGCAGGCCAGCGCTTCGAGCGCGGCGAGCCCGAAGGTCTCGGCAGGACCGGGCGCCAGACACACATCGGCTGCGGCTTGCAGTGCGGCCAGTCGCCCCCGGTCCGCGACATGCCCGAGGAACGTCACCGGCAGCGCCCGCGCCCGCCGTTCGAGGCGCGCCCTCAGCGGCCCGTCCCCGGCCACCACCAGCCGTACGCGCACGCCCCGCTCGCGCAGCACCCGTATCGCATCGATCGCCGTCCCCGGCCGCTTCTCCACCGACAGCCGCGAGCACAGGGCGAGGAGGACCTCGCTCTCGCCCGCGTATCGCGCCCGCTGTGCCGGGTCCCGCAGCCCGGGCCGGCACCGGGCCAGATCCACACCGAGCGGCGCCCGGACGACATTGCGCGCCCGGATCCGCACGAACTCGCGCTCGGCCCATTCGGTGGTGCACACCACCCGTGAATAGGCGTGTGCACTGCGGCGGTTGAGCCGGTCCGCGGCCCGCCGGGCGGTGGGCCCGGGCAGTCCCCAGGTCCGCAGCACCCCGTCGGCGGTCTCGTGCGAGACCATCACCGCAGGGACGCGGGCGCGCCGTGCCCACTCGCCGGTCCAGCGCAAAGTGGTGCGGTCACACACCTCGAGGCGGTCGGGCGCCACCCGCTCCAGAAGTCCGGTGAGGCCGCGCCGGTCGGTCAGGACGCGATAGCCGCCTGTTCCGGGCAGCGTCGGCCCGGGCACGGTGATCACCCGCCCCTGCCGGGTCATCCGGTCCGCGTACCTTTCCCCGGGCACGATGAGGACGGGTTCATGCCCCGCGGCCAGATACCCGGCGCCCAACTCCCGTAGCGCGGTACGCAGTCCGCCCGAAGCAGGTGCCACGAAGTTCGCCATGCGCACGATCCGCAGGCCGGTCGTCGCGCTCATGCGGCCACCGCCGTTCGCGCCCGCAGCACCTCGGCATAGTGGCCGAGCAGCTGATCGCCGACCGCCTCCCAGGTGCGCTCGCGCACCATGTCCCGTCCGGCCCGCCCGTACGCGGCCCGCCGTTCGGGATCCGCCGCAAGGGACCACACCGCGTCCCGGAACGCGGCCGGGTCGCCTGCCGGCACCAGAAGCCCGCTGCGGCCGTGCGCCACCAGGTCGAGCGGGCCGCCCACCGCGGGGGCGATCACCGGCACTCCGCTGGCCATGGCCTCCTGCACGGTCTGGCAGAAGGTCTCGAACGGCCCGGTGTGCACGAAGAGGTCCAACGAGGCGAAGATCCGGGCGAGTTCACCGCCTGTACGCCTGCCGAGGAAGTGCGCGCCGGGCAGCATGTCCCGCAGTCTGTGCTCGCTGGGCCCGTCACCGGTGACCAGGACGCTCACGCCGTCCATCCGGCAGACGCCGGCGAGCAGTTCGACCTGCTTCTCCGGTGCGAGCCGCCCCACGTAGCCCACGACCAGTTCGCCGTTCGGTGCGTACCTGCGGCGCAACTCCTCGTCCCGCAGCGCCGGATCGAACCGTGCGGTGTCCACACCGCGCGGCCACAGGGCGACCCTCGGCACCCCCTGCGCGGCCAGGTCCCGCATCGCCGCACCGGACGGCGCCAGGGTCCGGTCGGCCGCCTTGTGCACGGCCCGGATACGCCGCCACGCGGCGGCTTCACCCGCGCCCACGTACGTACGGGCATAGCCGGCCAGATCGGTCTGGTAGACGGCGACGGCGGGAATGCCGAGCCGGGACGCGGCCGCCATGGCGCGCACTCCGAGCACGAACGGGCTGGCCAGATGGACCAGTTCGGCCCGGTGGGAGCTCAGCGCCGCGGCGATGCGCCGGCTCGGCAGGGCCACTCTGACCTGCGGGTAGCCGGGCAGCGGCACGGAGGGGACGCGCACGACGGGGCAAGGCCCGTCGGACTCGGCGGCGGGTGGCCCGTGGGCGGTGGCGGGGGCGACGACCAGAGGTTCATGACCGCGCCGTACAAGATGGAGCGCGGTCTGCACCGCGCAGTGGGCCACGCCGTTGACGTCGGGGGGAAAGGATTCGGTGACGATGACTACACGCATACCGGTGTTGTCGTCGCCCGCGGCGTTGCCGCGTCAACGTGGATCTTTCGGGCAGGGGAACGTCCCGTTAGCGTTCCCCGCCGCCTGCCCGGCTCCCTAGGCGTCGGGCCCGATCCGACTGCGCACCACGGTCTGCATCTCGGTCTCCTCCGCCGGATCGGCGGCGAGCCGGCGCAACTGCTCCACGACACGGCTGTCGGCGGTCTCGGCCCGCCGTGCGGCGAGCTCCCGCGTGGTCTCCTCGCAGTCCCACAGGCACTCCACCGCGAAGCCCGCGGCGAAGGAGGGATCGGTGGCGGCGAGCGCATCGGCGGCGCGCCCCCGCAGATGGGAGGAGGCGGTCTCGCGATAGATATGGCGCAGCACCGGCGCGGCACACGCGATGCCGAGCCGTCCGGTGCCGTCCACCAGGGTCCACAGGGTCGGCCCGTCGGCCCCTTCGGACCGCACCGCCTCACGCAGCGCACCGAGCACAAGCGAGGCGTCCTGGGCGCCGCCCCTGCAGGCGAGCACCCGTCCGGCGGCGGCCCCGAGCGCATCGGGCCGCTCGGCCCAACGGCGGGCGCGCTCAAGGGCGTTGTCATCGGTCATCCGCTCGAACGCGTCGACGGCGGCCTCGATCACGGTCTGCGAACCGTCGATCAGTGCGGCCTCGACCAGATCGAGCACGACGGGGTCCTGCGCGTCGGCGAGGTAGCGCAACGCTGTGCTGCGGGCCCCGTCGGACCCTGATCGCGCCGCGGAAATGATCTCGGGCAGATCCTCGGGCCCGGCCACGGCGGTCAGGCACCGGGCGGCCGGCACATGGCGTCCGGCGCCCCGCTCCATGGCCTCCTCGGCCCAGGCGAACACGGCGGCGACGCTCCAGCCCGGTCGTGGACCGGCCGGCCTCATCTGCCGTTGCCACTGGTCGAAGGAGCCGCGCTCCCCGGCGGCGCGCACCCGGGCCCCGATGAACTCGCGCGGATCCTCGGCCCACAGCCGCCAGGGCCTCGGCTCGAAGGCGTCGCGCACGGCGGCCGACAGCTCGGTGTCCCCTTCCGCGGTCCGCGGGAAGCGGGCGAGCACGGGTTCGGCCAGGGTGCGCAGGCCCGAGTCGTCGTCGCGCAGCGCGAGTTCGTCCAGTGCCCAGGCCCAGTTCGAGCCCTCGGCGGCATAGCGGCGCAGCAGCATGAGCGCGTCGTCACGCCCGTACGAGGCGAGATGGCCGAGCACGGAGAGGGCGAGGCCGGTACGGGTCTCGTCGGAGTCGAGCACGTCCTCGGCGCAGAACAGGTGCTGCGCGATCTGCTCGAGCGACCCGTTCAGGTCCAGGTAGAGCCGCGCGTAGTAGAGCGAGCGGTTCTCGACCTGCCAGTCGTGGCGGGGGTCGCTCAGCACGCAGTGGTTCAGGGCCGCGAGCGCTTCCTCGCGGGGGGCTGTGAGCGCGTGCAGCGTGCCGTCGCCGCGGCCTCGCTGGAGGAGGCCGAGCAGCGTGCCGCTGGGCGCTATGACCGTGTCGAACATGGAAGGAGCCTCACATCAAGCTGTCGACGCAACAGGGGGTGTCCGTGCACTACCTGCCGGCGCAACAACACGTGCGGCTGGCCGTCGTCATCTGCTTGCTGAAAGCCATCTTCCTCTGCCTCTCGGTCGGCGGCCCGGGGATGGGCCGGTCACGGTCCGCGTGCTGAGTCATCTGCCCAGCAATCGTGTCCGTGCATCACGACGTCATGATGGCCCAGCCCATCGGCTGGGTCGACCAGATTTCCGCTGACCCCCCGCATACCCCCGTGCAGCCCGGTATTACCCGGCGCCGAACAACTCGAGCAGGTCGGCCTTGCCGAACATCCGCGCCGTGTCCACCGCCGACGGCGTCCCCGCGGCCGGATCGGCGCCCCCGTCGAGCAGCACCTTGATCACGTCGTCCTCGCCCTTGAACACGGCGCCCGCCAGCGGCGTCTGCCCCCGGTCGTTCGCCCGGTCCGCATCCGCGCCACGCTCGAGCAGGGCGCGCACCGCGGCGGCATGCCCGTGATAGGCGGCCAGCATGACCAGGGAGTCGCCGCGGTCGTTGGTGAGATTCACCGGGACACCGGCGTCCACATAGGCGGCAAGGGTCTCGGTCTCGCCCTGGCGCGCCAGATCGAAGATCTTCGTGGCGAGCTCCACGACCTCCGGATCGGGTGCTTCCGTCATCGGCCAGACCTTTCGCTGAGTGATCGGTGGGGAGAAAACCCCTGCGTACGACCACGTCGGCCGTACGAGTGAATCGACAGCGTACTGCCCGTCACGGCACATGAGCGCCCCCGCCCGAGGCAAAGATCACCTCGGGTCTCCTTGCGGCCCGACGCCCGCCCGGCCGGCTCAGCGGCATGCACCCATACGAGGGAAATTAGCGGAATTTCACCCAGTTGCACCTTTTGTCGTATGGATACATGCTGTGAGCCTGGAAGAACTCATGGTGACTGTCCCCTCGACCAGGAGAACTCTCATGATTTTGTCCATCTCGGGTGTAGTGCTGCTCGGCGTCATCGTCTTCCTTTTCTTCCGCAAGGACGGCCTCAAGGCGTCCCACGCGCTGGTCTGCGCGCTCTTCGGCTTCTATCTCGCGGGCACCGCCATCGCCCCGAGCATCAAGGCCGGCGGAGCGAGCCTGGCCAGCCTCCTCGGCGGCATCAAGTTCTGACGGCGCCTCGCGCGCTCAACCAACGGATCACAACTTCAGGAGTACGACGTGGCCAGGCGACCACTCCCGCGCATTCTGACCACCGGTTCCGCGTCCCTCACGCGAAGCCGGGAGATGGCCAGGACGGCAGCCGACAGCGCCACGGACGTGCTCCATCCGTTGATCACCATCACTCGGGGACTGCGCCGCCTCGCTTCCGCAGGGCGGCGCAAATGGACCGAGACCCCCAAGGACCGCCGCGGACCCGTCCTGTTCCTGGTGGCGTCCTGTCTCCTCGTCGTGGTCCTCGTCCCGTACGGACCGCTGCTCGCCCTGATCTCGCTGATGGCGGCGGCCGCATGGACCGGCCGCGACCGCACCCCGGTCCAGACCGGCCCCGACGAGAACCAGCTCCAGCGCCTGCACACGCTCTACGAGGCGCTGGTCCCGTATTTCTCGGTCCCCGAGGACCCGAGCCCGCTCTACTCGCACGGCGGCGAGTGGGACAAGGCGTTCACGGCCCATGAGTTCGACGAGAACGGCCGCATCAGCCGGCTCGCCCTGCGCTACCCCGCGTACTTCACCGATGGCGAGGCCTCGTCCCGGGCCCGCATCGAGCAGGTACTGCACGCGAAGTCGGGCCGCGGCCGCGAGTACCACTTCGAGTGGGACGAAGAGGGCAACGAGCTCACGGTCCATGTGCTGCCGCCGCTGCCCACGGACATCGCAGCCCAGCGCTTCGTGACCACCCCCGGCGAGACGGTTCTCGGCTTCACGGACGAGACCGCCGTCCAGCGCACACTCCCCGTCCTCGACGGCGGCGAGCAGCGCGACGTACCGCCGGTGATCTGGCGCACGGGGCCCCGCTCGACCGAACCCCATCTGCTGATCGTCGGCCAGCCCGGCAGCGGCACCACGACCCTGATGCGCTCCCTCGCGCTGCAGGCCCTCCAGTACGGCGACGTCCTCATCGTCGAGGGCAGCGGCACGGGCGAGTACGCCTGCCTCACCGGACGCCGGGGCGTCCTCGGCGTCGAGTGCGGGCTCGCGGGCGCGGCTGCCTGCCTGGAGTGGGCCGCCCATGAGACGGAGCGCCGGCTGATCGCCGCGAATCGTGCCCGCCAGGCCGGCCACCCGGCGCCCGACGACACCCGCCGCCCGCTCTGGATCCTGCTCGACCGCCCCAGCGTGCTCGGACACCTGGCCGCGGCGGACGGCCGCGACGACCCGCAAGGGCTGCTCCAGGTCCCGCTGCGGCACGGCCGCGCGGCCAACGTCACGGTGGTCGTGGCCGATCAGTTCGACACCATGGATGCGCTGAGCGATCCCGTACGCCAGCACACCCGCGCCCGCGTGGTGCTCGGCGCGGCGCCGGCCGAGCAGATCGAGGCGGTGCTCGGCACCTCCCCGCACACCACGCCCACCCCGGACGTCCCGGCCGGGCGCGGCTACGCCCGGATGGGCACGGGCCCGGTGCACCGCCTCCAGGTCCCGGCCACCCCGGACCCGTACGACGACGCGACCAGCGACACCCAGCGGCGCGCGGTGCTCGACCTGCTGCCGGAGCGCGTCGCCACGGAGGACGACACGCTCAGCCCGTCCAACGTCTGAGCGCTACGCCACGAACGTGTGCGGCTGCTGCGCGCTGCCCCCGGCTCCGCCCTCGACGAGCCGGGCCGCGGCGGCAAGGCGCACGGCGGCCTCGTCCGCCAGCGCGCCGCCCACGGTGAACGGCAGCCGCACGAAGCCCTCGAACGCCCCGTCCACACCGAACCGCGGCCCCGAGGGCACCCGCACACCGACCCGCTCCCCGACCTCGGCCAGGCGCGAGCCCGACAGACCGCCGGCGCGCACCCAGAGCGTCAGACCGCCCTTCGGCACCTCGAACTCCCAGTCGGGCAGCTCGCGCCGGACCGCTGCCACAAGGGCGTCCCGGTTCTCCAGCGCCTGGGTACGTCGGATCGCCACAGCCTCCTGCCAACCCCCGGTGCTCATCAGCCAGTTGACGGCAAGCTGCTCCACCACCGGCGTACCGAGATCGGCGTACGCGCGGGCCGCGACCAGGCTCCGGATGACGTCGGGGGCCGCGCGCACCCAGCCGATCCGCATCCCGGCCCAGAACGCCTTGCTCGCCGAGCCGACCGTGATCACGGACGAGCCCGCCGGGTCGAAGGAGCAGACCGGACGCGGCATCTCGAAACCGGGCTCGAGCCACAGCTCGCTCATCGTCTCGTCGACGACGAGCACGGTCCCGGCGGAGCGTGCGGCGTCGACCAGGGCACGCCGCTGATCGTCGTCCGGCAGCGCGCCCGTCGGATTGTGGAAGTCGGCCACCACGTACGCGAGCCGGGGCGCGGACTCCCGCAGCACCTGGCGCCAGCGCTCCACGTCCCAGCCGCTGAGCCCCTCCCCCATGGCGATCGGCACCAGACGTGCGCCGGCCTCGCGCATCAGCTGCAGGATGTTCGCGTACGAGGGCGACTCGACGGCGATCCTCTCGCCGCGGCCCGCGAAGAGATGGCAGATGGCGTCGATCGCGCCCATCGCGCCGGTGGTGACCATGATCTGCTCGGGCATGGTCGGGATGCCGCGCTCGGTGTACCGGTCCGCGATCATCTGCCGCAGCGCCGGCAGGCCCGCCGGGTAGTCGCCGTGCGTATGGGCGTACGGCGGAAGCTCCTCGAGCGCGCCCTGGACCGCCCGCGTGAGCCACGGCTCGGGAGCCGGCAGCGCGGCGCAGCCCAGGTCGATCATCGAGCCGAGCGCCTCGGGCGGCAGCGGTTCGAGACCGCGCGCGGGCAGCGGATTCCCGGCCGGTACGGCGGTCCAACTGCCCGCTCCCCTGCGGGACTCGAGGAAGCCTTCGCTGCGCAGCGCCTCGTACGCGGCGGCCACGGTCGTACGGCTGACATTGAGCGACTGGGCCAGTTCCCGCTCGGCGGGCAGCCGCGCGGCGACGGGCACCCGCCCTTCGAGTACGAGGGTCCGTACGCCGTCCGCGAGCGCCCGATAGGCGGGCGGACGGCGGGTGCCTGGGCCGGCCGGGCGCGCCTGCTGCGAGGTGATGAGGCGGGCGAGCTGCGTGGCGCCCACCGCCGAAGTCCACTGCGCCATAAAACCCAGTCCACCTTCCCCGAATTGGCCCTATCGGCCTTCTCTTGGCAAGCCACAGAGTGTCATGTGTCAGCCTGTTAAGGCCACAGCCCCTCGGGGTGCAGGCCACTAGAAGGCCAGTAGCCACACGGACACCGAGGGGGACACCTTGCAGCGCGGCACCCATCTGACCCGCCGCCTCGTTCAGCTCTACGCGGGTCTCACCCTGTACGGCGCCAGCTCGGCGCTTCTGCTGCGCTCCGGCCTGGGCCTCGAACCGTGGAACGTGCTGCACCAGGGCCTCGCCGAGAAGACCGGTCTGACCATCGGCGTCGTATCGATCATCGTCGGCGCACTGGTGCTCCTGCTGTGGATCCCGCTGAAGCAGCGACCCGGGCTGGGCACGGTGTCCAACGTCTTCGTGGTCGGGTTCGCCATGGACGGCACGCTCGCTCTCGTACCGGACGCCGAGGGGTGGACGCTGCGTGTACTCGCCCTGCTCGGCGGCATCGTCCTCAACGGCGTGGCCACCGGCCTCTACATCTCGGCCCGCTTCGGCCCCGGCCCGCGCGACGGCCTGATGACCGGCCTCAACCAGGCGACGGGGTGGTCGATCCGGCTCGCCCGCACCTGCATCGAGATCGCCGTGGTCGCCACCGGCTTCCTGCTCGGCGGCACGGTCGGCATCGGCACGGTCGCGTACGCCCTGGCGATCGGCCCGCTCGCCCAGTTCTTCCTGCGCTTCTTCGCCATCCCGGGTCTGGAACCCGGCAGCCGGGTGGTCGCCGCGGCGCCACGCAGGCGCGCGATACTGCGACGGTGACCAGCCCCGTACGCCACCCGTACCTCGACGCAGCCGTACCGCTCGCCTTCGCCCACCGGGGCGGGGCGGCGGACGGTCTGGAGAACACCGAGTCCGCGTTCCGCAGCGCGGTCGCTTCCGGCTACCGGTATCTCGAAACGGATGTGCACGCCACGGCCGACGGCCGGCTCGTCGCCTTCCACGACGCCACCCTCGACCGGGTCACGGACACCGCCGGCCGGATCTCCGATCTGCGCTGGTCCGAGGTGCGCAAGGCGCGGGTGGCGGGTTCCGAGCCGGTCCCGCTCTTCGAGGACCTCCTCGAAGCCTTTCCAGACGCGCGCTGGAACGTGGACGTGAAGGCCGAGCCCGCGCTCGTACCGCTGATCGATCTCATCCGGCGCACGAACACCTGGGACCGGATCTGCGTCGGCTCCTTCTCCGAGGCACGGGTCGCCCGGGCGCAGCTCCTCGGCGGACCCGCGCTCGCCACCTCGCTCGGCGTCAACGGGGTGCTCGCGCTGCGGCTGCGCTCCCTGGGCCTTCCCTCCCGTCTGCGCCGCTCGGCCGTGGCCGCCCAGGTCCCCGAGACCCAGTCCGGGATCCGCGTGGTCGACCACCGATTCGTCCGCACCGCCCACGCACTCGGCCTGCAGGTCCACGTATGGACCGTGAACGACCGGGCACGCATGGAGCGACTCCTGGACCTGGGAGTGGATGGCATCATGACCGATCACACGGGGACACTGACCGAGGTGCTCAAGGAGCGCGGGGCCTGGGCCTGAGCGCGACCCTCGGCAGGCAAGCACGAGGGGGCGCGGTGGGCGCGGACACCGTCACGGAACAAAGCGACGGCGTACGGCGCCGGCGGGAACAGCACGGCTGGTACGTCTACGACTGGGCGTGCTCGGTCTACTCGACCAGCGTCCTGACGGTGTTCCTCGGTCCCTATCTGACGGAGCTCGCGGAGTCCGCGGCGGACGCGGACGGTTTCGTCCACCCCTTCGGCATCCCGGTGCGGGCCGGCGCCTTCTTCCCGTACTCGGTATCGGCCTCGATCATCCTGGCGGCCCTGGCGATGCCCCTGGTCGGTGCGGCCGCCGACCGCACCGGACGCAAGAAGCCCTTCCTCGCGGCGGCCGCCTATCTGGGCGCGACGGCCACGGCGGCCATGTTCTTCCTCGACGGCGACCGCTATCTGCTCGGCGGACTGCTCCTCGTCGTCGCCAACGCCTCGCTCGCCGTATCGATGTCGCTGTACAACGCGTATCTGCCGCAGATCTCCACTCCCGAGGAGCGCGACGCCGTCTCCTCCCGCGGCTGGGCCTTCGGCTATGCCTCCGGCGCGCTGGTCCTGGTGCTCAACCTGATCCTGTTCACGGCGCATGACTCCTTCGGCGTCTCGGAGGCGACCGCCGTACGGATCTGCCTGGCCTCGGCGGGCGTGTGGTGGGGCGCATTCACGCTCGTACCGCTCAGCAGGCTGCGCGACCGGCGCCGGGATCCGGCCGAGCGGGAGGCGGCACCGGGCGGCTGGCGCCAACTGCGCGCCACTTTGCGCGACATGCGCCGCCACCCCCTGACGCTCGCCTTCCTGCTCGCGTATCTCGTCTACAACGACGGCGTCCAGACGGTGATCTCCCAGGCCTCGGTCTACGGCTCGAAGGAGCTGGAGCTCGGCCAGTCCACCCTGATCGTCGCGGTGCTCCTGGTGCAGCTGCTCGCGGTGGCCGGTGCTTTGGGCATGGGCCGTCTGGCTCGTGTGTACGGGGCCAAGCGGACGATTCTCGCTTCCCTGGTCGCCTGGACCCTCATCATCGGCGCGGGGTACTTCCTGCCGGCCGGCGCACCCGCCTGGTTCTTCGTCCTCGCGGCCGGCATCGGCCTGGTTCTCGGGGGTACTCAGGCCCTGTCCAGGTCTCTGTTCTCGCATCTGGTGCCACGGGGCAAGGAGGCCGAGTACTTCTCGGCGTACGAATTGAGCGACCGCGGCGTCAGCTGGCTCGGTCCGCTGATCTTCGGTCTGACCTATCAGGCGACGGGCAGCTACCGGGACGCGATCGTCTCGCTGGTGGTCTTCTTCGCGCTCGGGTTCCTGCTCCTGGCGCGCGTTCCGGTGCGCCGCGCGATCGAGGCCGCGGGTAATCCGGTGCCCGAGCGGACCTAAAGGAACGGAAAAAAGCCCAGGAGTAGCCCGGAAAGCGGGGGGCGGATTTAACACCGGGTGACAAAGGCCGGTAGTGTACGCCTTTGGCCTGCCAGGCGTACCGTTCCTTCACGCTAAAGAAACTCAAGCGTTGGGTGACATCTCCTGCCAGATGTGACAAACCGGGCGAGGGTGGGTACAACAAGGGGCGGCCAAGACGGCGACGCGTGACCCGGAACGGGAATCTTTACCGCCGACCGGACGTTGACCGGATGACGACGACAGCGACACCTGTCCTGTGGGCGACAAGCCCGGGAGGCACGATTCATGAGTGAGCGAGCTCTTCGCGGCACGCGACTCGTAGTGACCAGCTACGAGACCGACCGCGGCATCGACCTGGCTCCGCGCCAGGCGGTGGAGTACGCATGCGACAACGGCCATCGCTTTGAGATGCCGTTCTCGGTGGAAGCAGAGATCCCTGCGGAGTGGGAGTGCAAGGTCTGCGGGGCCCAGGCACTCCTGGTGGACGGCGACGGCCCTGAGGAAAAGAAGGCCAAGCCCGCGCGTACGCACTGGGACATGCTCATGGAGCGGCGTACGCGGGAGGAGCTGGAGGAGGTCCTGGCCGAGCGCCTGGCCGTCCTGCGCTCCGGGGCGATGAACATCGCCGTGCACCCGCGTGACAGCCGTAAGACGGCATAACCAGGCGGTACGCACAAAGCAGCACCCGGACCGGGGGCGCGGACACGTGATGTGTCTGCGCCCCCGGTCCGGTTTTGCGTGTCCGGGCTCTGCGGAATCCAGGCCCGCGAGGGCTCGCCTACGCGAACGGCCGGGCGCACGCCCGTGGGCGCGCACCCGGCCGGGCACGGACAAGCTGTCGGGTCAGGAGCCGATCGGCGGATACGGCCCGTCGTCGCGCCGCGGACGCTGCTCACCGGGCACGTCCTCGCGGATCACCTCGCCCTGGACGACCTTGCCGTCCGGGCGGTGGATACGGGCCTGCTGGAAGGCGCTCTCGAAGCTTCCGGGGCCCGCCTCGGCCAGGCGCTTCTCGAAGCTCTTCTCCGCCCGCTTGGCGACGGCCTTGCGGACCGGCGGGAGCAGGCAGACCAGGCCGATCACGTCGGACAGCAGCCCGGGCATGATGAGCAGCAGTCCGCCGAGCATGGTCAGTCCGTTGCCGCGGCTCTGCTGACCTTGCGGCGCGGTCACGGGCTCACCGGCGGCCGCGGCGGTCTGGGCCTGCTGCAGGGTCTCGGTCAGATTGCGGAAGGCCCGGCGGCCGGCCCGCTTGATCACCACGGCGCCGAGTACGACGCCGGCCAGGAGCAGCAGGAAGACCACGAAGCCGCTGGTCGCCGAGGCGACCTGCATCAGCAGCCAGATCTCGAGGACCAGCCAGGCGGCGATCCCGAGCGGCAGAAACCGGCGCACCGTCGAACGGCCGGCAGGGCGGCCGGCGGGGCGTGCTGTCGGAGGCGTCGTCATGCCTCCAGTGTGCCGTCTGCCGCGTCCGTACGGCGTAAGGGCGAGATCAACGGCTCTCGTACGGCCGGGCGGGGCTCAGCGGGACTTGCCGCGTCCCAGGATCTTGCCGGTCCGCTCGGTGACGCCCCAGGCGGTGACCCGCCACAGCGCCTCGACCAGGATGTCGCGGCTCATCTTGGAGTCGCCGAGCTCGCGCTCCACGAAGGTGATCGGGACCTCGACGACATGGAACCCGGACCTGACCGCACGCCGGGCGAGGTCGACCTGGAAGCAGTAGCCCTGCGAGGCGACGTCGTCCAGACCGAGACCCTCGAGGGTCTCCTTGCGGAAGGCACGGAAGCCGCCGGTGACATCGCGGATCGGGACGTCCAGCATCAGCCGCGAGTACAGCGAGCCGCCGCGGGAGATGAACTCACGGGACTTCGGCCAGTTGACCACCCGTCCGCCCGGCACCCAGCGCGAGCCGAGCACCAGGTCGGCGCCCTTGAGCGCGGTCAGCAGCCGGGGCAGCTCCTCGGGCTTGTGCGAACCGTCGGCGTCCATCTCCACGAGCACGCCGTAGCCGTTGTCGATGCCCCAGCGGAAGCCCGCGAGATACGCGGCGCCGAGGCCCTCCTTGCCCTTGCGGTGCAGTACGTGGACGTGGTCGTCCTCGACGGCCAGTTCGTCGGCGAGCTTGCCGGTGCCGTCCGGGCTGTTGTCGTCGGCGACCAGGATGTGCGCCTCGGGCACCGCGGCGCGTACGCGGGCCACGATCGGCTTGACGTTCTCGGCCTCGTTGTACGTCGGAATGATCACCAACGTGGTGCCGAGCGGGCCGTACTCCCGCTGACCGCCGTCCATCACTGCGTGCCCCTTAATTCCAAAAGCGGATGCTCCACCATAGTGCTGCCCGCCACCCGACCTGCTGAGACGGGGGCGGGGGTGTCGCCGGAGCAAGAGGGAACGGTGCGGGAACAGGACCCGGCGCCCTTCGGGCCGACCTGGGACCCGCTGGCTGCGGGTCGACCGAAAGCCGTTGTCTACTGAGCGTCCGGGTCCCACCCGGGTCGCACCAATCCGGCCGGGCGGCACCTGCGTTCGCCCCCGAGGCGCTGACGCTGGGCCTGGCTCCCAGTGGCGGTGTGCCGGTGCGACACTCCGCCCCCATGACCCAGCTGCGTTCGACGACTGCGTGGAGGTGTCCCCGCCGGACGTCCTGTGGTGGACCCGGCCGAAACTACCCGTCCCACGCGCCCGTCTGTCAACACACGTTTCACCTGCGGCGTTTCACGGTAGCCCCAGCTCAACGCCGTGATCACGGGGCTCGTGCGGTGACCTGCCGGCCGCCGATCGGTGTCGCGCCACTCCGGACGGTCACTCGTTAGGCCGTACGAAGACCCTGCGGCCGCCCACCACGGTCTCCAGGCAGACCGGGAGCGCGGCGCCCGGTGTGAGGTCGGGCAGTCCGGGTGTGCCGGAGCGCGGGTCGGTGGACCAGCGGGCGACGCGGTCGTCGGGCGCCTGGACGATCAGCTCGCCGGTCTGCCAGAGCGCGTAGTCGGCGGGCGCGCCCGGCACCAGGGTGCCCGCGTCGTCCCGGCCGACGGCCCGCCAGCC
>NZ_JBEPEW010000183.1:0-14406 GCF_040300965.1 Streptomyces mesophilus | reverse complement strand
CCCCCGCCGAGCGCGCCGCGCGGCGCCAGGCGGCATCGCGCAACAGGCGCAGACCGTTCAGCCCGACGATGACCGTGGAGCCCTCGTGGCCGAGCACCCCGAGCGGCAGGGGCAGGGTGCCGACGAGGTCCCAGATGACCAAGCCGGTGATGAAGACCCCGGCGATCACCAGGTTCTGGATCACCAAGCGGCGGGCGGCGCGTGAGAGCGCCACGACGGTGGGGGCGGTGGCGAGTTCATCGCGGACGATGACCGCGTCGGCAGTCTCCAGGGCGAGGTCCGAGCCGGCGCGACCCATGGCGATGCCGGTGTGGGCGGCCGCGAGGGCGGGGGCGTCGTTGACGCCGTCGCCGATGACGAGGACCTTGCGGCCGTCGGCCTCCAGGCGGCGTACGGCGTCGACCTTGTCCTCGGGCAGCAGGCCGGCGCGTACGTGATCGGCCTCGATACCTGCCTCGGAGGCGAGATGGGCGGCGGCGCGTGCATTGTCGCCGGTGAGCAGCAGCGGCGATGTGCCGGTGAGTGTGCCGAACGCGGCGACGGTGGCGGCCGCGTCCGGGCGCAGGCGGTCGGCGACGGCCAGGACGCCGACCGGAGTTCCGTCGCGCCGTACGAGGATCGCAGTATGCCCGCGCTCCTCCATGTCACCCACGATACGGGCCATGCGTTCCGCGTCGTGGCCGGTGGATCCGGTCAACAGACGGGCCGGGGCGCCCACTTCGACTGTCCGACTCTCCACGGTGGCCTTGACCCCGACGCCCGGGGCGGAGGTGAAGTGGTGAGCCGCCGGCACGGGGAGGTGTCGTTCGCGGGCCGCGTCGATGACCGCCCGGGCCAGCGGGTGCTCGCTGGGGTGTTCGGCCGCGGCCGCCAGGGCCAGCAGGCCGGCCTCGTCCAGATCGCCGCCCTCCAGCGGGCGGACCTCGATCACGCGCGGGGTGCCTTCCGTGAGCGTGCCGGTCTTGTCGAGGGCGACGGCATCGACCTGGCCGAGGCGTTCCATGACCACGGCCGACTTCACCAGGACTCCGTGGCGTCCCGCGTTGGCGATGGCCGAGAGCAGCGGCGGCATCGTGGCGAGGACGACCGCGCACGGTGACGCGACGATCATGAACGTCATCGCCCGCAGCAGCGAACCGGTCAGCTCCGCGCCGAAGGCCAGTGGGACGAGGAAGACCGCGAGGGTCGCGGCGACCATGGCGAACGAGTAGCGCTGTTCGACCTTCTCGATGAACAGCTGGGTGGGCGCCTTGGTCGCGGACGCCTCCTCGACCATGGCGACGATGCGGGCGATCACCGAGTCGGACGCGTCCCGTTCGACGGCGATCCGCAGCGCGCCCGTGCCGTTCAGCGTCCCGGCGAAAACCTCGTCGCCTGCCTGCTTGGCCACCGGCAGCGGTTCGCCGGTGATGGTGGCCTGGTCGATCTCGCCGGCACCGGCGACGACGCGGCCGTCCGCGCCGACCCGCTCTCCGGGCCGTACGAGGATGGTGTCACCGACCACGAGGTCGGCCGTGGCCACCGCCTCCTCGCCGCCGTCGCCGGTCAGGCGGGTCGCGGTGGTGGGCGCGAGGTCGAGCAGTCCGCGTACGGCGTCTTCGGTACGCGCGGTGGCCAGCGCCTCCAGAGCCCCGGAGGTGGCGAAGATGACGATCAGCAGGGCGCCGTCCATGACCTGCCCGATCGATGCGGCGCCCAGAGCGGCGACGATCATCAGCAGGTCCACGTCCAGGGTCTTCTCCCGCAGTGCCCGCAGCCCGGACCAGGCGGGCTCCCAGCCTCCGCTCACATAAACGAGGGCATGGAGCGGGCCCCACAACCACGCCGGAGCGCCCGCCAGTTGGAGCGGCAGGGCGAGCAGGAACAGCACCAGGGCGGCTGCGGCCCAGCGGGCCTCGGCGAGCGCGAGCACTCTGGTGCGGCGGCGCGGAACACCCGGCGGGGCGGACTTCGCCGTGGTTTCCGGGCGCTGGAGGAGGGCTGAAGGCATGCCGAAGTGACCCTTCGCGTACGGCGGACGGCTTCCTCCCCACCGTACAGGAACACCTGAACAGGTCTTCATGTATGCCGGGTAGGATGACCGTCATGGGTCATGGAACGGACGCCAAGCACGTTGCCACCGCTCGCGAACGCCTGGATGCCGTGGGCGCGGCGGACGTGGCCGCGACGCTCCAGGCCCTGGCCACCCCCTCCCGACTGCGGATCCTCGCGCGCCTCCAGGAGGGCCCCTGCTCGGTCGGCGATCTCGCCGAGGCCGTCGAGATGGAACCGTCCGCCTGCTCGCACCAGCTGCGCCTGCTGCGCAATCTGGGTCTGGTGACCGGCGAGCGCCGCGGCCGGTCGATCGTCTACGCCCTGTACGACAACCACGTCGCCGAACTCCTCGACCAGGCCCTTTACCACGTCGAGCACCTCCGCCTCGGGCTGCACGACACACCCGTCGAGCACGCTTGAACAGGAGCTCGGTGCTCCATCGAGCAGGAGCCCGGTGCTCCATCGAGCAGGAGCTCGGCGCTCCGTCCACCGGACCGTTCAGGAGAAGTCCGCGGCCGTGATGCCGTCGGGATGGCCGGGCGGCCACTCCACCAACTCGATCCGGTAGCCATCGGGGTCGGTGAGCCACGAGGTCTTCGGGCCACGGGGCCCGCCCGGGTGCTGGACCGGTCCGGGCTCCAGGCCGGCCGCGGTCAGCCGCTCCAGGGTGGCCGACAGCGAGTCCACCTGGATGGCGAGGTGGTCGAAACCACTGCCCACGTCGACGCGTCCGCCGTCGGAACGGTGGACCAGTTCGAGCGAGGCCGCCGGCTCACCGGGAAACCTGAGGATCACCAGGCAGTTGCCTTCGCCGGTGTCGACCCGGCCCAGCTCGACGTAGCCCAAGCCTGTGTAGAAGGTCAGCGAACGATCGAGTTCGGTGACGCGATAGGAGACGAAGAGGGTCTTCATGCGGTTTCCTCGGGCCGACGCACCCGGTAGCGGAGGTGCGTGACGTCCCGGGCCTCGAGCCGTCGGACGAGGTCGAGTTCGACGTGATCACCACCGAGGTGGTCGAAGAGCCGTCGGCCGGCACCCAGAAGCACCGGCACCAGGTGGATCTCCATCTCGTCGAGCTGACCGGCCCGCAGGAGCGCCTGGGCCGCGCCCGCCCCGTGCACCATGACCGGCCGGTCCCCTGCGGCGGCGCGGGCCTGACGGGCGCAGTCCTCGGCATCGGTGACGAATCGCGCATGGCCGAGCGGAGCATCCCCGTCGTCCGCCCGATGGGTGAGGACGAAGATCGGCACACCGTCGTGGTGGTCGCCCTGCCAGCGCCCGGCGAGCTCGTAGGTCCGCCGGCCCGAGATCAGCGCGCCGGTCGCCAGGGCCTCACGGTAGACCTGCCCGCTGGGACCTTCCGAGTTCCGGTCGTCGAGCCAGTTGAACAGACGTCCACCGGAACGGCCGAGCTCCTGGCCCGGCCGATCGTCCGGGCCGGCGATATAGCCGTCGAGCGACATCGACATGTACAGCCGAATCGGATTCCTCATCCTGTCCACCCTCTCCTCCATGACGTGGGAATGCTCGCTTCTCTGCCCCGTGGGAGCGGGGAGGTCACAGAGGTAGACGTCGGGCAGCAGGCGAACTCATCGGCCGACCGTGGCGTGGGTCATGCCATACGACGACCGTGCCCAGCCCCGGCAGAACCCGGGACTGGGCACGGACCTGCTCAACTACCTGTCACTTCGGTACGAACTTCACGTAGCTGGTGCGCAGATAGCTGCTGCCCGCACCGTTGGAGACCGTCACGTCGCCGGCCGAGCCCGCGGTGAACTCGTAGGTTCCCAGCGAGATCCACCGGTTTCCGTCCGCGGTCTGACCGAGGTCCACGGCATCGAAGCCGTCCGCGTGAGTGACGGTGTACCGGGCCGCCGTGGTGCTGTTCAGGTGGTTCGGCACCCATGCGAACACCTCGTAGCTGCCCGCCGCTCCCAGATCGGGGCGCCAAGTCGCCGTCGCCGAGGTGTCGTTGGTGCTGCGCGTCTTGGAGCCCAGCCAGCCGGCGACGCTCGACCCGGACCAAGTGCCCTTCTCGGTGTAGCCCGTGTCCTCGATACCGATGACGCTCATGGGCAGCGGCGTCACCCGTACCGGTGTCGGCTTCGACTCGTTGCCCGTCTGGTCCACCGCGGTGACGGCCAGCTCGTGCGCGGTGTTGTTGGTCAGATCCTCGACCGGGAAGCCGAGCGCCCGCAGATGCGCGTCGACCGGGTTGCCGAAGGGCACGTCGGTGATCCGCTTGCCGTCCACGTATACGTGGTAGCCGTGCAGGTCCACCTCGAGGCTCTGCTCCCAGTACAGCACCGCCCCCTTGTTCGTCGCCTCCGCGGTCACGCCGGCCGGCGGCGCCGGCGGCTTCGTGTCGGCCGGGACCTTCACCAACAGCGGCGCCGAGGGAGCCGATTCGTTGCCGGACCGGTCGACCGAGGTCACGGTCACCTTGTGGGACTGGCCGGCCAGCATCTCGTACAGACGGAACGCGTCGCGCCGCACCGGCTTCCAGGTGATCCTGCGCCCGTCCAGGTAGACGTGGTGCCCGAGGACGTCGCCGCCCTGGAGCGGGCTCCATCGCACGTGGAGCACGGAGTCGCCGTTCGACGCGTTCGGCCGGACGAACGCCTGCGGATTCTGCGGCGCCGCGGGCCGGCGGGCGTCGTCCCCGGGCGTCGGGAGGAACTTCACGGCGTCCGCGTGCATCAGCCCCTGCGTGCCCTCGTCCCTACCCAGTTCCACATAGCCGTCGGTTCCGGCGTCGAACGCGAAGTTGCCGAGCCGAACCCAGCGGTCCGTACCGCCGCTCGCATCCGCCTTCACCTCGGTGGTGCCGCCCGCGTGGGCGACGGTGTAGGCAGCCGGGTCGGGCGTCTCCGCGCCGACGCGCACGAACTTGACCACGTTGGTGCGCAGATAGTTGGCGCGGGCTGCGTTCGAGACGGTGACCTGTCCGTCGGTGCCCGCGGCGAACTCGTACTCGCCGAGCTCGACCCAGTCGTTGCCCCCGGTGGTCTGGTTGACGTCCTTGGCATCGGACCCGCCGGCGTGGGTGACGGTGAACCGGGCCGCAGTCGTACTGACGGGGTTGGTCGGCGACCACGCGTACACCTTGTACTTGCCGGCTTCCTTCAGGTCCGGACGCCAAGTGGCGGTGGCCGAGGTGTCGTTGCTCGTCCTGGTGGGGGTTCCGTCCCAGCCGCGCAGGCTCGACGCGGACCATCGGCCGGTCTCCGTGTAGCCGGCCGCCTTCGTACCGATGACGGTCTCGTTGTCACCCGCGGAGTCCGGCAGCCAGGCGTAGACGTCGTACGTGGTGGACTTGGGCAGATCGGGCGTCCAGCGCGCGGTCGAACCGGCGGCGCTGGCCCAGCGGGTACCGCTCCCCCGCCATCCCGTCACCGTGTCCGACGCGCGCCACGTGCCCTGCTCGCGGTAGCCGTCGTCACCGTTGTCGACGACCACGGAGGGCACGAACTTCGCGGCGTCGGCGCGCAGTACACCGGAGCCCGAGGGGCCACCGCTCACGCGTACGCCGCGGCCGGCGCCGGGAGTCATCCGGTAGGAGCCGAGACTGACCCACTGCTGCCCGGCCTCCGCCTGGTCGACGACGACGTCACTCGCTCCGCCGTCATGCGTCACGGTGTACGTGGCCGCTTTGTGCCCGGTCTTGAGGAAACTCGGATTCCACACGAACACCTCGTACGCCTGGGCGGACTTCAGCTTCGGGGTCCACCGGGCCGCGGCCCCCGGGTCGTCGGAGCGGCGGACCTCCTTGTCCTGGTAGCCGAAGACCTCGCGATGCCCGTCGGTGATCTCGTCCGTCCAGCTGCCCGTCTCGGTGTACGCGCTGTCGCCGTTGTCGACCACGACCGTGTCCGCGGACTCGTCGTCGGGCGAGGTCACGGGCGCGTAGTAGCGGAAGTAGTCCCACGTGGTCTCGCCCGGCAGGTTGGTCTCGTCGACCGGGGAGGTGTAGCCGAGCGTGGTCAGCCAGATGTTCTGCAGGCCGTGCGGACCGGCCTTCGGGAGGGTCTGGGTCAGCTTGCCGTCGATGTAGTAGCGCACCTCGGTGGGGGTCCACTCGAAGCCGTACGTGTGATAGCCGTCGGACGAGTCCGGCCCGGTGTACGGCCGGCCGGGGTTCCCCACGTGATGCGGTACGAACCAGTGCGAGACCTGGGTGAACTCATCGGGCTTGTGCGAGTCGACCTCGAATCCGTCGATCTCGTTCACCCGGTTGTTCGGGCCCTTGTACTTGGGGGTGTCCGGCACGTAGTCGGCGAGACCGGTGGTCCACATCGCGGAGTGGAAGCCCTGGTCACCCCAGAGCCGGGCGCGTGTCTCGTAGTAGCCATAGCCGAACGTCCGCTTGCTGATCACACCGCCGCAGGTGTACTCCTTGCCGTTGCGGTCCTCGCGCTTGAGAGCGATACGCATCAGCCCTTCGGACACCGAGACGTTGTCCGGGCTGTTCGAGCAGATCGCCTTCTCGCTCTCGCGGTAGTGCCACTCCGCTTCGTCGAGGCCCTTGCCGTCTGCGTCGACGCCGTCGAACTCGTCGGACCAGGAAAGTTCGTATCCGGGCACCGGAGCACCGGAAGACACAGCGGCCTCCGGAACCGCCGCGGCCGGGACGGCGGAGGGCCCGGACGACCCGGGCATGAGGGAGAGGGCGGTGGTGGCCGCCAGGACGGCGGCCACCACCGTTCTGCGGACGTTCACAACACAGGCCTCCTGTAAAGGCGTTGGCTGGTTCAGGAACGGACGAACTTGACGGCGTCGGCGCGGATGCACCCCGGGCCGTCCCGGTCGATACGGACGATGTAGGTCGTGCCGCCCTTCAACGTGTGCGCGCCGAGCGGCACCCAGGCGCTGCCGGGCACGGTGAGGTCCACGCGTGTACGGCTCAGTGCGGTGCCGCCGTCCCACACGCTGACGGGAGCGTCGGCCTGTCCGCCGTCCCCGCCCGCGCGGAAGAAGTACCCCTGGTAGGTGCCGTCGGCCGGCGGCGTGAACGTCCAGCGGCCGGCGCTGCCCGGGTCGCACGAGAACCGTCCGGTCAGCCGGCCGAACGCCGGCAGCCCTGATGCGCTCCAGCCGGTGCCCGTCTCCGAGTAGCCGCTCGGTGCGTCGTTGTCCGCGTACACATCGCGTACGTAGTGCCGGACGTAGTCGAACTGGACCTTGCCCGGCAGCGCACTCTCGTCGACGCCCGGGGAGTCGTTGGCGTCGTAGGCGATGGCCGTCAGCCAGGTGTTGAGGAAGTTGTGCGTGTAGTCGCCGGGCGCGTACGGCTGCGACCACTTGCGCACCCCGTCCACGTAGAACGCGACGGAGCCCTCGAGCCATTCGAACCCGTACGTGTGCCAGTCGGCCGAACTGTCGAAGTAGAGGTCGTCGATGCCGCTGGTGAACGTGCCCTGGGTCCAGGCGATGACGTTGTGCCGGGCCATGTGCGGCACATGCGAGTCGATCTCGAAACCGTCGATCTCGGTGCGCGGTGCGGTGCTGCCCGCTTCGGCCGCCCAGAAGGCGGAGTGCCAGCCGCTGCCGGTGTTGGTCCGCACCCGGGTCTCGTAGTAGCCGTACCGGGTCTTGCGCTTGCTGATCAGACCGCCGCCGGTGTAGTGCTCGTCGCTGTCCACCTGCTGCGTGCAGCCGGCGCCCGACTTGCTGCGCGGACACAGGTGGACGGTCATGGCGCCACCGCCGACGGAGACGTTCTCGGGCCTCTGCTGACTCCAACCCTTGGTGTCCGTGCGGTAGTTCCACTCGCTCGTGTCCACGGACGTGGTGTTGAACTCGTCCGCCCAGATCAGTTCGTACGAGGCGGTGGGCGGGGCGGCAACCGCCTCGGCAGGGGCGGCGACCGCCTCGTACGGGACCGCCTGATCCGCCCCAGGAGCGGGCGTGGCCGCTCCCAGGGCGCCGGCGGTCAGCACCAGCGCGGCTGCGATACCCGCAAGGCCGGGCCTCCTTCTCACCTTCACGATGCGGTCCTTCCAGACGACGTTGTCCGTGCCGGCTCGTGCGTGTGCGGATGGTGCGGATGCGGTGGTGCGGATGGTGCGGACCGCGGGATTCCTCAGGGGGAGGTCATCGCGACGTCGTCGACGGTGAAGGACTGGTTGTAGCCCTTCACGCCCCACTTCCCGTACGTCAGGGTGCTGTCGGTGACCCGCATGATCTGCGTGCCGTTCAGCTTGGCGGTCAGCCGGGTGTCGTTGAGCTCGAAGCTCAGCCGGTACGTGGTTCCGGGGGTGATCGCGGTGCTGTGGCGGGCCAGGGTGGTCACCGAGCCGCCCGCTTTCCTGACCAGCGTGACGGCGTTCGTCTCGGGGATCAGGCGCAGGTAGTAGTAGTTGTCGGCGTCCGTGTAGCGTCCGACGATCCCCGCTCCGCCGCCGGCGCTCGCCAGCGAGACCGTCGCGGAGAGCGTGGTGTCGCGCCACCTCGGGAAGTGCGTCGCGGTGGCGTTGTAGAGGGAATACACGTCTCCGGAGCCTGTGTTGCGGTACGCCCTGTCCGCGCCGTCGGCCACGACGGACCATGTCCCGCCCGAGGGCGCCCAGTTGGCCGCCGTACCGCTTTCGAAGGTGTTGCGGTAGCTGGTCAGGGAGGCGGGCAGCGAGGCCGGAACGGTCGGCGGAACCGTACCGTCGCCGGCGTAGTAGCGCACCCAGTCGACGTCCATGGTGCCGTAGCTGTGTCCGGCCGGGTCGGTGAGGCCGTCCAGTTTGCCCACTTGGGGGATGGTGGACAGCCAGATCGTCATGGGGCTGTTCGGTATCGAGGTGTAGGCCAGCGACCCCGTCTCGGTGCCGTCCAGGAAGAACGTCATCTTGTGCGGTTCGTACAGCGCGCCATAGGTGTGGTAGCTCGCGCCGTCCGGGGTGCCCATCGGGCGCCGCTCGGACGTGGACTGCTTGATGTCCTCTTCGTCGGACTGCCAGGTGAGGTAGCCGCCGTGTGTGCCGCCCTTGAACGACTCGACGATGTCGATCTCGGTGAAGGCGGCGTTGTAGTCGGGCTTGGCGTACTGGCCGTCCCAGATCTGCGTCCAGAACGACTGGTGGAAGGGTCCGTCGTTCTCGGGGAGCTTGACCCGGGCCTCGTAGTAGCCGTATCCGTACCGCTTCTTGGTGGCGATGCCGCCGCCTCGGAAGCTCGAGGTCTCCGTGTTCGCCGTCGAGACCCGCCTCTGGTCGATGCGGAGGTTTCCGCCGCTGACCTTGACATTGTCGTCGGAGACCCAGGAGCTCTGCCGGGTGCGCCAGGCGCCGGTGTCCAGAGCCGTTCCGTTGAAGTCGTCGGAGAAGACGAGCTGGTAGCCGGGCGGGGCGGTGGAGCGGAGCGGGACTTCGGCGTGGGCCGCGGTGGGCCCCGTCGCGGCGAGGGTGCCGACGAGGACGGCGCCGACGCATGCCATTACCGCGGCTCTTGTGCGATGCAGAAGCCTCAACGTTGTTCCTCTCTCGGGAAGCAGCGTGCGGGCAGATCGCTCAACGCAGCGTGTGAACAGCCGACTTCAACCCTGACGGAAAGACGGATCCTCATTATGAATGCCACATGCGATCTCGCCGAAGCGTAGGAGCGTTCATGGGTAACGTCAATCAATTTGCGCCACATCAGCGAGGACTGTCGGTGCTTCAGCGCAGTGCCGTGCCGGAGGCGTGCGTGAGAAGCCCCAGCGTCCGGCGGGTGGGCAGCGCCTCCCAGTCACCGTGCGCCCCCACGCAGAACGCCCCGGCGGTGACCCCGCGCCGCAGACGTTCCGCAGGGGGCAGCCCGTCCAGGAGGGCGGAGAGGTAGCCGGATACGAAGGCGTCGCCGGCGCCGACGCTGTCGACCACGGTGACCGGGAGAGCGGCCTGGTGGTGTTCCGCGTCCGCCGTCCGGCAGTGCGCACCGGCCGAGCCTGCGGTCACGACGACCTCGCCGATCCCGTATCCGAGCAGCTCGGCCACGGGGGCCGACGCATCCGTGAGGATGTCGAGTTCGTCCTCCGAGGCGAACACGATGTCGGCGTACGGCAGCAGGTGCCGCAGCAGCCGCGCGGCTTGCGGCCGGGTCCACAGACGGGAGCGGTAGTTGACGTCCACGCTGACCCGCACTCCCGCGGCGTGCGCGGCCTCCGCCACGGCGAGCGTCGCCGCCCCGGCGGCCGGCGAGAGCGCCGGGGTGATCCCGGTCAGGTGGAGCAGCGCCGGGGACGCGTCCTCCAGTGCGGCCAGGCATTCCTCGGCGGTGAGCAGCGAACCGGCCGACCCCTTGCGGTGGTAGCTGACCCGGGTGACGTCGTGCAGCGGCTGGTCGAAGGCGACGAGTCCGGTGAACGACGCGTCCGTGGACCGGATGAAACGGGTGTCGACCCCTTCGGCGCGCAGAGTGCGGCTGATCAGCCGCCCGGGCTGGTCCTCGCCGACCACACCGAGCCAGGTGACTTCATGGCCGAGCCGGGCGAGGCCGATGGCGACATTGCTTTCGGAGCCGGCCACGGACAGCCGTGCCACGCCGCCGAGTTCCATGGGTGCGGAGGTGCGGACGGACACCATTGCCTCGCCGATGGTCAGCACGCCGCTCATCGCGCCTCCTGCCGGCGGTCGCGGTCCGCGCCCTGGCCGGGTGCCACGGCTTCGAGGAACAGGGCGGCGCGGGCGGCCAGATCGTCGTACGCCCGAGGGGTGTCGGTGGCTCCGGCGGCGCCGATGAGCGGCGATCCGACGCCGACGGCGACAGCGCCCGCCGCAAGGTACTCGGGGGCTGTCCGTGCGTCGACGCCGCCGACCGCGACGAGGGGCGCTTCGGGCAGGGGCGCCCGCAGTTCACGCAGGTAGCCGGGTCCGTGCAGTCCGGCCGGGAAGACCTTCACCGCCATGGCCCCGAGGTCCAGCGCCGCGATGACCTCGGTGGGGGTCAACGCGCCGCACAGGAGCGGCGTCCCGTTCGCGACGGCCCGCCGGGCGCCCGGTGTGATCCCCGGCGTGACGACGAAGCCGGCGCCGGCGGCAAAGGCGGCATCGGCCTGGTCGGCGGTCAGTACGGTCCCCGCACCGAGCAGCACGTCGGGCGGGCACTGCGACCGCGCACGCGCGAGCGCGTCGAGGGCTCCCGGCGTGGTCAGGGAGACCTCGAGCGCCGTGACACCGGCGTGGACCAAGGTGCGGATGCAGCGCAGGGCGCGATCGGGGCCATCGGCACGGATGATGGCCAGCAGTCTCCGCTGCACGATCTCTTCCAGATACACGAAATTTCCGGTTCCGGGCCGCGACGTGAGGGGCGCGGTCCTGTGAAGGGCTTGACCAGCCCACCGTTGATGGATGTTTAATTCACCATGCGCAAGTGCTGAATCGCAATACGAATCTCATAGTCCGGAGGAATCATGCGGGTCACCCAGGTGCGTACCTACGTCCTCAAACAGCCCACGGAGACTGCTTACTTGGGCAAGCTGAACGACGGTTCGGCGCCTGCGCCGGACCAGGGCTACTTCGTGCGCCCGCCATGGCGAAGCCTCTACTCGGCCTTCATGGAGACGGTTCTCGTCCGCGTCACTACCGACGAAGGAGTGGAAGGGTGGGGCGAGGCGCTCGCGCCGGTCGGCCCCGAGGTCGTCGCCGCCATCATCGACCGCATGCTGGGGCCGTGGCTCGTGGGCCGGGATCCGCTGCAGGTACGCCCGTTGTGGGACGGCATGCGCGATCTCATGCGCGAGCGGGGCCACTTGGTGGGGCATCAGGCGGATGCCCTGGCCGCCCTGGACATCGCCCTGTGGGACCTGGCGGGCAAGGCGGCGGATCTCCCCGTGGCCCAACTCCTCGGCGGGGTCTATCGGACCGAGATCCCCGCCTATATCTCCGGACTGCCCGAGCCGACGGACGAGGGACGCGCCGAGCTGGCCGCCGACTGGGCGAAGCGGGGGGCCTCGATGGTGAAGCTCGCTCTGGGCAACGGCGTCGAGGAGGACCTGGCCACATACGACGCGGTGGCCGCCGCCGCACCGGGCCTGGGCATCGCCATCGACGCCCACTGGGTCTACTCCTTGCCGCAGGCCCTCGAACTGGGACGTGAACTCGACCGCCGCCGCGCCCTGTTCTTCGAGGCTCCCCTCGCGCCCGAGGACATCGCGGGGCACCGGGAACTGGCGTCCCGGGTCACCACGCCGATCGCGGTCGGTGAGGCGCTGCGCAACCGCTACGAGTTCCGCGACTGGTTCGACCGCAGGGCCACCGGTCTCGCCCAGCCGGACGTGGCCCGCACCGGTATCACCGAGGCCATGACCATCGCCACGCTGGCCGACGCCCGCCACATCCCGGTGGCGTGCCACCACTCCGTGGGTCTCGGGGTGTCACTCGCCGCGGGCCTGCACGTGGCCGCGGCCGTGGCCGACAGTCCCTTCTTCGAACTGCAGCCCACGACGCTGCCCTTCGCCCAGCGGATTCTGCGTACCCCGATCACCCACACAGCCTCCGGGTTCACCTTGCCGCAGGGTCCGGGTCTTGGCATCGACATCGACCAGGAGGTCCTCGACGACCTCGTTCAGGGAGGCTGACATGACACGCACCGCCACCCCCATCGGACTTGTCCCGATTCTGGCCACGCCGTTCGCCCCTTCCGGCGAGCTGGATCTGCCCTCCCTGCGCTCCCTGGTGGAGTTCCAACTCGACTCGGGCGTCGACGGCTTGGCGGTCTTCGGCATGGCGAGCGAGGGCTTCGCCCTGGCCACCGATGAGCGGGCCGTCATCCTGCGCGCGGTCAGGGAGGTGGCGGGAGACGAGGTGCCGATCGTCGCCGGGGTGAACGGCACCAGCACTGTCGTGGCCATCGAACAGGCCCGGCACGCCGCGGCCGGTGGCGCCGACCAGCTGATGGTGCTCCCCCCGTATCTCGCGAAGCCCAATCAGCAGCAACTCATCGAGTTCTTCGGCGAAGTGGCCACGGCGACCGATGCCACGGTCATGGTGCAGGACGCCCCCGGGGTCACCGGCGTCGCGATCGACGTGGCGACGATGACCGCCCTGGGCCGCATTTCAGGCATCACCTCGGTGAAGGTGGAGGCACCGCCCACCCCCGTCAAGGTGGCGGCGGTGACCCGTGCTCTCGACGAACTGGCGGTGCTCGGCGGACTCAACGCCGCCTCGCTGATCGAGGAGTACGACAACGGCAGCGTGGGCACCATGCCGGCCTGTGAGTTCTCCGATCTGCTCCGCGACATCCTCGACGATCTATCGGCCGACCGTCGCGCAGAGGCACGTTCGGCGTTCGGCAGGCTGCTGCCGCTCATCCACCTCGGCATGCGCCCGGGCCAGGCATGGGCGGTGCACAAGGAGGTGCTGCGCAGGCGCGGGATCATCGCGTCGGGCAGGGTGCGGCTCCCGGCGCAGGAACTCGAGCCGGTGACGGCCCGGGCGCTGGACGAGATCCTGGCCGAACTGCGCCTGCCTTCCTGGCAGAAGGTGCCCGTGTGAGCCGGTCGGTGCTGCTGATCGGCAGCTCCTCCCCGATCGGCCGGGCCATCGCCGCCGCCTTCGCCGAGGCGGGAGACGAAGTCGTCGGTGTCTCGTTGGACGGCGAGCCCGGCCCCCATCTGGCCGAGTCGCTCGCCCTGGACGTCAGCACCGAGGAAGGGGCCGACGCGGCGGTGAGGCGCACCGTGGAACGTCTCGGCTCCCTCGACGTATTGGTGCTTGCCGCCGCGGTGATGGCCCCGGCGCCGGCCCATGCCGTCACCGCAGAAGACTGGCACCGCGCCCTCACCAACACCTTGGACACCGCCTTCTTCCCGGCCCGGGCCGCTCTGGCCGTCCTTCCCCGGGGCGGCAGCATCGTCGCGGTGAGTTCCGTCAACGCCACCTTGGCCGCGCCCTGGCTGCCCGCGTACGCGGCGGCGAAGTCCGGAGTGGAGGGCCTGGTACGGCAGTTGGCCCTTGAGTACGGGCCGCGCGGCATCCGCGTCAATGCCGTGGCCCCGGGAATGATCGACAACGACCACATTCCGAAGGTCACCGAGGGGTATCCGCTGGGCCGGGTCGGCCGGCCCGGGGACGTCGCGGGCGCGGTGCTCTACCTCGCGGCGGCCGGCTTCGTCACCGGCGTCGTCCTGCCGGTCGACGGCGGCCTGTCGATCGCGTCCCCCGCCGCGTTCCTCCGCCCCGATCTGCGGCGCAAGTTCCTCGAGGACTGACCGGAACCAGGTATGACGATGCGGGTGTGGGCCAGTGGCCCGCACCCGCATCGTGCTTGGAGACCTGGAGACGGGAGACGTGGAGACGTGGGGGGGGGGGCCGGGCCTAACAACCGGGACCCCGGCCCCCCACCCCCCCGCCCCCCCCACAACCACCAAAACGGAGAGCAAACCAATGAACTCCACTACCCACA
>NZ_JBEPEW010000182.1:0-14437 GCF_040300965.1 Streptomyces mesophilus | reverse complement strand
AGCGCGCCGCCCAGCGGGCCCGCCTCACCGACACCCGCAACGCACAGCCCGCACTCGGCGCCGTCTCGCTCGCCGCGTACGACGTGCTGACTCTCGCCGGCGTACGGCCCGACATGGCCGCCGGACACTCCTACGGTGAACTCGTCGCCCTGTGCGCGGCCGGCAGCATCGACCCCTCCGCGCTCGCCGGGCTCAGCCGCGCCCGCGCCGAGGCGATCCTGGCCGCCACCGGGGACGACCCCGGAACGATGGCCGCGGTCGTGGCCTCCGCCGAGGAGACCGGGCGGGTCATCGTCGAGGCCGGACTCGCGGACCAGGTGGTCGCCGCGAACCACAACGCGCCCCGGCAGACGGTCATTTCGGGCCCCACGGCAGCCGTCGCCCAGGCCGTCGAGGCCCTGACCGCCGCCGGGTTCACCGCACGCCCGCTGCCGGTCGCCTGCGCCTTCCACAGCCCGCTCGTCGCCCGCGCCGTCCCGCGCTTCTCGTCCGCCCTGGCCGACTACGCGGTACGCGCCCCCGAGTTCCCGGTCTGGGCCAACCGCACCGGCACCCGCTACGCGTCCTCGCCCGCGGACGTACGGGTCCACCTCGCCGAACAGATCGGCGCACCGGTCCGCTTCGCCGAACAGATCGAGGCCATGTACGACGCCGGGGCACGGGTCTTCGTCGAGGCCGGGCCCGGCGCCGTGCTCACCGGTCTGGTCGGCCAGATCCTCGGCGACCGTCCGCACACCGCCGTGCCGTTCGAGCCGCGGCCCGACGCCGGGCTCCGCGGCCATCTCGAAGCCCTGGCCCGGCTGTTCGCGGCCGGAGTGCCGGTCGCGGCGTCACCGCTGTGCGCGGGACGCGACGCGGTGGTGGCCGCGCGGGGCGCCGAACCCAAGCGGCCCGGCTGGACGGTCGACGGCCATCTGGTCCGTACGGCCGACGGCAGCCCGCTGCCCGGGGCGCTGCAGCCCGCCCGACGGATTTCCCTGGAGACGAGTGTGCGTACGGACTGGACGGGCGGCGGCGGTTTCGACGACCGCGAGGCGCTGCTGCGTGAATTCCTGCAGAACAGCCGGGAGATGGTGGCCGCGCAACGGGATGTGCTCCTGACGTACTTCGGTGCGCCCGGCGCCTCGGTGGCCGCGCCTGCGGCTCCGGGTGCGGCGGAGCTTCCGGTGCTGGAGGCCTCGGTGGTGTCGGAGGTCTCGGAGGCACCCGTTTCTGCGGCTGAGGCCGTCGCGGTCGCGGTCGTCCCCGAGGTGGATGTGCTTGGCACGGTGCTCGCGGTGATCGCCGAGCGGACCGGATACCCGGTGGAGATGATCGAGCCGGATCTGGATCTGGAAGCGGATCTGAGCGTCGACTCGATCAAGCGGACCGAGATTGCGGGGGAGTTGGGGCGTCGGCTTCTCGGCTCCGGCGTGGATCTGCGGTCGCTGCCGGACGCGGAGCTGGAGGAACTGACCCGGGCCCGTACCGCCGAGGGGATCGCGCAGTGGCTGCGGCCCCGGGTGGAGGAGACGGCCCCCGCACAGGCCGCTGTTCCCGCACCCGTCGCGGCCCGGCCGGCTGAGGCCGTCGCGGTCGCGGTCGTCCCCGAGGGGGATGTGCTCGGCACGGTTCTTGCGGTGATCGCCGAGCGGACAGGATACCCGGTGGAGATGATCGAGCCGGAGCTGGATCTGGAAGCGGATCTGAGTGTGGACTCGATCAAGCGGACCGAGATTGCGGGGGAGTTGGGGCGTCGGCTTCTCGGCTCCGGTGTGGATCTGCGGTCGCTGCCGGACGCGGAGCTGGAGGAACTGACCCGAGCCCGGACGGCCGCGGGGATCGCGGAGTGGTTGACCGTACGGGTCGGGGGAGCGGGGCAGGCCGCTCCGGCCGATGAAGTGCATGCGGTGGGAGCCTCCGCCGGGGCGGACGAGCAGACTCTCCGCACCCTCGCGGCCGCCCGGACGGTCGCGCCCGACGCCGCGGTCGCTCCGAGGCCGGCTGCGGACGCAGTCTCATCTCACGGGGCCGACACGGAGGTTCACGCGTCGAGCGGCCTCCTCGACGGCAACCCCCTCGAGGACCCCGCTTGGGTCGGCCGCTCCCTCGACGCGGACGCGGTACGCAAGCTCCCCGGCGCCCCCGCCGACGAGCCCGCCACCGGACCGGCCCCCATGGAGCCCGCCGCCACCGCCTGGGACGCCCCGGCCCCGCACCTTCCGGCCGACACCGAACCCCGCGCCCCGCACGCGGTCGCGAACGCCGACGCGGGTGCCGAGTCCGTGACCGTACGCGCGCAGGACACCGCGCCCGTACAGCCGCAGGACCTCACGCCCGTACAGCCGCAGAGCCTCACACCCGTACAAGCACCCGAGAACGCCGACCCCCAGCAGGCACCCACACCGCAAGCCACCCCCGAACCGGCCCCGGCACCCGAGCCCGAGCCCGTCCTCACCGTCGCCGCCCCCAAGCGCTACCTCCTCACCCCCACCCGCCTTGACCCGGCCCCCGCCCCGGGAGCCGTGGCCGCGCAGGATCTGCGGGGAAAGCGGTTCGTGCTCGTGGGGGACGGGACGCCGGTCGCGCAGGCGCTCGTCACGCGGCTTACCGTGCTCGGTGCCATCGCCTCGCGGATCGGCGACGATCTCGAAGGGCACCAGGGCGCCGTCGACGGGCTCATCCACGTCGGGGCGCTCGCCGAGAACGGCGAGCCCGTACTGCCCGGCGCCTTCCCGCTGTTCCAGGCCGTCCTGCGCCGGGGCCCCCGCTGGCTGCTCGCCGCGCACCACGCCAGGGACACCAGCGGGCTCGCCGGCTTCTTCCGTACGGTCGCCCGTGAGTACCCGGACACCGTCGCCCGCAGCGTCGAGGTGGACCCGTCGCGCGGGGCCGCCGAACAGGCCGAGGTGATCGTCGAGGAGCTGCTCGCGCCCGACCGCGAGCCGGTCGTGCTGCGCACCGACCGCACCCGACGCGGCATCGCCCCGCGCGAGCTGAGCCTCGGTCTCCTGGCCACCTCGGGCGCCGGACCGGCCGGCACCGGGGTCGCCGAGGCGACCGTCCTCGGGCTCGGCCCGGACTCGGTGGTCGTGCTCGCCGGCGGAGGACGCGGGATCACCGCACGGTTCGCGGTGGCACTCGCGGCGGCTTCCCGGTGCCGTATCGAACTGCTCGGACGCACCGAACTGCCCGAACTGCCCGACGAGTTCAGCGACGCCCGCGACAAGGCGGCCCTGCGCTCAGCCCTGATCGCGCGCGGCGGCCTCAGGCCCGCCGAGATCGAGCGGACCGTCGGCCGGATCCTCGCCCAGCGGGAGATCGCGAGCACCCTCGCCGAGATCCATGACGCGGGCGGGCAGGCCGGTTACCGCGCGGTCGATCTGCGGGACGCGGAGGCGGTGCAGCAGGCGGTCAAGGAGACGTACACGACGTACGGACGGATCGACGGCGTCGTGCACGCGGCCGGAGTCATCGAGGACAAGCTGCTCGCCGAGAAGGATCCGGACTCCTTCCGGCGCGTGTACGGAACGAAGGTGGACGGCGCCCGCACGCTGCTCGCCGCGCTGCACCGGCTGCCCCAACTGCCCCGCTTCACCGTCCTGTTCGGCTCCATCTCCGCCGTCTTCGGCAATCGCGGCCAGATCGACTACGCCGCCGCAAACGACGCCCTGGCCCGGATCGGCCGCCGCTGGCAGGACGCCACCGGCACGCGCGCCCTGACCGTGCACTGGGGCCCGTGGGCGCCGACCGGTGCGCACGACGGCATGGTCGGACCCGAGCTCGGCCGCGAGTACGCGCGGCGCGGGATCGAGCTGATCGATCCGGAGGAGGGCGTGCTCGCCCTGCTGCGCGAGCTCGCCTGGGGCGACAGCGGCACCGACGAGGTCGTCTACACCGCGTCCGGCTGGTGAGCGGCGCGATGAGACGTCAACAGCCCGTCGCCATCGTGGGGATGGCGGTGACCCTGCCGGGTGCCGGTGATCTGGAGTCGTACTGGCGCAATCTCGTCGACGGTACGGACGCGCTGAGCGAGGTGCCCGCCGGGCGCTGGGACAGCGAGGCGTACTTCGATCCGGCGGGCGGGCGGCCCGACGCGGTCTACTGCCGGCGCGGCGGCTTCGTGGACGGGATCGCCGACTTCGACCCGACCGCGTTCGGGATCATGCCCGGATCGGTGGCCGGTACCGAGCCCGACCAGCTGATCGCCCTGCGCACCGCGGCCGCCGCGCTCGCCGACACCCGGAGCGCTCTGCCGTCGGACCGCGCGCGGGTCGGCGTCGTACTCGGCCGCGGCGGCTATCTGACCTCGGGTCTCGCCCGCCTCGACCAGCGGCTGCGGACCTCCGCCCAACTCGTCCGCACCTTGCGGGAGCTGCTCCCCGAACTGGGCGAGGACCGGCTCGGTCTCGTACGGGACGCCTTCCAGGACGCGCTCGGCCCCGAGGGCCCCGAGTCCGTGATCGGTCTCGTCCCCAACTTCGCCGCCTCGCGCGTCGCCAACCGCCTCGACCTGCGCGGCCCCTCGTACACCGTGGACGCCGCCTGCGCCTCCTCCCTTGTCGCGCTCGACCAGGCCGTGGCCGAACTCGCCGCGGGCCGCTGCGACGTGATGCTGGCGGGCGGTGTCCACCACTGCCACGACATCACCCTGTGGTCCGTCTTCTCGCAGCTGCGCGCGCTCTCCCCGAGCGGCCGGATCCGCCCCTTCCACAGGGACGCGGACGGTGTCCTGATGGGCGAGGGCACGGGCGTCGTCGTCCTCAAGCGGCTCGACGACGCGCTGCGGGACGGGGATCGCGTCTACGCGGTCGTACGGGGGGTGGGCGTCGCGGGCGACGGACGCGCCGCCTCCCTGGTCAACCCCGACCCGGGCGGGCAGGCCCGCGCCGTACGGCTCGCCTGGGACGCCGCCGGACTCGACCCGGCCGAACCCGGATCGCTCGGCCTCCTCGAAGCGCACGGCACGGGCACGCCCAACGGCGACGCGGCCGAAATGGCCACGCTTGCCGAGGTGTTCGGGCGCGGGACGCCGGACGCGGTGATCGGCTCGGTCAAGTCGATGATCGGGCACACCATGCCGGCGGCCGGCGTCGCGGGCCTGGTCAAGGCCGCACTCGCGATCCACCGGGGCGTCCTCCTTCCGACCCTGAACTGCGACGATCCGCATCCTGCGCTCCTGGAGACCCGGTTCCGGCCGGTGGCGCAGGCGGGGCCGTGGGAGGCCCCTTTGCGGCGGGCGGCGGTGAATGCCTTCGGGTTCGGCGGGATCAACGCGCATGTGGTTCTGGAGCAAGTGCCTGATTCGGTAAGAGAGTCAGGGGCATCACGGGTATTGGGGGCGTCGGGGGAGTCAGGGGCGTCACGGGTATCGGGGGCGTCGGGGGAGTCAGGGGTATCGGGCGTCCGGTCTCAGCACGGCCACGGACCGCTCGCCTCGCTGCAGGTCGCCGAACCCGTACGCCTGCTGCGGCTTGCCGCCGCGGACGCGGGCGCTCTGGCCGAACGGCTCGACGCGGATGACACCGAACTGCGCAGCGCAAGCGGAGAGTTGGCGGGGACGGGCCAAGCCCGGGTCGCGGTGCTCGACCCCACGACCCGCCGTCTCGCTCTCGCCCGCAAGGCCGTCGCCAAGGGGCGGGAGTGGGGTGGGCGCAGCGACGTGTGGTGCGCCCCGGGGCCGCTGCTCGGCCCGGGCGGGGGCCGCACGGTGTTCCTCTTTCCCGGCCTTGAGGCCGAGTTCACCCCCCGTATCGACGATGTGGCCCGGCACTTCGGGCTGCCGCCCGTCGAGTTCGCCGACGCGCGGGTGGGCGATGTGGCCGAGCACGGCGCCGCCGTCTTCGGCGTGGGCCGGATGCTGGCCCAGGCGCTCGGCCGGATCGGCCTCGCGCCGGACGCGGTGGCCGGGCACAGCGTGGGGGAGTGGACCGCGATGGCGGTCTCCGGGATGTACGACCCCGCCGAAGTCGACGCGTTCCTAAGGGACTTCGATCCGTCCTCGCTGCGCGTACCCGGACTGGCCTTCGCCGCGTTCGGTGCCCCGGCGGCCCAGGTCGAGGCGTTGCTCGACGCGTTCCCGGGCGTTGCGCTCTCGCACGACAACGCACCGCGGCAGTCCGTGGCCTGCGGCCCCCACCCCCAGGTCGAGGCGCTGGCCGCGCGGCTGCGGGCGGACGGGGTACTCGGCCAGGTCCTTCCGTTCGAATCCGGCTTCCACACGCCGATGCTCGCGCCGTACCTCGCCCCGATCGAGACAGCCGCACGCGGCTTCACGCTGCGCCCGCCCTCGGTCCCGGTGTGGTCGGGCACGACCGCGGCGCCCTTCCCGGCCGACGAGCGGGCGGCGCGCGACCTGTTCGTACGGCACCTCCTGGAGCCGGTGCGCTTCCGGATGCTCACCGAGGAGCTGTACGCGGCCGGGTTCCGGGCCTTCGTCCAGCTGGGCACGGGCCAGCTCCCCGCCCTGGTCGGCGACACCTTGTCCGGCCGCCCGCACCTGGCCGTCTCCGCCAACGCGCCGCGCAGCGACGGGATGACCCAGCTGCTGCGGGTGGCGGCGGGGGTGTGGGCGTTCGGTGGGGAGCCGGAGTTCGGGGAGCTGCTCGGCCCGACGGGCATGGTGCGCCTGGGCGCTTCCGCGACGGCACCCGCGGACTCTGTCTCCGTTCCGTCCCGCGATGTTCCGTGCCGCGATGTTCCGTCCCGTGAGCCTGTCTCCGCGACCACGGCCACGGCCGGCCGCGCCGTGCCCCTCGACCTGAGCGCCGGACTCGTCTCGCTGGACACGGCGACCCGGGACCGGCTGCGTGCGGTCCTGCGGGACGGTGCCGCGCTCAAGGGCGCCGCGCTCGACAGCGCCGGGCTCGAGGGCGCCGCGCTCGACAGCGCCGGGCTCGAGGGCGCTGCGCTCGAAGGCGCACGGGAAGTGCTTCCGCAGGGGGCGCGGACGCGGGCCACGGCTCAACTGCCCGACGCGCTCGCCGCATCCCCGCTCGCCGCCGAACTCCAGGCCTTGCTCGACGCCTCCGCGGAGACGGCGACGGCGGTGCTCGAGGCGGCTGCCGCGGCGCCGGTACGGGGGCGGGGTGGGCGGGCGAGGGCCGACGTGTCGCCAACTTCCGTAGCTGCGCGGACAGTCCCCTCCCGCCCGGGGGCCGAAGCCCTTTCCAGGCTATCGGCGCCCACTGACAACGCCCGACCTTCGGCACCCACCGACAACGCCCGCCCCCCGGCACCCGCTCACCACGCGCCGCCCACCGGACGCACCTTCACCCCCGGTACGCCGCACACAGGCACTCCCCCCACCCGCACGCCCACCTCAGGCGCCCTCACTCCAGGCACCCCCACCCCCACCCCCGCCACCGCCGCTCGCGCCATCACCCCCACCCCCACCCGCACCCTCACCCCCACCCCCTTCACCATCTCCCTCACCACCCTCCCGTACCTCACCGACCACTGCTTCTTCCGTCAGCGCCCCAACTGGCCTGACACCGCCGACCGTTGGCCGGTCGTGCCCGCCACCACGCTGATCCAGCTGATGGCGGACGCCCTGCCGAAGACGGGCGCGCCCCTGAGAGCCGTACGGGACGCGCGCTTCCTGGAGTGGGCCGTCGCCGAGCCCGCGCAGGACGTCGTCATCGAAGCGGTCACCGAGGCGCCCGGGCGGTACGCCGTCGCTTTCGGCCGGCACGCACGGGCCACCCTGGAGACCGGCGAACACGGGACGCCCCCCACCCCCAGGCGCCCGCCCGCCGAGGAGCGCGAACCCACCACCACCGCGCAGGAGATGTACGACGAGCGGTGGATGTTCCACGGCCCGCTGTTCCGCGGCGTCACCCACATCACCGCGCTCGGCGACCGCCACGTACGCGGCGTCCTGACCACCCCGCCCGCGCCCGGCGCCCTGCTCGACAACGTCGGCCAGCTGCTCGGCTACTGGCTGATGGCCACCCACACCGACCGCACCGTGGTCTTCCCGGTCGGGATCAAGCAGGCCCGCTTCTTCGGCCCGCACCCCGAGCCGGGTACGCGGCTCGACTGCCACATCCGGATCACCGCGCTCACCGAGACGGTCCTCGAAGCCGACGTCCAGCTCGTGCACGAAGGCGCGGTCTGGGCCGAGATTCACGGCTGGCAGGACCGCCGCTTCGACTCGCCGCCCGAGACCGACCAGGTCAAACGGTTCCCCGAGCGCAGCACCCTCTCCGCCGAGCAGAGCGGCGGCTGGCAGCTGGTCTTCGAGTACTGGCCCGACCCCGCCTCGCGCGAGCTGATGATGCGCAACCAGCTCGCCGGCGACGAACGCACCGCCTTCGCCCAGCACCCCCCGCGCGGCAAACGCCAATGGCTGCTCGGCCGAATCGCCGCCAAGGACGCGGTGCGCCGTCTGCTGTGGGCCGGCGGGGAAGGACCCGTCTTCCCCGGCGAGGTGCGCATCGCCAACGAGCCGAGCGGACGCCCGTACGCGTACGGGGTGCACGGCCGCCAACTGCCGCAGCTGGACGTCTCGTTGGCGCACTGCCAGGAGGCGGCCGTCGCCCTCGTACGGCCGAAGGGACCGGTCGGGATCGACATCGAGGAAATCACCGAGCGGCCCCCGGCCACCGTCGACGCGGTGCTCGGCGCCGGCGAACACGGCCTGTACCAGGAGCTCGGCGCGGACCCCGAGGCGCTCACCCGCATCTGGGCCGCCAAGGAGGCCGCCTCGAAGGCCGAGGGCACCGGGATCCAGGGCCGCCCGCGGGACTTCGAGGCCACCGCCGACGGACCGGACGCGCTGCGGGTCAGTACCCCGTCGGGCGCCACCCATCGCGTACGGCTCACCACCGCGGCCAACCCGCCGGGCCTGCCCGCCCGCAGCTACATCGTCGCCTGGACCGAGTCCTCGGTCACCGAGCCCTCTGCCGCCGAGCCCTCTGCCGCCGAGTCCTCGGTCACCGAGCCCTCCGCCACCGAGCCCTTGGTCACCGAGTCCACGGTCACCGAGTCCTCGGTCACCGAGCCCTTGGTCACCGAGTCCACGGTCACCGAGCCCTCCGCCACCGAAGCCAACGCCCCCGAGGAGCCCACGACATGACCAGCCCCGCCACCGTCGACGAAGAGGCCGTGCTCGCCGAGATCGGCGGCGCCCTGCGTGCCGTACTCGACGACCTGGAGTTCGAGGACACCCCGATCACCCGCGAGACCCGCTTCGTGGAGGACCTCGACCTGGAGTCGATCGACCTGGTGACCCTCACCTCGGAGCTGCGCGGACGCTACGGCGACCGGGTCGACTTCCCGGCCTGGTTCGCCTCGCTCGAACTCTCCGAGATCATCGGCCTCACCGTCGGGCAGCTCGCCGACTACATCGTGGGGCGCCTGCGATGACCCGTCTCGACGCGGGCGACCTGCGGTTCAACGTGGAACGCCTCGGCGAGGGCGGCCGGGAGACGGTGGTCCTGGTGCACGGCATCGCCACGGACAACCTGACGAGCTACTACTTCACCGTGGCCCCCGAGTTCGCCGCCGCGGGCTACGACGTCGTGATGTACGACCAGCGCGGTCACGGCCGCAGCGGCCGGCCGCCGCACGGCTACGGCATCGAGGACTTCTCCGGCGATCTCGCCCTGCTGCTCGACGAGTTGGGCGTCGCCGGACCCGTCCACCTCGTCGGCAACTCCTTCGGCGGCACCGTCGCCCTCGACTACGCCCTGCACCACCCGGGCCGCGTCGCGAGCGTACTGATGGTGGAGTCCGAGCCGCCCACCGACGCCTGGGCGCAGAAGATGAGCGGACTGCTCGCAGGATCCGCGTACCAGCTCCACGACGAACGCACCCTGCCGTGGATCGAGGAGACGTACGGGCGGCACGAGGCGCGCCTGGTGCGCTGGTCGATGCGGCTCCTGCACGGCACCTCGATCGCCGAGGACATCGCCGCCAGCCGTATCCCGGACGAACAGTCCTGGCGCGGCCTCGACGTGCCGGTCCTCGCGGTGTACGGGGCGAACTCGGACCTCGCCGAGATGGCCGACTGGCTGCGCGGACTGCTGCCGCGCTGCCGCACCCACACCGTGCACGGCCACGGTCACTCGGTCCTCGTCGGCACACCCGAGACCGTCGGCCCGCTGCTGCTCGACTGGGTCCGCGAGGGACACAAGGAGTTGCTCGGAGCAGGGGTGCCCGCGCCATGAGCCGCTTCCTCTTCGTGGTGCCGCCGCTCGTCGGCCACGTCAACCCCACCGTCAGCGTCGCCGCCGAACTCGCCGGGCGTGGACACCGGGTGGCGTGGGCCGGACTCCCGCGGTTCGTCGAGGAGCTGGCGGGCCCAGAGGCCGAGGTGTTCGCCTGCGAGATCCCCGGACTCCTCGAGCGGCCGACCGAGTTGCGGGGTGCGGCCGCCCTGCAGTTCCTGTGGCAGGAGTTCTTCGTGCCGCTCGCCGACGCCATGGCACCCGGAGTGGAGCGGGCGGTACGGGAGTTCGGCCCCGACGTGATCGTGTCCGACCAGCAGACCCTGGCGGGAGCGCTGGTCGCGGAACGGCTCGGCATCCCGTACGTCACCTCGTCCACCACCTCCGCCGAGTTCAGCGACGCCCTCGACGGAATGCCGAAGATCGGCGAGTGGGTCGCCTCGCTCGTATCGGAGCTGCGCGACCGTATCGGCGATCCGGCCCGTACGCACGACCCGCGCTTCTCGCCGGACCTCGTCCTCGCCTTCACCACACCGGAGCTCGCGGGGGAGGGCACGTACGGCGACGAGGTGCGCTTCGTGGGACCCGCGCTCACCCGCCGGCCCGCCGGGGACTTCCCCTGGCAGTGGCTCGACGAGGACCGTTCGACCGTCCTCGTCTCGCTCGGCACCGCCAACACGGATGTCGGCGCGCGTTTCCTCGCGGAGTGCGCCGCGGCCGTACGGGAACGGGGCCGGCGGGTCCAGGCCGTGATCGCCGACCCGGGCGGCGTCCTGACGGCGGAGTCCGACACCGACGTCCTCGTCCTGCCGCACATCCCCCAGCTCGCCCTCCTGGAACGGGCGTCGGCGGTCATCAGCCACGCCGGGCACAACACCGTCGCCGAGTCCCTGTGGCACGGCGTCCCGCTGGTCGTCGCCCCCATCCGCGACGACCAGCCCCTGGTCGCCGCGCAGGTCACCGCGGCGGGTGCGGGGGTGAGGGTGCGGTTCGGGCGCAGCGGGCGCCGGCAGATCGGGGCGGCACTCGACGCCGTACTGGAAGAGACGCAGTACCGGGAGGCGGCGCGCGCGATCGGGGCCTCCTTCCGCGCGGCGGGCGGAGCGGCAGCCGCGGCCACCCAGCTGGAGAAGTTCGCCGTGGACCGGCGCTGACCGTAACCGCTTGAGTTCGCAAGGGAGACAGAGCATGGCAACCACCTCCGACACCGAGACCGTCGAGCAGCACAGGGCCGAGCGGGACGCGCGTGTGGCGGCGCTGCGGCCCGCCTACCAGGCCGAGCTGGCCCTCGGCATGGACCGGCTCTTCGAGGACCGGCGCGAGACCTGCCCGTGGTGCGAGTCCAAGCGGCTCAAGGTGCGCCTGAAGACCGCGGACTACCTGCAGGCCAAGCCCGGCACCTTCGTCCTCGACCAGTGCGCGGACTGCCGCCACATCTTCCAGAACCCGCAACTGAGCAAGGCAGGTCTGGACTTCTACTACCGGGATTTCTACGAGGGCCTCTTCGAGAAGGAGCTCGGCGCCGCGTTCGACAGCACCGGCGGCGACACCGGCCAGCGGCACATGGACCGTGCCAAGGCGATGCTCACCCATCTGCGGCCCGGGCGCTGGCTGGACGTCGGCACGGCGGCCGGTGAGTTCTGCGCGGGCGCCAAGAAGGTGCTGCCCGACACGGTCTTCGACGGACTCGACGTCGGCGCGAACGTCCTCAAGGCCAAGGAGAACGGCCGGATCGAGCACGCCTACCAGGGCTTCCTGCCCGAGCACGCCGAGACGCTGGCCGGCCGGTACGACGCGGTGAGCATGTTCCACGTACTGGAGCACACCGTCGACCAGCGGGCCGAACTCGAAGCGGCGCGCAAGGTGCTGCGCTCCGGCGGGCACCTCATGATCGAGGTGCCGGACCCCGAGTCGCACTTCGCCAGGCTCCTCGGCAAGTACTGGGTGCCGTGGTTCCAGCCGCAGCACCTGCACTTCGTGAGCATCGGCAACCTCAACCGGGCGCTGCGCGACATGGGCTTCACCGTGGTCGCCGTCGACCGCCGCGAGCCCCATATCCCCTTCGACCTGCTCGGCGGGTTCGGCCTGATGCTCCTGCGCTTCCTGCCGTTCCGCAACGAGCCGTGGATCAGCAAGAAGCCGGGCCCGGGCGGCACCCGGCTGTGCAAGTTGTTCTTCGCCCTGGGCGTGCCGTTCTTCCCGGTGCTGCACTTCCTCGACCGGGCGCTGGCCCCCCTCCTGCGCCGCACCGGCTTCTCCAACGCCTACCGGGTCGTGGCCCGCAAGAACTGAACGCCCCCAGGCGTACGGCTACTTGAACCGCACCAGCGTCACCGCCGGTGCGAACGAGCGGTACACCGGGATGCGGTACTGGTGCTGGACCAGCCTGCCCAGCGCCCCGCGTCCCGGTGGCAGCCGCACCGCGCGCACCTCGGCGATCGACGGGTGGGCCGAGTGCAGCTTGGGGCGCTCGTCCGGGGCCATCGACCAGTGCATCGGCGGGATCGTCAGGTTCCCCACCTTCAGCTTCCCCTCGCGGGTCAGCTTGGTGACCCAGCGCGGCATCGAGTCCAGGACCATCACCCCGCCCGGCAGCCGTTCGGCGCACGCGGCGAGGATCTCCCGTACCTCCGCGGGCTTGAGGTACATCAGCAGTCCCTGCGCGGTCACGACCACCCCGCGCGACGGGTCCTCGATCGCGTCCAGCCAGCTCAGGTCCGTCGCGGACTTCGGGATGATCCGGTGCCGCGGGTGCTCGGGAAGCAGCCGGCCGCGCAGCTCGGCGCCTTCCGGGAGCTCCACGCTCAGCCAGTTCAGGCGCCCGTTGTCCACGCGCCAGAAGCTGGTCTCCAGCCCCTCGCCGAGCGCCACGACGGTCGCGTCGGGCCTGCGCGCCGTGTAGTTGGCGACCGACCGGTCGAAGCAGAGCGAGCGCAGCCCCTGGGTCTGGGCGAACAGCGGATGCGGCGGTCCGAGCTTCTCCTCGAAGGGGTAGTCCAGGGTGTCGACGAGGCGGACGGCGAGCGGGTCGTGCAGGACGGCATCGGGGCGGCGGGCCTCACAGGCCCGGTTCCACAGCGTCCACAGCAGGGTCTCCGGTACGCCGTCGAGTGCGGGGCGTACCCGGGCGGTCTGAGGTGCGAGGGTCTCGGTCATGCCGGACAGACCACGCCACGCGCGCGCGGGCGGCAAGGCGACACTCACGGGCGGCGCGGCGCCGTACCCGCCCGGATGAGCCGCGCGGCGCCGCCACGCCGCCCGGGCTCGGCCGCGCGGCGCCGCGCGGACTCAGCCCTGCGGCACCGGCATGTCGCCCGTGCTCAGCCCCGCAGCACCAGGGCCTGGCCCGCGACCACGAGGAGCACGTGCTCGCACTCGCTCGCGAACGCCGCGTTGAGACGGCCGAGTTCATCGCGGAACCGGCGGCCCGAAGCGGTCGCGGGCACGACCCCGGAGCCCACCTCGTTCGACACGGCGACGACGGTACGGGTCGACTGCCGTACCGCACCCACCAGTTGGGCCACCTGTTCGCGCAGCGCACGGTCGCCGCCCGCGGCCCACTTCGCGTCGTCCCAGGCCTCGACCTTGTCCATCGCGTCGGTCAGCCACAAGGAGAGGCAGTCGATGAGCAGCGGCGGCCCGTCCGCCTCGAGCAGCGGGACGAGATCGCAGGTCTCCGTGGTCCGCCAGGATCCCGGCCTGCGCTCGCGGTGCAGCCTTATCCGGTCGGCCCAGTCCGAGTCCCCGTCGCGTACGCCGCCGGTCGCCACGTACACGACCTCGGGGAAGGACTCGAGCCGCCGCTCGGCCTCCACGGACTTGCCCGAACGCGCCCCGCCGAGCACCAGCGTGCGGCGCGGCAGATCGGGTACGGCGTGGTACTCGCCGACCACGAGCGTCGTACCGTCGGGCACCGCGCGGGCGCCCGCCGCGGCGAGGCGGCGGTGCAACTCGGGCCCGGGCGGGGCGTCATGGTCGAGATGGACGGCGAGCACATCCGTGGTCGCCGCCACCGCACCGCCCGCCCGCAGCTTGGCCAGCGCGTCCGGGCGGCCCACGACATCGGCGAGGACCATGTCGTACGGCTCCGGGCGCTCGACCTCACCGGCGGGCGATGCGCCGGGCGGCAGGTAGAGGAGCGATCCGCCGTCGGGGCTCGTCACCTCGTATCCCGTACCCGGGTGGTCGAGGGGGACCGCGCGCACCCGGTGCCCGTCGAGCAGCGCCAGTTCGCGGCCGTCCGGCACCCGTCCCGCACGCGGCAGTCCGGCCGGGTGCTCGACGGC
>NZ_JBEPEW010000181.1:0-14440 GCF_040300965.1 Streptomyces mesophilus | reverse complement strand
GGGGTTTCGTGGGGGGTTTCGTGTGGGGCTTTCGGCCGGTTGGTTTGCGCGTGCGGTTTCGTCGTGGGTGGGGGCGGGGGTGGGGTGCTTGCTCATTCGGGCAATGGCACCGTTCCCGCGAAGGGACGCCGCCAACGTCGGGAGTGCCCGAATGACAATGCACCCCACCCCGTCCCCTTCCGCCGTCACGCGACTGCCGGCCGGTGGGGGCTTCGCCCTGTACGTCGGCACCATCCGCTTCGTCCGCGCACCGGGGGTGCAGGGGGCGGAGCCCCCGCCAGGCCCCGGTCGGTCAACGAACCCGCCTACCCTTCCCCACCCCACCCCACCCCCTCCCGCCGCCGCACGACTGCGGCAATCACCCAGCCCGTCCGGCGTTTGAGGACATCCGAACGAAGTTCGGATCCGGGGTCTGGGGCGCAGCCCCAGTTTCGGGAAGGGGCGGGTAGGGGAAAAGATGCCCGCCGCAGGCGCCACCCACCCGCACCCGGCAGCGAGACCGCACCCGGCAACGAGACCGCACCCCCACCGACGCGGCGCCAACCGAACCGCACCCAACCGAACCGCACCCCTCAAGCCGCCACCAACGCACCCTCCTCCACACCCACCGCCTGGACCCCCAAATCCCGCAGCACCGCATGCGCCGCGCGGCGGCCCGAGAAGAGGGCGCCCTGGACCGTGCTCGTGTCGCGGTGGTCGCCGCAGGCGTACAGGCCGGACAGGAGGCGCACCGGGCGGCGTAGGTCGTGCGGGGCGGGCATGGTGGGGACCGCTTCGGGGTCGTGGTGGACGGCGAGCAGCTCCCAACCGGTGGTGGACGTGCCGTAGAGCCGGGCGAGGTGGGCGCGGACCTCGGTCTGCGGGGGCGGCGGACCGAGCACCACCGAGGTGATCAGCGGGCGGCCCGCGGGGGCGCGCGAGGGGTCGACCTCGCTGAGCACCGCGGTGTGCGCGACCGGCCCGGAGCGGTCGGCGTCCAGGATCAGGGCCGGCTCCGCGAGGGGGGCGTGCGGCGCCGTGTGGTGCAGGACCGTCACCGGGTGGAACTCCGGCATCCGCAGGCCGGGGAGCAGCTCGGCGGCCTGGCGCGCGCCGGTGGCCAGAACGACGCCGCGGCAGGTGAACTCACCGTGGCCGGCGGTGCGGACCGAGGTCGTCGATATGTCGACCGCCTTCACGCCTGTACGGACCGTGCCGGGCGGCAGCGCGGACGCGAGCAGGCGCGGCAGTGTCTGGGCGCCGCCGGCCGGGACGCAGAGGCGGCCGCGCGCGTAACCGCGCAGAGCCAGGTCGGCGCAGTGGCTCGACGTGGTGAGTTCGGGATCGCAGAGCAGTGCGGAGAGCAGGGGGCGCAGGAACGTTTCCACCGTGCGGTTCGGCAGACCACGGGACAACAGGGCGTCGAGCGCCGGGAGTTCGGGGCGGGCCAGCACACGGTCCACCGGGGTGGCGGCGTGGCGGGTGAACGCCGCGCCGAGCCGCGCCTGGTCGAGCGGACCGCCGAGCGGCGTCCGCGCCGCGCGGGAACGGACCCGGGGGGCGCTCGCCAGGGCGCGCGCCGCAGTGAGTGCGCCCCTCGCGCTCCGGCCGGTGGGCGGGCCGGTCCGCAGTGTGGTCCTCGGCTCCCAACTGCGTTGCAGACGGCCCTCGTTGTGCACGAGCACACCCGGGGAGAAGGGGCGCAGTTCGAGTGCGTCGAGGCCCGGTGTGCGGCGCAGTTCCGGATACGAGGTGGAGAGGAGCTGTCCGATCCGGTCGAGCCGGAAGCCGTCGACCTGCTCGGTCGCCATGCGTCCGCCGACGTCCGGGGCCGCTTCGAGTACGAGGGTGCTCACGCCTGCGCCGGTCAGCTGCAGGGCCGCCGAGAGGCCGGCTGCTCCGGCCCCCACGATGATGACGTCGGCATGGTGCGTGGGCTCCAGCACGTGTGCCTCCCGGAGTTGAGTGGCCGCGGGGACCTCATGCCCCCGACTCGGGGCGGGGATACCCGAGTTCGGCTCGAAGGGTAGGCGGGCTCGGCTTCGGGTTGTAGTCGCGCGCGGGCAGAGCGTGGTCGCATGGGGCCACGCAGCTGTGCGCCCTCGACGGCACGGAGTGCCTCGGACATGGCGCCACTTGTCGGCGCGACGCCCCCAGGCCCTGGTGCCACCTGTCGGCGCAACGCCCCCAGGTCCTGCGCCACCCGTCGGCGCGGCGCCCCAGGCTGTGTCGCCGCCCGTCGGCTCGCCGCCCCCAGGCCGCGACGCCCCCTGCCCGCAGGGCCTTCTGCCGCCGCGACGCCTCCCGCTAACGCAGCGCCGCCCCCACAGCCTCACCGATCGTCGGGAACGCAAACGTGAAACCCGAGTCCAACAGCCGGGCCGGCAGCACCCGTTGGCTGCACAGCACGTCGGAGGCCATCTCGCCCAGGACGATCCGCAGCGCCGGGGCCGGGGCCGTGAACAGGGTCGGTCGGTGCAGGGCGCGGCCCATCGCCGCGGTGACCTCGCGGTTGGTGACCGGTTCGGGGGCCGTCAGGTTCACCGGACCCGACAGTTCCTCCGTGTCGATCAGATGGCGCAGCGCGGCGACCTCGTCGTGCAGGGCGATGAAGCTCCAGTACTGGCGTCCGTCGCCCAGACGCCCGCCGAGCCCGGCCTTGAACAGCGGGAACATCCGGCCCCACGCCCCGCCCTTGCGCGCCACCACCAGGCCGCTGCGCGCGAAGACCGTACGGATCCCGGCCTCCACCGCCGCCCCCGCGGCCTCCTCCCAGGCCACGCACATGGACGGCAGGAAACCCTCGCCCGCGGGCGCGTTCTCGTCGACGGCATGCTGACCCGTATCGCCGTAATAGCCGATGGCGCTGCCGTTCACGAAGACCCGCGGCGGTTCGTCGAGCGCCGCGATCGCCTCCGCGAGGGCGGCGGTGCCCAGGACGCGGCTGTCGCGGAGCTCCTTCTTGTACGCGGCGGTCCAGCGGCGGTCGCCGACGCCCGCACCGGCCAGATTGACCACGGCACTGCAACCGGCCAGGCCCGCCGCATGCACGTACTGGCGCTTGGGGTCCCATTCGGCCTCGTTCGCGGTACGGGCCGGTCTGCGGACCAGACGTACCACCTCATGGCCGTCGGCCTCGAGCGAGCGGGTCAGGGCCGTGCCGATGAGGCCGGAGGCGCCGGCCACGGCGATACGGAGCTGCAACGGCTGGGTCATGCGCCCATCCTGCCCACTGGACGCCCGTCAGGCCACGCCCCACACCCGCCCCGGATCCGTTCGGGCCGCATCCCATACCCGCCGCGTACGCGGTCGAGCCGAACCCACACCCGCCCCGGATCCGTTCGGACCGCATCAGATACTCGCCCCGTACGCGGTCGAGCCGAACCCACACCCGCCCCGGATCGGTCCGGGCCGCACCCATACCCGCCGCGTACGCGGTCAGGCCACGCACCCCCGCCCGCACGCGGCCAGGCCACGCGCCCCCGGACCGGCCAGCCTCCACCCCGCCCCCACCCCGGACGGACCCACGTCACCCCCCGAGCGCCCGCCCCATCAGCACATCGTCGACATACTCGCCGTCGAGCAGGAACTCCCCGGGCAGTACGCCCTCGACCTGGAAGCCCTCGGACTCGTACAGACGGCGGGCCGGAGCGTTGTGTCCGAGGACCCGCAGCGTGATCCGCCGGGCGCCGCGCTCGGCGGCCCAGGCGCACGCGGACCGGATGAGCGCGCGGGCCACGCCCTTGCCGCGGGCGCGGCCGGCGACCGCGATTCCCTGGATCTGGCGCACATGGAGGCTCGCGGGCAGCGGTGTGGGCGGCACCACCCGTATGTATCCGGCCACCTCGCCGTCCACCTCCGCGACCAGGTACTGCTCCGGCTCATGCCGTGCGTCGAAGAAGGGGGCGTCCGGCTCCGGCCGCGGCTGCACCGCATGCAGCGGCGACCAGGTGTCGTGGTCGATCCGGGCTAGCGCGCCCTCGTCGGTGCGGCGGGCGGAGCGTATGAGGGGCGAGGACATCGGGCCACTGTACGGCGGGCCACCCGGCGTCCGGCAGGGCCCCGGGTGCGGCTGACCGCCGCGCGGGTAAGGCTGACAGATGTGATCCGCCGCGCAGCAGCCACCGACTCCGGGACCGCTTCGCGCCCGGGCCGGCGGCGCGGGCTCGCCGAACTCCTGCTGCCGGCGCCCGAGGACCTGGACGGGACCTTCGGTCTCGACGGCGCGCGCCCGAAGCCCGCCCGCTGGCTGCGGCTGCTGCCCCTGGCCCTGATCGTCGCCCTCGTGGTCCTGCAGGAGACCACCCCGAGCAACTTCGAACTGGGCTTCCTGCTCGCCGCCACGCCTCCGCTCGCCGCTCTCGCCTACGGCCCCGCCGCGACCGCGCTGTTCGGCCTGATGGTGGTCGTGCTGCTCATGGTGCCGGGCCTGCGCTGGGAGCACCCCGGCAACGGGGACGCGCTCACCGTCACCTTCGTCGCGCTGCTCAGCGTGATCATCGCGTGGGTGCGCAGCCGGCGCGACGCCCAGCTCGTGACGGTGCGTACGGTGGCGGAGGCCGCGCAGCTGGCGGTGCTGCCGCCGCTCGCGCCCCAGGTGGGTCCGGTGCGGTGCGCGGCGCTCTACCGGGCGGCGCAGCGCGGGGCACTCATCGGCGGCGATCTCTACGACGTACGCCAAGGCCCTCATGGCGTACGGGCGTTGGTGGCCGATGTGCAGGGGCACGGGCTCGCGGCCGTGGGGACGGTCGCGGCGCTGCTCGGGGCGTTCCGCGAGGCGGTGCTCGACGAACCGGGCCTTGCCGGGGTGGCCGCACGGCTCGACCGACGGCTCGTGGTGGATTCCGCGGACGCCGGGGACGCGGCGCACTGCGAACTGTTTGCGACCGCGATGCTCCTTGAGTTCCCGCCGACGGGATCCTCGGTGCGGATCCTGTCCTGCGGACATCCGGCGCCCCTGCTGCTCCGCGGCGGCTCGGTGAAGGAACTGCCCGTACTGCCCGGGGCGCCGCTGGGGCTCGATCTGGCCGCCTACTCGGCGCCGCCCGTGCTGAGCCTCACGCTTCTGCCGGGCGACCGGTTGCTGGTGCACACGGACGGTGTGACGGAGGCGCGGAACGCGGCCGGGGCGTACTACCCCCTGGTCTCACGGCTCCCCGAGCTGCCCGAGGCATCGGGGGAGGACCAGGCGGCGCTGGCGGAGGCGGTGTGGCGGGACGTGTGCGGCTTCGCGGAAGCGATCCGGGACGATGTGGCGCTGCTGGTGCTGGCGCGGAGACGTCCACCGCAGGAGTAGGTTGCGGCCGTCGACCGGCCCTCACTCCTCCGCGAACCGCTCCCACAGCCGCGGGAAGTAGCGCGCCAGAGCCGCGTCGTCCTCGAAGTCGATCGGCGTCCCCTCCGGCTCCGCGGGCGCCGCCGGGATGCCGAGGTCCGGCGCGACCACACCGGTCAGCTGCTCGTACGCCTCGTCCGCCGCGTACCCCAGCTCCTCGCCGTCGCCGTCGATCTCCTCGTCGAACGCGTCGAGCAGCTCCGCCAGCGAGTCCGGATCGTGCAGCGCGCCCTCGAACACCTCACGCCCCTGCCCGATCAGCCAGCACCGGAAGTAGTCGAAGGCGTCGTCGCTGGCCCCGTCGAGCAGCACACTGGCCGCGCCCCACAGATCCCAGCGGTACGCCCGGTTGTAGCGCGCCTCGAAGTGGCGGGCGAAGTCGAGCACGGAGTCCGGATCGAGCTGAAGGAGCCGCTCCACGAGCAGCTCTGCGTGGTCCTCGGGGTCGCCCTCGGCGGCCTCGCGGGTGGTGTCGATCAGCTCCCAGAACTCCGTCTCGTCCATCACGGGTCAAGCATCGGCCCTGCCGCCACGGGACGCACGCGGAGTGCTGGTCTTGTTATCCGGCACACGTCGGCGCAAGTGCCGGGAAAGTCGGACAGAAGGTGTCCGGATTGGCTGTCAGGCTCGGCGTATGCAGACAACGGAGCAGGAGCTGACCGGAAAGATCGCCCTCGTCGCGGGAGCCACCCGGGGCGCGGGCCGGGCGATCGCCGTGGAGCTGGGGCGGGCCGGAGCGACCGTGTACGTCACCGGACGCACCACCCGTACGCAGGTGAGCGAGGTCGGACGGGCCGGCGAGACCATCGAGCAGACCGCCGAACTCGTCACCGAGGCGGGCGGCGAGGGCGTCGCCGTGCCGACCGACCATCTCCAGGCCGACCAGGTCCGTGCCCTCGTCGAGCGGATCGACCGCGAGCAGGGCCGGCTCGACATCCTCGTGAACGACGTCTGGGGCGGCAACAACCTGCTCGACTTCGATACGAGGATGTGGGACGTCGACCTCGACCGCGGACTCAGGATGATCGATCTCGGGGTGCGCACCCACATCATCACGGCGAGCATCGCGCTGCCGCTGCTCATCAAGAGCCCGGGCGGTCTGGTCATCGAGGTCACCGACGGGACCGCCGAGTCGAACCGGGGCTTCCGCGAGAACTTCTACTACGACCTCGCCAAGAACGGCCCGATCCGCATGGCGTACATCCTCGGTGAGGAGCTGAAGCGGGTCGGCTGCGGCGCGGTCGCGGTCACCCCGGGATTCCTGCGCTCCGAGGAGATGCTCGACGGCTTCAAGCTCACCGAGGAGACCTGGCAGGACGGCATCGCGAACCAGCACCTCTGGGCGCTGTCCGAGTCGCCCACGTATCTCGGCCGTGGCATCGCCGCTCTGACGGCGGACCCGGAGCGTGCGCGCTGGAACGGCAAGTCGCTGTCCAGCGGCGAGCTGGCCCGCGAGTACGGCGTCACGGACACGGACGGCAGCCGGCCCGACGTTTGGGGGTTCATGGCGGCCGAACAGCGAGGTGAGGCACCGCGCGAGGAGGACTATCGCTGATCCCGTACAGAGGAGCGGCCATCACTCACCGCTCCCCCCGTACAGCCGCACCATCTCCCGCGCCCCCGCAATGAACCGCTCCCGCAGCTCGGCCGGCGCCAGGATCTCCACCTCCGGCCCCAGGACGACGAGTTGGGTGTACGCGACCTCGGCCGACTCGACCGCGAGGGTCACCGTCACCCGTCCCGAGCCGTCCGGCTCACCGGCGGCCGCCAGTGCTTCGGCGGCCGCCTGCTTGTCGGTCACGTGCGGCAGCCGCCGGGCGCCGGACTCGGAGAGGCGCAGACGGACCTCGGCCCGCAGGATCGAGCGGGCGAACTGCACCGCCCGTTCCTCCCAGAATCCCGGCAGATCGAACTCCTCGTCCCGTTCGAAGTGCTCATCGACGACGGAGACTTCGGTGAAGCGGTCGATCCGGTAGACCCGGAAGCCGGAGCCGGGCACGCGGGCGCACAGGTACCAGACGCCTGCCTTCAGGACGAGGCCGTACGGCTCCAACTCCCGTTCCACCTCGGTGTCCTGGCGTCCGTAGCGGGCCTTGAGCGGCCGGTCGCCCCAGACCGCGTCGGCGATCACCGGCAGCAGCTCGGGTGTCTGCGGCTCGTGGTACCAGCCGGGGGCGTCCAGATGGAAACGTTGCGCCGCGCTCTGCGAGGCGTCCCTGAGCGAGGGCAGCAGCGCCGCCGACACCTTGAGCCGGGCGGCCGACGCGGTGTCCTCCAGACCCATCTCCCGCAGCGCCCCCGGCACTCCGGACAGGAACAGCGCCTCGGCCTCGGAGCGCGCCAGGCCCGTCAGCCGCGTCCGGTAACCACCGATCAGCCGGTAGCCGCCGAGCCGGCCCCGGTCCGAGTACACGGGGATCCCCGCCTCGGCGAGCGCCTGCGCGTCCCGGGTCACCGTCCGCTCGGACACCTCCAGCTCACGCGCGAGCTCGGCGGCGGTCATGGACGGGCGGGACTGGAGCAGAAGCACCATCTTGATCAGGCGGGCGGCACGCATGGGGTGCATTGTGCCGGGTCCGCCCGCATGACAGCGGTCCCCCGCCGCAACGAGGCGACGGGGGACCGCTGTTGACCGCGGGCAGGGCTCAGAGGCCGTAACGCTCCCGCGCTTCCTTGACCGCCGAGGCCGGCACCTCGCCGCGGCGGGCGAGCTGGGCCAGGGAGGCGACCACGATGGACTCGGCGTCGATGCCGAAGTGGCGGCGGGCCGCGTCGCGGGTGTCCGAGAGGCCGAAGCCGTCGGCGCCGAGCGAGGTGTAGTCCTGCTCGACCCACTGGGCGATCTGGTCCGGGACCTGGCGCATGTAGTCGCTGACCGCGAGCACCGGGGTGCTGATGCCGTCGAGCGCCTTGCGCACGTACGGGGTGCGCTCCTCGCCGCGCAGGATGGCCGCGTCGGCCTCCAGGGCGTCACGGCGCAGCTCGGTCCACGAGGTGGCGGACCATACGTCGGCCGATACGCCCCACTCCTCGGCGAGCATCTTCTGGGCCTTGAGGGTCCAGTGGATGGCCGTACCGGCGCCGAGCAGCTGGATGCCCGGGGCGTTCGCGGGGACCGACAGACCGGCCGACTCCGAGGTGTTGAAGCGGTACAGACCGCGCACGATGCCCTCGTCGACGCCCGAGGGCTTCGCGGGCTGCGGCATCGGCTCGTTGTAGACGGTCAGGTAGTAGAAGACGTCCTCCGGCTGCTCGCCGTACATCCTCTTCAGACCGTCCTTGACGATCGCCGAGACCTCGTACGCGAACGCCGGGTCGTAGGTGAGCGCCGCCGGGTTGGTGGCCGCGATCATCGGCGAGTGGCCGTCGGCGTGCTGCAGGCCCTCACCGGTCAGGGTGGTGCGGCCGGCCGTCGCGCCGATCAGGAAGCCCTTGCCGAGCTGGTCGGCGAGCTGCCACATCTGGTCGGCCGTGCGCTGCCAGCCGAACATCGAGTAGAAGATGTAGAACGGGATCATCGTCTCGCCGTGCGTGGAGTACGCGGTGGACGCGGCGATGAAGTCGGCCATCGAACCGGCCTCGGTGATCCCCTCGTTGAGGATCTGGCCGTCCTTGGCCTCGCGGTAGTACATCAGCTGGTCGCGGTCGACCGGCTCGTACGTCTGGCCCTTGGGCGAGTAGATGCCGAGCGAGGGGAAGAGCGACTCCATACCGAAGGTACGGGCCTCGTCCGGGACGATCGGCACCCAGCGCTTGCCGGTGTTCTTGTCCCGCATCAGGTCCTTGACCAGGCGCACGAACGCCATGGTCGTCGCGACCGACTGCGAGCCCGAACCCTTGTCGAAGGACGTGAACGCCTTCTCCGCCTGCTCGGGCAGCGGACCGACCGCATGCATACGACGGGTCGGGGCCGGACCGCCGAGCGCGGCGCGACGCTCCTGGAGGTAGCGGACCTCGGGGGAGTCGGCGCCCGGGTGGCCGTAGGGCACCTGGCCGTCCACGAACTGCGCGTCACTGATCGGCAGCTCAAGAAGGTCACGCATGTTCTTGAACTCGTCGTTCGTGAGCTTCTTCATCTGGTGGTTCGCGTTCTTGGACGCGAAGCCCTCACCGAGGGTGAAGCCCTTGACGGTCTGCGCCAGGATCACGGTCGGCGCGCCCTTGTGGGCGAGCGCGGCCTTGTACGCGGCGTAGACCTTGCGCGGCTCGTGGCCACCGCGCGACAGGTGGAAGCACTCGAGGATCTTGTCGTCGGAGAGCAGCTTCGCCATCTCGACGAGCGCCGGGTCCTTGCCGAAGAAGTCCTCGCGGATGTACGCGGCGTCGCGGGTCTGGTACGTCTGCACCTGCGCGTCCGGCACCTCGCGGATGCGGCGGACCAGGGCGCCGGTGGTGTCGAGCTTGAACAGCTCGTCCCAGGCGTTGCCCCACAGGGACTTCACGACGTTCCAGCCGGCGCCGCGGAACTGGGCCTCCAGCTCCTGCACGATCTTGAAGTTGGCACGCACCGGGCCGTCGAGGCGCTGCAGGTTGCAGTTGATGACGAAGGTCAGGTTGTCCAGACCCTCGCGGCTCGCCAGTGCGAGTGCCGCCGTCGACTCGGGCTCGTCCATCTCGCCGTCACCGAGGAACGCCCACACGTGGGACTGCGAGACGTCCTTGATGCCGCGGTTGGTCAGGTAGCGGTTGAAGCGCGCCTGGTAGATCGCGGAGAGCGGGCCGAGACCCATGGAGACCGTCGGGAACTCCCACAGCCACGGCAGACGCCGCGGGTGCGGGTACGAGGGGAGGCCCTTGCCGCCGGCCTCCTGGCGGAAGTGGTCGAGGTGCGACTCGCTGAGCCGTCCGTCGAGGAACGCGCGGGCGTAGATGCCGGGCGACGCGTGGCCCTGGACGTAGATCTGGTCGCCGGAGCCGTCCTGCTCCTTGCCGCGGAAGAAGTGGTTGAAGCCGGTCTCGTACAGCCAGGCCGCGGACGCGAAGGTCGCGATGTGGCCGCCGACGCCGTACTTGCTTCCCCGGGTCACCATCGCGGCCGCGTTCCAGCGGTTCCACGCGGTGATCTTGCGCTCCATCTCCTCGTCGCCCTCGATGGCGGGCTCGGCGGAGGTGGGGATGGTGTTGACGTAGTCCGTCTCCAGCAGACGGGGGAGGGCGAGGCCCGCCTCCTCGGCGTGCTGGAGGGTGCGGCGCATCAGGTACTCGGCGCGGTGCGCACCGGCGTGCTCGCTCACCGCGTCCAGGGAGGCCGCCCACTCGGCGGTCTCCTCCGGGTCGCGGTCCGGCAGCTGGTCGAGCTGGCTCGGGAGCTTGCCTACGGGGTCGGTCATGTTCGCCGCCTTCCGGACAGGATCTCCTCCTGTCCGCATCGGCCGGTGGTCGGTCGCGCGTCAGGAGAGACGGGGTGTTGATGGGCCCTGACTGGCAGGACAGGGCGGGGACTGTGTGCAGTCCGCCGTCGAGAGTAAGCCGCTGATCGATGATCGATCAAAGCGTTGAAGGCAAAAACTTCTCGATAACGAGAAGTCGGCACGGGGTGTCAGCTTGACGGGCACAGGGTGCCGGGCATAACGGGCATACGGGGCGCTAGTTTGCGTGTGCGGGGGCGCAGTTGAGCGTTGCGTGGTGAGGCTCAGGTGCAGGTGGGCCGGGCTTTCGCCGAGCGCGGCGGGCTGGCGACGCGGTTCAGGTCACGCTTGCGGCGGGCGGGTTGGTTTTCCCTTCCCGCCCCCTGGCGCCTCAAGGGCGCTCCCAAGCGCTGGACGGGCCTCGTCGGTACGAGGGGCGGGGGTGAGTCCGCGTCGGGGGCCGGATGCCCTTGAGTAACCGGGGGCTGGGCGAGTCCCCCTCCGGGGGATCGCTCCTGAGTAACCACCCGGGGGTGCAGGGGTGAGCCCCCTTGGGGGCGGATGCCCTTGAGTAACCCGGGGGGCGAGTCCCCCTCCGGGGGCGGATCGTTCTTGAGCAACCACCTGGGGTGCAGGGGTGAGTCCCCCTTGGGGGCGGATGCCCTTGAGTAACCCGGGGGGTGCTGGGCGAGTCCCCCTCCGGGGGCGGATCGTTCTTGAGTAACCACCTGGGGTGCAGGGGGCGGAGCCCCCGCGCTGGGGCGAACGGAGCGCTGAATCCGGACGCCTCCCGCGCCCCACTCACTCCTGTTGCACTCGCCCGCGCCCCACTCGCCTGCGCTGCGCTCGCCCGCGTTGCGCTCGCCTGCGCTGCACTCACCCGTGCTGCACTCGCTTGCTCTGACCTTGCCTGCGCTGCACTCGCCGGTGCTGCGCTCGCCCGCGTTGCGCTCGCCTGCGCTGCACTCACCCGTGCTGCACTCGCCTGCTCTGACCTTGCCGGCGCTGCACTCGCCCGTGCTGCACTCACCCGCGCTGCCCCCGCCCCTCCTTCCCCGTCCCCGACGAAGGGGGCTCCGGGGGGCGTGCTCCCCGGTTTCGGGAAGGGGCGGGGTGGGGGAGAAGCCCGCCGCAGGCGCCACCGACCCGCACCCGTCCGCGGGCCGAGGCCCGCAACCCGCCCTCCGCGGGCGGCCCCGCAGAGGGCCAACCCCGACGCCTGAGCCGGAGTGCGGCCCGGCCGAGGGGAGGCCCGAGCCGAAGCACAGCCCCGCAGAGGGCCTGCTCACAGGACTGAGCCGGAGCGCGGCCCCGCAAGGGGACCACTCGGCAGCCCGAGCCGGAGCGCGGCCCTGCAGAGGGCCCACTCGGAAGCCCGAGCCGGAGCACGGCCCCGCAGAGGGCCCACTCGGCAGCCCGAGCCGGAGCGCAGCCCCAGGGGCCCCTACTCTGACGCCGGAGCCGGAGCGCAGCCCAGCACGTGCTGCTTGACCAGGAGCCCGATGTCCGGATCCCGGTTCTGGAAGGCCTCCACCAGAGCCTGGTGCTCCTCCGCGTACGACTGCTGGACGGTCCCGAGCCACCGGATCGACAGCGCCGTGAAGACCTCGATCCCGAGGCCCTCCCAGGTGTGCAGCAGCACCGAGTTGCCCGCCGCACGCACCATCTCCCGGTGGAAGGCGACCGTGTGCCGGACCTGGCCCGTGCCGTCCGCCTCGCGGTCGGCCACGTACAGCGCCTCGACATGGGGCGAGAGCGCCGAGCAGTCGGCGGCCAGCTTCTCCGCCGCCAGCTCCGCCGCGATCTGTTCCAGACCCGCTCGTACGGGATAGGACTCCTCCAGATCGGCCGCGGACAGATTCCGCACCCGCACGCCCTTGTTGGGCGCCGACTCGATCAGGCGCAGGGACTCCAGCTCGCGCAGCGCCTCGCGTACGGGCGTCTGGCTGACCTCGAGCTCGACGGCGATGCGGCGCTCCACGATCCGCTCGCCGGGCTGCCAGCGACCGCTCACGATGCCCTCCACGATGTGCTCGCGGATCTGCTCGCGCAGCGATTGGACGACAGGCGCGGTCATGCGGTGGCTCCTTCTGCGAGGGCGCGAACCCTGCGTGCGCGGGCTCGACCCCCAAACAATACGGCTGTGCCCCCGCCCGGAAACCTCCGGACGGGGGCACAGATGGCACTGAGTGACGAGCCTTACACGGCCGGCACCCGATATGAGCCGATCAGCGACCGATCGGGGACCGGTCAGCGACCGATCGAGGACCGGTCACGAGCCGGGTCACAGACCCAGCTCGACCTCGAACTCGCCGGCCTCGAGGATCTGCTTGACCGTGGTCAGGTAGCGGGCGGCGTCCGCGCCGTCCACCAGACGGTGGTCGTACGACAGGGTCAGGTAGACCATGTCGCGGATCGCGATCGTCTCGCCGAGGTCCGGGTGGTTGATGACCACCGGGCGCTTGACGGTGGCGCCGATGCCGAGGATGCCGACCTGGTTCGGGGGCACGATGATCGTGTCGAACAGGGCGCCGCGCGAACCGGTGTTGGAGATGGTGAAGGTCGCACCGGACAGCTCGTCCGGGGTGATCTTCGACGCGCGGACCTTGCTGGCGAGCTCGGCCGTGGCCTTGGAGATGCCGGCCAGGTTGAGGTCGCCCGCACCCTTGATGACCGGGGTCATCAGGCCCTTCTCGGAGTCCACGGCGATGCCGATGTTCTCCGAGTCGTGGTACGTGATCGTGCCCTCGTCCTCGTTGATCCGGGCGTTGACGACCGCGTGGACCTTCAGCGCCTGGGCCGCGGCCTTGACGAAGAACGGCATCGGGGACAGCTTGACGCCCTCACGGGCGGCGAAGGAGTCCTTGGCCTTGGCGCGCAGCTTCATGATCTTGGTGACATCCACCTCGATCATGGAGGACAGCTGAGCCTGTCCGTGCAGCGCCTTCATCATGTTGTCGCCGATGACCTTGCGCATGCGGGTCATCTTGACGGTCTGACCGCGCAGCTCGGACGCCTCGACGGCCGGGGCCTTCGAAGCGGCAGCCGGAGCGGCGGCGGCAGCGGCCGGAGCCGGAGCCGCGGCCTTCGCGGCCTCGGCGGCGGCGATGACGTCCTGCTTGCGGATACGGCCGCCGACGCCGGTGCCCTTGACGGAGCCGAGGTCGACACCGTTCTCGGAGGCGAGCTTGCGCACCAGCGGGGTGACGTACGCACCGTCGTCCGCGGGCTGAGCGGCGGCGGGCGCGGCCGGGGCGGCCGGCTGAGCCGGGGCGGCGGGCGCCGGAGCGGCCGGAGCCGGGGCGGCGGCCTGCGGGGCCGGGGCGGCGGGCGCCGGAGCCGGAGTGCGCGCCGGGGCCGGAGCGGCCGGAGCAGCCGGAGCGGCGGCCGGGGCGGCGGGCGCGGCCGGAGCGGCAGCGGCCGGGGCGGCACCCGGTGCACCGATGACGGCGAGCTTGGCGCCGACCTCGGCGGTCTCGTCCTCACCGACCGTGATCTCGAGCAGCACACCGGCGACCGGCGACGGGATCTCGGTGTCGACCTTGTCCGTGGAGACCTCGAGCAGCGGCTCGTCGGCCTCGACGGACTCGCCGACCTCCTTGAGCCAGCGGGTCACGGTGCCCTCGGTGACCGACTCGCCCAGGGCGGGCAGGGTCACGTCGGTGCCCGTGGCGCCGCCACCCGAAGCGGCGGGCGCGGCGGCCGGAGCCGGCTCGGCGGGGGCCTCGGCCTGCGGGGCCGGAGCCTCCTGGGCCGGGGCGGGAGCAGCGGGGGCCTC
>NZ_JBEPEW010000180.1:0-14564 GCF_040300965.1 Streptomyces mesophilus | reverse complement strand
CCGCCGCTCTCCCGTTGTGGGGTTTGGGGCGGGGGGGGGGTTACCCGGGGGGGCGGGCGGCGGGCAAATGGTTGGGGGGGGGCGGCCGGGGCCCCGGCGAGGGACGGCGGCGCTTGCGGCCGCAACCCGGTCCCTTCAGCACGTGGCGGCCGCTCGGAGCGATCGCTGGCGCGCACTCCCGCGCGCGCGGTCGGGCAGGCGACAGCTGAGGCGGGATGCGGAATGAAGACGTTGCACCGGCGCAGGACCGTGGTCGTGACCGGAGCGAGCGCCGGAGTGGGACGGGCCGTCGCGCGCGCCTTCGGCGCCCGGGGCGACCGGGTCGCGCTGATCGCGCGCGGACGCGCGGGGCTCGCGGCGGTGGCCGAGGAGATACACGAGGCCGGCGGCAAGGCGCTGCCCGTCCCCGCGGACGTCTCAGACGCCAAAGCGCTCGAGGCGGCGGCCGAGCGGATCGAGGACGCGTTCGGACCGGTCGACATCTGGGTGAACAACGCCTTCGCCGGCATCTTCGCGCCCTTCCCCGAGATCACCCCCGAGGAATTCCGCCGCGTCACCGAAGTCACGTATCTGGGCTGTGTGTTCGGCACCCGTGCCGCCCTGCGCCGGATGCTGCCGCGTGACCACGGCACGATCGTGCAGGTCGGTTCGGCCCTCGCGTACCGGGGGATCCCCTTGCAGTCGGCGTACTGCGGAGCCAAGCACGCCATCCAGGGGTTCAACGAGTCGCTGCGCTGCGAACTTCTGCACCACGGCAGCCATGTGCGCACCACGATGGTGCAGCTGCCCGCGGTCAACACCCCGCAGTTCGACTGGGTGATCAGCCGTATGCCCGGCCGCTCGCGCCCCGTCGCGCCCGTGTACCAGCCGGAGACCGCCGCGCGTGCCGTCGTACACGCGGCGGCGCACCCGCGGCGGCGCGAGTACTGGACCGGTGGTTCCACGGCGGCGACTCTGATCGTCAACGCCGTGGTCCCCGGCCTGCTCGACCGCTACCTCGCGCGCACCGCGTACGCCGCGCAGCACGAGGAGGAGGGCGGCTACACGTTCGGCAATCTGTGGTCGCCGGCCGACGGGCCCGGAGGGCCCGACGCCGGAGCGCACGGGCGCTTCGACGAGGAGGCGAGGAGCAGGAGCGCACAGGCCTGGTTCTCGCGGCAGCGGAACCGGCTGGCCGTGGCGGCGGCGGTCGGGGCGCTGGTGGCCGCCGGCCGCAGGGCCGCGTCCGTCAGGCCCTGAGGATGCGCCTCTCGATGCATCCGGGCCGACGCCCCCTCGCCGTCGTCGATGCCGTCGCTCTGTGCGGCTGCCATGCCGACCAGGCCCTGCGCCCAGGCGTCGCTCATCCCGTACCGCGTCATCGTCGCCTTGTAGCTCTCGGCGGCTGCCGCGGACCGACGTCCTGACGGCGGGGGAGCGTGGTCTGCTCGCCGAACTGCTCGACCGGATCGCCGCAGCCGGCTGAGGGCCTGGTCCACAAGGCGGACCCTCAGCCGGCTGCGGCCACGGATCACCCTCCCTGCAGCTGCGGCAGCACCTTCGTCCGGTAGAAGTCGAAGAACCCCCGCTGATCCGGCCCGATCTGATTCACGTACACCCGGTCGAAGCCCGCCTCCGCGAAGGCCGACAAGCCGGCGACATGCGCGTCCACGTCGTCGCCGCAGACCATCGCGTCCGCCACCTGCTCCTCGGTGATCAGCGGTTCCAGCTGTTCGAAGTGGCGGGGCGAGGGAAGGATCTGGCCCATCTCGCCGGGCAGCAGCTGGTTCGCCCACAGGCGTCGCACGGTGCGTACGGCCTCGTCGCGGTCCGCTCCGTAACAGACCTTCAGACCGCCGCTGACGGGCTTCGAGCCGCCCCCGCCCTTGCGGAACCGGGTCACGAGCGCCGGATCGGGCGTCATCGTGATGTAGCCGTCACCCACGCGTGAGGCCAGGGACGTGGCCTTGGAGCCGAACCCGGAGATGTCGATCGGCACGGGTTCGTCGGGCACGGTGTACAGGCGGGCGTTCTCCACGGTGTAGTGCTTGCCGTAGTGGTTGATCTCCTCGCCGGTGAACAGCTGCCGCATCACCTGGACCGCCTCTTCCAGCATGTCGAGACGGACATGCGTGGGCGGCCAACGGGTGCCGAGAATATGCTCGTTGAGCGCCTCGCCGGAGCCGACACCGAGGCGGAACCGGCCGCCCGTCATCACCGCGCTCGTCGCCGCGGCCTGCGCGACCACCGCCGGATGAATCCGCAGCGTCGGACAGGTCACCGCGGTACCGATCGGCAGCGAGACGGCCTCCGCGAGCGCACCGATCACCGACCAGACGAACGGGCTCTGGCCCTGCGCCGAGTTCCACGGATGGAAGTGGTCGGAGATCCACAGGGACTCGAACCCCGCCTGCTCGGCCATCCGCGCCTGCTCGACGAGCTCCGCGGGTCCGAACTCCTCGGTCGCCAGGAAGTAGCCGTACTCGGCCATGTCTCACCTCCGGGTGGATGACAGCCGGGTACCTTCCGCCCGGTCCGGGAAACCTGTGGTCAGGCCCACCGCAGCAGCGCGCCGAGCCCGCCCGCCGGGCCGTTCGGCGCCGGCACCGCGAGCGCCTCGGCCCCGGTCGCCGCGGCCGAGCGCAGGAGCGCGTCGTCGGCGCGGGCCGGCTCGGGCCGGCGTTCGCCCAGATACGGCACATCGGAGCGGCGCACGGCCAGCTGGTCGGGGTCGGGCCCCACCCAGACGGTGCGATGGAGATCCGGTCCGGTGGGCTCCAACAGAAGCTCGGCGATGCGGTGTTCACGCGCGGCTTCGACGAGCGCGGGCACTCCCTCGGCGGCCGCCTGCGGACCGCCGTGCCGGCCCCGGCCGGCCTCGAAGCGCTCCAGGTCCGCGGCGACACGGCCCTGTTCGTACGCGGCCATGGCGCGCTGTACGTCCTCGTCGAGCAGCCGCGTGTCCGCACCGGCCGCACGTCCGCCGTGCCCGGACTCGACGGCCCGCTCGCGCAGCTGCTGCGGCAGCGCGTCGTACACGGCGCGCCGTTCACGCTCACCGCCGACGAGGATCACCAGGTCGGCACGGGTCTCCTCGTGGTGGGCGGCGAGCGCCTGCGCGGTCAGGCCCGCGTTCTCCTTCCAGGTGTTCTCGACCTTCGTCTGGAAGTGCCGTTCGGACCAGTCGCCCGTCGGGGTGCGGTGCAGCGGCCAGTCCTGGCCCGCGATCTCCCCGCTGAAGCGCGCGCCGGACGGGCCGCGCAGTTCGAAGTCGGCGCCCTTGCGGTCGATGTACGCGACCAGGCAGACCAGGTCCTCGCCGTTGAGCTCGACCAGCGGCGCGACCCGGGGCAGTACACCCCAGTGGACCTGATCGCCGGCCGGCGGCGAAAGGAGCGGCGGGTCGAGGACGACCTCCCCTCCGGTGGCGAAGATCGCCCGCCCGGCGGCTGTGTGCTGGTCTCCCAGCGCTTCGACGGCCGCCCCTACGGCGCGGCAGGTGGGCTCGTCCGCACCCTGCGCCGCCAGGGTGCGGACCGCTGCCTGGGCTTCGACGCGGCGGTCGTTCGCGGTGGACTCCGTATGGCGCGAGGTGTCGGCGTACACCGAGGCCCAGGGGCCCGGACGCGCGAACAGCGGGTTCAGATAAGCGAGATCCATGTCGTGCTCCAAGAGAGGGTGTGAGGGATCGCCCTCAGCGGTCCTCGCCGGGTACCCAGCCGCAGCACGGTGACACGATCATTTTCGCGCGCCGGGCCACCTCGCCGACGCGCGCCTCGGCTCGGCAGCACGCCCCGTTCAGCTCGGCAGCGCCACCCTCAACTCGGCCGGTCGCGGCACGGCTTCCTCGAGTTCCAGGTCCGACGGGGCCGGCCACCACCCGGCCCCGTCCTCCATCTGCCGCAGCAGGATCCCTTCCCGTACGGCCCAGGGGGAGATCGTCACCGTCGAGATCCCGGTCAGCTCCATCACCGTGTGGGCGACCAGCGCTCCCGCGAGCGACTGTTTGGCGCGCGCGGCCGAGATGCCGCGCAGCTTTGCGCGGCCCGAAGCCGGCAGGGAAGCCAGCCGCTTGACCGCGACGGCAAGGTCGTCCCGGCTCAACTCCCGTGGAGTGAAGGGGCCATGGCGGCCGGGTGGCGCCCCGCACAGCCGGGCCAGCTGCTGGAACGTACGGGACGCGGCGACGCTCGTGCGCGGCGACTCCCAGCGCACCCGGGCGGCCACATCGCGCAGCTGATGGCGCACGGCGCGGCGCATCGCCCGCAGGGCCTTCTTCGGGGGCGGATCGTCCGAGTTGTTGCAGTACTCGCGGGTCAGCCGTCCCGCCCCCAGCGGCAGCGACACCGCGAACTCGGGCAACCGGCCACGCCCCACGGCCACTTCGAGGGAGCCGCCCCCGATGTCGAGCATCGCAAGCGGCCCCGCCCGCCAGCCCATCCACCGGCGGGCGCCCAGGAAGGTCAGCTCCGCCTCGACCTCGCCCGGCAGCACATGCAGCCGTATCCCGGTCTCCTGCCCCACGGCCTGCAGCACCTCGTCCCGGTTGGGCGCGTCGCGCACCACCGCTGTTGCGAAGGCGAACGGCTCGGGCGCGCCCCAGCGTTCGCTCTGTTCCCGCACCGATGCCACTGCCTCGGTCAGTGCCGCCAGCGCGGTGGGCGGCAACTCCCTGCTCTCTCCCAGCTGTTCGGCCAGGCGCAGCCGCACCTTGGCCGTGTGCACCGGCAGCGGTGCACCGCCCTCCACGTCCGCGACCATCAGCCGCACCGTGTTGGACCCCACGTCGATCACCCCGGTTCGCATGCGCAGGCGAGTACCCCGAAAGGCGGTGAATATGCCGGTGTGTGAGGCGCGCGCCGCAGGGTAACCGGCGACGACGTCCCCCACGAAAGGCTTGAGGTCATGGCCGAGGCCCCCAACCGCGGCGGCGGCCCCGGCTCGCCCGGAAGGCCACCGTGCGGATCCGCCGCCACCCGCACTCCGCCCTCGGCGACGCCCCTGACCAGCAGCTCACGGAGCGGGCCGGGATCGGCGCCGATATCCTGGACACAGGATGCTGCGGCCTCGCCGGGAACTCCGGCTTCGAGCACGGCCGGCACGACCAGCGCGTCGTCCGACGCCGCCCGCGCATTACCTGACGCTGCCCGCACGCCGACTGCCGCCGCCTGTACGGCGCCCGCGGTCACGACGCTCGCGCCCGGCAGCGCCGGCGCCCTCGCCGGCCACCGCCTCGCACGCGGGCGCACCTCGGACCGTCACTGACCTCGCAGACCCCGCCCTCTCCTCACGAAAGGTTCCGCCGTGTCCACCAAGGTCTCCGACCACATCCTCCAGCGACTGCGCGCCTGGGACGTCGAGCATGTCTTCGCCTACCCGGGAGACGGCATCAACGGACTGCTCGCCGCCTGGGGGCGCGCCGACAACCGGCCCGTGTTCATCCAGTCCCGGCACGAGGAGATGTCCGCGTTCGAAGCGGTCGGATACGCCAAGTTCACCGGCAAGGTCGGGGTGTGCGCGGCGACCTCGGGCCCCGGGGCCATCCATCTGCTCAACGGCCTCTACGACGCGAAGCTCGACCACGTGCCGGTCGTCGCGATCGTGGGGCAGACCAACCGGAGCGCGATGGGCGGCTCGTACCAGCAGGAAGTCGACCTCCTGAACCTCTTCAAGGACGTCGCAGGCGACTACTGCGAGATGATCACCGTCCCGCAGCAGCTGCCCAACGCCATCGACCGTGCGCTCCGCACCGCTCAGGCCAAACGCACGGTGACCGCGCTGATCGTCCCGGCCGATGTCCAGGAACTGGAGTACGAGGCGCCCGAGCACGCCTTCAAGATGGTCCCGTCCAGCCTGGGCATGCCGCACTTCGCGCCCGTACCCGCCGAGGGCGAACTGGCCGCGGCGGCCGAGATCCTCAACGCGGGCGAGAAGGTCGCCGTCCTCATCGGCCAGGGCGCGCGCGGCGCCCAGGACCAGGTGAAGGAGCTGGCGGACGTCCTTCAGGCCGGTGTGGCCAAGGCGCTGCTCGGCAAGGACGCGCTGCCCGACGATCTGCCGTACGTCACCGGCTCCATCGGACTGCTCGGCACCCGGCCCAGCTATGAGCTGATGCAGGACTGCGACACCCTGCTCGTGATCGGATCGAGCTTCCCGTACAGCCAGTTCCTGCCGGAGTTCGGGCAGGCGCGGGCCGTCCAGATCGACATCGACCCGTTCATGGTCGGACTGCGCTACCCCTTCGAGCTCAACCTGGTCGGTGACGCCCGCGCGACCCTCGACCGGCTGCTGCCGCTGCTCGAACGCAAGAAGCCCGGGAAGTGGCGCAAGAAGATCGAGAAGGACACGGCCCGCTGGTTGCAGGTGATGGAGCGGCGTGCCGCCGTGGAGGCCGACCCGGTCAACCCCGAGTACGTCGTGCACGCCCTCGACCACCTGCTGCCCGACGACGTGATCCTCGCCGCCGACTCGGGATCGGCCGCGAACTGGTACGCCCGCCACCTGAGGCTGCGCGGCTCGATGCGCGGCTCGCTCTCCGGCACCCTCGCGACCATGGGCTGCGGCGTCCCGTACGTGATCGGCGCCAAGTTCGCGCATCCGGACCGCCCGGCCATCGCCCTGGTCGGCGACGGTGCGATGCAGATGAACGGGCTCGCCGAACTCATCACCGTCGCCAAGTACTGGGAGCAGTGGAGCGACCCCCGGCTGATCGTCGCGGTCCTCAACAACCAGGATCTGAACCAGGTCACCTGGGAGATGCGTGCGATGACCGGCGCTCCGCAGTTCCTGCCCTCGCAGTCGCTGCCGGACGTCGCCTACGCGGACTTCGCGCGCTCGCTCGGCCTGTCCGGAGCCCGGATCGAGAAGGCCGCCGACGTGGAGGGCGCCTGGCAGCACGCGCTGGCCGCCGACCGCCCGTACGTCCTCGACTTCCGCACCGACCCCGCCGTACCGCCGATCCCGCCGCACGCGACGCTCGACCAGATCGAGGCGGCCGCCGTCTCGATCCTCAAGGGCGACAGCGACCGCACCGGGATGATCCGGCAGGGCTTCAAGGCCAAGGTCCAGGAGATGCTGCCGGGGACGCGGCACCGGGAGGGCAAGGAGAACAAGGGCAAGGACAAGGCCAACGACAAGGCCAACGACAAGGACTAGCACCAGGTCTGCGGCAATTCCTGGTCACAGCCACCCGTGGCGCTGCGCCTGCAACGCCATCTGGAAGCGGTTCGCCGCGCCCAGCTGCGCCATCAGGATCTGCAGACGGCGGAAGAGAGTGCGGCGGCTGATGCCGAGTTCGCGGGCGATGACCTCGTCACTCGCGCCGCTCGCGAGGAGCCAGAGCAGCCGGCGGTCTGCGGGCGGCAGACCGCCGGGGCGGGTGGTGCGGCCGTGGAACGGCAGGGCGTTGTGCCAGGACTGCTCGAACAGCGCCATCAGCGCCGAGAGCAGTCCGCACGGCTGCACCACCAGCATCGTGTTGTGCACATCGGCCTCTTTGATCGACAGCGAGACCAGCGCGTACGCCTCGTCGATGATCACGAGCTTGACCGGCACCGAGGGCAGCACCCGGGCCTGTTCGCCGGCCTTCACGCACGGCTCGATCACTTCCGTGAGATGACCTGGATGCTCGAGCGACGCCCGCGAGTAGACGACCCGCTGGGTCACCCCGCGCGCGAGCGTGGCCAGCGCGTCGTCGGTGGCGCCCGGCAGCGGGAAGTACGGCGGTGACTCGAACTGCCGGATCTGCGTCCGGGCGCTCGCCCAGGCCTGCCGGATCCGCGGCCCGATCGCGTCGCCGGTGACGACCTCGACGAGATCGTCGTTGTACGCCGCGAGCCGCTGCCGCCGGAAGGACTCGAAGGCGCCGCCGACGGCGATCCGCGACTCCTCGACCTCGGCGGCCCGGTGCCGCGCGAGGATCTCGAGACCCGCGCCCGGCGGCACCGGCGCCACCACGTCCGCACCCTGGGCGGCCGCGCTCGCCAGACCCGCGTCGACAAGACCGTCGTACGCACGGGTCAGCTCGCCGCCGTCCAGATCCGCTGCCCGTCCCACCTCGCCCAGCGGGGCCGGGGCGACATCGAGCAGCGCCAGATAGAGCCGGGCCGCCGCGTCGTCGAGCCCCAGGGAACGCAGAGCCCGGCCGAGTTTCGCGGGCGTCATACGCGCCGCTCCTTCGTCGTCATGGGCGGCGTTCGTTCGTCGTCATACGCAGCATTATCGACGGTACGGGACACGGCCTTGGCCGATCTGTGCCACTGGCACCACCGGGCACCATGCGCCCGGGACGCCGGTTACCTTCGCCGACGGAAGAGGACCAGTGCGGACGCAGAAAAGGTGGACGACGTGGCGAAGCGCCGGAAGAACGGTCTCTACACAGGGATCTCCGCGGAACTCTCCGCTCTGATGCGTACGGGGTGGGCGGACACCGAACGGCACGACCTGGAACCCGACGCGCAGGCTCCGTACGCCGCCCGCCGTCGCGCCGCGCTCTCCGCGCGCTTCCCCGGCGAGCGTCTGGTGATCCCGTCCGGGAACCTCAAGACCCGCTCGAACGACGACACTTACCCGTTCCGGCCCTACACGGGCTATGTGCACATGACCGGCGACCAGGCCCGCGACGGCGCCCTCGTCCTCGAACCCCGCGCGGACGGCGGCCACGACGCCTACTGCTATCAACTGCCGCGCGACGGACGGGACAACGACGAGTTCTGGATCGGGTACACCGCCGAACTGTGGATGGGCCGCCGCCGCTCACTCGCCGAGTCCGAGCGCGTACTCGGCCTGGCCTGCCGTGACGTCCGTACCGCGGCCGAGGACCTGGCCGCTTCCTCCGGCGTGCCGACCCGGATCGTCCGCGGGCTCGACCCGGCCCTCGAGGCTGCCGTCACCACCGACGAGGAGCGCGACGCGGACCTGGAGGAGGCGCTCAGCGAGCTCCGGCTCGTCAAGGACGCGTGGGAGATCGGCGAGATGCGCGCCGCCGTGGACTCCACGGTCCGCGGCTTCACCGATGTGGTCGGCGAACTGTCGACGGCGGTGGCCACGTCCGAGCGCTGGATCGAGGGCACCTTCTACCGCCGCGCCCGGCTCGAAGGCAACCACGTCGGGTACGGCTCGATCTGCGCCGCAGGCGAGCACGCCACGATCATGCACTGGACGGACAACGACGGCCCGGTGCGCCCGGGCGAGCTGCTCCTGCTCGACGCCGGGGTCGAGTCGCGCACCCTCTACACCGCCGACGTGACCCGCACCCTGCCGATCAGCGGCACGTTCACGCCGGCGCAGCGCAAGGTCTACGACGCGGTGTACGAGGCGCAGGAGGCCGGCTTCGCGGCGGTCAAGCCGGGCGCCGCCTACCGCGACTTCCACGAGGCGGCACAGCGCCATCTCGCGGCCCGGCTCGTCGAGTGGGGCTTCGTCGAGGGCCCGGCGGAGCGCGCGTACGAGCTCGGTCTGCAGCGTCGCTTCACGATGGCCGGCACCGGCCACATGCTCGGCCTCGACGTGCACGACTGCGCGCACGCCCGCAGCGAGGAGTACGTGGACGGGGTCCTGGAGCCCGGCATGGTGCTCACGGTCGAGCCCGGCCTGTACTTCCAGCCGGACGACCTCACCGTCCCCGAGGAGTGGCGCGGCATCGGCGTACGGATCGAGGACGATCTGCTCGTCACCGCCGACGGGCACGAGAACCTGTCGGCGGGTCTGCCGCGTTCGGCGGACGAAGTCGAGGCGTGGATGGCCGAGTTCGCGGGCTGAGCGGGCTGAGCGGTCCGAGCAGTAGGGTCCGGGGCGTGGGCCGCCCCGGACCTTCGCGGTATTCAGGGCCGCGACTTGTACTGCGGCCGCGGGGCAGGCTGGATGCGGGTGTCCCGTACTGCCGGTACCGCCGTCACCAGTACGACGACGGCCGTGAGCAGGAAGCCCACCTGATAGCCGGTGTGCCCGGCCATCAGGCCGAAGCCCGCCGCACCCGCGCCCATGCCGCCGTCGTAGACCAGGTTCCACAGTGCGCTCACCTTGCTGTACTCGGAGCGTTCCACCCGGGCGAGCAGCAGTGCGAGCGAGGCGCTCTGGGCCAGGCCGAAGCCGATGCCGAACAGCGCCATCCCGGCGAACAGGGCGAGCGGACTGCCCGCTCGGCAGAGCAGTGCCGTACCTGAGGCGGCGGTCACGACGGCCGGCAGGAGCAGTGCGGACGGGCTGCGCCGGTCGCCGAACCTGCCCGCCCACCAGCGGGCCAGTGGAGTGGCCACCGACTGGGCGAGCAGCGCCGCCGGAAGGAGACCTGCCGTCGCCGCCGGGACGGACAGCGGCAGGAAGGTCATGATGACGCCGGTGGCCAGGGTCACCGCGAAGAACACCGTCGAGGGCCCGGCGATGCCGCCGCCGGTGAGGGTGCCGAGGAGACCGCCGCGGCGTACCCCGCGCTCCGGTCTGGACGTGGGCACGCCGGTCACCGCGAACAGCGGGAGCAGTGCGAGCGCGGCGGCCGCGAGGAGCACCGGGGCGTAGCCGTACTTCTGACTGGCCCACAGGCCAAGGGGAAGCGCCGCGATCGACGGCACGCTGGACAGCATGCCGGAGAGTCCGAGCCCCTCGCCGCGGCGCGATTCGGGCACCAGGTGGGCGACGACCGCGGTGCCCGCGACCACCGCGATGCCGAGCCCGGCACCCCGAGCCAGACAGACCGCGAGCACCGTCTCCGCGCCGTCGACGACAAGCAGCGTGAGCGGCGGCAGGCCGAGCAGGCAGAGACCGAGTGTGAGCACGGCCCGATAGCCGCGGCGGGCGAGCATCCATGGCACCGCGAGCTCGGCGAGCACGGTGCCCAGCATCATCACACCGGTCGCGAGGCCCGCACCGCCGTCACCGGCGCCCGCTTCGGCGGCGTACAGCGGCATCACCGACAGGAGCAGATAGAAGGTGGACATGGCGCCGAAGTTGGCGAGCATCGCCATCACCAGAGGGCGGGTCAACAGGGGCTCACGCGGCTGGAGTTCGGTACTCATGGCGGGCTCCCGACGGCGGGTGGGTACGGCCTTGTGCTTTTGACGCTAGGGGCCGACCGGTCCGCTGCTAAGGTCCAATTCCATGCCCGTCGAGTGGACCGGTTCGCGCCCGCCGGAGCTTGTTCTGAGCCTCGACCGGGGCATCGGACACGAGCCTCTCGGCACCCAGTTGCAGTGCGAGCTGCGCGATGCGATACGCAGCGGACGCCTCGGCGCGGGTGAACGACTGCCCTCCTCGAGGGAGTTGGCGCGCACCCTCGGCGTCTCGCGCGGCCTCGTCATGGAGTGCTACGCCCAGTTGGAAGCCGAGGGCTATCTCAGCGCCCATCCCGGCTCGGCCACCCGGGTCGCGGCCCGCGCCACCACCCGTACCGAGCCCACAGCCTCCGTACGTCCTCCGGCCCTTGACGTCGACTTCCGCTCCGGCGTGCCCGAGCTGTCGAGTTTCCCGCTGCACGACTGGCTCCGCTCCCTCACCGAAGCCGGCCGCCGTGCCCCTGTCGCCGCGTCCGGCTACGGCGACGCCCGCGGAAACGCCGTACTGCGCGAAGTGCTCGCCGCGTATCTGCGCAGGGTGCGGGGCGCCGCGGCCGACCCCGAACACACCGTGATCTGCAGCGGTTTCGCCCAGGCCGCCAACCTCCTGTTCGCCGCCCTTGCCCGCGAAGGAATCAGGGAAGTCGCCCTCGAAGACCCCGGCGACCGCGACTGCGACGCCATCGCGTTGCGCAACGGCCTGCGGCCGGTCCCGGTCCCCGTCGACGGACAGGGCATCGACGTGACGGCCCTGCGGGCGAGCGGTGCGCGCGCAGTCGTCCTCACGCCCGCCCATCAGAGCCCCACCGGAGTGGTCCTCGCCCCGAACCGCCGTCAGGCGCTTGCCCGTTGGGCCGAGGCGGCCGACGCGCTGGTCATCGAGGACGACTACGACGCCGAGTTCCGCTACGACCGCCGCCCGGTCGGCTCCCTGCAGGGCCTGGTCCCCGACCGGGTCGCGTCGGTCGGCTCGGTCAGCAAATCCCTCGCCCCTGCCCTGCGCCTGGGCTGGATCCTCTGCCCACCGCGCCTGACGGCCGCCCTCGCCCACGACAAGTACCTCGCCGACCGCGGCTCCCCGGCCCTCGAACAGCTCGCGCTCGCCCGCCTCATCGAATCCGGACGCTACGACCGCCATCTGCGCCGCATGCGAACGGTGTACGCCACCCGCCACCAGGTTCTCGCCGAGGCCCTCGCCCGGCATGCACCCGGAGTCGAACTCACGGGACTGGCTGCGGGCTTCCACGCCGTCGCCCAACTGCCACCCGGCGTGGACGAACAGCACGTCGTCGCGGAAGCCCGGGCCCGCTCGGTAGGCCTGTACGGCATGAGCGGCCACCGCGCGGACGGTGCGACGGAACCCGCCCAGCTGGTGCTCGGTTTCGGCAATGTCACCGACGCCGCGATTCGCCGGGCGATCGGCACCATCGCGGACCTCCTGCAGCCCCCGGCCGCGGACCCGCCGCACTCCACGTGAGCCGTCGCCCCTCGCCCACCAGGTCGGGCCGACTCCCGAGGGGCCGGACCGAGGATGCTCAGCATGCCGTAGCGGAGGCCGAGCAGTACCCGGCTGGACCTGCTGGACCTGCTGGACCTGCTGGACCTGCTGGACCTGCTGGACCTGCTCATAGGCGAAGGGCCCGGGATGCGTTACACCCCGGGCCCTCCCTCTCCTCGTGATCAGGGCCGCGCCTCGAACGGCGGCCGCGGCGCCGGCTGGATGTTCTGGTTGAGCCGGAACAGGTTCTCCGGGTCGTACGCGGCCTTGATCCGGGCCAGCCGCGCATAGTTGTCCCGGTAGCTGGCCCGCACCCGCTCCTGGCCCTCGTCCATCATCATGTTCACGTACGCACCGCCCGCCGAGTACGGGTGCAGCGCCTCGAAGTAGTCCACGGTCCAGCGCTTGATCAGCTCGGCGTTGGCGGGATCGCGGTCGACGCCGGCGTACACCGAGGCCCAGGTCGACTCGCGATAGCTCCACGGAGTGTCCGCCGGAGCGTGGTCGTGGACGGCGCCGTCGATCGGGTACAGGTGCATCGTTGACTGCCCCGTCGGCAGGTCGGCACCGAACTTGGCGTGCAGCGCGACCGCCTCGTCCGGGATCCGGTCGACGAAGTCCGCTCGCCAGTACCACTGGTCGCCGGGCGGATACAGCCCGTCGAACGCCGACTGCAGCGCGGGGTGCGGCATCGGCGCGGGGCCGTGCAGCAGCGGTTCGGGCAGGACGTCGAGCAGCGGGGCCATCGCCCGGGCGGCCGCGTCGGCGTCGTCGCCGGCCCAGCACCACACGACGGCGGCCGTCTTGCGGCCCTGGATCGCCTCGGGGAACGGCGGGGCCGGCGGCACGGACCCGTACATGAAGAAGCCGTTCAGTTCGCGGGGCGCGGACGGCAGGAAGTCCCGGTAGGCGGCGAGGACTTCGGTGCCCAGCTCGACGGGCCAGAAGGTCGGGCCCGCGACGACGGTGCTCAGTTCGTGCAGCCGGAACAGGAACGACGTCACCACCCCGAAGTTGCCACCACCACCGCGGATCGCCCAGTACAGATCGCTGTTCTCGTCCGCACTCGCCCGCACGGCCTCACCGCTCGCGAGCACGACATCCGCCTCGAGCAGATTGTCGATGGTCAGGCCGTACTTGCGGCTCAGATGCCCGAGCCCGCCGCCCAGCGTGATGCCGCCGACGCCGGTCGTGGAGATGATGCCGCTCGGTGTGGCGAAGCCGTGCGCGTTGGTCGCGCGGTCCACCTCGCCCCATACGCAGCCGCCGCCGACGCGTACGGTGCGGGCCTCCGGGTCGACGCTGATGTCCTTGAGCGGGGAGAGGTCGAGGACCACCCCGTCGTCACAGGTGCCGAGCCCGGCGCCGTGGTGGCCACCGCCGCGCACGGCGAGAAGCAGCCGGTGGTCGCGGGCGAAGCCGATGACGCGGCGCACATCGTCGGTGTCCGTGCAGCTCGCGATGAGGGCGGGACGCATATCGATCATCGCGTTGTAGACGGCGCGCGCGTCGTCGTAGCCGGGGTCGTCGGGTCCGGTCAACGTCCCGTTCAGTGCGGCCAGTTCCTGTCGTGCGGCTTGCGCCGGTGTCTTCGGCATGTGATCCCCCGTGGTGCGGAACCCTGGCTGGGTCCGGTGCACACTTGTCTAGTACGGGGGTGGGGGCGCCGATATCCGTGAGGGTCACCCAGGTCGCGCCCGCCACCTGCCTATGTCAGCCCCAACTCACGTGCCCGCACAGTTGCTTCGCCCCGCGAAGGAGTCCCCAGCTTCTCCAGGACCGCCGAAACATGGTGGTCCACCGTCCGCACCGACACCACGAGCCGGTCCGCGATCTGCGGGTTCGTCAGACCCTCGACCATCAGCCGCAGCACCTGGAGCTGCCGCTCCGTGAGCCCCGCGGGATTCTCCCGGGTCGCCGCGAGCGGCCCGCGCGGGATGCGCCGCACGCCGAGCGTGCGCAGCTCCGCCCTGACCTGGCGGGCGAGCGGCTCGGCGCCCAGGGCGTCCAGGCGTGCGAGCGCCACCAGCTTGCCTTCG
>NZ_JBEPEW010000179.1:0-14673 GCF_040300965.1 Streptomyces mesophilus | reverse complement strand
GCGCGAGCGGCAACTGGCCGCACAGGCGCAGGACTTCGGCCGTCGCGTCCGGATCGCGCCCGAGCCGGCTCTCCGGCCCGCCCCCGTCGCCGCTGGCCCGGGTCAGGAGCTCGGCGCTCTCCTCAGGCGTGAGGACGTCGAGGGAGACCGGCGGCACCTCGTCGAGACCGAGCAGCCGATTACGGCTGGTGATCAGGGCCACCGATGATCCGGCGCCCGGCAGCAGCGGCCGCACCTGCTCGGCGTCGGCGGCGTTGTCGAGGACGATCACGGCCCGCCGGTGGGCCAGTTCGGCGCGCCACACCGCGGCGAGCGGTTCTATCCCGCCCTGCTGAGGGATGCGCTCGGACGGCACGTCGAGCGCGGCGAGCAGCGCCCGCAACGCGGGGTCCGCGCCCAGGGGTTCACGTCCGTCGGTGAACCCGTGCAGGTCGAGGTAGAGCTGGGCGTCCGGATAGGTGTCCGCGAGGCGGTGCGCCGCATGGACGGCGAGACAGGTCTTGCCGACCCCCGCCATGCCGTCGACGGCGACGACCCTGCTGCTGTCCACCGCGTCGAGCACGGCGGCGAGCTGGCCGTCACGGCCGGTGAAGTCGGGTACGTCACGCGGCAGATCGTTGCGCGGTGGACGCGGAGCGTCCGGGGGCGGCGCCGGGGGAGACACCTGCCGGCTGCTGCGCGGCGGCGCCGGCAGCGGGCTCGAGGCCCGCTCCCACAGCGGGCGCAGCGGGCGCGGATCGCGGCGTACGAACTTGCACAGCGCGAGCACCGAAGGCCACGGCGGCACCGTCTGACCGCCGAGATACCGCGACAGCGACGACGAGCTGAGCCCGACCTCGCGCGCCAGCGCCCGCACCCCGTGACCGGAGACCTCCTGCAACCCCCGTAGCCGTGCGGCCAGTTCGTCCCTCGGATCGGTCCTCGGCTCCTGCGGCCCCATGGCCCACCCCTCCCTGTCCCGCCCCCGGCGAAGTTTTCCTCCCCCGATCGCCGCTGTCCAGGGGCGTTCCGCCTGTCCCACGGTGTCCCACGGCCATCGCCGCACCACCCCCACCGGGGCTGTTATGGAGTCATCGCCCCGGCGGAACGGGGCGAACGGACAGGCCGGAAGCCCGGCCCTCAAGGAGGAACCAGAGATGCAGTCCCGTATGCAGAACCCCGCCGCCGTTCTCCCCGACGCCATGCAGTCCATCCAGGGCCTCTTCAAGGCCGTGCACTCCGGCGGAGTCGACGGAAAGATCCTCGAACTCGTCCACCTGCGGGCCAGCCAGATCAACGGTTGCAGCGCCTGCGTCGACGGCGGCACCAAGACCGCCCGCAAGTCCGGCGTCAGCGACGAGCAGCTCGCCACGGTCGTGGCCTGGCGCGAGGCCCCCTACTTCTCCGACGAGGAGCGCGCGGCCCTCGCCCTCGCCGAGGCGGCGACCCGGCTCGCGGACCGTTCCGACCCGGTGAGCGACGAGGTGTGGGACGCGGCCGCCTCGTACTTCGACGAGAAGCAGCTGGCCGCGATCATCCTGATGATCGGCGTGACGAACCTCTTCAACCGCCTCAACGCCACGACCCGCCAGATCGCGGGAGCCTGGGGCTGAGCACACACGGCACCCTCGGACCGGTACCTCCGCGCGAGCGGAGGCGCCGGTCCCGCTCGTTGTACGGCCTCATGGGAACTGCATGCACTCAGCAGAACCCGAGGTGCGGATCCGTCCCCGTCAGCTCGCAACTCGCCGCCCACAACCGGGTCGCCGTCTCCGGGTCGGCCATATGGGCGGGGACCGGCTCACGCCGGGGGAGACCGCGCAGCCCGAACCCCCGTGGACCCCACAGCTCGCCGCCCCGCACCTCGGGGTCGAGGGCGGCACGCACGATCGGCCAGGCACCGGCCTCCTTGCCCTGCAGCACGGCCCGCGCCGGCAGGGCGACCACCCGCGCACCACGGCCGACCTTGTGCAGCCCGGCACGCGGCGGGGTCAGCGAGTCGAGCGCGCCGCCGGGGTGGGCGACCACGCTGAGGACACCGCTGTCGAGCGCCCGCAGCCGGCGGTCGAGTTCGAACCCGAAAGACATCTGCGCAAGCTTCGAGCGGCCGTAGGAGCGCTTGGCGTCGTAGTCCTGAACCGACTGCAGATCGTCGAGGTCGAGCCGCTCCGAACGGGCCGCGAAGCTCCCCACCGTGACCACCCGCCCGGCCGGCGCGGCGGCGAGCAGCGGGGCCAGCCACTGGGTGAGGGCGAAGTGGCCGAGGTGGTTCGTGGCGAACATCAACTCACGGCCGTACGCGTCGAGATGACGCGTCGGTTCGTCCAGCGCGATCCCCGCGTTGTGGATCAGCGCGTCGAGCCGGTCGGCGTCCAGACGGTCCGCCACGGCCTTCACGGACGCCGGATCGGACAGATCCAGGAGTACGTGGCGCGGCCGGGCGTCCGGGGTCCGGGACCGGATGGAGGCCATCGCCGTCTCGGCCCTCGCGGCGCTGCGGGCGGCGAGGAGCACGGTGGCACCGGCCGCGGCGAGCTGCTCGGCCACGAAGTAGCCGATCCCGGCGTTCGCCCCGGTGACCAGGAACGTGCGGCCGGCGGCGGAGGGGAGACGGCGCACGTTCCAGGTGCGGGGCGCGGACATGACGTACTCCTCGGGGCTGCGACAGATGAACGTGAGCCCACCGTCGCAGCCCTCGCCGACATACCGCCTATACGCGGCCGACAGCGCCCGCCGGTAACCGGCTCAGAACATCCCGTTGCCGTTGGAGGCGTTCAGCGGGACGTCCTGGATCACGTCCCAGTGCTCCACGACCTTGCCGTTCTCCAGACGGAAGTAGTCCGCGAGGGCGCGGCCCGGGTTCTGCGGGTTGCCCGGCTCCAGGTCGAGGTGGGAGTGCGTGACGACCATGTCGCCCTCGGCGATGACGCGCTTGATGTCGAGCTTCAGGTCCGGGTACTCGCCGCGCAGCCACGTCACGAAGCCGGTGAAGGCCTCCGGGCCGTCCGCCGCGTCCGGGTTGTGCTGGACGTAGACCGGGCCGAAGTGGTCCGCGATCGCCTTCTGCGGATTGCCGCCGAAGGCCGTCCGGTAGTAGTCCACGACGATCTGCTTGTTGCGCTCGGCCTGGGCCTGGGCCTGGGCCTGGGTCTCGGGCCGGCTGGGGGTCTGGCTCAGGGACTGGGTCTGCTCGGACATGGAAAAACTCCGTCTCTGGGATCGGGTTCCCGGGTGACGGAGCTGGAGTGTGATTCGAGCTGTGAGTAGCACCAGGGAACCCAGGAACGATCATCTGGGTATGCCCTTCGCGTCCTGAGGGGCGGCCTGGGCAGGCAGCCGACGCTGGTACTACTTTCTCTTGCCGTCCACTCCTGACGATCTTGACCGGGAGGGCCGTACATCAGGATCAACCGTCATCCGACGGCGATCTCCTGGTGCGTCAACAACGGTAAAGGCCTGCCCTCATTTGTGCCAAATCGATCAATAACGCCATATCTACGCTCACCGCCGTATCCGCCCCCACGCGGTACAACAGACCCATGCCCGCCCCCGCGCACCCCCACCTGCCCGGCGTGGACGCCGTCACCCGAGCCGTGCTGACCGCGTCCAGGCTCCTGGTCGCCGTGTCGGCGCGCTCGCTCGCCGCGTACGAGGACCGGGTGACGCTTCCGCAGTTCCGGCTGCTCGTGGTGCTCTCCGCGCAGGGCGCCTCAAAGCTCGTCGCGCTCGCCGACGGTCTCGGCGTCAGCCCCTCGACCGCGATGCGGATGATGGACCGGCTGATCGCGGCCGGTTTCGCGGACCGGCAGATCAACCCCGCCAACCGCCGTGAGACGGTCCTGCGGCTCACCTCCGAAGGCGCCCGCCTCGTCGAGGAGGTCACCGCGCGGCGTCAGGGCGAGATCGCCGAGATCGTCGGACGGCTCGCGCCTGCCCAACGGACAGCCCTGGTCGAGGCGTTGACCGCGTTCACGCTGGCGGGCGGCGAACCCCTGGCCCCCTCGGCCGCGGACGCATACCCCCTGGGCTGGTCCGACTGCCCGCAGATCCCGGCTACTTGAGCGCCGGCTCCGGATCCTCGTCCGTCGTCTCCTGCGTCGGCGCGTCCGCCGCCACCGGCACATGCACCCACACCGCCTCGGACGGCACCCCACGGTCGTCGACGGCGCTCAGCATGTACCAGCCGGGCGGCACGAGCGCCGGATTCTGCGGCAGCGTGACCTCCACGCCCTTCTCGGTGCGGTCGAAGTCCAGCGCGATCGACCGCTGTTCGACGTTGGTCACATGCGTGAAGGAGCCCGGCCGGATCAGTCGCACCTTGCTGATCGCCTTCGGGTCGTCACTGTCGTACGACACCGTGGAGCCGAGCTTCACCGTCCGCCGCCCGCCCTCCGGATCCCGCAGCACCGGACGCGCACCGCCCTGGTGCAGATACGGCGGGGTGTAGATCTCCAAGGTCTGGTCGAACTTCGCCTTCTTGGAGTTGGCCTTGTCGGAGAAGAGCGAGTCGGAGCCGAAGGTCATCACCCGGCCGTCCGGCAACAGCAGTCCGCCCGAGTGGTAGTTGCGGCCCACGAGCGGATCGGCGGCGGCCGTGAACTTGTCCGTCTCGGGATCGTAGATCGCCGCCTTGAGCACATTGCTGTCGGACTTCCCGCGGTAGTCACCCGACCCGTTGGTCGTCAGGACCGTGTCGTCGGGCAGGATCACGCTGCTGGGATAACGGGCCTTGTCGTACAGCCGCGGCCCGTCACGGAAGCGGGGTTCGTCCTCGCGCAGATCCACAAGGCGCGTCCGGTCCGTCGACTTGGGCGACTCGCCGACCCCGCCGCCTCCGAGCACCATGTACCGCTGCTCCTGCGCGGGCGGAAGCAGTACCGACATCGAGGTCTCCAGGATGTCCGGGTCGCTGATCCCGGGCACCTTGGTGAACTTGTTGCTGTCCAGATCCCAGATCCCCGGTTCGCGCCCCTGGTCGTCGGGCCCGTAACCGGCATTGGAACCGGTGTAGAAGATCCGGCCGTCGGAGGCGAGGAAGAGCGCGGGATACGTGGGGAAGAACCGCGCCTTCGGCAGGAACTCCCACTTCCTCGTACGGGGGTCATAGATCTCGTTCTTGCCCGGCACCACCTGCCCGATGTCGTCGAGCCCGGACACCGACAGGACCTTCCCGTCCTCCAGCGTCGTCAGCGTCGGATACCAGCGCGCCTCGTGCATCGGATCGACCTGGACGTACCGCTCGGCCACCGGGTCGAACTCGAAGGTGTCCTTGATCCCTTGGAAGTCCTTCTTGTCGAACGACAGCTTCTGCGCGATGCCGTAGATGTTCTGCTTCTCGTCGCCTTCGAGCCCGGAGACGCGGTACTGGTCCTGCGTGCCGGTCTGATGCCGCGGCCCCTTCTCGAGCGCCTCGACGTACACGCGCGCACTGGACGCGGTGACCTCGGCCTTCCCGGTCTGCGGGTCGGTCTTCTTCTTCGCGCGCGGCACGATGACGCTCGCGTGCGACTCGAAGGTCCTGCCGTTCTCACGTCCGGTGAACCGGGTCCCCTTGGGCAGCGTCTTCGGCTCGTCCGGGTTCTCGTTGTAGACGATCATCAGGCCGCCGGCCTTCTCGACATCGCCTTCGAGGGTCTCGTACCGCTGTGTGCCGCCTGCCACGAGCAGTCTGCCGTCCGGGAGTTGGGTGTGTCCGGCGCAGAACAGGTCGGCGGGCGTGGGGATGTTCTCGAAGGTGTTCTCCTTCGGATCCCACAGCACCGTACGGAAGGTCTTCGCGTCGAACTGCTTGGCGTCGTTGCCCGACCCGGCCACGAGCAGCACCTTGCCCGTGTGAAGCAGCGCCGCATGGATCGTGTTGATCCGGTACTCCTCGGGCACGTCCACCAGGCTCCACTGCCCGCGCTCGGCCTTGTACTCGGCCTTGTCGATCTCGTACGCGTGGTACTGGGTCGAGGCGAAGTCGTAGACGGCGGGCGCGTTGGCCGCCGCGAGCACCACCACGGCGCCCGTGCCGAGCAGGATCTTGGACGTCCGCCGGCTCAGGCGGTGACGCTTCGGCTCCGGCATGCGCTGACTCCTGCATTCGTACGGCCTGGCGTGGTCATTCGTACGTTTTGGTACGGAATGCGACTTTAGGCCAGTGCAAGGATGCGCGCGCCCCGGGCGCGCGGGCAGGGTGAAGCCCGACGACAGAGGTGGAAGCCCGCGTACACGGAGCTACTCGGCAGCGCTCCGTACGATGTTGAAGGCCGCACCTTCCGGATCCGCCACGGTGGCCATCCTGCCGTGCCCGCTGTCGTGCGGGCCGCGCAGCACATGGCCGCCGAGCTCGCCGACCCGCCGCACCGTCTCGTCCACGTCCTCGACCTCGAAGAAGGTCGTCCAGTGCGCCCCGCGGTCACGCGGCAGCCCATGGCCCACGCCGTGGATCCCGGCCACCGCGCGGCCCTCCACGGAGAGCGTCAGATAGTCGAAGTCCGCGGAGACGACGGGCTCTTCGCCGAATCCGAAGACCGCCTGGTAGAACTTCGCGACCGAGGCGGTGTCCCGCGTCACCAGCTCGTTCCATACGGGGGTGCCGGGCAGCCCCGCCCCGCCGATGCCGCCGTGCTCCGCCGCCTGCCACACCCCGAACACGGCGCCGGCCGGGTCCGAGGCCATCAGCAGCCGGCCCGCGCGGTCGGCGTCCAGCGGCCCCACGCCGACCGTGCCGCCGCAGTGGCGGATGGTGTCGGCGGTGGCGTCCACGTCGTCCGAGGCGATATAGGGGGTCCAGGCGATGGGCAGATGCCGGTCGTGCGGCAGCACGCCGATACCGGCCACCTCATGGCCGTCGAGAAGCGCCCGCACATACGGTCCGAGCTGCTGCGGCCCCGGCCGGAACTCCCAGCCGAAGAGTGCACCGTAGAACTTCTGCGTACCGGCCAGGCCGTGCACCATCAAGCTCACCCAGCAGGGCGTGCCGGGCGCGCGCCGAGCTGCTGACTCGGTCATCGTCACTCTCTCCTCGGGGCGCATGTCGTGAGCAGCATGCCCGTTTCGCTCCCGCTCACCCTTCCCGGCGGTGCACGGTAATGGCCCCTCCCCGGCGCGAACAGGCTTTGCGCAAGGATGTGCCCATGAATGCCATCATCTCCGCTGCCGAACTTGCGAGCGAGTCGAAGGGGCAGTACCCGCCGGTACTTCTCGATGTCCGCTGGCAGCTCACGCTGGCCAAGACCGCGGGCGAGCCCTCCTTCGACGGCCGCGCCGCCTACGCGGCCGGGCACATCCCCGGCGCCGTCTACGTCGACCTCGACACCGCGCTCGCCGGTCCTGCGGGCACCGGCGGCCGCCACCCGCTGCCCGACCTCGAGGTGTTCGCCGAGGCGATGCGCGCGGCAGGCGTACGGCAGGACCGCCCCGTCGTCGTCTACGACGGCGGCCAGAGCTGGGCCGCGGCCCGCGCCTGGTGGCTCCTCCGCTGGGCCGGCCACCCGTCGGTACGCGTCCTCGACGGCGGCCTCGCGGCATGGGACGGCGAACTCTCCACCGAGACCCCCTCGGTCGAGCCGGGGGACTTCGTCCCGCGCCCGGGCGCCGTGCTGCTCCTCGACGCCGACGGCGCCGCGGCCCTCGCGCGCGAAGGCCTCCTCCTCGACGCCCGCGCGGGCGAGCGCTATCGCGGCGAGGTCGAGCCCATCGACCGCGTCGGCGGCCACATCCCGGGCGCGGTCTCGGCGCCCACCACCGAGAACGTGGGCGCCGACGGCCGCTTCCTGCCGGCCGCCGATCTTGCGGCCCGCTTCCGCACCCTCGGCAGCGAAGAGGCCCCCCGCGTCGGCGTCTACTGCGGCTCGGGCGTCTCGGGCGCCCACGAGGTCCTCGCCCTCGCCGTCGCGGGCATCGAGGCGGAGCTGTACGTGGGTTCGTGGTCGGAGTGGTCGTCGGACGAGTCGCGCCCGGTGGCCACGGGACCGAACCCGTAGTCCACGCGCCCGGTGTCCACGGGACCGAACCCGTAGTCCATACGTGAGGGCCCGCACCGAAACGGTGCGGGCCCTCACGTCACAGCGACGCTCAGTCCTTCTTCTTCCGCCGCGTACCGAACACGATCTCGTCCCAACTCGGCACCGCCGCACGGCGACCCGGCCGGACACCGTCCGCCTCGGCCTGCCGGTCCGTGGTGCCGACCAGACGGTCACGATGACCGGCCACCGACCGAGGCATCAGCACATCCGCATACGCGGACCCCGCCGAAGCCGCGGGCGCCGGCGGCTCCTCGAGCTCGGGCTCCGGGGCGACCGGCTCCTCGACCGTCCGCTCCGCGGGCGCCGCCGGCGCGGAGGCCGAAGCGGCCGGCGCGGGACGCTCGGGCACCACCAGATCGCCGCGGAAACTCGGCACCGCCTCCAGGAGGCTGGTGAGCGAGTCGCGCTCCGAGGTGGTGGACTCCTCGACGGGCTCCGGCGTCGGCGCCGGAATCTGCCGCTCGGGCCGCTCGGGCCGGTCCAGCTGTCGGTCGAGCGCACGGTCCAGCGGCCGGTCGCGCGGAAGGCGGGCGATCCGCGGCACGAACGGGAAGCTGGGCTCGGGCGCCGCGATGTCGTCGGACTCGCCGATCAGCGAGCGCGCCTCGTCGTCGACGGCCGCCACCAGACGCCGCGGCGGATCGTAGGTCCAGCTCGCCGAGTGCGGTTCGGCCGCGACCCGGTAGACGAGCAGGACCTCCCACGTGCCGTCGTCACGACGCCACGAGTCCCACTGGACGGTTTCCTTGTCGACGCCGCGCAGGAGCAGCCGCTCCTGCACCGCCTCGCCGAGCTGAGGACCTGCGTTCTCACCGGGGCGGCGGACAGGAGTCTTCCGGGCACGCTCGGCCATGAAGGCGCGCTCCGCGAGCACGGGGCCTTCGAAGCGACGTACGCGATCGACCGGAATGCCGGCGAGCTGGGCGACCTCTTCCGCGGTCGCACCTGCTCGTATACGCGCCTGGATGTCGCGCGGGCGCATATTCGACTCGACTTCGATCTCGATCTGGCCGAGCCGTGGCCGGTCGCCGCGCACAGCGGCGCGCAGGCGTTCGTCGATCGGAAGGGTGTACTCCGTTGAGTCCGCAGCCTTCAGCACCAGCCGTGTGCCGTCATTGGAGACGGCCACGACACGCAGTTCGGGCATGGGGACCTCCCGGGTGGTGCCTGCCGACGTCACGTGCGTCGCTGCTTCCGCTAGTCGAGTGTGGCCTGCCCGGGTGCAGCCTGCCACAACCTTGCCGAGTTGCCCGGCGTGTCGGGCATGGGTCCTTGATCGCCGTTATGGCACGGTTACCTATTCACCACGCAAAGTGACCGAAGTCGGGCAGATCGGTCACCCACGGTCACCCTGTGCAGCGATCCCCCTCCCGAAGGTCCCTCACGGGCCCCTGGGTACCCAGGCGGGAGTCCGAACCCAGGGCTCGCAACAGTACTCCATTCGGGCCACCTGGGTGGACCGGCGCGCCGCCGAAGTTGTCCCTGGGCAAGGGAGTTGACCCCTGCCGCATCCATATCCCCTGCTTACAGGGGTGTGCTGCTTCACAGAAACTCCCGAAACGGAACTATCCGCTTCGCCCAAAAGTCCCTTCTTGGTAGCAGTCAGGCGAGTCGGCGATCAAGGGACGGGGATGGCTCAGCAGTCGGAAACCGGAGCAGAGGACAAGAAGAAGCGCATTGACGTCAATGTGCCCCAGGTCGCGGGCGGTGCGCTCGCGGCCGTGCTTGCCGCGAAGTTGGCGTCCAGTTTCGGGGTGTACGGCACGATCCTCGGCGCCGGCGTGATGAGCATCGTGGCCACCTGCGGCGGCCCGGTGTTCCAGCACTTCTTCAAGCGCACCGGCGAGCAGGTGCGCGAAGCGGCGGTGAAGGCGAAGCCGGTGCGCGCCCGGCAGATACCGGTGGCGGGGGACGGCCGTCCGGTACCGGAGACGTTCCGCGCCGAGACCGAGCCGGTTTCCGGCGCGCAGCCGCCCGTCGCCCCGGCGGCCCCGAACACCCCGAACGCCCAGGCGATGATGACCACTTGGCGCCCCGGCGTGGTGGACGTGCCGCCGATTCCGCTCGACGGTCTCGCGGAGCCGGCGTCGTCACCGGCCGCCTCCTCCACCGCCGCCGACAAGACGCAGCTGCTCAAGTCCTCCGAGGTCACAAGGGTGTTGGGCACCACGCATGCCGCCGACGCCACGCAGGTGCTCGGCACTGTGGGACCCGCGGACGGCACAAGGGCGCTCGGGTCGGCGGACCCCGCGGACGCCACCCAGGCACTCGGTGCCGTGGACCCCGCCGACGCCACCCAGGCCCTTCCGGCAGCGGACCGCACCATGGTCCTGGGCTCCCTCGGCAGCGCGGACCGGGCCGACCGGCCGACTCAGTTCCTCGGAACGGTGGTCGGTCCCCATGGCGAGACCCTTGCCGCTCCGCCGGCCTTCGACTCGTACGCCGTCTCGCCCGTGCAAGGCAAGCGCATCCGCAGCTGGAAGCGGCCGGTGCTCGCCGCCGTCGTCGTCTTCGGGGTGACGATGGGCGGGATCACCGTGTACGAGGCGGTGGCCGGCGAGAACCTGGCCGGGACCGGCAACGGCTCGACGCTGCGCGGCGTGTTCACCGGAGGTGGCGGTGGTGGTGGCGGGGCCGGGGACGACACTCCCTCCCACACCCCCTCGTCCGTCACCAGCCCGTCCACCGGGACCGGCGGGCAGGAGGGTCACGGCACCCCGACGCCCGACCCCGGTGACTCCTCGGACGACCCGGGCGGCAAGACGCCCACGCCGACTCCCACACCTACGCCGACCCCGACTCCTACGCCCACCCCGACCCCCACGCCCACGCCGACGCCCGACGACCCCACCGGGGCCCCGACACCGGAGCATCAGCAGGGCGAGACGGGCGAGTAGCCGCCGAAGGCCTCAGTCGCCCAGGACCCGGCGCAGATAGTCGTTGCCGAACACCCGGTCCGGGTCGAGCCGGTCGCGCAGCTCGGTGAACTCGCCGAAGCGCGGGTACACCGACGCGAAGTACTCGGCGTCCCGGGTGTGCACCTTGCCCCAGTGCGGCCGGCCGCCGTGCGCGGTGAAGATCCGCTCGGCGGCGGTGAAATACGCCTGGTAGGGCGTGCCCTTGTACATGTGCACCGCGATGTACGCGCTCTCGCGGCCGGAGGCCGTCGAGAGCGTGATGTCGTCGGCGGGCGCGGTGCGCACCTCGACCGGGAAGCTGATCCGCAGGTTCGAGCGGTCGACCATGGCCCGCAGTTCACGCAGTGCTTCGACGAGAGCCTCGCGCGGCAGGGCGTACTCCATCTCCACGAAGCGCACGCGGCGTGGAGACGTGAAGACCTTGTAGGGAATGTCGGTGTACGTGCGGGCGGAGAGCGCCTTGCTGGAGATCTTCGCGATCGCGGGGATGGTTCCCGGCACCGCGCGGCCCAGTGAATTGACCACCTGGAACAGGCCGTTGGAGAGCAGCTCGTCCTCGAAGAAGCCGCTCACCCTGCCCACCGGCTGCTCGGGACCCGCGCTGCGGTTGTTGCGCTTGGTGTTGCAGTTGCCGGTGTGCGGGAACCAGTAGAACTCGAAGTGCTCGTTCTCGGCGTGCAGTTGATCGAACTCGGCCGTGACCCGGTCGAAGGTCATCGGCTCCTCGCGCGCGGTGAGCAGGAACTCCGGCTCCACGGCGAACGTGATCGCGCTGATCACACCGAGCGCACCGAGCCCGAGCCGGGCCGCGGCGAAGACCTCGGGATTCTCCTTCGGCGAGCAGCTTAGGACTGAACCGTCCGCCGTGACGATCTCGAGGGCCTGGATCTGCGCGGAGATCGAGGCCGAGTCGCGGCCGGTGCCGTGGGTGCCGGTGCTGGTGGCGCCCGCGACCGTCTGCTCCATGATGTCGCCCATGTTGGTGAGCGAGAGTCCCTCGCGGGCGAGCGCCAGGTTCAGGCGCTTGAGCGGGGTGCCCGCCTCGACGGTCACCGTGCCGGCCTCACGGTCGAGGTGCCGTATCCCGGTGAGCAGATCGGGCCGTATCAGGAGACCGTCGGTGGCGGCGGTGGACGTGAAGGAGTGGCCGGTGCCGACCGGCTTGACCCGGCGGCCGTCCTCGGCCGCCTGACGTACGGCGGCGGCGAGCTCCTCGACCGAGGCGGGGGTGATCTCCTGCGCGGGCCGGGCGGTGACGTTGCCGGCCCAGTTACGCCACGTTGTCCCGTACGCCTTCGGGCCGTTCGGTGCCCCCGTCGGTCCCGTCGTCGATCCCGTCGTACCCATCAGGTCCTCCCCGCAGCGGAACCGGCCTGGTCAGCCGGCGGTAGCCGAGGAACCCGATCAGGACCGCGACGCCGCCGGCGATGGCCGGCACCACATACGCCCGGTCCGCGCCGGCCGCGTCGATGACCCAGCCGGCCGCCGACGAACCGAGCGCGATGCCGACCGCGAGACCCGTGGAGGTCCACGTCATGCCTTCGGTCAGCTTCGCCCGGGGTACATGCTGCTCGACGAGGGCCATCGTGGTGATCATCGTCGGTGCGATGGACAGGCCCGCGACAAACAGCGCCACGGCCAAGAACAGCAAGTTCCCGACCAGTAGGAGGGGGATCATACTCACGCCCATCGCACACACGCCCAGGAGCCACCGCTTGGCGGCCGGGCCCTTGAAGTGCACGAGTCCGAAGACCACGCCGGCGAGACAGGACCCGGCCGCGTACACCGCGAGCACCAGGCTGGCCGCCTCCTTGGCGCCCTCGTGCTCGGCGAACGCGACGGTGACGACGTCGACGGAGCCGAACACCGCGCCGGTCGCGACGAAGGTCGCCATCAGGACCTGAAGTCCCGGCGAGCGCAAGGCGCTTCCGCCCGTGTGGTCCTCGCGGGGGTGGGGGACGGGTTCGGTGGCGTGCTGTGCCGTCAGCCAGAAGGTGCCGATCGCGAGGAACACACCGGCGAGCAGCGGGCCCGCCTCGGGGAACCAGACCGTGGACAGACCGATCGAGATGATCGGCCCGAAGATGAAGCAGATCTCGTCGACGACGGATTCGAAGGAGTACGCGGTGTGCAGCCGGCGCCGGTCGAGGCGGTACACCTCGGCCCAGCGGGACCTGATCATCGACCCGAGACTCGGCACGAATCCGACGAGCGCAGCGCACAGGAACAGCGTCCAGTCCGGCGCCTCGAACTTGGCGGCGAGCAGCAGGGCGGTGACCGCGGCGAGTGAGACGAACGTGGCCGGGCGCAGGACGCGCGCCTGCCCGTACCGGTCCACGAGCCGGGAGATCTGCGGGCCGATCACGGCCGCGGACAGGGCGAGGGTCGCGGAGAGGGCGCCGGCGAGCCCGTAACGCCCGGTGAGCTCGGAGATCATCGTCACGACGCCGATGCCCATCATGGCCAGCGGCAGCCGCCCGATCAGTCCCGCCGCCGAGAACGACAGGGTTCCGGGCGGCGTGAATATCTCGCGGTAGGGGCTGGGCAAGGTGACGCTCCGGTAAGGCGTGAGATGGGCCAATACAGCTTACGTCCGAGGTGTGGCCGGGCGCGCGCCCATTGCGGGAACACACGGGGCCAAGGGCCCGGCCGCCCTGCCCGACCGACGACCTAGGATCGGGACCATGTCCCACGCGCCCGACCCCACTCCGTACGACGCCCTCCTGCTGCTCTCCTTCGGCGGGCCCGAAGGCCCCGACGACGTGGTCCCGTTCCTGGAGAACGTGACCCGCGGCCGCGGCATCCCCAAGGAGCGGCTCAAGGAAGTGGGGCAGCACTACTTCCTCTTCGGCGGCAAGAGCCCGATCAACGACCAGAACCGCGCGCTCCTCGACGCCCTGCGCAAGGACTTCGCCGAGCACGGCCTCGACCTCCCGGTCTACTGGGGCAACCGCAACTGGGCCCCGTACCTGACCGACGTCCTGCGCGAGATGGTCACCGACGGCCACCGCCGCATCCTGGTCCTGACCACCAGCGCGTACACCTCGTACTCGGGCTGCCGCCAGTACCGCGAGAACCTCGCCGACGCGCTCGCGGCGCTCGATGCCGAGGGCCTGCCGCTGCCGAAGATCGACAAGCTGCGGCAGTACTTCAACCACCCCGGCTTCGTCCGGCCCATGATCGACGGCGTCCTGAACTCCCTCGCCGAGCTCCCCGAGGACGTACGGGAGAGCGCCCACCTGGCGTTCACCACGCACTCCATCCCCGACGCCGCGGCCGACACCTCGGGCCCCGTCGAGGGACACGGCGACGGAGGCGCGTACGTACGCGAGCACCTCGACGTCGCACGTCTGATCGCCGATGCCGTACGGGAGGAAACGGGCGTGGACCGCCCGTGGCAGCTGGTCTACCAGTCTCGTTCCGGCGCCCCGCACATCCCGTGGCTCGAGCCCGACATCTGCGATCACCTGGAGGAGCGGCACGCCGCCGGCGTGCCCGCGGTCGTGATGGTGCCGATCGGTTTCGTCTCGGACCACATGGAGGTCCTCTACGACCTCGACACCGAGGCCACCGCCAAGGCCGCCGAGCTCGGACTGCCGGTGGCCCGCTCGGCCACCGTGGGCGCCGACCCCCGCTTCGCGGCCGCCGTACGCGATCTGCTCCTGGAGCGGGCCGGCGCCGAGCGCGGCGAGAGCGTCACGCCCTGCGCCCTCGGCGCCCTGGGTGCGAGCCACGACCTGTGCCCGGTCGGCTGCTGCCCGGCC
>NZ_JBEPEW010000178.1:0-15026 GCF_040300965.1 Streptomyces mesophilus | reverse complement strand
GCCGGCAGCACGCCCCCCCACCCCCCGTACGCAGAGACGCCACCCACACCCCCCGTCCGCAGAGACGCCACCCCACCCCCCCGTACGCAGAGACCCCATCCCCCCACACACACACAGAGACGAAATCCCCTCGACAGCCCGACACACAAAGCACTGAGATGGCCCCAACTGCCCGCCGCAGGGCGCGGGTCGGCGTCAGGAGCTGCAGTTGACCCGTTCGACCGGTACGGACATCCGCCCCGAGATCGCCACGGCACTGGTCAGGCGGCTGGTCGACACCCAGTTCCCGCAGTGGTCCGGGCTGCCCCTCACGCTCCTGGACCCGGCCGGCTCCGACCATGTGATCCACCGCCTCGGGGACGAGCTGTCCGTGCGGCTGCCCCGGCACGCCGGAGCCGTCGGGCAGGCCGCGAAGGAAGCACGCTGGCTGCCCAGGCTCGCGCCGCACCTGCCGCTGCCCGTCCCCGTTCCGGTGGCCGTGGGCGCGCCTGACCTCGGCTACCCGTGGCCGTGGGCGGTGACCCGCTGGCTCGACGGTGAGGCGGCGACCGCCGCGACCCTGGGCGACTCGACCGAGGCCGCCGTCGGGCTGGCCCATTTCCTGGCCGCCCTGCAGCAGTTCACGACCGAGGATGCATCGCCGGATCTCTCCGGCGCCCCGCTGGCGGACCGCGACCAGGACACACGCGCCGCCATCGCCGGGACCGACGGCGCCTTCGACGCCGGGGCGATGACCGCGCTGTGGGACGAAGCGCTCCATGCCCCGGGCCCGGCGGGACCGCCGGTCTGGTTCCACGGCGACTTCCACACCGGCAATGTGCTCACCGTCGACGGCCGCCTCGGCGCGGTCATCGACTTCGGCGGCCTCGGTGTCGGCGACCCGGCCCCCGACCTGATGATCGCGTTCACGCTGCTGTCCGCCGACTGCCGGGCCGCCTTCCGTGCGGCGCTCGGTGTGGACGACGCCACGTGGCTGCGCGGCCGCGGCTGGGCCCTGGCCACCGGACTGAACGCCTACACCGCGTACGCCGCCGTCAGTCCCCGTATCGCCGCACAGACCACGCGTCAGATCACCGCCGCTCTCGCGGGTTGAGACGAACCGCGGCGCCGGCGGCCGTGAAGCTCAGAAGTCTCGCCGGCGGCCGCGAAGCTCAGAAGTCCCTCAAGCGTGACCATTTCGATGGACGGGCCACCTATCCCGTGACCTAAGGTCGCGATCATGCCCGACATACCCCTGACCGTCATCGTCCTGCTCTGCCTCGCCGCCGCGGCGGCCGGCTGGATCGATGCGGTGGTGGGCGGCGGGGGGTTGCTGCTGCTTCCGGTGCTGATGCTCGGACTGCCCTCCGGCACACCTGCGACCTACGCACTCGGTACGAACAAGGCCGTCGCGATCGTCGGCACGACCGGAGCCGCCGTCACGTACGTACGCAGGACACCGATCGACGTACGCCTCGCCGTGCGCATCGGGCTCGCCGCACTCGCCGGGTCGATGGGCGGGGCGCTGCTCGCGGCGGGGATGAGCGAGGGCGTGCTCGAACCGGTGGTGATGGTCGTGCTGCTCGGTGTCGCCGCGTTCGTGATTCTCAAGCCCACGTTCGGCATGGCGCCCGCCACCGGTCCTGCGACCCGTAGGCAGATCTTCGCCGCAATCGGTCTGGCCGGTGTCGGCATCGGCTTCTACGACGGGCTCATCGGCCCCGGAACCGGCACGTTCCTGGTCATCGCTCTGACCGCCGTACTCGGGCTCGACCTGGTCCGCGCCTCGGCCACCGCGAAGATCGCCAATGTCTGTACCAACGCCGGCGCGCTCGGCATCTTCGCCTGGCAGGGCACCGTCTTCTGGCAACTGGCCGGCCTGATGGCCGTGTTCAACCTTGCGGGCGGCATGTTCGGCGCGCACACCGCGCTCAAGAAGGGCAGCGGTTTCGTACGGATCGTGCTGCTCGTCGTCGTCTTCGGGCTCGTCGCGACCCTGGCGTACAACCAGTGGATCAAGTAGCGGAGCGTCCGCTCAGCGCACACCCGTCAGATGCGCGAAGACGACCACGTTCCCCAGATACCCGGTCTTCTTCGAGTAGCCGCCCCCACAGGTGATCACCCGCAGTTCGGGGCGCTCGGCCGCGCCGTACACCTTGTCGTCGGGGAAGGCGCGGCTGTCGTAGACCTCGACCGCGTCGACCGTGAACACGGCGGTCCGGCCGTCGGTACGGCGGACCTCGACCGGCTGGCCCTTCTTCAGGGCGCCGAGCGCGTAGAACACGGAGGGGCCCTCGGCGTTGTCCACATGGCCCGCCACGATCGCGGTGCCGCGGCCGCCGGGCGTCGTGCCGGACTCGTACCAGCCGGCCAGGTCGCGCCGTGCGGCGGGCGGTACTTCGAGGCTTCCGTCCTTGGTCAGACCGAGCCCGGTCAGCGGGGCGTCGACCTTGATCGACGGGATGGTTATACGGGTCGGCGGGGACGGCGGCAGCGCGGGCGCACCGGCCTCCTGTGCGGGCGGCCCGCCGCCGTCGGCGGCCTGGGCGGCGGACGGCTGGGGCGGCGGTGCGCTGGCGGTGCCGTGCTGAAGGAGCCACACCCCGCAGCCGAGCGCGAGCACGGTCACCGCGGCTATCGCCACGTTCAGCGAGCGCCGCAGCCCGGGGCCGCGCCCGCCTGTACCTCCGGGGCCGGAGGAGTCGTACGCCATCGTGCCCCCTCAGTGGGTTCGTCGGCCGCGCCCTGAGCGCCTGATCCACAGCCCCTCGTCCCCCTCCGGGCCGCGTGCGGTCGCGTCGTCGGAGGGGGCGGGGGCGGCGGTACCGGTGGACAGCGGAGGGTGTCCGTCAGATCCCGTCGCCTCTCGCCCGGCGATGCAGGAGCCAGGTACCGCCCGCGGCGGCGACAGCCAGGGCCGCCACACCCGCCGCGGTCTGCACGGGGTCGGGGCCGAGTGCGCCGCCGACCCCCGTCTTCACATGTCCCTTCGGAGCGACCTGCTGTCTGTCGGGGGCCGTGAGCGTGACGATCAGATCGCCCGACACCTCCGCGCCGCCCGCGCACTTCGCCCGGATCGCATACGTGCCGGGCGAGGCCGAGTTCGGCACCGTGAACTGGCCCACCGCGTCCTGGGCGTGGGTGGTGGGCTGCAGTTTGAAGCCGCCGGCGCCGACGGCGCTGGCGTCACCGGCCGCGGTGCCGCTGGTGCCGCAGGCGGGGGTGTTCGCCGTGACCGTCGCGCCCGGTGTGACGCTCGTCGGGTACAGCTCGAGCGACCCGGTGCCCGTGCTGTCCGCGACTGCCGGCGCCGCCGCCAAGCCGGCCGACAGAGCGAGTGCGGATGCTGCGAACAGACGGGTGGCGGCGATGCGCATGGGGCTTCCTCCGGCAGCGCGCGGCCCGCAGCACCCCCTGTGCCGCCGTCTCGGTCGCGCCCTTGCTTACGAGGTAAGTGGCACTCGGCGCCGTACGCCTGTTGACCACGCGTCAGATACCCGTGGTGTCGGCCGCCCCGGGCCGGTGCGCGAGGAGTTCCAGCAGGTCATCGCCGTGTGCGTGGGCGCTCGGACGAGTTGGCCGCGGCGCCTGTGAACGGGTGACGGCGCTCGGAGCAACGGGTGACGCCGCTCAGAGCGTGTCCCAGGGGGTCGAGGCGTAGATCTACCCGAGCCGTTCCATCAGCTTCTCGTCTACGGCGAACGCGGTGTCGTCGATCCGGCTGACGGGCGCGAGCCCCTGGGAGTTGGTGACGAAGGCCGCCCGGAAGGCGCCGAGGCCGTCGAGGGTGACCCGCTCGCGGCGCGAGGGCAGCCCGGCCGCGTCGAGCCGCGGCTCGATCAGCTGCATCGTGATCCCGTCGAGGGAAGGACCGGCCGGCCAGACGAGACCGGTGTCGTCGAGGAAGCCGACGTTGGTGACGGCCCCTTCGAGTACCGTGCCGTCGTCCTCGACGAGCAGCGCGTCGTCGAACCCGGCGGCCCGCGCCCGCTGCCCGTAGTAGCCCTGCCCGAACCCGCCGAGATGCTTGACGTGCGCGGCCGGCCGCCGGTACGCGACCGACTGCAGCGCCTGCGCGGCGGCGGACATCTGCTGCGGACCGCGCACCGTGACCATGACCGTCGGAGTGGTCTCGGGGCAGTGCACATAGACGCGTACGGAGGCGTCGCGGTACTCGTCCCCGAGCGCCTGCCGGATCAGGGCGCGCACCCGCTCACCGTCGAGCTCCTTCTCCCAGAGTTCGTACGTCGCCTTCCGCAGCCGCTCCAGATGCAGCGCGAGCCCCCGGGTGGCGCCGCCGCGCACCTGCAGCGCGGTGAAGTGCCCGTACGCGGTGGTGGCGGGGTGCAGCAGGGACTCGGTGTCGGCGGGGCGGCCGTCGATCTCGATACGGAGCAGGGGGAGTGGGGTCATGGGGGAACGGTAGACGCGACGCCCGGCGCAGTCAGCCCTCGGTCCCGCCCCCGCCCCGTTCAGCCCTCCGTCCCGCACTGCGCGGGCGTGCAGGCCGGGTCCTCCTCCAGGAGCCGGCGCGGTCCCGGCCCGTGGGCGCCGAGTTCGTCGTACGGGTTCGACAGGCGGCAGCGGTCGATCGACAGACAGCCGCAGCCGATGCAGTCCGTCAGGTTGTCCCGCAGCCGCTGCAGCGTGCGGATCCGCTGGTCCAGGTCGTCCCGCCAGCACTCCGAGATCCGCGCCCAGTCCTCACGGGTCGGGGTGCGGTCCTCGGGCAGCAGCGCGAGCACCTCGCGGATGGTCGCGAGCGGGATGCCGAGCTTCTGCGAGGTGCGGATGAAGGCGACGCGGCGCAAGGTGTCGCGGCTATAGCGCCGCTGGTTTCCGGTGGTCCGGCGGGAGGTGATCAGGCCTTCGCGTTCGTAGAACCTGAGCGCGGACGGGGCGACTCCGCTGCGCTCGGCCAGTTCTCCGACGGTGGCTTCCTTGGCGTCCCAGGCGAGAGAAGTCATGTTCGCAAGGCTAGCTTGACCTGAACCTTGGTTTAAGTATGAGGCTGAACCGCATGACAACCGTTGCTGAACCCGCAGCCCCGTCCGTCGCCGCCGACCGCTCCCCGGTGAAGCTCGCCGTGGTGATCGGCTCCAACCGCCACGGCCGCTTCGGCCCCGTGATCGCCGACTGGTTCCTCTCCCGGGCCCGTGAACGCGCCGACCTCGACATCGAGGTCGTGGACCTGGCCGAGCACGACTTGCCCACCGCCCTGTCCCACCAGCCCTCCGCCGAAGTCCGGGAGCGGCTTGCCGCCGTGACCCCGAAGCTGGCCGCCGCCGACGCCTTCGTGGTGCTCACGCCGGAGTACAACCACTCGTTCCCGGCCGCCCTCAAGAACCTCATCGACTGGCACTTCACCGAATGGCAGGCCAAGCCGGTGGGCTTCGTCTCATACGGCGGAGTCTCGGGCGGTCTGCGTGCGGTCGAGCAACTGCGTGCGGTGTTCGCCGAGTTGCACGCCGTCACCGTCCGCGACACGGTCTCCTTCCACAACGCCTTCGGTGACTTCGACGAGCAGGGCGGCCACCGCGATCCGTCCGGGTGCGACGCGGCGGCGAAGGTGCTGCTCGACCGGCTCGCCTGGTGGGCGCTGGCCCTGCGCGAAGCCAAGGCGGTGCGTCCGTACTGACGTGGCGGGTCGGCCCCCGGGCTCGTACCGGCGTGGCGAGTCGGCGCTCGACCCCGTGCCGACGTGTGACCCGGCCCTCGGGTTCGTACCGACTCAGCCCCCGGGCAGGACGACGGTGGCCATCGCGCCGCCGTCGTCCGCATTGCTCAACTCGACCCGTGCGCCGATCACTTCGGCCTGCCCGAGCGCGATGGTCAGACCGAGCCCTGTGCCCTGGCCGCGCTCCTTCGCTCCGGTCAGGAAGCGCTGCGGCCCCTCGGCGAGCAGATGCTCGGGGAAGCCGGGCCCGTGGTCGCGCACCGTCACCGAGGCGCCCGACACGAGGATCTCGATCGGGGCGGATCCGTGCCGCCGCGCGTTCACGATCAGATTGGCCAGGATGCGCTCCAGGCGGCGTGCGTCGGTCCGGATCAGCGCATCCGTGCCGCCCGTGAACTCCGCCTCGTACCCGGCCCGTTGAATGATCCCCTCCACCAGCTTCCCGAGCCGGTGCACCTCGAGATCGGGCTGCTCGATCCGCGCGTCGAGCCGGGCCACTTCCAGGAGGTCCTCGGTGAGCGTGCGCAGCGCGGCCACCCGGTTGCGTACGAGTTCGGTGGGCCGTCCCGGCGGCAGCAGTTCGGCGGCGGTCTGCAGCCCGGTCAGCGGGGTGCGCAGTTCATGGGCGACGTCCGCGGTGAACCGCTGCTCGGCCTCGAGGCGCTGCTGAAGCGTCGTGGCCATCGTGTCCACGGCGCAGGCGAGTTCGGCCACTTCGTCCTTCGTACGAGGCGGGCGCGGGTGGTTGATCCGGGCGTCAAGATCGCCTCCGCTGATCTTGCGTGCCGTGGCCGCCGCGGTCCGCAGATCGCGGCTCACCCGGCTGGCCAGTGCGCCGCCGCCGAGCGCCGCGAGCGCCACGACGACCGTGCCCCAGGCGATCAACTGCCGGTCCAGGTCCCGCAGTTCATCGCGCACCTCGTCCAGCGGCAGCTTGACCGACAGCACCGACTTCTCGCCGATGGGCCGCGCCGCCCAGACCGCCGGATGCTTGGCGTCCAGCTCCAGATAGGTCGTCCGCCGCTTCTCCAGGGCCGCCTTGCGCAGGGGTGAGGGCAGGGCGGGGGAGTCGACCGCGGCCGCCGAGTCCTCGTGGTCGACGCTGCCGGTCGCCACGTACACCTTCCGTACGCGGATCAGTTCGGCGGTCGCGTCGGCCCGTGCCTGGTCGGCGACCTGCTCGTAGCGGGCGTGGTGGATCAGGCCGCCGATCGCGAGCGCCACCAGGGCGCAGCCGGAGGCGAGCAGTGCGGCGATCTTCCAGCGCAGGCCGAGACCGTTGAGCCTGGCGCGCATCCGGCGGGTCATCGGCCGGACTCTTCGCGGGACCCGTCGGCAGGTCCGTCGGCGGCCCCGTCCGTGGGGCAGGGGCGGGTGTGATCGCGCGGGCGCTGGGTCGAGGGGGCGGCGGACTGGTTGCGCGGGTACGTCGTGGTGTCGCTGAGTGCGGCGAGCTGCACCCCGTTCCAGTGGTAGCGCACGGCGTTCTCGCCGCCGTCCTTCGGGGTGCGAAGCAGCAGATCGCTGCCGACCGTCTCGATGCACGGCCGCTGCCCGCCGGACTTGAGGATGCGGTACGCCTTGCCGTCGCGTGCCGTGTAGACCGCGACGACCGTACGTCCGGAGGGGGTGTCGACGGCGACGACCAGTTCGGGCCGGCCGTCCCCGGTCAGATCGACGAGGCGCGGCGGCCGGATGCCGGAGCGGCCCGGTCCTGAGATGTCACGGAGCCGGGCGTAGCCGCGCATGTCCGGGTCCGCGCGCAGCACATCGCGTACGTCGGTCTTCGCGAAACCTTCCTGGGGCACGGCAAGGCCCTTGAGTGCCGCCGGTGGTTCCTGGCCGGCCGAGCCGTCGCCGAGCGCTTTCGGCGGCGACTGGGACCAGGCCGGCCATACGGCCTCGGGGTGCGGCTGCTCGGATACGGCGGGGGCCGGAGTGCCCGCGTCGAGACCGTTCCGGTCCCCGCAGCCCGCGAGCAGCGCGGCAGCCAGGACGGCTACGGCCACGGCCTGCGGCAGGTGGCGGGGACGGGAGTTCATGGCGTGCGGTCCAGGTAGGTCTCGCGGGCTCCGGAGCGGGGGGTGGTGGCCGACCAGGGGGATGCCGGGGATTCGGCGAGGGGTCGGCCACCACAATGGAACGGTAAAGGGCGTGCATCACGAAAACCCGCCCGTTATGTAACAGTCAGGGCAAGTAGTGACGAATAGCAATAAATAGGGACTTTCGTCCTGGGGTTCCAGGGCATCTCGACTGCGGAAGGGAAGGCGTGGACGTGAGTATGGGCACGGGTGCGGGGGACGGTACGGGCGGCAAGGGGGAAGACGGCGCGGAGCTGTCCTCGGGCTCCGGTGTGTGGACGGTTCTGACGACGACGGACGCGGCGCTCAAGGCCCAACTGCTCGCGCGCGGTGCGGTCGACGCACGGCTCGCGGCCTGCGCGCAGATCTCCGCGCCGGTCACGTCGGTGTACCGCTGGGCGGGGAAGATCGAGACGTCCGAGGAGTGGCAGATCCTGTTCAAGACCACGGCGGAGCGTTATCCGCTCCTGCAGGAGTGGCTCCAGGAGGCGCACGACTACGACACCCCCGAGATCATCGCGACCCCGGTCGCGGCGGGCAGTGCGGCGTATCTGGACTGGGTCCGCAGGGAGACGACTCCGTGAGAGGGGCCGGCGGGGCGGAGAGAGGGGCCGACGGGGCGGAGATACTGCCGTTCTTCGTATACGGGACACTGCGGCCGGGTGAGTACAACCACCGGCGGTTCCTGCAGGGCCGGACCGTCGCCGCCGAACCGGCGCGCTGGGCGGGGGCGGAGCTGTACGAGGGCCCGGGCTACCCGTACGCGATCGAGGGCACCGGCACCGTCCACGGCGAGATCGTGACGCCGGCCCCGCGGGAGTATCCCCGACTCCTCGCGCTGCTCGACCGCTTGGAGGACTACGTCCCCGGCGACCCGGACAACGACTACGAGCGCGTGGCCCGCACCGTCGAGACGGCCACGGGGCCGGTACGGGCCTGGGTGTACGTCGCGGCGCCCGCTGTGGCGGCGCGCCTGCGGGCCGCGGGTCGGATGCTGCCGGGCGGTGACTGGCTCACGCGGGCGCGGAGTTGACCTCGCCGGCCTGGTGCGCGGCGGGCTCCAGGCGTACGGCGCAGACCTTGAACTCCGGCATACGGGAGGTCGGGTCGAGCGCCGGGTTGGTGAGGGTGTTGGCCCGGCCCTCGCCCGCCCAGTGGAACGGCATGAACACCGTGTCCGCCCGTATCCCCGCGGTGATCCGCGCCGGGGCCACGGCCCTGCCCCGGCGCGAGACCACCGCGACCGGGTCGCCCTCACCGACCCCGATCCGGTCCGCGAGCCGCGGATGCAGCTGGACGAAGGGCCCCGGGGCGGCCGCGTTCAGCTCCGGTACGCGGCGGGTCTGGGCGCCCGACTGGTACTGGGCGAGCACACGCCCCGTGGTCAGCACCACCGGGTACTCGGCGTCCGTCTCCTCGGCGGCCGGCCGGTGCGTCACCGCGGCGAAGCGGGCGCGGCCGTCAGGGGTGGCGAAGCGGTCGAGGAACAGGCGGGGGGTGCCCGGGTGTTGGGCGCCCGGCGACTTCATGGACTCGGGGGCGGCGCCGTCCAGAGCCTTTGTGGACTCGGGGGTGGCGCCGTCCGGAGCCTCCGTGGACTTCGGGCCGGTGCCGCCCCCCGAGACGGCACCGTCCGTGAGGTCGCCCGCGACGTGCTCTCCGTTCTCCGGACAGGGCCAGAACACCCCGTCCTCCTCGGCCAGCCGCCGGTAGGTGATCCCCGAGTAGTCCGCCGCGCCGCCCGCGCTCGCCCGCCGCAGCTCCTCGAAGACCTCTTCGGGATCGGTAGGGAACCCCTTCTCCACCCCGAGCCGTGCGGCGAGTTCACTCAGTACGTCCAGATCGCTCCGTACACCTGAAGGCGCCGCCACCGCGCGCCGCCGCAGCAGTACGCGGCCCTCCAGATTGGTGAGCGTGCCCGTCTCCTCGGCCCACTGCGTCACCGGCAGCACCACATCCGCGAGCGCCGCCGTCTCGGAGAGCACCACATCGGCCACGGCGAGGAAGTCGAGCGAACGCAACCGCTCCTCGACATGCGCGGCACGCGGCGCGGACACGACCGGGTTGGAGGCCATCAGGAGCAGGGACTTGATGTCACCGCCGAGCGCGTCGAGCAGCTCGTACGCGCTGCGCCCCGGCCGGGGCAGCGACTCGGGTGCGACGCCCCACACCTCGGCGACATGGGCGCGGGCCGCGGGATCGGCGAGATCCCGGTAACCCGGCAACTGGTCGGCCTTCTGGCCGTGTTCACGACCGCCCTGTCCGTTGCCCTGGCCCGTCAGGCAGCCGTAGCCCGAGAGCGGGCGGCCCGCACGGCCCGTCGCGAGGCACAAGTTGATCCATGCGCCGACCGTGTCCGTGCCCTTCGCCTGCTGCTCGGGCCCGCGCGCGGTGAGCACCATCGCGTTCTCGGGCGCGCAGAACATCTCCACCGCGCGCCGCAGTTGAGGCACCGGCACCCCGGTGATCCGTTCGACGAGCTCGGGCCAGTGCGCCATCACCGCGGGGCGGGCGCCCTCCCAGCCGCTGGTCCGCTCGGCGATGAACTCCTCGTCGGTGCGCCCCTGCGTCACCACCAGATGCAGCATCCCCAGCGCCAGGGCGAGATCGGTGCCCGGGCGCGGCGCCAGATGCAGATCAGCCTGCTCGGCGGTCTTGGTCCGGCGCGGGTCGATGACGATCAGCGTGCCGCCGTTCTCCCTGAGTTCGGTGAAGTACCGCAGCGCGGGCGGCATCGTCTCGGCGAGATTCGAGCCGACGAGGATCACACAGCCCGTACGCGGAATGTCCTCCAGCGGGAACGGCAGCCCCCGGTCGACCCCGAACGCTTTGCGTCCCGCCGCCGCGGCCGATGACATGCAGAAACGCCCGTTGTAGTCGATCTGCGAGGTTCCGAGCACGACTCGCGCGAACTTCCCCAGCGCGTACGCCTTCTCGTTGGTCAGGCCGCCGCCCCCGAACACCGCGACGGCGTCGGGCCCGTGTTCCTCCCGGGTCCCCCGCAGCCGCCCGGCGATCACCCCGAGCGCCTCGTCCCAGCTCGCGGGCGCGAGCTCACCCGTCTCCGGATCCCTGACCAGCGGCTCGGTCAGCCGTGCCGCGCGATCGAGCAGTGCGGGAGCGGTCCGCCCCTTCCCGCACAAGGCGCCGCGGTTCACGGGGAACTCCGCCCGCTCGACCACCTCCACGCGCCCGCCGTCCACGGCCAGTCCCATGCCGCACTGCAGCGCGCAGTACGGACAGTGCGTGGGGGTCGGCGTGGCGGTGTCGGACGGTGCGAGGTTCGGCATACGCCCAGCGTGCGACCCCGGTGTTACGCCGCGTACCCGTCGGCGTTACGTACCGGGTACGGCGGGCTCAGCGGGGTGGGGGGCCGGTGGTGAGGGCGCCTTTCGCGAGGGCTTCGGCATGGGCGCCGGTCGGGGTGCGATGCCCCCGGCTCACCGTGCCGTCAGCGCGCGGACCGTGGGTCCCGCCGTCCAGCCGCCGTCCACCGCCAGCTCCGCGCCCGTCATGTACGCCGCCGCGTCGGAGAGCAGGAACGCCACCGCCGATGCGATCTCCTCGGGTACGCCGACCCGGCCCATCGGGGTGCCCGGGTAGCCGCCCTCGCCGGGCTGGATCCCGAGTCCCGCGGTCATGGGGGTGTAGGTCATGCCCGGGTGCACCGAGTTGACCCGGATCCCGGCCTCGGCCAGCTCGACCGCCCCGATCTTCGTCAGCCCCCGCACGCCCCACTTCGACGCCCCGTACCCCGCGGTGAGCGGCAGGCCGGTGAGGCCGGCCGCCGAGGAGATGTTCACGATCGAGCCGCCGCCGTGCTCGCGCAGGACGGGTATCGCGGTACGCAGACCGATGAACACGCCGGTCAGGTTGATCTCGATCACCTGCCGGAAGTGGTCCACGGACTCGTTCTCGAGCAACTCGCCCGTCGCGACCCCGGCGTTGTTGACCAGCCCGTCCACCCGCCCGAACGCCGTGACCGCGTGGTCGAAAGCCGCCCGCCAGTCCGCCTCGCTCGTCACGTCGTGCCGCAGGAAGCGCGCCTCGTCCCCGAGCGAAGCCGCCGTATCGGCGCCTTCCTTCTCCAGTACGTCGGTGATCAGGACCCTGCCGCCGCCGGCCACGACCGCCTCGGCGATGGCGGCACCGAGCCCCCGGGCGCCACCCGTCACGATCACGACCTTGCCGCTCAACTCCGCAGCCATGCGCCTACCTCCGCCTCGAATCCCGCGGTGACGCCGCGTCCCCGGCGCCCAACCGGCCCTTCCCATATGACTGTTAGGCATATGGGCGCGGGCCGCGCCAGTCTCCCAGCCGTCGCGCGAAATGTCAGCGGCGAGGTGGCGGGCAGATGCGGGATGTCAGGGCTCGGAGACCGTGGAGGCGCGGTCAGCGCCGCGTCCCGAGTGCCCGTCGCACCCCGTCCTCTTGTTTCCCGAGGAAATGCGGGTCCCGCCCGAGCATCGCATCGCTCGCCCCCTTCCCCGACGCGAGCAACTCCCGTATGCCGCCGAAGTACCAGGTCGCGTCATGCGGCTCGGCCACCGCGACTCCGTACGAGTCGACGCCCGCCCGCTCGCACAGCGCGACGGCCCTGCGGATATGGAAACCCTGGCTGATCAGCACGGCACGGTCCACCCCGAAGATCTTCTTCGCGCGGACACAGGAGTCCCAGGTGTCGAACCCCGCATAGTCGCTGACGATCCGCCGGTCGGGCACCCCGCGCTCGGTCAGATAGCGGCGCATCGCGTCCGGCTCGTCGTACTCCACCCGGCTGTTGTCCCCCGTGACCAGGACGACCTCGATCCGGCCCGACCGGTACAACTCCGCGGCCGCGTCCAGCCGATGCGCCAGATACGGCGAGGGCTCCCCGTCCCACAGACCGGCCCCGAACACCACGGCGACCGGAGTACTCGGCGCCTGTGCCACCGCACCGACCCGCCCGGCCGCAGCGGCATGCATCCACGTCGACGGCAGCAGCGCGAGCACGCACCCCAGCATCAGCGTCTGCAGAGCCCGTCGCTGTCCGCGCCGGGTGCGCAGTGCACGCAGCACCCGCGCCCCCAGTGCGCCGAGACCCGCCCGCACCGCCGCCGGCCGCGCCGGCACGGCACGCACCGCCGCGGTCACCCGGCCGGCACCCGGAATCCGCATTCCCACCCCCGTTGTCGCACCTCCCTTGATCTACGCCAGGAACAGCTGTTTGGTTCCCGATGGCCGGAGCGCACGGGTGGCCGGGTCACGCGGGTTTCTCCGCGCACCCTTCAGCGCAGCAGCGCCCGTATCCCATAAGTGATCTGCAGAAACAGCGGCACGAGAAAACATGCCCCCGTCGCGAGCGCCAGCGCGGTGTTGTCCGGTATGCCCGAGCCGTCGAGCACCGGGCGCTGCAGCAGGAACACCCCGGCCACGATCACCCCGTACCACGTCTGCGTCAGTGCCGACCAGGCCTGTTCGTGCAGGTCGTCGTCCTCCGGAGCCAGCGAGAGCGGCAGGCCGAAGGCGAGCGCGACCACGCCCATGATGATCAGCAGGAACAGGTTGTGCTCACCGGGCCCCCGGGCCGGGAACAGCTCCCAGCGCGACTCCGCCCGAGCCACCGGCTCATCCGTCTCGTCGACATGGGCACCCCACCCCGGCTGACCGGGCGCCCACAGCAGTTCGACCCGGGAGCCCACCGCCGGCTTCTCCTGCGTGAAGGCGTGGCGGGCGCGCAACGGCTCCTCCGCGTCCGGCACTTGGAGCGTCAGATCCGACGAGTACCCGTACAGAACGCCGTCGCTGTCGCGGTCCTCGGCCACGTCCCGCGGCTTCTCCGTGACCGTGCCGACCGCGGCCACGGCGCCCTCCTGCTGCATCCGCGCGATCAGCCCGTCCCCGTCCAAGTCCGCGCCGAGCAGGCCGAAGACGGCCGCGGAGGCGATCGCCACCGGGATCAGCGCCAGGCACCGGCGCACCTTCACCCAGACCGGTGTGCTCAACGGCCCCTCAGGCTCCTCGTCGGGCCACCACCGCTCACCCGAGTCACCCAAGTCACCCAAGTCACCCAAGCCATCCGACTCGCCCGTGCCCTCGCCGCGCTTGGCCGGCGACACACGCGGCTTGGCCAGCGACACCCGCGCGACGGCCGGCTTGCGCGCATACGGCCAGCGCCAGGACACCTCGTCCAGACCCTTGCGCAGCCACAGCGCAACGGGCCGCCCCACCGCACACCCCGCCGCGACCCAGCCCCAGGCCAGCGCCCCGTCGAGCGGCGGCGGACCGCTCAGGCCGCCGAGCACCAGGATCCCGGCGACCGAGACCGCGGCCCAGGTCCCGACCGCGCACAGCCGCGCGCCCCATGTCAGCGCGCCGTACAGCAGATAGACGAACTTCCCCATAAGCCCCTGAACCCCACCCTCGGAGCGCCGCGGCCACCGGCCCCCCACAGGCCGCACAGCACCCCCACGCCACCCAGCATCCCGCAGGCCACTGACAATCCTCCGAGCGGGGAGGTGAACTCGGGGAAATCACCCGTCATCGCCACGCAACGACCCGGCAATGTGCGCCCGCCAGTCTTGTCCCATGACGGCTTCGAGCGCACGTTCCGCCTCCCGCATCGACGAGCCGCTGCCGCGCGAGATCACATTCGACGGCACCGCCGAGACCACACTCGACAGCACGGCGCAACTCATGGGCCGGATCACCGCCCAGCTCGGCAGCCAGCTCAGCCACGTCGGCCTCGACGGCCGCCGGCACGCGGAAGCCCACCCCGCCCCGGCCCTGGTCCTGGTCGGCCACGGCAGCCGCAACCCCGCGACCCTCGCCACGGTCAAGGTGCTGCGCGAGCGCATCCGCGAACTGCGGCCCGGCCTGAGCGTGCGGCTCGGGCACATCGAGATCGACGAGCCGCTGCTCCCCGACACCCTCGCCGATCTCGCCGCCGAGGGCACGGCGGAGGCCGTCCTCGTACCGCTGCTCCTGAGCCGCGGCTTCCACGTCAAGCACGATCTGCCCGCCGCCGCCCGCGCGGCCGCCCTGCGCACCCGGATCGCCGAGCCGCTCGGGGAGCATCCGCTCCTGATCGAGGCGCTGTACGACCGCCTCGTGGAGGCGGGCTGGCCCGGCGAGGCGCAGATGACCGAGCGGATACGGCGGGGGAGCGGCGTCGTCCTCGCCGCGGCCGGATCGCGCGACCCCGAGTCGGCCGCCGGTACCCGCCGTATCGCAGGACAGCTCGCTGAACGGCTCGGCGTCCCGGTCGTCGCCGCCTACGCCTGCGCCGCGGCGCCCGCCGTACCCGCCGC
>NZ_JBEPEW010000177.1:0-15168 GCF_040300965.1 Streptomyces mesophilus | reverse complement strand
GTGCGGCCGGATCGTCCCGCAGCCGGCGCGCGTAGTCGGCCTCGGCGGCCAGGGCGTCGGCGAGCGCGTCGCGGTGGCGGCCCCAGCGCCGGATCGGGAAGAGCACCACGAGGGCCGCCTGCACCAGCCCGCCGCCGACCATCAGGGCGGCCTGCCCCAAGGCCTGCGTGACGCCGACCGGCAGGGCGACGGTCACCAGCATCACCGCGGCGTTGGTCGTGCCGAGACTGCCCGCGTTGGCGCCCAGCGACCAGGCCATGCCGCCGAGGAAGGCCCACAGCGCGAGCAGGGCGAGGAACAGCGGCAGACAGCCGCCCGTGAGGTAGCTCAGGAAGGTCGTGACGCCGAGGGTGAGCGCGGAGACGACGGGGAGCAGCGGGTCCGGCCGCCAGCTGCGCTGGAACACCGCGATCCCGCCGAGCAGCGCCCCGTACGCGGCACCTGCCGCGGCGGTCCCGCCGAACAGCCACAGCGCGAGGCCGCCCGACAGCGCGAGACCTGCCGTCGCCCGCAGGGCGACCAGCGGTTCGAGCCTGCCCCGCTCCACCCGCAGCCCGGAGCGGGCGGCGTCCTTCAGCGTGCTGGTCCAGCCCATTTCGTGAGAATACGTGCGCAACACGGCTATCTCTCCAGGAAACTCCCCGAGTGAAGCAACGGCAGTCGGGCGGATCGCCCCCGCTTCAAACGGCGACCCGCACCCCCGCCTCGCCGGGCCCGTACTCACCGATCTGCGTACGCAGCCGTCCGGCACCCTTGAGCATCAACAGGCCCGCGACGACGAGCAGGGCCCCCTGCCAAAGGAAGGTGCCGGTCTGCCCGATCGCGTGGTCCAGGCGCGGCACCTGGCCGCCGATGCTGTCGCCGGTCGCGGCGGCCAGGAACCAGATGCCGATCATCTGGCTGGTGAAGGCGCGCGGCGCGAGCGCCATCGTGATCACCACGCCGACCAGACTCAGGCACAGCTCACCGAGGACCTGGATGAAGTAGACGCCGATGAGCCACCACAGGGAGACCTTCGCGCCCCCGGAGGCCGGCGCCGAGGCGACGGCCATCACGAGGAACGAGCCGCCGGCCAGTCCGAGCGCCATGGAGAACTTGCCGGGGGTGGAGAAGTTCCGGCCCTTGCGCAGCCAGAACATGCCGACCATCGGGGCGAGCACGATCCCGAACACGGAGGGGATGGACAGGGTCCAGCTCGCGGGCATCTGCCAACCCAGCACTTGCAGGTCGACCTTCTGCGCGGCGAAGACGTTGAGCGTGATCGCCATCTGGTCGTAGACCATCCAGAAGAGCGCGGCGGCCGCGAAGAACCAGACGTACGCCTTGAGGCGCACCCGCTCCCCGGTGTCGACGTGGGGGCAGCGGTACATATGGGCGAGATAGCCGGCCGGCACGAGCAGTCCGACGGCCGCCAGCGCGTACGTGAGGTTGTCGAAGCCCAGCAGACCGGTCTCGGTGGCGAGCGGCACCAGCAGGACGAGCAGTGCGACCACGGCGCCGGCGGCGCGCAGCACATTGCGGCGCTCGCGGGCGGTGAGCGGGACGACCGGTCGCTCCCGGTAACTCTCGGCCAACCGCCGCTTACCGAGGGTGAGTTGGGTCAGACCGAGGGCCATCCCCAGCGCGGCGGCGGCGAAGCCCAGATGCCAGTCCACCTCCTCGCCGAGGAAGCCCACCACCATCGGGGCGGCCAGGGCGCCGGCGCTGATGCCCATGTAGTAAAGCGAGTAGCCGGCCGCGCGCCGGTCGGTGTCGCCCTCGGCGTAGAGGAAGCCGACCATCGAGGTGATGTTGGTCTTGAGCAGTCCGGTGCCGGCGGCGATGAGCAGCAGGCCGGGCCAGACCCCGTGATTGCCCGGCACGGCCAGGCAGGTGTGGCCGGCCATGATGACGACGCCGCCAAGGAACACCGCGCGCCGGGCCCCGAGGAAGCGTCGGCGACCCAGCCGCCGGGCAGCGCGAGGAGACCCAGCACGGCCATGTACACACCCGCGATCGCCACGGAACCGGTCGTCCCGAGCCCCATGCCGCCGGCCCCCTTCGAGGCCACGAAGAAGTGCACGAGGATCGCGATCATCCCGTAGAGGCTGAAGCGCTCCCACATCTCCGTCAGAGCCAGTGTCGCCAGACCCCGGGGGTGGTCACGGAAAGAACCCGACCGAACCTGCATGCCTCGCACCCTTGCCGTGACCCCGGAGTAGTTGCCCCCTGCACGTAACAATGCCTTATTGGAATCCGTTTTCAGTAGCGTTTTGCCCTGATTTGACCGAACCCTCAGCGCCTGTTGAGCCGCGCCGCCTGCCTCGTCAGATGCGTGCGTTCGGCGAGGTTGGGGGCCTTGGTGGCGGCCTCCGTGTAGAGGCGGGCGGCCGTGGCCGGGTCGCCGGCGCGTTCGTGGAGGTAGGCCGCCGCCGCGGTGTGGCGGGGCAGGGAGGCGTCGAGGTCGGCGAGCGCGGCCAGGCCCGCGTGCGGGCCGTCGGCCTCGCCGAGGGCGACGGCCCGGTTGAGGCGGACGATGGGGTTGTCCGTCAGGCGTACGAGCTCGTCGTACCACTCGACGATCTGCACCCAGTCCGTCTCCTCGGCGGTGGGCGCGTCGGCGTGCAGGGCGGCGATGGCGGCCTGGGCCTGGAACTCGCCGAGCCGGTCGCGGGCGAGCGCCCTCTGGAGGATGACGACGCCTTCGGCGATGAGGCCGGTGTCCCAGCGGCCGCGGTCCTGTGCGGCGAGCGGTACGAGGCCGCCGTCGGGAGCGGTACGGGCGGGGCGGCGGGCGTGGTGGAGCAGCATGAGGGCAAGCAGGCCCGCGACCTCGGGATGGTCGATCGCGGTGGCGAGCTGCCGGGTGAGGCGGATGGCCTCGGCGGCGAGGTCCACATCGCCGGAGTAGCCCTCGTTGAAGACCAGGTAGAGGACGCGCAGCACGGTGGCGACGTCGCCGGGCTGCTCGAAGCGCACGCCGGAGACGGTGCGTTTGGCGCGGCTGATGCGCTGCGCCATGGTCGCCTCGGGGACGAGGTAGGCCTCGGCGATCTGGCGCGTGGTGAGCCCGCCGACGGCGCGCAGGGTGAGCGCGACGGCCGACGACGGGGTCAGGGACGGGTGGGCACACAGGAAGTAGAGCTGGAGCGTGTCGTCGAGCGCGGGCGCCGGTCCGGGTGCCGGCTCCTCGTCCACCCGGTCCTCGCGCCGGCGGCGGGCCGTGTCCGCCCGGGTCGCGTCGAGGAACTTGCGCCAGGCCACGGTGACCAGCCAGCCCTTCGCATCGCGCGGAGGGTCGGCCGGCCAGACGCGGACCGCCTCGACGAGCGCGTCCTGTACGGCGTCCTCGGCCGCCGCGAACTCGGCTCCGCGGCGGACGAGGATCGCGAGCACGCTCGGCGTGAGGCCCCTGAGCAGGGCCTCGTCCATCGGCGAGCTCACTCCGTGATCGTGGGCTGCACGCCGTAGAACGGGCGCAGTTCCAGCCACTCGTGGATGGGCTTCCCGCCCGCCCCGGGAGCGGCCGACAGCTCTCCCGCCAGCTCCACGGCGCGTTCGTACGTGTCGACGTCGATCACCATCCAGCCGGCGATCAGGTCCTTGGTCTCGGCGAACGGGCCGTCGGTGACCGGCGGGCGCCCCTCCCCGTCGTACCGCACGAAGGTGCCCTCGGGAGAGAGCGCCTGCCCGTCGACGAACTCACCGGTCTTCTCGAGCCGGGCCGCGAAGTCGTTCATGTACTGCACGTGTGCCGAGATCTCCTCGGGCGTCCACTGGTCCATCGGCACGTCGTTCACGGGGGCCGGGGCGCCGCGGTAGTGCTTGAGAAGCAGGTACTTGGCCATGACGGTTCTCCTCGCTGCGTACGACCCATTGTGGTCGCGTTCACTGCGGGGACGGAGCCGTACGCCGGTTCTCGACATCACGGGCTCACGTTTTTCTGCGGGACCACGGGCTCAGGTTTTCCACGGGCCTCGCCCTCCTGCGCGTCAGGTCTTTCTGCGGGCCGTCATCGTCCGCTGGATCAGGATGAACGCGCAGAGCAGCACCCCCGTCGCGATCTTCGTCCACCAGGAGCTGAGCGTCCCTTCGAAGGTGATGAGGCTCTTGATCAGGCCTAGGACGAGCACCCCGAAGAGCGTGCCGAGTACGTAGCCGGAGCCGCCGGTGAGCAGGGTGCCGCCGATGACCACCGCGGCGATGGCGTCGAGTTCCATGCCGATGGCGTGCAGCGGGTCACCGGACTGGATGTAGAGCATGAAGAGGAGACCGGCCAGGGCCGAGCAGAAGCCGCTCACCGTATAGACGGCGATCTTGGTGCCGCCCATCGGGAGGCCCATCAGCAGGGCCGACTGTTCGTTGCCGCCGACGGCGTACACCCGGCGGCCGAAGCGGGTGTGGTGCAGCACGTAGTACGCGACGGCGAGGACGGCGAGCGCCACAAGGGCGCCGATGGACAACTCCCCCACGCCCAGCGGGACTCGGGTCTGCGCCAGGGTGCCCACCGAGGCGTCGCCGATGGAGATCGACTCCTTGCTGATGACCAGGCACAGACCGCGGAAGAGGAAGAGCCCGGCGAGGGTGACGATGAACGGCTGGATCTCGAAGTTGTGGATCACGTAACCCATGAGGAACCCGCCGAACGCGCCCACGCCGAGGGCGAGCGGCACCACCAGGACCAGCGGAAGACCCTGCCGTTCCACCAGCCAGGCCGTGAACATGGTGGTGAAGCCGATCATCGAGCCCACGGACAGGTCGATGCCGCCGGACATGATGACGAAGGTGGCGCCGATGGCCGCGACAAGCAGATAGCCGTTGTCGATGAACAGGTTGAGGAACACCTGGGGTTCGCCGAACCCGTAGTTCGCGTACCGGCTGAGGCCGCCGCCGTACATGGCCAGGAACAGGGCGGCCGTGACCAGGACGGGCAGCCGCCGGTCGCCGAGCAGGCGGGTGGCGCGGGTGGCGGCGGCGTTGCTCTCGACCACCTCGGGCTTGCGGTCGGTCGCGGTCATCGCGACACCTCCGTCGAGGTCTTCGGTGGCTTCGGGGCGGCGGCGGTCGGCAGCACGGGCTCCGCCGGGGCGGGGTCCGTCAGGTTCCTGGCGCGCCTCGCGCCGAAGACCTTCTCCCGGAACTTCGGGGACTGCAGCAGGCAGACGACGATGACGACCGCGGCCTTGAAGACCAGGTTGGTCTGGGTCGGCACGCCGATCGTGTAGATCGTGGTGGTCAGGGTCTGGATGACGAGAGCGCCGATCACCGTGCCGCCGACGGAGAACCGGCCGCCGGTCAGCGCGGTGCCGCCGATGACCACGGCGAGGATCGCGTCGAGCTCGATCCACAGACCGGCGTTGTTGCCGTCCGCGGCCGAGGTGTTGGAGCTGATCATGAGCCCCGCGATACCGGCGCACAGCGCGCAGAACACGTACACCATGATCTTGATACGGGTGGACCTGATGCCGACAAGACGGCTGGCCTCGGCGTTGCCGCCGACGGACTCGACGAGCAGTCCGAGCGCCGTGCGGCGGGTGAGGAGGACCGTGGCGGCGACGACGGCGGCCACCACGAAGATGGAGAAGGGCAGCGTCAGCCAGTAGCCGCCGCCGATGAGTTTGTACGGCTCGCTGTGGATGGTGATGATCTGGCCGTCGGTGATCAGCTGGGCGACACCGCGGCCCGCGACCATGATGATCAGGGTCGCGATGATGGGCTGGATGCCCATCCTGGCCACCAGGAATCCGTTCCACAGACCGCAGACGACCGCGGCCACGAGCCCGATGCCGATCGCGAGGAACACCCCGGACAGCGCGTTCTGATCGGTGCGGTCGCTGATGTACGAACAGGTCAGGGCGCCGGTGATGGCGACCACGGCGCCCACCGAGAGGTCGATGCCGCCGGTGGCGATGACCAGGGTCATGCCGACCGCCACCAGGATGAGCGGCGAGCCGAACAGGACGATCGAGACGAGGCTGCCGTAGAGGTGGCCGTCCGTCATCTTGACCGAGAAGAAGTCGGGAGTGAACGGGACGTTGACGATGAGCAGGGCGATCAGGACGGCGACCGGCCAGAACAGATGGTGACGCGTCAGCGCTCGCCAACGGGGGGTGGTGGTCACTGGTGTGCTCCGCTCGCGATGGTCTCGAGGATCGTGCCGGCGGTGATCTCGGGGCCGTTGGCCAGGCGCGCCACCAGCTTGCGGTCGCGCAGCACCCCGATGGTGTGGCTGAGCCGCAGGACCTCTTCCAGCTCGGCCGCGATGTACAGGACGGACATGCCGTCCTCGGAGAGGGAGACCACCAGTTTCTGGATCTCCGTCTTGGCGCCGATGTCGATGCCGCGCGTGGGTTCGTCCAGGATCAGCAGCTGCGGCTGAGTGATCAGCCAGCGGGCGAGCAGCACCTTCTGCTGGTTGCCGCCGCTGAGCTGTCCGACGCGGGCCTCGGGGTTGGCGGGGCGGATGTCCAGGGCCTTGATGTACTTCGCGACGAGTTCGTCGCGCTGCGGGACGGGGAGGGGACGGGTCCAGCCGCGGGCGGCCTGGAGCGCGAGGATGATGTTCTCGCGCACCGTCAGATCGGGGACGAGGCCCTCGGTCTTGCGGTTCTCCGAACAGAACGCGACGCCCGCGCCGATGGCGTCGTTGGGCGCGCTCATCGAGACCTGTCTGCCGCCGATGGTCACCGTGCCGCTGTCGGGCTGGTCGGCGCCGAACAGGAGCCGGGCGAGCTCGGTGCGGCCGGATCCGAGCAGCCCCGCGAGCCCGAGCACCTCGCCCTTGTTGATGTCCAGGTCGAAGGGGGCGATCTTCCCGGTACGGCCGAGCCCCTCGGCCCTGACCAGCAACTCGCCCACACCCGAGTGCAGTTGGTGCTCGTGCAGCTCCTCCAGCTGGTCGAGCGCCTTGCCGATCATCAGCTCGATCAGGCCGACCTGGTCGAGGTCGCGGACCAGGTGCTCGCCGACGAGGGCGCCGTTGCGCAGCACGGTCATGCGGTCGCAGATCTCGTAGATCTGGTCGAGGAAGTGCGACACGAACAGGATCGCCACGCCGTCGCGGCTCAACTGCCGCATCAGACGGAAGAGTTCGAGGACCTCGTCGCGGTCGAGGCTGGAGGTCGGCTCGTCGAGCACGAGCACCTTGGTGCCGGAGCCGGGCGCGTCACGGTCGCCGGTGCCCACCGACCGTACGATCGCGACCAGTTGCTGCACGGCCAGCGGATACGAGGACAGCGGGGCCGCCACGTCGATGTCGAGGCCGAGCCGGTCGACCAGCTCCGCCGCCTCCTTGCGCATCCGCTTCCACTGGATGCGTCCGGCGCGGGTGGGTTCGCGGCCGATGAAGATGTTCTCCGCCACCGACAGGTTGGGGCAGAGGTTGACCTCCTGGTAGACCGTGCTGATGCCCGCCTGCTGCGCCTGCAGCGGGCTGGTGAACCGCACGGGCTCCCCGTCGAGGGTGACGGTGCCGCCGTCGAGCGGGTACACGCCCGTCAACACCTTGATCAGCGTGGACTTTCCGGCGCCGTTCTCGCCTATCAGGGCGTGTATCTCGCCCGGGAACAGCCGGAAGTCGACGCCGGACAGAGCCCGCACCCCCGGAAATTCCTTCACTACGCCCGTCATCTCCAGGACGGGCCGCGGCTCTGCCATGGCAGCGCTCCTCATGCGTCTTCTCGGACCGAGGGGAGCCTCCTCGCCGAGGGCCGGTCGGTCCCGGTCGGCGAAGAGGCTCCCTGCAGGTGGGAACGGGCGGTCAGTACTTGCGGCCGGGCAGCGCGTCCTTGGCCTGGTCCTGCAGGAAGTCGCTCTCCTCCGTCTTGATCCAGCGCTCGAGCTTCTCGCCGTCCTTGACCTTCTGCACGACGTCCATCAGCTGGGGGCCGAGCAGCGGGTTGCACTCGACGATGGCGTTGATCTTTCCTTCGGACATCGCGATGAAGCCGTCCTTCACGCCGTCGACCGTGACGATGAGGATGTCCTTGCCGGGCTTCTTGCCGGCCGCCTCGATGGCCTGGATGGCGCCGAGGCCCATGTCGTCGTTGTGCGCGTAGAGCACGTTGATGTCCGGGTTGGACTGCAGGAACGCGGCCATGACCTGCTTGCCGCCGGCGCGCGTGAACTCACCGGTCTGGCTGACGACGATCTTCCAGTCGTCGGCGTGGTCCGCGTCCATGACCTCCTTGAAGCCCTTGGCGCGCTCGATCGCGGGCGCGGCACCGGTGGTGCCCTCCAACTGGGCGATCTTCACAGGGCCCTTGTGGCCGGCCTTGTCCAGGACCTTCTCCAGGATCTTGGCCGCGCGCCGGCCCTCGTCCGTGAAGTCCGAGCCCACCAGGGTCACGTACAGGGACTCGTCCGAGGTCTCCACGGAGCGGTCGGTGAGGACGACCGGGATCTTCGCCGCCTTGGCCTCCTTGAGCACCGCGTCCCAGCCCGTGACGACCACCGGCGAGAAGGCGATCACATCGACCTTCTGCGCGATGTAGTTGCGGATCGCGGAGATCTGGTTCTCCTGCTTCTGCTGGGCGTCGGAGAACTTCAGGGTGTAACCCGCCTCCTTCGCCGCGGACTTGACCGACTCGCTGTTGGCGGTCCGCCAGCCGCTCTCGGAGCCGACCTGGGAGAAGCCGAGGGTGAGTGTCCTGCTGCCGCCGCCCGCGGAGTCCGACGACTTGCCGTCCTCCTTGGCGCAGGCCGCGAGCCCGGCCGCGGCCGCCGCACCTACCGCCGCGGTGAGGAAGTTTCGCCTGGTGAGCATGCTGGATCTCCTTCGTAGCGGTGCTGTTCCGGGGACGTGCAGTGCTGTTCCGAGGATCAGACGTTGTTCGAAATCTCGAACAAGCGGGGGTGCGCAGAGGTAAGGCTCAGAAGCGAGGGGGTGTGTCAGCGATGGAGGTCATAGTGAGCGCCCACCGCTCCCTCCGGTCAAGAGGTCGCGCACGAAGCCGGACATCACGTTTACGTAACGCGCAGAAGCGGAGTCACTTCATCCGCGGGTCCTCGGTCGGGTCGGCGTACATCGCCGGGCAGCCCGCCCGGACGGCTTCGGGACGCAGCTCGTAGTGCCAGGGTTCGTTGCGGTAGATCTGGCACAACCCGTACGCGGCGCCATGGCGCGACAGCCACGCCTGGGCGGCGTTCGGCCCGAGGTCGACCGCCTCTCCCGACACATGCGGGGAGGTCTGCGCGGTGGCCACCCAGCGGGCCGCTTCCTCCTCGGAGCCGTACTGCGCGACCGCCTTGCGGAGCAGGTCCTCCTGGTAGTCGGCGGAACGCCAGCCGCTGTTGACGGACAGCGTGATCCCCGCGTCCGTCGCCGCCCGGCGCAGTGCCTTCAAAAGCCCGGGCTCGAGATTCGCCACGGCCGGAATGTGGTCGTCGAAGACGGTCGTGCCGTCCGGGACCCGGCCGTCCGCCTCGCCCAGCGCGCGGTGGTCGTTGCGCTTGTCCTGGCGGGCTCCGCCGGGCGGTGCGGCCGGGGAGGACGGTTCGGCGGTGGCCGGTTCCGCGGTGGCCGGTTCCGCAGTGGCGGGTGAGGCGCTCGGGGACGGCGATACGGAGGAGAACGACGAGGAGGCCGGCGACGACTGGCAGCCGGCGACGCCGATCAGCGTCGCACCTGCGACCGCCACCGCTGCCGCGGCGAGGTGGGCCGGGCGCCGGGTACGGCGGGCTGCTGCGTGGGCGGGCTTGCCTATGTCGCTGTGGTTCATGCCCGCAGTCAAAAGAATCGGGTGTTGCCGTCCCGTATGCGGTTTTCGATATGCCGACGATATGTCCCGACTCGTAGCCTCGGAGCATGCGAGTGCTGATCGTCGAGGACGAGCCCTACATGGCGGAGGCCATTCGCGATGGTTTGCGTCTGGAAGCGATCGCGGCGGACATCGCGGGGGACGGTGACACCGCGCTCGAGCTGCTGAGCATCAACACGTACGACATCGCCGTACTCGACCGTGACATCCCCGGTCCCAGCGGTGACGAGGTCGCCAAGAGCATCGTCGCCTCCGGCACCGGGATGCCGATCCTCATGCTCACCGCCGCCGACCGGCTCGACGACAAGGCCAGCGGGTTCGGGCTCGGCGTCGACGACTACCTCACGAAGCCGTTCGAGCTGCAGGAACTCGTGCTCAGACTGCGCGCGCTCGACCGCCGTCGGGCGCACAACCGGCCGCCCGTACGGGAAATCGCGGGGCTTCGGCTCGATCCGTTCCGCCGCGAGGTCTACCGCGACGGGAACTATGTCGCGCTGACCCGGAAGCAGTTCGCGGTGCTCGAGGTCCTCGTGGCCGCCGAGGGCGGGGTCGTCAGCGCCGAGGAGCTCCTGGAGCGAGCGTGGGACGAGAACGCGGACCCGTTCACCAATGCCGTACGCATCACGGTCTCGGCCCTGCGCAAGCGGCTCGGCGAACCGTGGGTCATCGCCACGGTGCCGGGTGTCGGCTACCGGATCGACACAGCCTCGGGAGGGGAGCGTGGTTAGGCAGCCCGGGTGGAGCGTCCGGCTCAAGCTCACGCTCAGCTACGCCGGATTCCTCATGGTCGCCGGCGCCTTGCTGCTCGCCGCCATCGGATGGTTCCTCCTGGAACAGCGGTGGCTGGTGACCAACGAATCGGGGAGGTGGCAACAGGGCCCGGGCGTCGCCTTTGTGCGCGGGTTCGCCCCGCTGGCGGCTGCGGTCATGGTGTTCCTGCTGGTGTTCGGGCTCCTGGGGGGATGGATCCTGGCCGGCCGGATGCTCGCTCCGCTGACCCGCATCACCGATGCCGCCCGGATGGCCACGCACGGTTCGCTGTCCCACCGGATCCGGATGCCGGGCCGCACCGACGAGTTCCGCGAACTCGCCGACGCCTTCGACGCGATGCTCGCCCGGCTCGAAGCACACGTCGCCGAACAGCGGAGGTTCGCGGCCAACGCCTCGCACGAGCTGCGCACGCCGCTGGCGATCTCGAAGTCGCTGCTCGACGTGGCCCGCGCCGACCCGACCCGCGACATCGGTGAGCTGATCGACCGGCTCAGCACCGTCAACACCCGGGCGATCGATCTCGCCGAGGCACTGCTCCTGATGAGCCGCGCCGAGCAGCGGAACTTCACGCCGGAGTACGTCGACCTGTCCCTGACGGCCGAGGAGGCGTCCGAGACCCTCCTCCCCCTCGCGGAGAAGCGGGGCGTGGCCCTGGAGACCAGCGGCGACATCACCCCCACGACCGGATCACCGGCGCTCCTGGGGCAGTTGGTGGTCAACCTCGTGCACAACGCGATCACCCACAACCTGCCCAAGGGCGGCGCCGTGTGGATCACGACCACCGCACGTCCCGGCATCGCGGTGCTCACCGTCGAGAACACCGGCGAGCGGCTCTCGCCCGAGCTGGTCGCGACGCTCACCGAGCCGTTCCAGCGGGGCACCGAACGCGTGCACGGCGACCATGCCGGAGTCGGCCTCGGACTCGCCATCGTGGAGCGGATCGTCCAGGTCCACGACGGCACCCTCACCCTCACCCCGCGCCCCGAAGGCGGCCTCCACATCCGCGTACAGCTGCCCGCCACACCTCCGCAGCCCGGCAAGTAGTGCCGAGCAGTTCAGGAAACGACCAATGAGTGAAGCAACCAGTGAGTGACGTGATCAAGGACGCCGTGGATACGCGGGGGCAGACCGTCGCGGCAGACGACGAGCGTGCCGAGGCGGCCCCGGACACGGCGAACGGCGAGACGGCCCCGGACACGGCGGCCGGCCGGTCGGGGCCGTGGCGGCGCGGCCTCGTGCTCGCGGTCTGTGCGCTGCTGCTCGGTCTGCTCCTGATGCTGCACTCGTGGATCACGGACCGGGCGGGCCTCGGCAGTCTCGTCGAGACCTTCCTGCCGTGGTTCGGCGTCTTCGTGCCGGTGCTGCTCGCCGCCGCGCTGTGGCGCCGCTCCGCCTCGGCGCTGGTCGCGCTGCTGCTGCCGGCGGTGGTGTGGGTGAGCCTCTTCGGCGGGCTGCTCATGGACAAGCCCCAGGCGGGCGGCGACCTCATGGTGGTCAGCCACAACGTCGCCGCCGAGAACACCAACCCGGTCGGCACCGCACGTCAACTGGCGCAATCCGGAGCCGACTTGCTGGCCCTCGAAGAGCTGTCCGACCAGGCCAGGGCCACGTACGAGAAGGAGCTGGCGCGGGCGTACCCGCACCACACCGTGCAGGGCACGGTCGGCCTGTGGAGCAAGCTGCCGCTGTCGGACACCGAGCCGGTCGACGTCCTGCGGGACAATGTCGGGCCGCTGGGGCGGGAGAGGGAGCGGCGCGGGGACGCCCCGGTCGAACCGCCCCGCGCGCTGCGCACCACGGTGGCCACCGAGAAGGGGCCCCTCGCGGTCTACGTGGCGCACCTGGGCTCGGTCCGTGTGATGCCCCGGGGCGGATTCTGGACCGACTCGCGCGACGCCGGCGCGGCCAAGCTCGCCGAGGCCGTCGCGGCCGAGAAGAGCGAACGGGTCGTGGTGCTCGGCGACATGAACGGCACCACGGACGACCGCGCCCTCGCCGGCCTCACCTCCCGGCTCACCTCGGCCCAGACCGAGGCGGGCGACGGCCTCGGCCTCAGCTGGCCGGCCTCGTTCCCGATGGCGCGGATCGACCAGATCCTGCTCCAGGGTGTGCAGGCGAAGAGCTCCTGGGTGCTGCCGGAGACGGGCAGCGACCACCTGCCGGTGGGGGCCTGGATCAGCTGGTGAGGCCTCGCCCCTCCCGCCGCAGCTCGTACGCCTCCCCGTCCAGCCACAGCCGGCCCGTCAAGTCCGCGTAGCAGCCGTCCCGTTCGGGCTGTCCGCGCAGGAGGGCGAGGGCCGGGGACGTGAGGCGGAGGGTGCGGCCGGTGGCCGTGATGCCGGGCAGGTCCGTCAGGCGGGCGGTCCAGGAGCGCGGCACCTTCACCACGTACGTGGCGTCCGTGCCCACGGCCTGTTCCAGGGCGTACAGGACGTCGCCGTAGCGGGCGTGGGAGAGCACCGCGCGCAGGGCCGACTCCAGGCTCCACAGTCCCGCGTCCACCTGGTCGCACGCGAAGATGCGGCCGGGGCGCGAGCGCGCGTACGCGAACCACGTGCCCGTACGGGACGGCAGGGCGTAGCCGATCGGGTAGCCGCCCGGCAGTCCGTCCCGTACGCAGACGTAGACGGCGCCGGTCGCGTCGCCTTCGTCCTGGGTGAGGAAGAGGCCGCGTTCGGACAGGAGGTCCGTCAAAGAGGTGCCGTCGGTGAGCGTCAACTGACTTCGGCCTTCCGCTAGATGAGGCGGGGGGCGCGGCGGCCGTTTCCCCCGGTGCGGCCGCCGCGCTTGCAAAGCGTCGCGGAAGGCGTTGCAATGCCGATGAAATTCCGATGATGCGGCTCGCCAGTTGCGGTTCGCATGACGCGCGGCGGGACGGGGGTGGCACGTGGGTCTGCGTCTCGCGGTGCTCGGACCCGTGCGGGCCGTTCGCGACGCCACGCCCGTGAGTCTCGGGCCCGCGCGGCAGCAGGCCGTCTTCGTGGCGCTCGCGCTGCGGGCGGGCCGGGTCGTCAGTCGTGAGCAGCTCCTCGACGGCGTGTGGGGCGAGCGGCCGCCACCGACCGGCGTGAAAGTGATGCCCAGTTATGTGTACGGGCTGCGCAAGCGGCTCGATCCGCCCGGGACCCGGCCCGAGGAGTCGGTCATACGGGGCGAGGCGGGCGGCTACCGGCTTGCGGAGCGGCAACTGATCCTGGACAGCGACGCGTTGGAGCTTCACGCCCGCGAAGCCCGTAACGCCGCGAACCCTGCCGATGCCCTCGCCCAGCTCGACCGCGCGCTGGCCCTCGTCCACGGCGATCCGCTCGCCGGCCTTCCGGGTCCGCTCGCCGAGGCCGAGCGCACCCGGCTGCGGCTGAGGATCCGGGCGATACGCGTGCAGCGGCTCGAATGCCTCCTGGGGACAGGGCAGTTCGCCGAGGTGCTCGATCAGCTCACCGGGCTCGCTGCCGACCCCTGCGACGAACAGATCACCGCGCTGCGCGTCCGCGCGCTGCACGGTACCGGCCGGCGGGCCGAGGCGCTGCACGCGTAGGAGGAGATACGCGGACGGCTGCGGGACGAGCTCGGCGTCGATCCCGGCACGGAGCTGCGGCGGGCCCATGAGGCTGTGCTGCGGCAAAGGGCGCCGCGCGAGACGCCCGCCCCCGTCAAGGCTCCCCCCGTCAACACCCTCCCCGGCGACGGCGGCCACCTCATCGGCCGCGACCGTGAACTCGCCGCGCTCACCGCCCTGTCCGCCCCCGGCGCCGTCTCCGTGACGACCGTCCACGGTCCCGCGGGTGTCGGCAAGAGCGCCCTGGTCGTGCGCGCCGCACGGGAGCTGAGCGGCCGCTACCCCGACGGCTGTCTGTTCGTGGATCTGCGCGGACACAGCACCCAGCGGCGCCAGACCCCCGAGCAGGCGCTGCAGCGGCTGCTCAGATCGCTCGGCGCCGCGAAGGGTGAACTACCCAGCGATCTGGAGGAGTTGACCGCGGCCTGGCGGGCCGCGACGAGTGCGCTGCGGCTGCTCCTCGTCCTCGATGACGCGCTCGACGCCGAACAGGTGCGGCCCCTGCTCCCGGCCGGCGCCGGCAGCCGGGTCCTGGTGGCCGGGCGCCGCCGCCTCCCGGAGCTCGACGCCGAGCGGCGGCTCGAACTGGAGCCCCTCGACCGTGCGCAGGCCGTCTCGCTGCTCACGCATCTCATCGGCGAGGAGCGGGCCGCCGAGGAGTCCGCGGCGGCCGAGCAGCTCGCCCGGCTCTGCGACGGGCTGCCGCTCGCGCTGCGGATCGCCGGTTCGCGGCTGCAGAACCGCACCGCGTGGAGTGTGGAGTACCTGGTCGGGCGGATGGCCGGGGACGAGCGGCTGCTCGGGGAGCTGAGCGTCGGGGACCGCAGCGTGGAGGCGGCGTTCCGGCTCTCGTACGACCAGCTCGGGGCGGAACAGCAGCGCGGGTTCCGGGCGTTGGGGCTCGCTCCGACCGTGGAGTTCGATGTGCGCACGGCCGCGGTGATGCTCGGCTCGCCCCCGTACGACAGCGAGGACCTCCTGGAGAGCCTGGTCGACGCGAGCCTGGTGCAGCAGCCGCGCCCCGGCCGCTACCGGTTGCACGATCTCGTACGGGTGCATGCGCGCCGCGTCGCCCGGACGGCGCCGGACGAGGCCGCCGGGGTG
>NZ_JBEPEW010000176.1:0-15169 GCF_040300965.1 Streptomyces mesophilus | reverse complement strand
TCGAGCACCTCGGAGATCCGCTCGGCGCAGACCTCGGCGCGCGGCACCATCATGAACATGAACGTGGCCATCATCACGCTCATCACGATCTGCATGGTGCACAGGCATGGGGCTCCCACGGGACGCCCGTGTACCGGTCGGGCTCCACGACGTAGTCGATCGCCGCCCGTTCGTCCTCGCTCAGTTCGGGCCGCAAGGACACCTCGGTGCGCACCCGCGGGTCGGGGTCGCGCGCGAGGATCTGCACCAGGGTGGGTGGAAGGTCGTCGCGGCAGGCCAGTTGCAGGCGTACGTCGGGGTCGGGGTGCTTCATGAGCGAGGCGACCACGTCCGGCGGGGTGCTGTAGTTGTGCGCCAGGGCCCAGGCGGAGTCGCGGTCGGGCTGGTCCATCATCCAGTCGACGACGGTTCTGGGCAGACGGCAGTTCACCAGGAGGTGCGTGGTCCAGTGGTTGCGCGGCGGAGGCAGCGGCCCGAGCTCGCGTTCCGTCACCGCCTCGTCGTCCTCGTCACGCCGGCGTCGAACCGTGTTCTGCGCGGCCGCGCGAAGATCGGGGTCCGGGTCGTCGAGCAGCGCCGCCTGCTCCGCCTCGCTCAGCGAACCCCACACGTTCAGGGCGTACCGGCGGACGGCGGCCAGGGGATGCCGGGCAAAGGAGAGCTGGACACGAAACGGGATCTGGCGCGAGGAAAACAGCTCGGACAGGCAGTCGTTGTCATACGTCGTGAGCATCCGGTCGATCACCCGGTCGGGCAGGGGCCGCGCCGGCCGGTTCCGGTCCGGGCGGCCCGCGAGCCACGCCTGGACGATCCACTCGGGATCGTCCACGAGCAGCCCGCGCACCTCGGGGTCCACATACGGATTGCGGGCCAGCGCCTTGCGCACACGCACGTCCGGGTGCGCGACGATCGCCGCCGCCACTTCCCCGGGGAACGAAGCGCGCCGGCCGGCAAGCGCGGACCAGGTGTCCTCGTACTCAGGCGCCAGCAGCTTCAGCAGCACCTCCGCCGGCGCGGCGGGATTGACGGCCAGTCCACCCAAGCGCGCGTCGTTCACCGACACCCTCCCCCGTCAGTCCCTCTACTCCAGGCCGCTCACCCGCAAGGTGATGTTGAGCCGCCCCACAAGCCCCAGTTCCGCGGGGGCGGTTCCCGCCTGCACCCGCGGCACCCCGTGATAGTTGAGCCGTGACTCCCCGCCGAACACGAACGCGTCCCCGCTGCGCAGCTCCACATCCGTATAAGGCTTGGTCCGTGTCTCGCCGTTGCCGAACCTGAAGACGCAGGTGTCGCCGAGACTGACCGACACTACGGGATCAAGGGACTTCTCGTCCTGGTCGCGGTGCATGCCCATACGGGCGTCCGCGTCGTAGAAGTTGATCAGGGCGATGTCGTACGGGGCCGCTGCGCACTCCTCGCCCAGGGCCGCTGCCGCTGTGCGTCGTCCCAGCTCCACGAGCGCCGTGGGCATCGGCTTGACCGGCGCGCCGTCGCCGTCCACGGCCGTGCGCGCATATCCGTACGGGAACCAGTGCCAGCCGAGACCGAACTGACGGACCGACATCCGGCCGCCGCCCGGGGTGCTGACCTCGCGGAGCCCGGCGGGTGGGCGGGCCCAGGCGCGGCACTGGTCGAGGAGCGTGCGCTGCTCGGCAAGGTCCAGCCAGTCCGGGAGGTGTACGGCGCCGGGTGCGATGGTGCGGCGCGGGCGCCGGAACAGCTCGTCCATGAGCCCGAGGCTACGACGACGCGCCCCTGCCCGGGGGTGGGCAGGGGCGCGTCGAGGTGGTGCTGCCGGTCGTCAGGCCGTGCGGGGACCGACCCGCTCCAACAGCGCGTACGCCGCCACCGCGACCACAAGCCCGGTGATCGCATCCGACAGCTGGGGCGCCCACCAGTGGGCGATCCCCGCGGCCGCCGCACCGATCGCCCAGGCCACGAACGCCGTGGGCCTGACCGCCATGGTCGGACGGTCGTCCATGGCCGTGCGACCACCCCGTGCGAAGAACTGGTCGGCGATCAGGACACCACCGAGCGGTGGGACGAAGACGCTGAGGATGACCAGCCAGTCGAGGAAGTGGTTCCAGACGCCCGCGAGTGCGGCGAGTGTGCCGATGACGCCGAGTACCAGCGTCATCATGCGCATGGTGCGGCCGGTGAGGTGGGACCAGCCGAGCGCACCGTTGTAGAGGCAGTGGCTGCACACCGAGCCGAGGTTGACGAAGACGAAGACAGCGGCCAGCACATTGAGCAGCGGCGCGTTCTCGCCCGTGAGGATGGGGAGGAAGTCACCGCCCGCGGTGGCCGGTGCCGCCACCGCTCCGGCCGCGACCACCACACCACCGGTGACCTGCGCGATGACGCTGGCCACCGGGAAGGCGCTGACCGTGGCGAGTACGGCCTGGCGGCCGTTCCTCGACCAGCGGGTGAAGTCGGCGGTCATGGTGCCCGAGTCGGCGAAGGTCGCCATCATCATCGACACCGCGGCACCGAAGGTGAGCGTGGCGTTGCCGCCGACACCGTCGTACGAGAAGACGGCGCCGAGATCGTGGTCGCGGGCGACGATCACGAGCGCGATGGCGCCCGCGATCACGAACAGGGGCGCTGCCACGGCACCGAGCCAGGACAGGGCCTTGATGCCGAGGTAGGTCAGGGCTATGAAGCCCAATCCGGCCAGGACCGCGACCAGTTGCTCATGCCAGCCGAACGCCTGGTGCAGCGTGGCGCCGGTCGCTCCGGTGTTGAACGCGAACCAGCCGACCACGACCGTCGCGAGGAACGCCGAGGCGACCACGTATCCGGCGCGGCCGAAGGTGCGGGTGGCCTGGAGCGAGAAGGACTCGCCGGTCTTGCCCGCGCGGTGGCTGAGGATGCCCACGTAAAGGAGCATCACGAGGTTCGCCACCGCGATGGCGGCGAGGCCGCGCCAGAATCCCAGCATGGCGACGACCACGCCGCCGGGCACGGCATTGGTCAGGATCATGGGGAATCCGAACCAGACGGCCGAGACCGTCAACAGCGACTTCCGGCTCTCGGCCGGTACCGGGGAGTGCTCGTACTCGGGGTCGAGTTCCCGGGCCGCGGAGGTGTCGGGATCCGCGGCGGAGTGTTGAGTGTTCATGGTGTCTGCGAAGGGCTTCCTGGTCGGCGCTCGCGGCTTACGCGAGGGCGTCGGCGAGCGCGGTGACCGCCTTGGTGAAGGCCTCGGCCGGCGGGTGCGTGATGCCCGCGCCGATCATGCCGATGCCGGCGTCCTTGTGCGCGATGGCCGTGTTGATGATCGGCAGGATCCCGGTGTCGATGACCTTGCGGACGTCGATGCCGGTGGGCAGACCCTGGAAGTCGAGGGCCGGGATGGTGACGTTGGCGTTGTCGGCCGTGGTGATCTCGCCCATGTCCCGCGTGTACTGCATGGCTTCGGCCACGGTGCCGCCCACGAGGGCGACGATCGCGGGCGCCGCCGACATCGCGAAACCGCCGAAGCCGTACGTCTCGGTGATGGCGCTGTCGCCGATGTCGAGGCCCGAGTCCTCGGGCTTGTAGCCGGCGAACATCGGGCCGACGACCTGCTGCGCGGGACCCGTGAACCACTGGCCGGGCAGGCCCGCGACGCGGATGCCGAACTCGACTCCGTTGCGGGCCATCGTGGTCAGGACGGTGGAGTTCTCGACCCCGTTGGCGGCGTCGAGGGCGGCCTTGGCCATCGCCATCCACGTAGGGCCGGAGAAGTAGTCCGAGGACGCGACGAAGTCGAAGACCTCCTTCTTCTGCTCGGTCGTGAACGACGACTGCAGCAGACCGGGCGCCAAGGCCTGGAAGAGCAGCAGGGTGCCGGCGCCGTTGCGGTTGTGGCATTCGTCGCCCATGTGGAGCGCCTGCGAGAGCAGCAGCCGCAGGTCGATGGGACCCGTGAACTCGACGGCTTCCTTGAGCATCGGACCGAAGACGTCCCGCATCCATACGAGGCGGTCGATGACGCTCTGGTCGTTGGCGCCCATCCGCAGGATCTTGGCCATCTGCTCGGACAGGTTGGTGTACGCGGTGTTGCCGTGCGTTTCGTTCCTGACGATGTGCACGTACATCGACGCGGAGGTGACTCCGGCCATCGAGCCGACCGCGTCCGCCTCATGGCAGGGCTTGAAGGTGATTCGGCCGGACGCGGCCACCTCGGCGGCCTCCTCCAGATCCTTGGCGAGGCCCTCGAAGACGATCGCGCCGGTGACTGCGCCCTTCATCGGGCCGTTCATCCGGTCCCAGGTGATGGGCGGGCCCGAGTGCAGGATCGTGGTCGGCGTCATGCCGGGCACCACGTCGAGGGCGCGGGCGAAGCCGGTGAGCATCGGGCGGGCCGACATGATCCGCTCGACGGCCTCGGCGTTGGCGGCGTCGATCCTCGCGGCGAGCTCGGGGCGCTCCAGGACGTCGAGGGCGCGGGCGGCCGCGGCGTCGCCCCCGCCGGGCGGGGTCCAGTCGAGGGTGGTGACCTGGGCGCCCTGCGCGCTGATGTCCGTATCGAACATGGCGAGGCCGACGTTGACTACGTTCAGATCGCCGGCGAACAGGGCGGCGGCGGGGGTGAGTTCGGGGGTGGCTGCGGAGGCCGTCGCTTCGGGTGCGGTGGCTTCGGGAGTGGTGCTCATGCCTGCTCGGCCTTCCGTGCGATCTCACGGGCGAACTGGCCCGTCTCGGTGCTGCTGCGGGTGACGGTCACGCCGGCCGCCTCCAGGGCCGCGGTCTGGGCGGCGACCGACGGGGTGTCCAGGTCGGTGCCGAGGACGTACGCGACGATCTCCAGGTGGCGGCCGGCCTCGCGGGCGATGTGCTGGGCCTCCTCGATGGCGGGCAGCGTGGTGCCGACCGGGTCCTCGTGGGAGCCGAAGCCGAGCACGAAGTCCATGACGACGGCGGCGACTTCGGGATCGCGCGCCTCGGCGACCAGCCGCTCCAGGCGGGGCGTGGGGTCGATCATCGGGTGCGGGCGGCCGTTGGTGAACTCGTCGTCGCCGAAGTCGAGGAAGGTGTGGCCCTTGCTGTCCGCGGCGGCGGTGAGGCGGTATGCGGGGTCCTTCTGGATGTTGCTCCAGACCTCGAGTCCGGCGTCGCGGACCGCGTACATCGTCTCGTCGCAGAGAGTGCCGCCGCAGAACAGGCCCCGGACGTAGCGCTGGCCTTCGGCGAGGCGGGAAACGACCTCGGCGGCGGCCTGCCCGGCGTCGAACTCCTTGAGGTCGGACGCCTCGATGCCGGCGAGGCGCACGGCCTGGCGGGCGGCGTCGAGGCTGCCGGAGGCGAAGTGACCGCCCGCGGCGGTGACCGCTTCCTCGGAGCCGCCGATGAAGTAGACGACCACGGGCTTGCCCGCGGCGGCCACTTCGGCGAGGACCTTCTTCTCCACGGAGGCGGCCGGCGGCTTGGAGACGAGCACGATGACGTCGGTGGCCGGATCGGCGGCGAGCGCGCGGATGCCGTCGGTCATCATGATGCCGCCGACCTCCTCGCTGAGGTCGCGGCCGCCGGTGCCGATCAGCTGCGAGACACCGCCGCCGAGGGCGTGGACGCGGACGCTGACCTCCTGCGAGCCGGTGCCGGATGCGGCGACGATGCCGACGGAACCGGGGCGCACCTTGTTTCCGAAGCAGAGCGCGACATTGTTGATGATGGCGGTGCCGCAGTCCGGGCCCATCATGAACAGGCCCTTGTCGTGGGCGAGTTCCTTGAGGGCCACCTCGTCCTCGACGGCCACGTTGTCGCTGAACAGCATGACGTGGAGCCCGTTTTCGAGGGCCTTGCGGGCCTCGCGCGCGGCGTAGGCGCCGTTGACGGCGATCACGGCGAGGTTGGCGCCTTCGACGCCCGCCGCGGCGCTCGGGATGGTGCGGTAGGTGACCGCTCCGGCGCCGGCGGATGCGGGTGCCTTGCGGTGCAGGAGATCTTCGACCTCGGCGAGCAGCGCGTCGGTGTCGGCGCCGTCCGCGGCGACGAGGACGATCATGAGGTCACCGCTGCCGGCTGCACGCAGCTCGTCGGTGAGCAGGCCCAGATTGTCCAGGACCCCCTTGTTCATCTCGGTGCCCATGGCGGTGAACGCCTGCTCGACCCCGTCAAGGCCGTTGGCCTTGGTGGAGACGGACATCAGGGACACGGAGTCGAAGTACGTGTTCTTCCGTACGACTGCTGTGGTGCTCACAGCGAACCTCGCAGTTCTTCTTCCAGGTGGAGCCCGGCGATCAGGCCGGACAGGGTGTCGCTGCCCGAGGTGTGGCCGATGGCCAGCACCTTGCGGACAGGAGCGGCTAGCTGCTGCGGGTCGGCTCGGTCGGCCAACAGCCGCAGTACGTCGAGGAGTTCGCCGCGCGCCCGGCCGTCGGCCGCTTCGCGCAGGGTGGCGAGCGAGACATCGGTGGTGCGCCCGGGGTGTGCGGCCAGGACCTCCCCGAGTACGGGGAGGAAGACGGTCTGCGCGCTGCCGGGCAGTGCGGCGAGCAGGGCCACGCCGGTGAGGAAGTCGTCGCCCGCGGGGGTGAGTCCGGGGCCGAGGCCCAGGAGGGCGAGGATCGCCGCCCGGGTGACGTCCGGGTCCCCGTCGCGGACTGCGGCGATGAGGCGCGTACGGCCTTCGGCGAGTGCCGTGGCGACCGCGAGGTCCATCGGACCTGCGTCAGGCGTGGGGCCGAGCATGCCGCCGAGGGGGCCGTGCTCCTCGTTCAGCTGAGCCAAGTGCGCGGCGGCAACAGCGAGTTCGGGCCGGGTGAGGTGCGCGAGAGTCGGCAGCTCGGGGCGCCATGATCGGGCGCCCTTGAGGGTCAACCTCAGGGGGCGGTACGGCACTTCCAGAATCAGGGCGCCCGGCGTGAACGTCACGGACTGCCCCTCTTCGATCCCCCGCCCGCTCCAGTCCGCCACATCGGCGGTCAGCGTGCGAGGCGCGTGGCCGGCGTCCCGGGCGGCGAGTGCGATCAGGGCGTCCTGCGGGGTGAGGACGTTCACGACCCGCGTGAAAACCGAGTGGACGAGGCCCCGGCCGGCGACGGTGCGCAGGCGGCGAAGGAGCACGGCGTCACCGCCGTCCACGGTCAGGTCGACCGGGCCGACCGTGCGGGGTATCGACTCCTCAGGGGTCATCCGCGGCTCCTCTCCCGGTCCCGTCGACGTCATCCATATTGGTATACCATTCGACGTCCGATCAGCGAACGCAAGCACCAAGCAGACAAAGCAAGGGACATCACATGCGCATCGTCGTCGCCCTCGGAGGAAACGCGCTGGCCCGTCGCGGCGAGCCGATGACCGCCGACCATCTCCGCTCCAACGTGCGGGGAGCCTGCCAGGCACTGGCCGGACTCGCCCGCGAGCACGAGGTCGTCATCACCCACGGGAACGGCCCGCAGGTGGGTCTGCTCGCGCTGCAGAATTTGGCATACCAGGATGTGGCCGCATACCCGCTGGACATCCTGGGAGCCGAGACCCAGGGCATGATCGGCTATGTGATCCAGCAGGAGCTGTCCAACGCGCTCGTCGGCGAGCGCGAGGTCGCCGCCGTGATCACCACGACCGAGGTCGACGAGGCCGACCCGGCCTTCGAGCGTCCGACGAAGCTGATCGGCCCGACCTACTCGGCACAGGACGCGGCGGAGGCCGCCGCCGAGTACCGCTGGACCATCGCGAAGGACGGCGGGGCGTTCCGCCGCGTGGTCCCGTCCCCCGAGCCGATCCGCATCATGCAGGCCCCGCTGGTCAGCCGCCTGCTCGACAGCGGCACGCTGGTGGTCTGCGTCGGCGGCGGCGGTGTGCCGGTGCGCACCGACTCCAAGGGCCGGCAGATCGGCATGCAGGCGGTGGTCGACAAGGACGCGGCCAGTGCCACGCTCGCGGCGGACCTGGACGCCGACATGCTGATCATGCTCACCGACGGCGACTTCGTCAGCGAGAACTGGGGCACGCCCGAGCAGCGCGACATCCTGGCCGCATCCCCCGAGGGCCTGGCCCGACTGGCCTTCGCCGAGGGCTCGATGAAGCCGAAGGTGGACGCCGCTGTGCGTGTCGCCGAGGCCGGCGGCCGCACCCTGATCGGCCCGCTCGAGCGCCTGGACGACCTCCTTGCGCGCCGCGTGGGCACGGAGATCCGGGCCGAGGTGGCGGGCGGGATCGAGTATGTCGGCCAGTAGTCGACAGTCACGGCCGGCGGCGGACGCCACCCGAAGGCGCTAGTCGCGCCGCCGCGCGGGATTCAGGCGGATCTCAATGGCGTCGGACGCCGTCTCCGGCGCCGGATCGGCGGTCACACGGACGCTCACGGCACGACCGGTACCGGTCTCGACGAACGACAGGGGAGGGCGGCCGTCCTGCAGGTACGTGTCGCCCCACTGCATCAAGGACAGGAACACGGGCAGCAGGTCCTCGCCGGCCGGAGTCAAGCGGTACTCGTCGCGAGCCCGCCTGCCCGGCTCCCGGTAGGGGACGCGCGCGACGATCCGTGCGGATTCCAGCTGCTTGAGCGCCCGTGACACCGCCGGGGCGGAGGTCCCGATCCGCGACACGAAGTCCTCGAACCTGGTGGTGCCGTAGAAGCATTCGCGGACGACCAGGAACACTGTCTTGGTGCTCAGCAGGTCCAGTACTCGCTCCGCCGAGCACCCGTCACCGATCGACCAGGCGCCCCGGTCACGCAGTCGATCCTCGAACTCCATTGCCACCCCGGCCTTTTCACTAACGCTTGCGTTACCCAGCAGCGCGGTGATTCTATCTCACTAACGATGCCGTTACTCAGGTGGAGGAGTGCCGAACTGCCATGCCGCTGTGGACCATTCACCACACCCCCGGGATCTTCACCGACAACGACAAGCATCGACTGGCCTCCCGTATCACCGATCACTACGAGAAGGCGGGGCTGCCCCGGTTCTACGTGGTCACGCTGTTCCACGAAACCCGGCCCGAGGACTTCTACGTCGGCGGGGAGCCGACACCGGTCGGGATCCGCGTCGCCATCGACCACATCGCCCGGCGCAACCCCGACCAGGAGAGCCGCCATCGGACCGCCCAGTGGATCAAGGGCATGCTGGAGCCTCATCTGGACCGACACCCAGGGCTGCACTGGGAGTTCCACGCCGACGAGACCAGCAGGGAACTTTGGATGATCAACGGCATCGTGCCGCCTCCGGAAGGTTCCGACGCCGAGAAGGAGTGGGCGAGGCGGAACGAACCGGCCCCCTACTGACCGACGACCGCATAGGGGCACCGGTCCCGGTCAGCCGCCCATCGCCACGCGGTACAGCGTCGCGAGTGCCTCGTCGACGGGGTGCGGCTGCGGTGTGCCGGTGGAGTCGAGCCTGTTCCAGCGCTGCATGTTCACCGCGAGAGCCAACTGCCGCTCGCCGTCGGCACGGGTCATGGCCAGCGCTCCCCCACCCCAGACCGTGCCGCCGTGCCCCCAGAAGACGCCCTGACCCGGACCCTCCATCGGGTGCAGGCCGAGCCCGTAGTCGATCACCTTGCCCTCCTGGGAGACGACCGGGACGGTGCGCTGCATCTGCGCCAGCGCGTCGGGGCCGATGATCTCACCGGCCAGCAGCTTGCCGTAGAAGCGGTTGAGGTCCGCGACGGTCGATATCAGCGAGGCCGAGGGGCCCACCCATGACATGTCGAAGACGCTGTAGTCGCGCGGCGGGTCGACCATGCCGAACCACGATTCGTAGAGCTTGGAGTGCGGCCCGTCGACATGCGGTCCGTCGGGGAATGCGGTGTCCCTCAGGCCGGCACGCTCAATGACGTTCCGGGTGATGTGCCGCTCGGCCGTGGTCCCCGTGACCTGCTCCAGGAGTTCGGTGAGGAGCAGGTAGTTGGTGTTGGAGTACAGCCCCGGCGTACCGCCCGGGGGCCCGAAGGCGGGAGCGGTGAGCCCCATCTCGATCAGGTCGGTGCGGTCGAACCGCGTGAACCGGTGGTCGTCGAAGCTCTCGGGGCCGGTGTCCGCGAGCGCGGGGAACGCCTTGAGCGAGGGGTAGGCGTACGGAAGGTACTCGGCGAACCCGCTGGTGTGGTTGAGCAACATCCGGACCGTGACCGCGTCACCGCGCTCGGCGGGAACCAGGCCCGGAAGATACCGGCCGATCGGTGCCTCGAGCGCGATCCGACCGCTCTCCACCAGCTGCAGCACCGCCGCCGCGGTGAAGGTCTTCGTGATGCTGCCGACCCGGTGCCGCAGATCGGCGGTGACAGGACGGCCGGTGGCGACATCGGCGACCCCGGCGGCCCCGCGCCAGACCTGGTCGCCGTCACGCACCTCGGCGAACAGGCCCGGCATTCCGGCGTGGTGGACGTTCTCGAGGGCGGCGTCAAGGGCCGCGGAATCCAGTGAGTTCCTCACGACAGGCGTCCTTTCGCATGACTCAGGGTGGCGCTGGACACGCTCATGTCCTCATTATGCACGCGGTGCGTGCAACACCAAGTGCATAGGCTAGACTGACGCCTGACGAGAGGGGCGAAATGGCAGGTCGCAGGCGTTGGTCGACCGAGGAAATCCTTGATGCGGCAGCGGAGTTGCTGCGCACGAGCGACGCGGAGTCGTTCAGCGTGCGCAAGCTCGCGGCGACGCTCGGCACGGATTCCTCCAGCCTCTACCGGCACTTCCGCAGCAAGACGGAGCTGCTGCGCGCCGTCGCCGACCGGATCCTCCTTGCGTCCATGGACGGCTATCGCGCCGAGGGCGACTGGAAGCGGCAGATCACCGCGCTGGCCCTGCGCCTGAGAGAGGCATTCGGGCAGCAGCCTCAACTCGCCGCGGTCTGGGGGCGGTATGCGTCAGGCGGCGCAGGTTCACGGCTGGTGATGGAAGAGGTGCTGCAGGCGCTGCGCGCGTCGGGGCTGCCCGACGAAGAGATTCCGGCGCGCTACCACCGGCTCGCCGTCCTCATCGCGTCATTGATCGCCTCCGAGGCCGGAGTCAGCACCATCACCTCGGAAGAGCACGAACAGGGCATGGAGCTGTTCCGCGTCGCGGTACTCGGCGCCGATCCCGAACGCTTCCCCGCCCTGGCCCACTTCGCCCGCGATCTCCAACCTCTCGGGGCGGAGCGCCGCGCCGCGTTCGAGGAGCTCCTCGGGGCCCAACTCGCCCAGATCGAGGCGGCGATCCAGCGCGGCTGACAGGCCCCCTACTCGGCGCCGGTCGCGTTGCGCCGATGCGCCGCGATCTTCGCGCGGCTGGTCGCGAGGTGCTGGGCGGCCAGTTCGTCGACGCGCTGCACGTCCCGCGCCTCGATGGCCAGGTACAGCTCTTCGTGCTCGTGCGCGAAGACGTCGAGATCGTCGTGCTGGCCGAGCAGCCAGCGCAACCTGCTCTGCAGGATCCCGTCGAGCTCGCTGAGCAGTGCGTTGTCGGCGAGTTCGGTGACGGTCTGATGGAAGTCGGCGGCCTTGCGGCGGGCGGCGCCGCCGTCGCCCCGCTCCGACGCGGCCTGCTGCTCGTCCAGATCGGCGCGGAGTTTGGCCAGGCCGGCGCGGGTACGGCGCTCGGCGGCGAGGCGGAATGCCAAGGTCTCCAGAGCGGAGCGCACCTCGTTGAGGTCGGAGACATCGGACTGGCTGAACTCGCGCACCACGGCCCAGGTCCGGGGCCGCGGCGTGACCAGGCCTTCGCTGACGAGACTGCGCAGCGCATCACGTACGGGCAGCCGGCTGACGCCCAGCTCGGCGGCGATCTCACGCTCGACCAGCTTGCTGCCGGGAGCGCGCGTGCCGTCGATGATCTCGTCGCGCAGGGTGTTCATGACCCGCTCCGACTCGGGGGTGAATTCCTCAGCCGTTGCCATGCCGCCATTTTCGCATCCGAGATCGTCCGTGCGGCGCTCTGCGGGCATGTGGGTGGCCACAATTTGTATACCGCGGCACTTGTCGGCAAGCACGAAGGCCCACCGGATTCCGGCGAATGCCCATATCAGAGGCCAATCAGCCCGACGAGTATTTGGTATCCCAAGTGTTAGAGTCCGGAAGTCGCCCTACCCATAGGAGGCTCCTCGTGCACACCCGCTGGCGTGCCGCCCATGTGCTCGCGTACCAGAACGGGCAGCACGCGCTGCTGCGCGACGGCGAAGTGGTGTGGCAGGACGACACCATCGTCCATGTGGGCCGCGGTTGGGAAGGGCCCGTGGACGAGGACGTGGACCTCGGCGACCGCCTGGTCATGCCGGGCCTGATCGACCTGGACGCCCTCACCGACATCGACCATCTGATTCTCGACTCGTGGCACTCCCCCGAGACCGGGCCGGGCCTTCAGTGGTCCGAGGCGTACGCCCGCACGAGCCGTGCTGTCTTCACGCGTGCCGAGCGCGCCGTGATCCGCGAGTACGCGCTGGTCCAGCTCGCGCTGCACGGCATCACCACGTACATGCCGATCGCGTCCGAGGTGCACAGTGCCTGGGCGGAGAGCTTCGACGAGTTCACGGACATGGCCGAGACCTCGCGGCGGATCGGACTGCGCGGCTATCTCGGGCCCAGCTACCGGTCCGCGGTCAATGTCGTCGACGCCGACGGCCGGCGCGACCTCCACTTCGACGAGGAGCGCGGCCGCGCCGGTCTGCGGGACGCCGAGCGATTCCTCGACCATGTCGAGGAACTGGCCGACCCGCTGGTGCGCTCGGCCCTGCTGCCCTGCCGTATCGAGACGATGACCCCCGAGCTGTTGCGCGCCACCGCCGCACTCGCGCGCAGCCGCTCGGTCCCGGTCCGGCTGCACTGCCTCCAGGGCACCGTCGAGCGGGAACTCGTGCGGCGCCTGTACGGATGCACACCGCTCGAACTCATCGAGCGGACCGGCCTGTTCGACACCCAGCTGCTCATCCCGCACGGCATCGTCATCGACCGCCACCCCTCCGTACACGGCGAGGACAACGGCGATCTGGACACCCTCGTCCGCGCCGGCGTTTCCGTCATCCACTGTCCGCAGACCTCGCTGCGCTACGGCGATGTCCTGCACTCGTTCGGCGAGTACCGCCGCGCCGGGCTCAATCTCTGCCTCGGCACCGACTCCTTCCCGCCGGACCTGATCCGCGGCATGGACCTCGGCGTCCACCTCGCCAAGGTGGTCGACGGCCGCGCGGACGCCGCGCCCGCCGAGGCCTATGTCGAGTCCGCGACGCTCGGCGGCGCCCGCGCCCTCGGCCGCGAAGACCTGGGTCGGCTCGCCCCCGGCGCCCGCGCCGACCTGGTGGCCTTCCGCCTCGACGACATCCGCGACGGCGTGCTCGACGACCCGGTGCGCACCCTGCTGCTCAACGGCACCGCCCGCAATGCCACCCACTCCGTGGTCGACGGCCGCCCGGTCCTCGTCGACGGCGCGCTGCCCGGCGTCGACACCGAGGCGCTGCGCGTTCGGGCCCAGGAACTCTTCGCCAAGATGCGCGCCGCGTACGGCGAACGGGACTTCAAGGGGCGCGACGCCGACGAGCTTTTCCCGGCCACGTTCCCGCCCTTCGTGGACGAGACGCGCTGATCCGTCCTTGGCGGGCAAGGCGCGCTGAACCACCCCGCACCGGCACTACCCCCGACCTCAGCAAGGAGTCACCACCCATGCTCATCAGGAACGTCCGCCCCTGGGGCGGCGAGGCCTCCGACATAGAGCTCGAGGACGGCAGGATCGCCGCCGTACTGCCGCACGACCCCGCGCGCGCCGCGACCGGCGAGAGCGTCGACGGCCGCGGCCGGCTCGCCCTGCCGACCTTCTCGGACGTCCACTGCCACCTGGACTCCAACCGCGTCGGGCTGCCGTTCCGCCCGCACACCGGCAAGCCGGGCGTATGGGGCATGACCATGAACGACCGCGAGCACTGGCGCGAGGACGGTCCGGTCGCCGACCGCACCACGCGGCTGCTCGGCCGGATGATCGAGCGCGGCACCACCCGCGTCCGCAGTTACGCGCAGATCGACGCGGACTGCGGCCTCGAGCGCTTCGAGGGTGTGCTCGCCGCCAAGGAGGCGCACAAGGACCGCGCCGACCTCGAGATCATCGCGTTCCCGCAGGCCGGTCTGCTCCTGGAGAAGGGGGTGCCGGAGCTGATGGACCAGGCGCTCGCCTCGGGCGCCGCGGTGGTCGGCGGTATCGACCCCTGCACGCTCGACCGCGACCCGGTCAAGCACCTCGACATCGTCTTCGGGCTCGCCGAGAAGCACCAGGCGCCCATCGACATCCACCTGCACGAGCCGGGCCACCTGGGTGTGTTCAGCACCGACCTGATCCTGGAGCGCACCCGCGCGCTCGGCATGCAGGGCAAGGTCACGCTGTCCCACGCGTACGAGCTGGGCACGGTCGACGAGGCCACCACGCGCCGGCTGATCGAGGAGTTCGCGGACCTCGACATCTCGATGGCGACGATCGCCCCGGCCCAGCAGCTCACCGCGCTGCCGCTCGTCGAGCTGACGAAGGCGGGCGTCCGCGTCGGTCTCGGTGAGGACGGTCAGCGGGACTTCTGGTCCCCGTACGGCAACGGCGACATGCTCGACCGCACCTGGCAGCTGGCGTTCACCAGCCGCTACCGCGCCGACGAACTGATCGAGCACGCCTGGGCGGTGGCCAGCCGCGGCGGCCACTCCATCCTCGACCCGTCGTTGCAGCGCCTCACCTCGACGGCCGACCGGCCGGGCGTGGACGCCGGTGACGCCGCCGATCTGATCCTCGTGGACGGCGACACCGTGTCGGCGGCCGTGATGGACCGGGGCTCGGACCGCACAGTGATCCACGCGGGCCGGGTGGTCGCAGACCAGCTCGAGCTCGTCTGAGCCAGGCCGCCAAGACCCGTGCCCCGGAACTGGCTTCCGGGGCACGGGTTTTGCTCGTACGGGAGCAGGCGCCCTCGCCGTGACGCACACGGAGAGCAGGCACCCTCGCCGTAACGGAGAACGCCCCCGCCCCGTACCCGGGCGGGGGCGTTCTCGTATCCCGATCGGTCAGACGGCAGTGGCCTGGGCCGACCGTGCGTCCGGTGCCGTCCCGTCCTCCCCCACCAGATGGCAGGCCACCTCACGCGGCACAGGTCCCGGCAGTACCCGCAGGTCGGGAGCCTCGGTGCGGCAGCGGTCCGTGGCCAAAGGACAGCGCGTGTGGAAGTGACAGCCGGGCGGCGGGTCGAGCGGGCTCGGCAGGTCGCCGCCGAGCACGATCAGCTCGCGCGACGCCCGCGGG
>NZ_JBEPEW010000175.1:0-15173 GCF_040300965.1 Streptomyces mesophilus | reverse complement strand
GCACCGACCGGCACCGCGACCGCCACCGCGAGCGCCGAAGCCGTCACGGCCACCCGAAGCCGCCGTCCGCTGCGTCCGCGCCGCACGATGGCATCGACCGGAGCCTCGTCCGGCCGGATCGCCCGGGTCTGCTCGGTCAGAAGCTCCCGCAGGCGCTCCTCCAGCGGTGTCCGCGGTGCGTCCTCGCCGAACTCGTCGCCCTGCCTGAAGTGCTTCACCGGTTTCCTCCCCCACTCGTCGTGATCTCGTCGGCGGAGTCCACCGCCGACACGGCCAGCTCCGGGCAGGCCCGCAGCTTCGCAAGGCCCTTCGCCGCCTGGCTCTTGACCGTGCCCGCCGAGCAGCCGAGCGCCTCGGCCACCTCGCTCTCCGAGAGGTCCTCCCAGTAGCGCAGCACGACCACCGCCCGTTGCCTGGGCGGTAATTGGGCCAGCGCGGCGAGCAGGCTGCCGCGGTCGTCGACCTGCGCCGCCGGGTCATGAGAGCCCGCCACATCAGGCGGTATCGCCGTGAGGTGCTCGCCGACGCGTCGCTTGCGGAACCGATCGCTGTTGCACGTGACCAGCATCTTGCGGACGTACGCCTCGGGCCGGTCGCTGCGTGACACCTTGCGCCACGAGCGGTACGCCTTGGCCAGCGCCGTCTGCGTCAGATCCTCCGCGTGATGGAGATCGCCCGTCAGGAGATACGCCGTGCGCACCAGCCGTGGCCAGAACGCCCTGACGAACTCCCGATAGCCGTCCTCTTCATCGGCTCTCATGTCTGCACCCCCTCGACCTCCAGACCACCGTTGCGCCGGATTCGGTTGCCCGGCCCGTAGGCTCCCTCGGGTGATCGCTCGCCCCCACCTCCTGTGGCTGCTCGTCCCGTTCGTCCTGTACGCAGGCGCCCTGCCGTTCGTCAACCGGGTCGAACCCGCCGTCGCCGGGCTGCCGTTCTTCTTCGCCTGGCTGATCGGGGCCACCGTGATCACCCCGTTCGCCGTCTGGATGACCTGGCGTGGAGACCGCAAGCACCGCAACCACCAGAAGGGGCATGGGCAGTGAACGCGGCCATCGCCACCACTGTCTTCGCCGTCTTCATGGTGGCCACCGTGGCCCTCGGCCTGCTCGCCGTACGCGGACGAGGCGGCCAGGGCGGGCTCGCCGAGTGGTCGGTCGGCGGGCGGAGCCTCGGGGCCGTGTTCATCTGGGTGCTGATGGCCGGCGAGGGCTACACCAGTTTCAGCTACCTCGGGGCGGCCGGCTGGGGATACAACTACGGCGCACCCGTCCTGTACGTCGTCGCGTACATGTCCTGCGGCTACGCGGTCGGTTACGTGGTCGGACCGATGCTCTGGGCCTACGCACGCGACCACCAGCTGGTCGGCATCACCGACATGATCAGCCACCGCTACGGAAAGCCCTGGCTCGGCGCCGCCGTCGCGGTCCTCGCCACGGTCTTCCTTCTCCCCTATATCCAGCTGCAGATCACCGGCATGGGCGTGGTCGTCTCGACCATCTCGTACGGCACGATCAGCCTCAACTGGGCCTATTTCCTTGCCTTCGCGATCACCACCGGCTTCGTGGTCGTCAGCGGGCTCCGCGGCAGCGCCTGGGTGTCGGTGCTCAAGGACGTGCTGGTCATCGGCACGCTCGCCTTCCTCGCGATCTACGTACCGCTGCACTACTTCGATGGATACGGGCCGTTCCTCGACCGCCTCGTCGAGCAGAAACGCGATTGGCTGACGCTCCCCGGGCACGGCGAGAGCGGTCTGGGCATGGCCTGGTTCGCCTCGACCACCGTGCTCAACGCCTTCACCGTGGTGATCTTCCCGACCACCGTCGCCGGCTACCTCGGCGCCCGCGACGCCGACGCCTTGCGCCGCAACGCCATCCTGCTCCCCGCGTACAACATCCTGCTCTTCGTCCCGATGCTGCTCGGCATGGCGGCGCTCTTCGTCGTCCCCGGTCTCGCGGGCGCGGATTCGAACCTGGCGCTCTTCAAGCTGGTCGTGGACTCGCTGCCCGCCTGGGCGGTGGGGGTCATCGGGGTCGCGGCCGCGCTCTCGTCGATCGTGCCGATGGCCGTGTTCATGCTCGTCATCGGCACGATGTGGGGGAGGAGCGTGCTGAGCCACGTACCGCGGCTGCACAGCCAGGAGCGGCAGAAGAACGCGTCACAGGCCGTGGTCGTGATCGCCGGCACGCTCGCGCTGATCATGACGTACGCCGCCCCGAACACCCTCGTCCGCCTCTCGCTCATCTCGTACGAGGGCATGGCGCAGCTCCTGCCGATGCTGCTGCTCGGCCTGGTCTGGCGCCGGCTCACCACGGCGGCGGCGCTGAGCGGTCTGGCCGTGGGGGTCGCGATCGTCTGTGCGCTGGTCTTCACCGAGAACGATCCGGTGTGGGGCATCAACGCGGGACTTGTGGCTCTCGCCGCGAACATCGCGGTGGCGCTCATGGTCACCTGGGCAGGGCCGAAGGACCGTGACGTACGTCCCAACCGTGAGGTGCTTGCCAAAGAGCCCCTCGTGGACGAGCCGGCCGGCGCGTAGGATCCAGGAGTAACGCGCGAGCACAGAGAAGCGCGCGACAAGCAACAGTGCGCGACAAACAGTGCGCGCGACCAACGACAGCACGCGACAAAGAGCAGCGCGCGATACGCGAGAGGAGGCAGCCGTGGTCGACAGGTTCAAGGATCTGCGCGTCACCGGACTGCTGCTCCTGCTCGTGACGCAGGTGCTGCTCACCGACGCGGGCCCGCTCTCCGCCGCCGTCGCCCTGGCCGCGACCGCCGCGGCCGGTACCGCGCTCGCCGTCTGCGCGCTGATCGCCTCGCGCTCCGTTCCGGTCGTTCAGCCGGCCCGGGTGCGCACCGCGATCCGCGACCGTGAGCAACGCACGGCCTTCCTGCCCCAGCGCGATCCGGATGCCGCGGGACGTTCGCGTCCGCGAGCACCGGGACGTCTCGTCCCGACGGCCGCGTAAGCCACCCTCGTCTCATCTGAGCAGGGTCTCTGCCTGCCCTCTTACGCGGTCCGTCACGCCGAAAACCCGCCGGTCCACCGGCATTTCCGGTACGACGAGACTCCCCGAAGGGGCCCAGCATGTCCGTTTTCAGTGGCTTCGCCGACGTGGTCGACCAGCTCGCCGACGCACTTCACCCGCTGTTCCAGGGCGCGTCCGTGGCGGTCGCGATCATCCTGTTCACGATGGCCGTACGCCTGGCCGTACACCCTCTGTCGCGTGCGGCGGCCCGCGGCCAGAAGGCCCGCACCAAGCTCGCCCCGCAACTCGCCGAACTGCGCAAGAAGCACGCCAAGAACCCCGAGAAGCTGCAGAAGGCGATGCTCGAACTGCACAAGCAGGAAGGCGTTTCGCCCCTGTCCGGCTGCTTGCCGAGCCTGCTGCAGCTGCCTGCTTTCTTCCTGATGTACCACTTGTTCTCCAACACGGAGATCGGCGGCGAGGCCAACCCGCTGCTCGGCCACACCCTGGGCGCCGCACCGCTCGGCGGGCGCTTCCATGACGCGCTGGCGGACGGCGGGCTCTTCGGCGGGGCGGGTCTGGTCTATGTCGCGCTGTTCGTGCTCGTGGCCGCCGTGGCCACCTTCAACTACCGGCGTACGAAGCAGCAGATGGCCACCGCGCCAACCGCGGGGGTCGAAACCCCGCCCGGAATGGGCGCGATGCTGAAGTTCATGCCGCTGATGTCGTTCCTCACCCTGTTCACGGTGGCCGTCGTGCCGCTCGCCGCGGCGCTGTACGTGGTGACCAGCACCACATGGAGCGCCGCCGAACGGTACTTCCTCTACCGGGACATGCCCCCGACCGCCCTTGCGGCTGCCGTCTGAGAGCGTCGGAGAGCGCCGGGGGAACGCCCTGGGAGGTCACACCTTGTGACGGTCCAGTACGTGAACGGGGTATTGCGGGCTGGACCTATTTCTTGGAGGATCGGCCAAAGCTCCGATGGCCGCAACCCATCGGCACCCTTCGACCACAGGAGAGTGAACGATGAAGCTGCTGCGAGTCGGAAACCCGGGAGCGGAACGCCCGGCGCTGCTGGACCAGGACGGCACCTTGCGTGACCTGTCCGGGATCGTCGCGGACATCGACGGCGAACTCCTCGCCGACGAGGCCAAGCTGACCCGGATCCGGGAAGCCGCCGCGACCCTCCCCGTGCTCGACGCCGAGGGACAGCGCATCGGTGCGCCGCTCGCGCGGATCGGCAAGGTCGTCTGCATCGGGCTCAACTACCACGACCACGCCCGGGAGACCGGCGCCGAGATACCCGCCGAGCCGATCACCTTCTTCAAGGCGGCGGACACGGTCGTCGGCCCGAACGACACCGTGCTCATCCCCCGTAAGTCCGTGAAGACGGACTGGGAGGTGGAGCTCGCCATCGTGATCGGCCGCACCGCGCGCTATCTGGAGTCGCACGAGGAGGCGCTCGCGCACGTCGCGGGATACGCGGTCTCCAACGATGTATCGGAGCGCGAGTTCCAGATCGAGCGCGGCGGCACCTGGGACAAGGGCAAGAACTGCGAGACGTTCAACCCGCTCGGCCCCTGGTTCGTGACCGCCGACGAGATCGCCGACCCGCAGGCCCTCGGCCTCAAGCTCTGGGTCAACGGCGAGCTCAAGCAGGACGGCTCCACCGCCGACCAGATCTTCCCGGTCGCCGAAGTGGTCCGCTATGTCAGCCAGTTCATGACGCTCTACCCGGGCGACATCATCAACACCGGTACGCCGGCGGGTGTCGCGATGGGTGAGCCCGAGCCCAAGCCGTATCTGCGGGCCGGCGATGTGGTGGAGCTCGAGATCGAGGGTCTCGGCCGCCAGCGCCAGGAGCTCAAGGACGCGTAGCGGTTGTGCGGGGCAGTCCGTCCTGGACGGACTGCCCCGCCGTTCCGCGACGGGTGGGATTTTCTCGGGGCTAACGCCCCCAAACCCCCTTGAAATGCTCCAGAGCCTCCACCACCATCGCGTGGTCCTCCGCCTGCGGAAGCCCGGAGACCACCACGGTCCCGATGACACCCGCGCCGCGCACCGCGATCGGGAACGCGCCACCATGCGCGGCATACGTGTCGGGGTCGAGCCGCGAGGACTCCTCGAAGGTCGTGCCCTTGGCCCGGAATCGCGCTCCCACCAGGAACGACGCACAGCCGTAGCGCTCCACGACCCGGCGCTTGCGGTCGATCCACGCGTCGTTGTCCGGGGTCGAGCCCGGCAGTGCGGCGTGGAAGAGCTGCTGGCCGCCGCGGCGGATGTCGATGGCGACCGGGGCCTGGCGCTCACGGGCCATCTTCACCAGCATCGAGCCAAGTTCCCAGGCGTCGTCGTGCGTGAAGTGGTCCAGGACCAGGCGCTGCTCCTGTGTCTCGAGCTCCTCGATGGCGGGGGCGCTCACAGCTGCACCGCCACACCGTCACGGGCCGAACGGCGGGCCGCTTCCAGGACGTCGAGGGCGCTGGCCGCCTCGTGCGCGGTGACCGGGTTGGGGGCCTCGCCCCGTACGGCGGCGGCGACCGCCGCGTAGTACGCGGGGTAGTCGCCCGCCAGGCTGGGCTCGGGGCGGCCGCCGCCGGTCAGCGGGGACTCACCGGAGCCGACGCGGCCCCACAGCGACTCGGGCTCGGTGCCCCAGGCGCCGTCGGCGGACGGGCGCTTGCCGTCCTTGAGGTCCGCCTCCTGCGGGTCGAGGCCGTACTTGACGAAACCGGCACGCGAGCCGAGCACGCGGAAGCGCGGGCCGAGCTGGGCGGTGGTGGCGGAGACGTACAGATGCGAGCGCACCCCGTTCGCGTGGGTCACCGCGATGAAGGTGTCGTCGTCGGTCTCGGCGTTCGGGCGGCGCACATCGGCCTCCGCGTACACCTGGACCGCCGGGCCGAACAGGGTCAGCGCCTGGTCGACGACATGGCTGCCGAGGTCGTAGAGCAGACCGCCGATCTCCTCGGGGTTGCCCGATTCGCGCCAGCCGCCCTTGAGCTGCGGACGCCAGCGCTCGAACCGGGACTCGAAGCGCTGGATCTCACCGAGCTCGCCGTCGGCAATCAGCTTCTTCAGCGTCAGGAAGTCGTTGTCCCAGCGGCGGTTCTGGAAGACCGAGAGCAGCAGCCCGCGCTCGTCGGCGAGTGCCGCGAGCTCACGGGCCTCGGCGGCCGTACCGGCGATCGGCTTGTCCACGACGACCGGCAGACCGGCCTTGAGCGCGGCCGTGGCGATCGGGACGTGGGTCTTGTTCGGCGAGGCGATCACGATCAGGTCGAGCTCGTCGGCGAGCTCCCACAGGTCGTCCGGCGAGGCGACGAAGCGCAGCCCGTCGCCGAACTCGGAGCGCGCCTGAGCCTGCCGCTCGGGGTTGGAAGTGACCACCGTGTCGAGCGTCAGACCCTCGGTCGCGGCGATCAGCGGGGCGTGGAATACGGAACCGGCGAGGCCGTAGCCGACGAGGCCGACCCTGAGCGTGGAAGTCATGCTTCTACTTAAACAACGCTGTTGCCAAAGTGCAAGCGAACAGGAGAATGGGGGGCGTGAACCCCATCTCACCGCATACCGGCACCCCAGGCGTGAACCTCCCCGCCCTGCGCGGACACAACGCCGCGCTCGTCCTCGACCTGCTGCGCAGCGCGGGCGAGGAGGGCATCAGCCGCCTCGAGCTCGCCGAGTGGACCGGGCTCACCCCGCAGGCCGTCAGCAAGATCGTCGGGCGGTTGCGGGACGAGGGCCTCGCCGCGGAGGCGGGCCGCAGGGCCTCGACCGGCGGCAAGCCGCGCACCGTCCTGCGCCTGGCGCCCGAGGCCGGGCATGCGGTGGGCATCCATCTCGACCGCGACGCGCTCGTCGCGGTGCTCATGGACCTCTCGGGTGCGGTGGTCGCCGAGCGCGCCGCGCCCCTGGATCTGGGGGCCGGCTCGGATGCGGTCCTCACCGCCGTGGCCCGCGAGGTGGACGCGCTCACTGCCGTACGCGAGTCCGTCCTCGGTGTCGGTGTCGCGCTGCCCGGCCCGCTCGACCACCGCGGCGGTGTCCTGCACCAGGTGACCGGCTTCCCCGAGTGGGACGGCTTCCCGCTGCGCGACGCGCTGGCCGAGCGCCTCGGTGCGCCGGTCGTCGTCGACAAGGACACCAACGCGGCGGCGCTCGGACTGGCCCTCGCCCGTCCGTCCGGCGGTGGCTCCTTCGCGTATCTCCATCTCGGTACGGGACTTGGGGCCGGTCTCGTCCTGAGCGGTGCTCTATATAGGGGAGATCGCACGGGGGCGGGCGAATTCGGCCACCAGGTGCTGCAGTTGGACGGCGCACGCTGCTCCTGCGGCAACCGGGGCTGCATCGAGGCGCTCTGCCTCGAAGCGGTAGCCTCCGGCGAGCTCGCGAGGGCGGCGCGGGTGCTGGGCGAAGGTGCCGCGAATCTGGTCGGGCTGCTCGACATCGACCTCGTACTTCTCGGTGGCCGCACGGTCGAGAGGGCCCCGGAGATCTTTGTACGCGGCGTCTCGGACGTGGTCCGCGGGCGTGCCCGGTCGACGGTCGAAGTGCCGGTGCGGCAGGCCGAAGGGGGTGGACGGCTGGTGGCCGAAGGGGCCGCACAACTGGTCCTTGCGCCCCTGTTCGGGCGGGCGAATGTGGCCTTTCCCGCCAATCGGAATTGACGGAAACTGGGCTGATAGAGGGGGATTCGGCGGCCATTCGGCCCCAAGGGGCCGTGGCGCGCGCGAGAGGCCGCGCGCGCGTGGCAGGGTCGCGGACGCCACTTACGGTTGATTCGGCCGGAGGTTCGCATGTCCCGGTTGCCCGGGGCGTACGGGCTTGTTCCACGGATCGGCGCGTGAGTGGGCCCCTCTGTTCCGTGCTCCGTAAAGGCCTCCTCCATGCGACTGCGCAGTGTTCTCGCTGTCGGCGTCACCGCCGCGGCACTCTCCCCTGCGGTGGTCGCGGTGCCGGCGTCGGCAGATGACGACCCGCTGCTCAGGACGAGCAACTGCCTGAGCCTTGCGGTCCTTGGGACGGCTCAGGACTGCGAGACGAGGGCGGCGGATGCGGACGCGGCGGCGGATGTGGTTGCGGATGCCGACGCGGATGCGGGTCTGGCGGATTCGTCGGATGCCGTGGACGCCTCGGACGCTGCCGATGCCGCGGATGCTGCCGATGTCTCGGACACCGGGGATGCCGCCGATACGTCGGACGCCGCGGATGCCTCGGACTCCTCGACGGATGCGGACGCCACGGCCGATCTCGGATCCGGTGAGGACGTCGGCGCCGTGGGCGAGCCGGACGCGACCGGGGACTCCACGGACACCTCGGGTACGGACACGGGCTCGGACGCGACGGACGCCGACACCACCGACACCGGCGACGCGACGGACGCCACCGATGCGGGCGACGCGACGGACACTGCCGACGCGACGGACGCCGCCGACTCCAGTGACGCGGCCGACACCACCGCCACCGACACCGGTACCTCCGTGATCCCGGCAGTCGACTCCGGCGACAGCACGGACAGCACCGACAGCACGGACAGCACCGACAGCACGGACAGCACCGACACAGCCGGAGACACGGACTCCGGCACGGGCAACACCCCCGTGGTCACCAGCGTCGAGCAGCCGCGGCAGCCCGCGCCCAAGCAGGGCCTCACCGACACCACGGCCGGTCTGCAGTCCACGTGTTCCGTCGAGGACAGCGACGACTTCCCGATCGAGTCGTCGATCAACCCCGGGCCCACCACGTACTACCCGGGCGGTGGCTTCGAGAACTGGTCGGTGGAGCTGACGAACACCTCGGACGACACCTGCCGCAACATCCACCCGATCGTCGTCTTCCTCGACCGCGACCGTGATCTGCAGTCCGCGCAAGCCGAGTTCGAGTTCCGGACGCCGGACGGAAAGTGGCATCCGGTTCCGTTCGAGCGGACGGATGTCGACGAGCACGTCGGGGTCTTCGACGACGGGTTCGGCGGGTTCTCGATCCCCGCGGGCGAGTCGGTGACCGTGCCGGTGCGGCTGCGGTTCGCGGCCGACACCGGGGCCAACCGCGTCACCGCGAGCCTCGCCGTGGTGCAGCGGCGCGAGGACGACGGCGAGTGGGTGGGGGAGTCCGAGGACTACGTCTTCGATATTTCGGGGAGTTCCAGGAAGGGTGTCGCGCGCACCCCGGAAGAACTCGCAAAGACAGGCCGGAGCGGCGACGACTCGCTGCTCGGGCTTGGGGCTACCGCCGGCGCCTTCCTCCTCGGCGGCGGAGCTCTTGTGGTGGGATCTCGGCGCCGGTTCCGACGGCGCTGACCAGCCGACCCGCCACCGTCCGAAAGCGGTGCCCGTGCCTTTCCAGCCGAAGGCACGGGCACCGCTTCGTGTGCGGGTGCGCATAGGGTTCCCCCGTGGACTACCCGAACGACCAGCACCCCGGAGCCCCCGTCAAGGCCGGGATTCCCGAGCACGGACGGATCCCCAAGTACTACGCCGTGAAGGCCCGGATCGGTGAACTGATCGACGGCCTGTCCGAGGGCCAATCCCTGCCCACCGAACGCGACTTGGCGCTGCGCTACGAAGTGGCCCGCGAGACCGTGCGGCAGGCGCTGAGGGAGCTGGTGCTCGAAGGGCGGCTGCGGCGGGCCGGGCGCGGCACCGTCGCCGCGGGGCCCAAGCTGGAGCAGCCGCTCGCGCTCGCGAGCTATACGGAAGGCGTGCGCAGGCAGGGGCGCAGGCCCGGCCGTGCGCTCATCTCGCTCGACCGCTTTGCGTGTCCCCAGGCGCTCGCCCGGGAGCTCGGGGCCGAGCGGGGGGAGCCGGTCTGGCATCTGGAGCGGGTGCTGCTCGCGGACGAGGAGCGCGTCGGGCTCGAGAGCACGTATGTGACCGTCGCCCGAGTGCCGCGCCTAGACCGGGACTTCGAGCCCGACTCCTCCTTCTACGCCTATCTGCGCGAGGAGTTGGGGATCGGGTTCGGGGCCGCGGAGGAGCGGATCGAGACGGTGCTGGCCACTCCGCGTGAGGCGCTGCTCATCGGCACGCCGCCCGCCCTGCCCATGCTCCTGATCCACCGGATCTCGCGGGACGCCGACGGGGAGCGCCTGGAGCGGGTGCGCACCTTGTTCCGCGGGGACCGGTTCAGCTTCACGGCCCAACTCGGGGTGCAGGACTGAGAGGTGGTGCGGCATCCGCATTGGATAACGACAAGGTAACGGGTCTAGTCCAAGCTTGGGGGGTCGTTCACCGTCCCGTTGCCGACAGGCCCGGTGCGAGTCATGCGTCCCCCGGACCGTAAGGGCCATGAGAGTCATCGTTGTAGGCGGCGGAGTCATCGGCACGATGCACGCCTGGCAGGCCGTCGAGCGCGGCCATGAGGTCGTCCAGATCGAGCGTGAGGCCGAGGCGCGCGGCGCGTCCCTGCGGAACTTCGGCCTGGTGTGGGTGGGCGGGCGCGCCCAGGGTCCTGAGCTCGAGGTCGCGCTGCGCGCCCGCGAGCTGTGGGAGGAGATCGGCGCCCGCGTCCCGAAGGTGGGCTTCCGCGCGAACGGGTCGCTGACCCCCGTACGTACGGCTGCCGAACTGGCCGTCGCCGAGGCCGCGTTGGCCCGCGAGGACGCCGGTGCGCGCGGGTTCAAGCTCCTGAGCACCACCGAGGCCCGGGCGCTGAACCCGGCGCTGCGCGGCGAGTTCGAGGCCGCGCTGTACTGCGAGCGGGACGCCGCCGTCGAGTCGCGCACCGCGCAGCTCGCCCTGCGCGAGGCGCTCGCCGCCACCGGCCGCTACACCTTCCTGCCCGGACGCGAGATACGCGACGTGGTCGGCGAGAACGCCGTCCGCGACGACCACGGGGACGTCCACCGAGGCGACCATGTGATCCTGGCGACCGGTGCCTGGCTGAGCGGGCTGATCCGCGAGCTCGACCCCGAACTGCCGGTGCGCAAGGTCCGGTTGCAGATGATGCAGACCGACCCGCTGGGCGAGGAGCTGACCACGACGGTCGCCGACGCGGACAGCTTCCGCTACTACCCGGCGTACACGGGCGAGGCGCTCGACGCGCTCAACTCCGGTCAGGCGCAGCCCGAGGTCGCCGCCGCGCACAAGATGCAGCTGCTCATGGTGCAGCGCCTCGACGGCTCGCTGACCATCGGCGACACCCACGAGTACGAGCACCCCTTCGCCTTCGACACCGTCGAGGACCCGTACGAGCACTTGGTGAAGGTCGCCGGAGAGCTGCTCGGGCGGCCGCTGCCGAAGATCCGCCGCCGCTGGGCCGGGGTGTACGCGCAGACCCGGGGCACGGACCCGATCGTGCACCGCAAGCGGCTGCGCGAGGGCGTCACCCTCGTCACCGGGCCCGGCGGGCGCGGCATGACCTGTTCCCCGGCGATCGCCGAGACCACTGCCAACTCCCTCGGATGGTGAGCCGGATGACGACCCCGCACCTCGATCTCGTCGTTCTCGACATGGCCGGCACCACCGTCGCCGACGGCGGTCTGGTGGAGCAGGCCTTCGGCAAGGCCGCCGAACGGCTCGGCGTCGAGCCCGGCTCGGCCGACCACGCCGAGAAGCTGCAATACGTACGCGACACCATGGGCGAATCGAAGATCACGGTCTTCCGGGCGCTGTTCGGGGACGAGGAGAAGGCGCAGCTCGCCAACGTCTCCTTCGAGCAGGCCTACGGGGAGCTCGTCGACGGCGGCAGGATCGCCCCGCTGCCGGGCGCCGAGGAGGCCATCGGCCGGCTCAGGTCCGAGGGGCGGACGGTGGTCCTGACCACCGGGTTCGCCCGCTCCACACAGGACGCCATCCTCACCGCGCTCGGCTGGCACGACCTGGTGGACCTCACCCTGTGCCCGGCCGACGCGGGCCGCGGCCGCCCCTACCCCGACATGGTGCTCGCGGCATTCCTGCGCACCGGCGCCGTGGACGGGGTGCGGCAGATCGCCGTGGCCGGCGACACCGCGTACGACATGCTCAGCGGCCTCCGCTCCGGGGCCGGTCTCGTGGCCGGTGTCCTGACCGGTGCCCATGACGAGCCGGCTCTCAAGGGCGCGGGTGCCACGCACGTCCTGCCCTCCGTCGCCCAACTCCCGGATGCCATCGCGGCGTTCGAGGCATCCGCGCGCTAGCTCCACCTTCCGGACCGGGTTGCCTCCCGCCCCGGTCCCACCCCTCTCCTGCCGACTCACTCCCCTCGGAGCCCACCATGTCCCTGCGCCGACTCACCCTCGCCGGCGTCCTCGTCGCCTCCCTGGCCCTCACCGCCGCCTGCGGCAGCGATGACGGGGCCGACAGCGGCAAGGCCTCCGCCACCTGCCCGGGCGGCAAGATCCGGTTCGGCGTCGAGCCGTTCGAGGACCCCTCCAAGCTCACGCCCGCCGCCGAGGCCCTCGCCGACGGCATCAGCAAGCAGCTCGACTGCCCCGTCGAACTCACCATCACCGAGGACTACTCGGCCGAGGTGCTCGCCATGGAGAACGGCAAGCTCGACATCGGCATGTTCGGCCCGCTCGGCTACGTCTTCGCCAGCAAGCGCGCCGACGCCGAGGCGCTCGCCTCCTTCGGTGACGCCAAGGGCAAGCTCTCCACGTACACCGCCGGCATATGGGTCCCGAAGGACTCCGCCATCAAGTCCGTCAAGGACCTCAAGGGGAAGTCCCTGGCGCTCGGTTCGCCCGGTTCCACCTCCGGTGACGCGCTGCCGCGCCAGGCCGTCGTGGACGCCGGCCTCGCCGAGAAGGACGTCAAGGTCGACTACGCGGGCGGTCACCCCGAGGCGCTGCTCGCCCTGACCAACGGCAAGGTCGACGCCGCCGAGATCAACTCGCAGCAGCTCGCCGTCGCCACCGAGGAGGGCACGTTCGACCAGGCGAAGTTCCGCCAGGTGTGGACCTCGGACCCGATTCCCAACGACCCGATCACGGTGCGCGGCGACATGGACCCGAAGTTCAAGCAGGCCCTTCAGAAGGCGCTGCTCGAACTGCCCGCCGACAAGGTCGCCGAGATCGGCAAGCTGCTCGACGTCGACCCCGCGGGACCGCTGATCAAGGTCGACAACAAGACCTACCAGCCGCTGTTCGACCTCGCCGAGGACCTCGACCTGAGCGAGAAGGACGTCTGATGCTCGCCCTGACCGGGATCCAGGTGCACTACGGCGCGCAGCAGGTGCTGCACGGCGTGGATGTCACCGTCGGGCGCGGCGAACTGCTCGCCGTCCTCGGCGCCAACGGATGCGGCAAGTCCACACTCCTGCGTGCCGCCGCGGGTCTGCAGCCCATGACCGCGGGCGAGGTCCTGGTCGGGGGCGAGCCCGCGGGCCGGCTCGACATCGCCGTGATCTTCCAGCACATCCATCTCGTACGCAGGCGCTCGGTCCTCGACAACGTGTGCGCGGGCGCGCTCGGCCGGCTTCCGCTGCACAAGTCCCTTGTGCCGGCGCTGTTCCCGGCCGAGGTCAAGGAGGAGGCGATGGCCTGCCTGGACCGGGTCGGCCTCGCCGACCGGGCGCACGACAAGGCGGGCAGCCTCTCCGGCGGCCAGCAGCAGCGGGTCGCCGTGGCCCGCGCGCTGTGCCAGCGGCCGAAGGTGCTGCTCGCGGACGAGCCGGTCTCGGCCCTCGACCCGGCCGCCTCCGAACAGGTCCTCGCGCTGCTCGCGGAGCTCGCGCACGACGAGGACATGGCGGTGCTCGCCGTACTGCACCAGCCGGCGCTCGCCGCCCGGCACGCCGACCGGGTGGTCGGGATGCGCGAGGGCCTCGTGGTCCTCGACGGGGCGCCCGAGCAACCGGTCGACCATCTGTACAGCCCGATCAACCCCCTCAGCGTGGAGACCGTGTCATGACCGTCCTGCAGCAGGAGGTCCGCAAGCTGACCGTCCCGCCCAAGCCCAAGCAGCCCAAGCGGAAGATCATCGGTCTCGCCATCACGGCGGTGGTCGTCGCCGCCCATGTCTTCGCCTGGAACACCACCGGCATATCCGTGACCGCCTTCGCCGAAGGCTGGCAGGGAATGGTGGACTTCATCGGCGAGGCCTTCCCGCCGAACCTGTCCTGGGAGGTCCTGAAGCCCAGCCTCGAAGGCGCGCGGACCACCCTGTGGATCGGTCTCCTCGGCACCACCCTGTCGGTGCCGGCCTCGCTGGTGCTCGCGCTCCTCGCCACCCGGGGCATGGCGCCCGGCTACGTCTACCAGTCGGCGCGCTCGGTCCTGTCCTTCCTGCGGGCCGTCCCCGAGATCGTCTTCGCGCTGGTCTTCGTGACGGCCGTGGGCCTCGGCCCGTTCCCCGGAGTGCTCGCGCTGGTGTGCCACAACGTCGGCGTGATGGGCAAGTTGTGGGCCGAGTCGATCGAGGACGTCGACCCGGGTCCCGCCACCGCGCTCCGCTCCGCCGGTGCCGGCCGGATCCAGGTCGCCTCGCACGCGCTGCTTCCGATGGTGACCCCGCAGATGACCGGCCTGCTGATGTACCGCTTCGACGTCAACGTACGGTCCTCGCTGGTCCTCGGTCTGGTCGGCGCCGGCGGTATCGGCTTCCTGATCAACCAGTCCATCAGGACCTTCAAGTTCGACGAGATGCTCACCCACATCATCGTCGTGCTCGTGCTGATCATCGCGGTGGACCGGCTCTCGGCCCTCGTACGGGCGCGGCTGTCGTGACGGATCTCCCCGCACGGTACGCGCGTTGGGACGGACCCGGCCGGCCCTTCACCCTCGTCGGCACGGTGACTCCGGCCGAGCCGGACAAGGGCGAGGTGCTCGTACGGATCGACCTCGCGACGGTCTGCGGCAGCGACCTGCACACGGTCACCGGGCGCCGTACCTCGCCCGCGCCGAGCGTCCTCGGACACGAGCAGGTCGGCACGGTGCTCGCCGCGGGCGGTGACGTGCGCTGCCAGGACGGCACTCCGGTCGTCCCCGGCCTCCGGGTCGTCTGGTCGGTCACCGCCTCCTGCGGTGACTGCGACCGGTGCGTACGCGGACTCAGCCAGAAGTGCCGGACACTCTTCAAGTACGGGCATGAGCTCCTCGACGAACTCGCCCCGCTGACCGGCGGCTTCGCCACCCACTGCGTCCTGCGTCCCGGTACGGCGATCGTCGCCGTACCGGACGAGCTGCCCGACGAGGTGGCCGCCCCGGCCTCCTGCGCCACCGCGACGGTGGCGGCCGCACTCGCCGAGGCCGGGCCGCTCGAGGGCCGCCGGGTCCTGGTGACC
>NZ_JBEPEW010000174.1:0-15203 GCF_040300965.1 Streptomyces mesophilus | reverse complement strand
GCAGGCCGGCCACGCGCGGGGTCCAGACGACGCCGGGCGCCACGGCGTTGACGCGGACACCGCGCGCGCCGTACTCCACCGCCGCCGAGCGGACCAGGGAGACCAGGCCGGCCTTCGCCGCGCCGTACGCCGCGTGCAGCGGCGCGCCGGTCAGGCCGGACACCGAGGCCACGAACACCAGCGGTCCGCCGCCCGACGCGGCCACCGCCTCGGCCCCGTACTCGATGGCGAGCCGGGCATGACGCAGCACGATGTCGAAGTGCCAGTCCCACTCCTCGTCGTCCAGCTCCGCGAGCGCCTTGTAGCGGGCCATGCCCACGATGTCCACGACACCGTGCACGGCGCCCAACTCCCGTACGGAATCGGCGAAGAGCTCACGGACGGCGTCCCGCCGGGTCACATCCGCCACATGGGCGAGGGAGCCCGTCTCGGCCGCGACCGCCTCGGCCCGCTCCTTGTCGATGTCCACGCAGACCACGCGCGCGCCCGATGCGGTGAGCGCGTGCGCGGTCTGCCGTCCGATGCCGTTGCCCGCGCCGAGCAGCACGAAGCCGCGGCCGTCCAGGCGCGAAAGCCCCGGATAGTCGGGGACTGGGGAGTCGTCGAGGGGAGCCCCGGGCCCGGCCCCGGCCCCGGCCCCCGCCCCCGGCCCTGCCCCCGGCGCCGTACCGGCGCCGCTCATGACGGTCGCCGCGGCTGGTAGGCGGCGAGCTCCGGAATGACTTCCTTGCCCAGGATCTCGATCGTCCGCAGGATCTCCTGGTGCTCCAGATAGCCCCACTGGACGTAGCAGATCAGCTGGTCGATACCGAGGTCCGCATAGTGCTTGGCCTTGCGGATGACCGTCTCCGCGTCACCGATCAGGATCATGTCGCCGTCGTTGAACTCCTGTACGGGGACGGTCCCTTCGAGGATCGGGTTGAGGAACGGGAAGGTGCGGTCGCGCTCCTCGGGCGAGAGGTGGGGCAGCTCCCAGTCGAGGGTGAACCGGGCGAGGTTGCTGTACCACCAGGCCACCGAGTCCCAGACGCGCTTCGACGGCTTGTCCGCGACATGGACGAGTGTGTACGCGCTGACGCGGTTCGTGGTGACATCGGTGAGCGGGGACGGGGCGAGGGCGGCCCGGCGGTACGCCTCGACCTGCTGGGCCATCTTCTCGAGGGGCTGCATGATCGAGAACGAGAGCAGTCCCATCCCGGCCTGGCCCGCGACCTCCGCCGAGCCCGCCGAGGTAGCAGCCATCCAGGCCGGCGGATGCGGATCCTGTACGGGCTTGGGCGTGACCATGCGGCGCGGGAACGAGAAGCGCGGGGACTCGTAGGAGAAGTACTCCTCGCGCCACATCCCCGTGACGATCTCGATCGCCTCGCGCCAGTCCGCCCGCGACAGCTCACGGTCCACGCCGAACGCCGTCTGCTCCATCGGCGTCGAGCGCCCGGTGCCCCACTCGACCCGGCCGCCGGACAGGATGTCGACCGCCGCCACCTTCTCGGCGATGCGCTGCGGGGGCGTGAAACCGAAGGGCGTCAGGGTCACGCCGAAGCCGAGCCGTATCCGCTCGGTCAGCGCAGCGAGATGGCCGAGCAGGACCTCCGGCGCCGGACAGTGCGAGCGGCCCTCGCGGAAGTGGTGCTCGACCGCCCAGACCGTACGGAAGCCCACCCGGTCCGCGAGGCGTATCTGCTCGACGGCCTCGCGGTAGGCGCGCTGTTCGGCCTCGCGCTGGCCATAGGGGTGCGGCCCGTTCCAGGGCTTGGGCACGTCGATCTCGTACAGGACATCCAGATCCATCCGGGCCACTCCTCCATCGCTTCGAGATGCCGGTTTTCGAAATGCCGAAAGATGCCGCGCTCGGGCGGCGAGGAGGATGAGCGAGCCCGGCGGATGTGTCAATGCTCACAGCGGTACGGGCTGTCGAGTGGCGGCGCGCAACGAACTGCCGTATTCCGGACGGAAACGCCGGAATCTTTCCCTCCGGTCGTCGATTCGCTGCGTTACGCAAGTGAATGCGTCACCCCGTATGGTCTTGCGGTCCCCCACAGCCCACCGAGGAGTTCCCAGGTGTCCGTCGCGCCGCCCCCTGTCACCGGCCCGTCCCTGTTCGGCAGTCTGATGCGCCGTAAGCCGGTCGAGCGTCTGGTCGCCGAAGGAGGTCACGGCGAGGGCGGCGGACTGCGCCGCACCATGGGCATGTGGCAGCTGACGATGATCAGCATCGGCGCCACGCTCGGCACCGGCATCTTCGTGGTGCTCGGCGAGGCCGTGCCCAAGGCCGGTCCCGCCGTCACGCTGTCCTTCGTGATCGCCGGTCTGACGGCCCTCTTCTCGGCCCTCTCGTACGCCGAGCTGGCCGGCACCATCCCCGTCGCCGGCTCCTCGTACTCCTATGCGTACGCAACGCTGGGCGAAGTCATCGCCTGGATCTGCGGCTGGTGTCTGATCCTCGAGTACGGCGTCTCGATCGCGGCGGTGGCCGTCGGCTGGGGCGAGTACCTCAACGAGTTCCTCGACGGCACCATCGGCGTCACGATCCCGGACGCGCTCGCCTCGCCGCCCGGCGACGGCGGCGTGATCAACCTGCCCTCGCTGATCCTCGTCCTGCTCGCGGGCGTCGTGCTGCTCGGTGGCTCCAAGGAGTCCGCCCGGGTCAACGCCGTCATGGTCGGCGTGAAGATCGCGGCGCTGCTGCTCTTCTGCGCGGTCGGCCTGACCGGCTTCCAGTCCGGCAACTACGAGGACTTCATGCCGCTCGGCATGGCCGGTGTGAGCGGTGCGGCCGCGACCCTGTTCTTCTCGTACATCGGCTTCGACGCCGCATCCACGGCCGGCGAGGAGGCGAAGAACCCGCAGCGCGATCTGCCGCGCGCGATCCTGCTCTCGCTCGGCATCGTCACCGCTCTGTACGTCCTGGTCGCCTTCGTGGCCATCGGCGCGCGGCCCTGGGAGGGGTTCACCGACACCGAGGCCACACTCGCCGCGATCATGAACGAGGTCACCGGGCAGACCTTCTGGGGCACGGTCCTCGCGGGCGGAGCGGTGATCGCCATCGCGTCCGTCGTGCTCGCGGTGCTCTACGGCCAGACCCGCATCCTCTTCGCCATGTCCCGCGACGGACTGGTCCCCAAGTCCTTCGCCAAGGTCCACGCGCGCACCGGCGTGCCGCGGATCAACACGATCTGGGTCTCGCTGTTCTGCGGAGTGCTCGCCGCCGCCATCCCGCTCGGTGAACTGGCCGACGCCACCAGCATCGGCACGCTCTTCGCCTTCGCCCTGGTGAATGTCTCCGTGCTCGTGCTGCGCCGGACCCGGCCGAATCTGAACCGCACCTTCCGGGTGCCGTTCGCTCCGCTGTTCCCGCTGATCGGCTTCGGCCTGTGCGTGTGGATGATGGTGTCGCTGCGGGCCATCACCTGGACGGTGTTCGGCCTGTGGATGGCGGTCGGCCTCGCGATCTACTTCGCGTACGGCCGCAGCCGCTCGCGGCTGGCCGTGGAGGCCGGCGCCCCTGCGACCGAGGAGAAGTGACCCGCCCGCCGTGCTGAACGAGCTCGATGAACGCATCGTCCACGCCCTGGCCGAGGACGCCCGGCGCTCCTTCGCCGACATCGGCCAGCTGGTCGGCCTGTCCGCGCCCGCGGTGAAGCGGCGGGTCGACCGGCTGCGGGCGAGCGGTGCGATCACCGGGTTCACGGTGCGGGTCGATCCGTCGGCGCTCGGCTGGCAGACCGAGGGCTTCGTCGAGATCTACTGCCGCAGCCAGACGTCCCCCGACGCGATCCGTGACGGTCTCGAGCGCTATCCGGAGATCGCCTCCGCATCGACCGTCACGGGGGAGGCGGATGCGGTGGTGCAGATCTTCGCGGCCGATATGCGGCACTTCGAGCAGGTTCTGGAGAAGATCGCGGGGGAGCCGTTCGTGGAGCGGACCAAGTCCGTGCTCGTGCTGTCGCCGTTGCTGCGTCGGTACTCCTCGGGGGCGCCGCAGTAAGGGCCCGCCTCGGGCGCAACAAATCGCCGCTCGGTACGTCTTTCGCGCAACAAACAGCACAGCAATGCGCAATGGACGCGTCTTGTCGCGGCCTCACGCGTGAACGTACCTTCAAGGCGTCCCCGCCGAACTTTCCGTACCACCGAGGTCCGCCCATGCCGCCGTTGCGCACCGCCCTGCTCCAGAACTCCGGAACACCCGGCGATGTGCAGGCCAATCTGGCGCTCCTCGACGAGACCGCGGAGCGCGCCGCCGCCGTCGGCGCGGGGCTGCTGATCTGCCCGGAGATGTTCCTGACCGGGTACGCGATCGGCGAGGACGTCGCACGTCTCGCCGAGCCCGCCGACGGCCCCTCCGCACAGGCCGTCGCCGCGACCGCCGCCCGCCATGGCCTGGCGATCGTCCACGGCTACCCCGAGCGCGACGGCGAGCAGGTCTACAACGCCGCGCGCCTCGTCGGCCCGGACGGCACCGCGCTCGCCGACTACCGCAAGACCCATCTGTTCGGCGGCTTCGAGCAGCAGCACTTCACCCCGGGCGACAAGACCGTCGTGCAGGCCGAACTCGGCGGCCTCCGGGTCGGGATCATGATCTGTTACGACGTGGAGTTCCCGGAGAACGTACGGGCGCACGCGCTCGCCGGCACCGACCTGCTCCTGGTGCCGACCGCGCAGATGCACCCCTTCCAGTTCGTCGCCGAATCGCTCGTACCGGTACGGGCCTTCGAGAACCAGATGTACGTGGCGTATGTGAACAGGGCAGGCGCGGAAGGCGAGTTCGAGTTCGTGGGCCTGTCCACGCTCGTCGGTCCCGACGGCATCGCCCGCACCCGGGGCGGGCGCGGCCCGGAGCTCCTCTTCGCCGACGTGGACCCGGAGTTCCTGGCCGCCTCGCGCGCCGAGAACCCGTATCTGCGCGACCGACGCCCGGGCCTCTACGGCTCCCTGATCTGATCCTGCCTCAGCTCCCCTCCAGCTCCCCTCCAGCTCCCCTTCAGTTCCCCGCAAGGAGTCCGTACCCCATGACGTCCACGGTGCCCACCGCCGTCCAGCACACCTCGGCGACGCAGCCGCCGATCACGATGTTCGGTCCGGACTTCCCGTACGCGTACGACGACTTCCTCGCGCACCCGGCGGGCCTCGGCCAGATACCGGCGACCGAGCACGGCCAGGAGGTCGCCGTCATAGGCGGCGGTCTGTCCGGCATCATCGCCGCGTACGAGCTGATGAAGATGGGCCTCAAGCCCGTCGTGTACGAGGCCGACCAAATCGGCGGCCGGCTGCGCACCGTCGGCTTCGACGGCTGCGACCCCGAACTCACCGCCGAGATGGGCGCGATGCGCTTCCCGCCCTCCTCGACAGCGCTCCAGCACTACATCGACCTGGTGGGCCTGGAGACCAAGCCGTTCCCCAACCCCCTTGCGGAGTCCACCCCTTCGACCGTCGTCGACCTCAAGGGTGAGTCCCACTACGCCACTTCGGTGGACGATCTGCCGCAGGTCTACCGGGACGTCATGAACGCCTGGAACGCCTGTCTGGAGGAGGGCGCCGACTTCTCCGCGATGAACCGCGCGCTGCGCGAGCGCGACATCCCCACGATCCGCAGGATCTGGGCGCAGCTGGTCGAGAAGCTCGACAACCAGACCTTCTACGGTTTCCTCTGCGACTCCGAGGCCTTCAAGTCCTTCCGCCACCGCGAGATCTTCGGCCAGGTCGGCTTCGGCACCGGCGGCTGGGACACCGACTTCCCCAACTCGATCCTGGAGATCCTGCGGGTCGTCTACACCGAGGCCGACGACCACCACCGCGGCATCGTCGGCGGCAGCCAGCAGCTGCCGCTCAGGCTCTGGGAGCGCACCCCCGAGAAGATCCTCCACTGGGCGTACGGGACCTCGCTGAGCTCCCTGCACGAGGGCGGCGAGCCGCGTCCCGCCGTGACCCGCCTTCACCGCACCGCGGGCAACCGGGTCACCGTGACGGACGCGAGCGGCGACATCCGCACGTACCGTGCCGCCGTCTTCACCGCGCAGTCCTGGATGCTGCTCTCGAAGATCGCCTGCGACGACTCGCTCTTCCCGATCGACCACTGGACGGCGATCGAGCGCACCCACTACATGGAGTCCAGCAAGCTGTTCGTGCCCGTCGACCGGCCGTTCTGGCTGGACAAGGCCGTCGACGGCCAAGGCAACGCCACCGGTCGGGACGTCATGTCGATGACCCTCACCGACCGTATGACGCGCGGGACTTACCTGCTCGACAACGGCCCCGACAAGCCCGCCGTCATCTGCCTCTCGTACACCTGGTGCGACGACAGCCTCAAGTGGCTGCCGCTGTCCGCGAACGAGCGGATGGAGGTCATGCTGAAGTCGCTCGGCGAGATCTACCCGAACGTCGACATCCGCGGCCACATCATCGGCAACCCGGTCACCGTCTCCTGGGAGAACGAGCCCTACTTCATGGGCGCGTTCAAGGCCAACCTGCCGGGCCACTACCGCTACCAGCGGCGACTGTTCACGCACTTCATGCAGGACCGGCTTCCGGACGACAAGCGCGGGCTCTTCCTCGCCGGCGACGACATCTCCTGGACGGCCGGCTGGGCCGAAGGCGCCGTACAGACCGCGCTCAACGCCGTGTGGGGCGTCATGCACCAGTTCGGCGGCGCCACCGACCCGGCCAACCCCGGGCCTGGCGACCTCTTCGACGAGATCGCGCCGGTGGAGCTGCCCGAGGACTGACCGGGTCCCGGCGAAGGCTCAGATCCCGGACGCGGCCACGGCTTCGTACACCGCGGCTGCCCGGTCCTTCAGTTCCTCGCCGTCCCGGGCGCCGTTCTGCAGATCGAAGAAGTAGGTGCCCGGGACGACCTGCGCATGCGCGGCGAGGTCCTCGACGAGCTGGTCGAGGCTGCCCTGGAAGGGCTCGCGGTCGTCACCTTCGTACGGCTTGTCGAGGAGGCGGGCGTTGATGCGGACGGTCACGTCGATCGGCCGCTCGCGTCCGTGCTCGGCCGCCATGTCCTGCACCCCCTGCCAGGCGGAGGCCAGTTGGGGTGCCCCCATGGCGATCGGCATCCAGCCGTCCGCGCGCCGCACCAGGCGCCGCGTCGCGCGCGGGCTGAACGCCGGGAGGTGGACGGGGATGGGACGGACCGGTTTCGGGCCGACCTCGGACGGCACGATCTGCGTCAGCTCACCCTCGTATGCGACCGGGTCGGGGCCCCAGACGGCGGCGCAGACGTCGAGCAGTTCGTCGAGGACCTTGCCGCGCCGGGAGAACGGGGCGACCCCTTGGGCCGCGTACTCGTCGTGCGCCCAGCCGGTGCCCAGGCCCGCCACCACCCGGCCGCCGCTCGCACGGTCCAGCGTGGCGAGCGCGCGGGCCAGTTCGAACGGGATGTGCAGCGGGGCGACCAGGACACTGGTGCCCAGCTGTACGCGTTCGGTCACCGCGGCCGCGAGGGTGAGGGAGACCAGTGGTTCGGCGACCGAACGGTACGCGTCGGGCCAGGGCAGTCCTTCGATCCCGGCCAGGCCCTGCCGCATGGGTGTCGGGAACAGCACCCGCTCGAACACCCAGACACTTTCGTAGCCGATGTCCTCCGCGGCCCGCGCCACCGCGGGGATGTCGCGGCCGATGTCGAACTGCTTCATCTGCGGGAGCGAAAGACCGAGCCGGATCGCCATACCTGACCTCCTTGTGGGTGTGCCGCTCACAACGCGGCGGCCGTTGCGCCTATTTCACCGGACGCCGTCGTCCGAGGTCAGCGCCACGGGGTCAGCAGACACCGCCCCACCAGACCGACCCCCGCATCCATCCGCTGTGTGAACTCCTCGGCCAGCTCCGGCAGTTCACGCAGGCCCCACAGCACCCGTGCCGCCGACCATGCCGCGTCCCGTGCGCGCTCCAGACTCCAGGAGCCGAGCAGATGCGTGAGCGGATCGGCCACCTGGAGCAGATCGGGACCGGGCATCAGCTCCTCGCGGATGCGCTCCTCCAGTGTGACAAGGATCTCGCCGACGCGGTCGAACTCGTCCTCGATCATGCGGGGGTCGCAGTCGAGGCTACGACAGGTGTCCACGACGGCCAGCGCAAGATCGTGACCGATGTGCGCATTGATGCCCGCGAGCGCGAACTGCAGGGGTCGTACGCCGCGATGGCCCCGGTACTGGAACAGAGGCCGCCAGCACGCGGGTGGACGGCCGCCCTCCGCCGAGGCGTCGACCACGTCCAAGTAGCGCCCGGCGAACCGGATATCGAGCGTCTGTGCGGCCAGGACGTCGGGGAACTCGCCGCCGCGCAGACGCGTGTCGATCTCCTCGGTCACCGCCAGGTACACCCGGTTGAAGACGGCCACGCCATCCGTCTGCGGCCACCGGGCGTCCAGGGCGCGCATCCGCGCCGCTACGGCCGTGACATGGGGGGTGTCTGCTGTGAACTGACCGGTCTGCGCCATGCACGCAGCGTCCCAGCCGTAGGCTGCGGGGAGGTCCGCCGGGCCGGGAGCTTCGCCGGATCGGGGGAACGGGGCGCCCGCGGGCCGTCGTAAGGGAACAGGAATGGTGGGGGGAAGAGCGACGTGCAAGGCGTACGCGCGCAGCGCCGGACGGAACGCGCCGAGCGCAGACGGACACATCTGCGCCATGGGATGGCCGCCGCGGCCTCGCTGGTCGTGGTGATCGGCACGGTCACCGGAGTGCTGGCCGACGGCGGGGGAACGGCGGACGAGGCCGGGCCCAAGGAGACCCGGTCGCCGACGCTGGAGCCGCTGCCCGCCGTGCCCACTCCTTCCGCGTCCGTGAGCCCGTCGAAGTCCCCGAAGCCGTCCAAGTCGCCGTCGAAGAAGCCGGCGAAGTCTCCGGCCGACGGGAAGGCGAAGTCATCCGTGTCCAACGGGCTCTATCTGCACGGTCAGTCCCAGGTGCTCGACTGGGTGCGCGCCAACCGCGATGACCCCCGCCGGCCCCTGATAGAGGCGCAGATAGCCGACCGGCCGGCCGCCGTCTGGTTCGCCGACTACAGCCCGGACACGATCACCTCCCGGGTACGGGCCGTGACCTCGGGCGCCTCGGCGCGCGGCCAGGTGCCCACGGTGGTGGCGTACGGCATCCCGGACCGTGACTGCGGCGGGCATTCGCAGGGCGGTGCGCCCGATCTCGGGGCGTACGACGCGTGGATCCAGAAGTTCGCCGCGGGGCTCGGCTCATCCGAGGTCATCGTGATACTCGAACCCGACTCGCTGGCCCAGTTCGAATGCCTCGACGCGGGGCAACGCAGCGCGCGTTTCGCCTCGTTGGCACGCGCGGGCCGCACCCTGAAGGCTGCCAATCCCCGTGCGCGGGTCTACTACGACGCCGGTCACTCCGGCTGGAACTCAGCGGCGAAACAGGCCTCCGCGTTGCGGCAGGCGGGAGCCGCATCGGCGGCCTCGTCGGACGGCATCTTCACGAACGTCTCGAACTTCCACCGCACGGACGACGAAGTCGCCTACGCGCAGTCCGTCCTGAACGCGCTCGGCGGCCCGTCCGGTCTCGGCGCCGTGATCGACACCAGCCGCAACGGCAACGGGCCGCCGCCCGACGGCGAGTGGTGCGATCCGGCGGGCCGCAAACTCGGCCGCCCACCGACGCTCTCCACCGGCCGGTCGCGGATCGACGCGTATCTCTGGATCAAGCTGCCGGGGGAGTCCGACGGCTGCAAGGGCAAGCCGGGGACGTTCACACCCAGTTACGCGCACGACCTGGTGACCGGCGGCTGACCAGTCTTCCTGGGGCCTGGTGGCGGATCAGCCCTTCGTTCCCTCGTCGGCCGACGTGCCCTCGTAGCGCGAGGTGCCCTCGTCGAGCAGCGGCTCGCGGCTCTGCTTCATATACGCGGGGGCGAACGCCCGCAGCACGTGATAGCCGGTGATGACCACCAGGGTGCCCAGGGCGATCCCGCTGAGCTCGAAGGTGTCCGTGAACTTCAGGCTGACCCCGCCGGTGCCGATGATGATGCCCGCAGCGGCCGGCACCAGGTTCAGCGGATTGCGCAGATCCACCCGGGAGTTGATCCAGATCTGCGCGCCGAGCAGACCGATCATGCCGTAGAGGATCACGGTGATGCCGCCTAGCACACCGCCCGGGATCGCGGCGACGATCGCGCCGACCTTCGGGCAGAGGCCGAAGAGCAGGGCGAAGAGCGCCGCGGCCCAGTAGGCGGCCGTCGAGTAGACGCGGGTCGCGGCCATGACGCCGATGTTCTCCGCGTACGTGGTGTTCGGCGGGCCGCCGACGGCGGTGGAGAGCATGGACGCGGCACCGTCCGCGGAGATCGCGGTGCCCAGCTTGTCGTCGAGGTTGTCGCCGGTCATCTCGCCGACGGCCTTGACGTGTCCGGCGTTCTCGGCGATCAGGGCGATCACCACGGGCAGCGCGACGAGGATCGCGGACCATTCGAAGGACGGTCCGTGGAAGTTCGGCAGGCCGATCCAGTCCGCCTTGCCGACCGCCGAGAGGTCGAGCCGCCAGTGGTCGGTGGCGGCCCCGCCGCCGACCACCGAGTTGATCTTCCCGAAGACGCGGTCGAAGAGCCACGAGATCCCGTATCCGAAGATCAGGCCGAGGAAGATCGCGATACGTGCCCAGAAACCGCGCAGGCACACCACCGCCAAACCGGTGAACAGCATGGTCAGCAGGGCCACCCACTGGTCCTGCGGCCAGTACGTGGATGCGGTCACCGGCGCCAGGTTGAACCCGATCAGCATGACCACCGCACCGGTCACCACCGGAGGCATCGCGGCATGGATGATCCGCGCCCCGAACTTCCGTACCGCGAGGCCCACCAGGAACAGCGCGGCGCCCACCACGAACACCGCGCCGGTGACCGTGGCGCTGCTGCCGCCCTGGGCCCGGATGACGGCCGCGACACCCACGAACGACAGCGAACAGCCCAGGTAGCTGGGCACCTTGCCGCGGGTCGCGAGCAGGAAGACGACCGTCGCGACACCCGACATCATGATCGCGAGGTTGGGGTCGAGGCCCATCAGAACGGGGGCGACGAACGACGCCCCGAACATCGCCACCACGTGCTGCGCGCCGAGACCGAAGGTGCGCGGCCAGGAGAGCCGTTCGTCGGGGCGGACCACCGCGCCGGGCGCCGGGGTGCGCCCGTCGCCGTGCAGGGTCCAGCGGACGCCGAGATTCATGGTGGCTGGTCTCTTTCCTCGCGCGGAGCCGTGATGATCCCCGCAATGTTAAGGCGCCGCACGTGTGTGCTCTTCTCGACGATTTGTCGGGATCGATGCAGGTGGCGGGCGTATACGGCCGCGCACAACGACCGAATGAAGGAAACGTTGCGTAATTGGCCGGATTCGTTGAGTGGCCAAAATATTTTTAATGGTGTGGACCGCTGGGGCGGCTCTTCAGGGCCCTCCCATCGGACTTCTGTGCGGGAACGGATCTCGCCACCTTTCACAGGGCCCCCACATTTCCCGCCCCGGGCGCACCACTATGTGTCCCGACAGACAGTGGGAAAGGGACATGTCGTACGGGAGTCGGCATGCCCCTTCCGGGGAGGGATCCATTCCGCAATGAACCGCAAGCTGCGCAGAGCCGCCCTCGCCGTGTCCACGGCGTCGCTGGCCCTGGCAACCGTCACGCCCCTGCAAGCCGCGGCCGCCGACCCCGTGCCGCGCATCGATCTCAAGATCCTCGTCGTGAGCGACGGCGGCCCCGCGACGGCCGCGATCGCCGCCGAACTCGACGGCGCCGGAACGCCCTACACGCTCGTGGACCTGGGCCGCGCCGACCGTCCCGCCATCAATGCCGCCTTTCTTTCGGACACCGTCTCCGGGCGGCCCCGCGCCAAGTTCCAGGCGGTCGTGCTGCCGAACGACAACCCGTTCGGTGAGGGCTCGGCCGAGATGGCCGCGCTCGCCACGTACGAGAAGAAGTTCGCGATCCCGCAGGTCGACGCCTACACCTACGCCCGCCCCGAAGTGGGACTCGACTACCCGGTGAACGGGGGCTACAGCGGATCGCTTGACGGCGCGAAGGCGCAGGTCACCGCCGCCGGGAAGGCCGGGCCTTTCGGTTACCTCGACGGCGCAGTGCCCTTCGAGGACAACTCGCCGACGGTGGGCGAGAGTTACGCCTTCGCGGCCAAGCCCCTCGCGGGCGCCGACTTCACCTCGTACGTGGAGGTGCCGCTGCCGCAGAGCCAGGAGCGCGGCACCATCGTCGGCGAGTACCGGCACGACGGCCGGCGCGAACTGGTCGTGTCCTTCGTCTACAACCAGTACCAGCAGCAGTACCGGCTGCTCGCGCGCGGCATCGTGGGGTGGCTGACCCAGGGCGTCCACCTGGGCATGAACCGCAACTACTTCGCCGTACACGTCGACGATGTCTTCGGTGCGGACGACCGCTGGGACAGCGCGCTCAACTGCACCCCCGGCGATGTCGACTGCCAGCCGGGGCAGGGCGAGCCGCGGCCGATCCGGATGACGGCCGACGACGCGCGGTACGCGGCCCAGTGGTCCACGGAGCGCAAGTTCACGCTCGACATGGTCTACAACGGCGGCGGCAGCGTGCGGTACAAGGCGGAGAACGGCGGCAGCGACCCCCTCGCACAGCAGTTGCTCGCCGACAAGGCCCGCTACCGCTGGGTCAACCACACCTACGACCACCCGTATCTCGGGTGTGTGCAGGACGTCTCCGTGGTGCCCTGGGTGTGCGCCAAGAACGCCGACGGCAGCGTCAAGTACGTGACCCGGTCGGTGATCGCCGCGCAGGTCCGCGACAACCGGACGTGGGGTGTGAACGCCGGACTGCCGTTGCAGAACGACGAGTTGGTGACCGGTGAGCACTCCGGTCTCAAGACGCTGCCGCAGCAGCCCGCGGACAACCCCAACCTCGCGGGCGCCCTCTCGGACACCGGCATCCGCAGTCTCGCGTCGGACAACTCGCGCGAACGGTAGCAGCGCACCCTCGGACCGGCCACGACCGTGCCGCGCTACCCGATGAACGTCTTCTACAACGCGGCCCGCGCCGCCGAGCAGATCGACGAGTACAACTGGATCTACACCCGCAAGGCGGACGGCGGCAGCGGCATCTGCGAGACCGCCGCCAACACCACGTGCCTGGACGCGCCGTTGGACCCCGTCACCGGGTACACGGACTACATCGTGCCGCTGGAGACGCGGATCGCGTTGTCCCACGCACTCGCCAACGACCCGCGCCCGCACTTCATCCACCAGTCGAACCTGGCCGAGGACCGCATCGCCTACCCGGTCCTGGACGCGATCATCGCCGCGTACCAAGGCCTCTACGCGGACAGCGCGCCGCTGGAAAACCTGCGCCAGAGGGACATCGGCGCGGAACTGACCGAGCGCGCGGCCTGGGACGCCGCCGTGAAGGCGGGCCGGGTCACCGCCTACCGGATCGGCAACACCGTCACCGTGCAGGCCCCGGCCGGGGTGAAGACCACCGCGACCATGCCGGCCGGCACCCGGCAGAACCTGCTCCTGGGCACCGCGCCGTTCGGCACCGCCTACGCGGGCTCGCTCTCCGGACGCGTCTCACCGGCCCTGCTGCAGACCCAGATCACCCTCACCGTGCCGGGGACGGCGACCACCGCCCTGACCACGGAAGCGGCCGAGCCCGTGGCCGAACCCGCCGGTGAACTGCCGGCACCCAAGGGCGTCCGCCGGCACGTTCCGTACGGCGTGACGCGCTGAGGACGCCGCCCGTGCGGGCGGCACCGCCTCCACGGACGGCCTGTACGACCTGCACGAGTCGCTTGATCCGTTCCGAAGCACCAGCGGTCCTGGTGCCGGGAGCTGCCACTCCCGGCACCGGCGGCCGTATCGCACGCCTGCCGCGACGAGGCCGCAAGGCCCGTGGGCGACAGACCCCGGGGGAGCAGAACCATGCCACCGTCACACCTGCCGCACTCCGGTACGGCACGGGTCACCTTGCTGACCGAAGGCACCTATCCGCACAGCCATGGCGGCGTGAGCGTGTGGTGCGACCAACTCGTCCGCGGTATGCCGGACTTCGAGTTCCGCGTCACGGCCGTCACCGGCACGGGACGCGAACCACTCGTGTGGGAGCTGCCCTCCCATGTCGCCGAGCCGGTCACCGTCCCGCTCTGGGGTCCTGCGGCTGCTCGGCGGGCTCCGCGCGGGCGGCGGCTCGACCAGGTGCTCTCCACGTACGAACTGTTTCTGACCTCGATGCTCGACCCGGACGTCGAGCGGTACTTCGGGGTCGCGCTGTACGGGCTGGCCACGATGGCCCGTGACGGGCGGCTCGGCCCCGCACTGCGCACCCGGCAGGCTCTGCGGATCCTGGTGGACATCTGGAACCGCACGGACCTGGAGGTGTCCGCCGCGCGGCCCACGCTCCACGACGCCCTCACCGCCACGGACCTCTTGGAGCACGTCCTGCGCCCGCTCGCCGCCGAGCCGCCGTCCGACGGTGTGGCGCACGCGGTCAGCGGCGGGCTCGCCGTGCTGCCGGGGCTCGTCGGGCATCGACTCCACGGGGTGCCGCTGCTCCTGACGGAGCACGGCGTCTACCTGCGCGAGCGGTACCTCGGCTATCGCACGGGCGGGTTCACGTGGCCCGTGAAGTACCTGCTGCTCGGGTTCTTCCGGCTGCTCGCCGAGGAGACCTACCAGGTCGCCGCCCTCATCACGCCCGGCAACCGCTACAACCGGCTGTGGGAGGAACGCGGCGGCGCCGCACCGGAATGCATCCGCACCGTCTACAACGGCGTGGATCCCGCCGCCTTCCCGCCCGCGGGCCCCGAGCCCGCGACGCCGACGCTCAGCTGGGCCGGCCGGATCGACCCGATCAAGGACCTGGAGACGCTGATCAGGGCGTTCGCCCTGGTGCGCGCCGAACTCCCGGACGCGCGGCTGCGGTTGTTCGGTGGCGCGCCGCGCGGAGGCGAGGCCTACCGGGACCAATGCGCCGCACTCGCCGCCGAGTTGGGGCAGGGGGATGCCGTCACCTTCGAAGGACGCGTGGACGACATCCTGGAGGCGTACGCGGCCGGCAACGTGGTGATGCTGTCCAGCATCAGCGAAGGGTTCCCGTTCACGCTGATCGAGGCCATGTCCTGCGGCCGCGCCACCGTCTCCACCGACGTGGGCGGCGTACGCGAGGCCGTCGGCGACAGCGGACTTCTTGTACATCGACGGGGCGTGGCGCGACCATGAGCGGTGGGCCCTCACG
>NZ_JBEPEW010000173.1:0-15326 GCF_040300965.1 Streptomyces mesophilus | reverse complement strand
GCGGCCGCCCCACCGTCCGACGGTCAACCCTCACCCCACCCGCTCCACCCCGCCCCCCCCCCCCCGCACCCACCCCCCCCCCCGCCCAAGCCCCCCCCCACAACCACGCCAACCCCCACCCACCCACCGCCCCCCCCCACCCGCGCCCCCCCCCCCCCCTACCCAGCGCCGCCGCCGCCTGCCCCGGCCCCCCCCCCGCGGCGTGTCGGTGGCGCTCCCGTATCCGGTCTCGGCCGGGCGGGAGGGTCAGCAGCTCAGGTTGCCGCCGGGTTCGACACCGAGCAGCTGCGTGAACTGCTGGTACTTGTCGATACGGCTCTGGACCTGCGCGGGGTTGCCCCCGTTGCACTCCAGGGTGCCGTTGATCGCCCGGATCGTCTCACCGAACCCGGCGCCGTTGGTCATGGCGGCGTGCGGGGTCATGGTGCCCGGCCCGCTCTGGGTGTTCCAGTACCAAAGCCCGGTCTTCCAGGCCACGGCGGAATCGTTCTGCACCAGGTCCGGGTTGTTGAGCAGGTCGATGCCCAACGCATCGCCTGCGGCCTTGTAGTTGAAGTTCCAGCTGAGCTGGATCGGGCCACGGCCGTAGTACTTGTCATGGCCGGCCGGACATCCGTAGGACTGCGTGGTGTCGCAGTAATGCGGGTAGTTGGCGGTGTTCTGCTCGACGACGTGCACCAGGCCGCCGGTCTCATGGCTGACGTTCGCGAGGAAGGCGGCGGCCTCCTGCTTCTTCACCGTGTCGCTGCCGGTGTTGGAGAACCCGGGGTAGGCCGCGAGCGCGTCGGTGAGCCCGCTGTAGGTGTAGAAGCTGTTCCGGCTCGGGAACATCTGCTCGAACTGCGCTTCGCTCACGATGAATTCGGCAGCGGCCTTGTTGTCGTCGGTCTTCTCCGCCGAGGCCGTGGGGGCCAGGGTCAGGGTGCCCAGGAGGGCGGCGGCGGCCGTCGTGGCCAGGGCGAGTATGCGGCGGTTCACATCGACTCCTTGGGAGGCGAGGGCGTGGGGGGACGGCGCGCCCGTGCCGCGAGCTGGACGTACATGGGGGGGGTAGGGGCGCGCCGGGGATGGGGCCGCCCTGCCGGCCGGCATGGGGCGGCCCCGACGGTGGTACGTCAGCCGCCGACGTTGACGTCGATGCAGGCGTAGAAGGCGTTGTCCGTATCGGCGACGTTCCAGACGGCGAGCACCTTCTGCTTGCCGCTCAGCGAGCCGAAGTCGACCTGGTGGTTCACGATCTCGCCGGGCTGGGCGCCACCGTCGTCGAACTGCGCGATGCGCTGTCCGCCGACGAAGTACTCCCAGGTCGCCGTGGAGTGCCGGGCACTGAGCTTCCACGAGAAGGTGGTGCTCCTGGCGACCGGAGTGACGGTCCACCCCTTGCTGTCGTCGTCGAGTTCGGCGAAGCGGCTGTTGCCGCCGCTGCAGCTGGTCAGGCCCTTCGGGCCCTCGACGCTCTGCGGTTCGTACGAGATGTCACCGCACGAGACCGTCCCGGCGGCACACTGCGCCTGCCGGCTGGGCGGATTCGAGACGTACCCGTGGGCACTGGCGGAACTCGCGGGGAGGCTGATGGCGAGAGCCGGGGCGAGTGCGGCGCCGATCAGGGCAGCCGTCTTCCTTCGGATGTACAAGATGTCTCCTTCACATCAGGCCGGCCGGGAACGCGCGGCTGTGGGGAGCCACACGCAGCGGCACGGCCTCTCATGGGTGGGGCCAGGAGGCGCGAAGGTGCGCGTCACCGGGACGCACGGGAGCAGCCCGGGATACGGGCCAACTCCCCATGCGGAACGGTGAGTTCTGTTGGACTAGACCATAGTCGCGGGCGTTGTGGGCATGTCAAGGCCCTGTCATGGCGCCGTCGTGTCCAGAGATACGATCAGCCGGAGCCATCCCTCTGGAGAAACGCCCTCATGCCGGACAACCTCAGCCGTCGCATCGCTCTCGCCGCCCTGGCCGCCGTGGCCGCGGCTCCCCTGGTCGGATGCGACGAGAACGAGGACCGTCGTCCCCGCAGACCGCGCACCCAGAGCACCACGAAGACTCCGGTGCCGGTACGGGAGTTCGGTGCGCTGGAGCGGGAGTACGACGCACGCCTCGGCGTCTACGCCCTGGACACCGCGACCGGGCGGGAGGTGGCCCACCGGGCGGATGAACGATTCGCGTACTGCTCCACCTGCAAGGCGCTCCTCGCGGGTGCGGTACTCGACAAGCGCGGGGCCTCCGGAATCGACAGCGAGGTCACGGTGCGCGCCTCCGACGTCGAAGGATGGTCACCGGTGTCGGAGAAGCACATCGGGGCGCGCATGGCACTGCGCGCCGTGTGCGACGCCGCCGTCCGCCACAGCGACAACGGGGCGGCCAACGTCCTCTTCCGCGAACTGGGCGGCCCGCGCGGTCTGCAGAGCGCGCTGCGCGCCATCGGCGACGACGTCACACGCTGCGACCGCTACGAGGTCGAGTTGAGCCAGGCGCTGCCGGGCGACGAACGGGACACCAGCACTCCTCGCGCGATGGCGCGCTCCTTGAGGCAGTTCGCCCTCGGTGACGTACTGGCCGATGACGCGCGTGCACTGCTGATCGACTGGCTCGTGCGCAACACCACAGGCGACGAGCTGATCCGGGCCGGAGCGCCGGACGGCTGGCGCATCGGCGACAAGACGGGCAACGGCTCCTACGGAACCCGTAACGACATCGCTCTCGCCTGGCCGCCCGGGAGCGACAAGCCGGTCGTGCTCGCCGTGATGTCCCGCCGCAACGGCGACGACGCGGACGCGCCACACGACGATGCGCTGATCGCCCGCGCCTCCACGGCGGTCTTCCGCGCCCTGGCCTAGGACCCGCCCCTCCCCGACGTCATGGTCGCTTGCGTCGGACGGCTCATGTCCGTGTGAAGACGTCGGAAGTCTCATGTCCGTGTGAAGACAGGGCATCAGGACCACATGGACACCGCAAAGCTCGAACTCGCCGCCCAGCGCTACCGCGAGGCACAGGCCGCCCTGGACGCCGCGCTCGTCGACCTGCAGGCCGAGGCGGTCGCCGTGCTCCGCGAAGGTGGTGACGCGGCCGAGGTCGCCCGTATCACCGGCTGGAACCGGCGGCACCTGCGGAAGGTGCGCGCCCGAGCGGGCGACCGATGACAGCCACCGGAGCGAGCAGGGGCCGCTCGGGCGCCCGCCGGGTCTACGCGACCTGGCTCCCTCTCACCGGCCCTCCGCGCTGCGAGGGTGGCGCCGGTTGCTCCGTGCCGACCCACCTGAACAGCACCACGGAACACAGCGCGGCCCAGGCGCACCACGTGGAGATGAACTCCAGCCGCCACACCATCGCGCACACCGCCGCGCCGACGCCGGCCAGGATGCCGAGGAGTCTCAGACCTTTTTCGCCGGCCATCACCAGCGCCCCGATCGTCCCCAGGAGATAGCCGGCGAGCAGCACGGGCGCATACGGCAGACCGATCGCGTATCCCATGGTGTGACCGCGGATCTCGGCCGCGACGGGTTTCGTGACGAGGACGTACGCGAGGACAGCCGACGTGGCCACCGCGGCGGCCACCGGAATCACCAGTCGCCGACGCTCCCGGTGCGGAACGACGCACAGCACTCCGAAGGAGACCCACAGCGGCAGCAACGGCAGAGCGATCACGGCCCAGACGAGGGTGGCCGGACCGGTGCCGCCGCCCGCGTTCCAGACGACCGCCTCGACCAGCTGGTGCGCTCCGAGAAGCAGCGGAAGCGCGGCCAGCGGCAGCGCACGGCGACGCACGCGGGCAGCGCGTGCCGCGCAGGCGACCCCGACGGCGCCGATCACCCCGCCCGCCACCAGGTCGGCCGATGCACTCCAGCACATACGAAAACGCTAAGTCTGCGCCTCGCAGACCGCGTCCGAAGGGCGGCCGGGGCGTCGCCGGATGACGCAGGCGGGTGCGTGCCGGCAACAGGGCCAAGACGCCAGTTGCACCAGTTCCGCGAAGACGTCATACGGGATCGGGTTTGCGCCGTTCGATGTACTGCGGCAGCTGCCAGGGGAAGGAGCCGAACCAGGCGTAGCTGAACGCGAAGCCGAAGCCGAGGCAGATCAGACCGCCGAGGGCGTCGGTCCAGAAGTGGTTGGCGGTCGAGATGATCACCAGCAGGGTGGCGACCGGATAGAGGATGCCGAGGGCCTTCGCCCAGCGGTGCCGGGCGAAGCACGCGATCATCGTGGCGCACCAGGTGGACCAGCCGATGTGCATGGACGGCATCGCGGCATAGGGGTTCGAGACCGAGGCGGCGCTGCCCTGGCTCATGGAGCCCCAGGTGTGGTGCACGGCGACCGTGTCGATGAATCCGGCGTCCTCCATCAGCCGGGGCGGGGCCAGCGGGAAGAAGTAGAAGCCGATCAGGGCGATTCCGGTGGTCGCGAACAGAGCGAGGCGGCCGCTGATGTAGCGGCCCGGGTGACAGCGGTAGAGCCAGACCAGGACGCCGATCGTGACGATGAAGTGCAAGGTCGCGTAGTAGTAGTTCATGCCCACGATCAGCCAAGTGACCTTGTTCACTGCATGGTTGATCGTGTGCTCGACGCCGATGCCGATGCGGCGTTCGGTGTCCCACACCCAGTCGGCATGCCGCAGCGCGAGGGCCTTCTCCTGGGGCACTGCGTTGCGGACCAGGGAGTACAGCCAGTAGCTCACGGCGATCAGAACGATCTCGAACCACAGCATGGGTTTGCGCGGGGTGCGCGCCCGCGCCAGGAGGCTGGGCTTCTTGGCTGATGCGGTGGGGCGGGCGGTGGTCACGGTCCTAGCCTCGCGGCGCGGACTCGGGCGGCAACTCGGACGGATCCGGCTGCGTCGGCTCGGCCGCCGCCCCGTCGGGACCTGCCGCGCCGGACGGGTCGGAAGCGAACGGGTCGGCAGCGGACGAGGCGGGTGGGTGGGGCAGGCCCGGCTCGGCGGGGACCGGGACCGTACGCCGGTTCAGCGCATTGGCACCCACCAGGACCCCGAGGGCCACGGCCACCACGGTGAGCAGGGCCTCGACGGTCGTGTCGAGGCCGCTGTTCTCGTGGTCCACAAGGAGCTGCCCGACACCGGTGAGACCCAGGCGGCCGGGCACCAGCATCCAGAAGGCCGGCAGAAAGACCACCTGGGCCGGCGGGGCGTGCGGATTGCGCTCGATGAGACGCGTGAGCAGCGGCAGCGTCACCCCGCCCGCGAACGCGCCGAACAGAGGCCCCGCCACCGTGGTGCCCACATCCTGGCCGACCTTGGCCACACACAGGACGAGCAGCAGCCACGGCAGCGTACGCAGCGAGGCCGAGAAGCTGAGGACGAAGCCGAGACCGAGCAGTCCGACACCCGCCCACGCCGCCCAGGCTCCGAGTGCGTCCACCGAGGTGTCCTTGGCCAGCGGGTGCTCGGTGACCAGCTGGGACCCGACGGCGATGCCGAAGGCCAGCAGGATCAGGACATTGAGGCCGTACACGAGGCGGCTGGCGCCCGACACGATGGAGCCGGTGGCCAGTTCGATGGTGCCCATGGTCAGGGCGGTGCCCGGCAGGAACGCCACCAGGGGCGGGATGAGCAACTTGGTCGGGTCCTCGCCGAGCAGCGGCCCGCTGTAGCGGTACGCGACGGCGGTGACGAGCAGCGCGGCGAGCACCGGGAGTGCAAGGTTCACCAGCCGGCCGGCACGGTCCGCGTACTCGCGCAGCATGCCGACCACGAGGCCGAGCACCGCGTACCCGGCGAGCGCCATCGAGTTGGGCAGGGTCAGCAGGCCGAGCCCCATCGTCATGACGACATAGCCGAGGACCCGCGTCCAGAACCCGAAGCGCGGCCGCATCGCCTCGATCTCGGCGAGCCGTGCGGTGCCGGCCTCCGGGGCGACGGGGTGGGCGTAGACCTCGTCGATGAAGCGGTAGAGCTGGTCGATCTGGTCGAGGCGCAGATCAGGTCCCTGGACGGGGGCGAAGTCGATCACCGAGTCGGGGGCCTTCCCGGCGCGTACGAACACGCCGGTCGGCACCACGAAGGTGTGCACGGTGTCGAAGCCGTAGCGGGCGCCAAGCCGGTTGATGGTCTCCTGGACGGCGTCGACGGACTCGCCCGCCCGGACCAGGGTCGCTCCGACGACCCGCAGGAAGGCGATCAACTCCTGGGGCGGCGGCGGGGGCTCGCTCGGCTCGGGCAGGTCGGGGCTGCCGGGCAGCAGGCTGCGCAGCTTGCGCAGCCGGTGGCGGGCGACGGGCGCGGACGCGTGCCGTGGGGTTGCGCGCCGGGGGCGGCCGGGGCGACCGCGGCGGACCTCGGCCGCGGGGAGCTCCCCGTCGTCGGCGCCCTGCGCGGGCCGCGGCGCGTCGGCCATGGCCACATCCTGTGCGGTCGGCGCGCTGCCGCGCACGCCTGGCGGGGCGCTCGCGCGCAATCGGGTGACCGGGCCGCGTCCCGGTTCCTGATCCGGACGGCGCAGTTCAGCGCGCTCGCGGGACAAGGCGTGCCTTGACTGGGGGCGTGGACACCGACCAGCGCACCTCCGCCGCCGCGTACCGGAACCTGATCATGGCGACGGTGGGGTTCACGCTCACGTTCTGGGCCTGGGATCTGATCGCTCCGCTGGCGTCGGGCTACAGGGACCGTCTGAACCTGAGTTCCTTTCAGCAGTCGCTGCTCGTGGCGATTCCCGTACTCGTGGGTTCCCTGGGCCGGATCCCGGCGGGTGCGCTGACCGACCGCTACGGCGCCAGGCTGATGTTTCCGCTGGTTTCCGCGCTCACCATCGTCCCCGTGCTGCTGCTGATCCCCGTCAAGGACAGCTACGGCCTGCTGCTCGTCGTCGCTCTGCTGCTGGGACTCGGGGGTACGACCTTCGCGATCGGTGTCCCCCTGGTCAGCTCCTGGTTCCCGCCCGGCCGCAGAGGCTTCGCCCTCGGCGTGTTCGGTATGGGCACCGGGGGTGTGGCGCTCTCGGGGTACTTCACACCCCGGATCGCCGCCCATGGCGAGAACCTGCCCTTCGTGGTCGTCGCCCTCGGGCTGGCCGTATTCGCCGTGCTCGGTGCGCTGTTCATCAGTGACCACCCCGACCGCAAGGTCCCCACCTCCTCGCTGGCTTCCCGGCTGCAGCAGGCGGGCAGGCTGCGGGTCACCTGGGAGCTGTCGGCGCTGTACGCCATCGGCTTCGGCGGCGTCGTGGCGTTCGGCGTCTACCTGCCGACCTATCTCAAGACCTGGTACGACCTCTCCCCCACGGACGCCGGTGCCAAAGCAGCCGGGTTCGCCCTGGTCACGGTCATCTTCCGGCCGATCGGCGGGCGCCTTTCGGACCGGTTTCATCCCGCCGTGGTCACCGCGGTCGCCTTGGCCGTCGTCGCGCTGTTCGCCGTGGTGCAGGCCTTCGACCCGCCGCTGGCACCGCTGGCCACGATCGCGCTCCTTGCCATGGCCGCGGGCCTCGGCGCGGCGGGCGGCAGCGTCTTCGCCCTGGTCGCTCAGGTCACCCCGCAGCCTCAGGTGGGGAGCGTGACCGGCATCGTCGGCGCGATGGGCGGCCTGGGCGGCTTCGTGCCGCCGTTGCTGATGGGCGCCATCTACAGCGTCAAGGACTCGTACTCCATCGGCTTCATGCTCCTGTCCGACCTCGCGCTCGCGGGCTGTGTGTACGCGTACGGCCGCATGCGCACCCCGCGCACCACGCCGTGAGAGTCGACGACGTCCTGGGGTATGCCGGCGCCGGCTAGGCGTTGCCCTCGAGCAGTTCCTTGAGGCGTTGGTGGCTCTTCGGCGCACCTTTCGCGGCCATCCGGCGCACCATCGGCGCCAGGGGTGCGGCCACCCCTCGGCCGTCGAAGTCCAGCCCGAACGTCACCCGGCAGCGGCCGGCACCGAGGGGTTCGACGGCGACGGTCGCGTTCGGACGGATCGGACCGTCCACACCGCGCGCGGCCCAGAAACGCGGTGGCTCATTGTCGGTGATCTCTTGCGTCATGCTGCGCTCGGAGCCGCCGATCTTCCGGACGGTGGTGTAACGCGAGCCCACTTCGCGGCTGTCGAGGCTCACCCTCACCACATCCCCCTGCCACTCGGGGAACGTCGCCGGGTCCGTGGCGTACGCGAACACCTCCTCCGCCGGCCGGTCGATCTCGATCGTGTCCACGCTCGCCCCCATGGCTCCTCCCGGTGTCGCCGCGTCGCCACGACCTTTAATTCATCGTACGGTGAATATCTGGTACGGAGCATGGAACGTCAAGCGGCGCAGCGGAGAAGGATTCCTACTGCGTCCGGTGCGCAGGACCCAGGGGGCGCGCTGCCCGGCCTCGAGCGGTCAGGACTCCGTGGAGGGGGTGACGTCCGCGGGCTGGGCGGCTCTCCTGCGGTACGTCAGGACGCCCAGCACCGCGAGCAGGAGCGCGACCACCGCGGCCACACCCAGCGCCGTGTGTTCGGCGAAGATCCTGCCGAGGACCTTGAGGGCGCCGATCCCGGCGCTCGCGTAGAGCAGCGCCCAGGCCGCTCCACCGAGGAAGAGGGCGGGGAGGTAGTGCCTGAGCGGCATCCGCATGGTGCCGGCGAGGAAGTTGGCGGCGGTCTGGAAGCCGATGGTCAGGAACGAGACGGCGACCACCGGTGCGCCCCATCGCTGGATCGCCCGTTCGGCGCGCTGGAACCGGGCCGAGGCCAGCCGCTCGGCGAAGCGGCCGCGCCGGGCACCCGCTCCGGCGAGGCGGCCCACGGCGAAGGTGCCGCCGGCGCGGAACAGCACGAGGACGTACAGACCTGCGGCAGTGAGCAGGATCTCCCCCACGGTGGCCCGCCCTCGCTTCCGGCTGTCGTCGCTGTCCAGGACCGTCAGCTTAGGCGAACGCCTGTGCCACAGGACGCCTGGCCTGCACCGCAGCTCCCGGCCGCCCGCATACGGCGGACACCAGGGTACGGATCCGCGAGCTCGCCCGACCGGCACGCCTGCGCAAGTACGGTTCACGGCAAGGGAATTCACCCCTGAACCGCCCGTCAGGCTCCGACGCCACCGTGCCGTGCCGCCGCCGGAGCCTGCCCCGACGCCGTGGAGGACCGCGCGTGACCAGCCCCCTCACCGAGCAGCACTCCCCCGAACCCGGCAGGACCGCCGACGGCGCCACGCGCATCGTCTCGGCCGAAGTCCTCGTCACGTCGCCCGGACGCAATTTCGTCACCCTGCGGCTGCGCACCGAGGACGGGGTCGTGGGCTTCGGCGACGCCACCGTCAACGGCCGCGAGCTCGCCGTCGCCTCGTATCTGGGCGATCACGTCGTACCGCTGCTGATCGGCCGGGACGCGCATGCGATCGAGGACACCTGGCAGTACCTCTACCGCGGCGCGTACTGGCGGCGCGGCCCCATCACCATGGCCGCCATCGCCGCCGTCGACACAGCGCTGTGGGACATCAAGGCCAAGCTCGCCGGACTGCCGCTCTACCAGCTGCTCGGCGGCCGCAGCAGGCGCGGCTGCCTGGCGTACGGCCACGCCAGTGGTCGGGACATACCGGAACTGTTCGACTCCATACGGGCCCACCTGGACCAGGGCTACCGCGCCCTGCGTATCCAGACCGGGATCCCCGGGCTCGACTCGGTGTACGGAGTCGCCGCCAGCGCGAACTCCGCGGTCGGCAACGGCGGTTCCACGGCTCGCTACGACCACGAGCCCGCCCGCCGCTCGCCGGCGCCGGCCGAGGAGGAATGGGATACGCGGGCCTACCTGCGCCACGCGCCGCGCGTCTTCGAGGCCGTGCGCAACGAGTTCGGCCCAGAGCTGCCGCTGCTGCACGACGCCCACCACCGGCTCACCCCCATCCAGGCCGCCCGTCTCGGCAAGGATCTGGAACCGTACGACCTGTTCTGGCTCGAAGATGTCACCCCTGCCGAGAACACCGCCGTGCTGCGCCGGGTGCGCGAGCACACGACGACACCGCTGGCGATCGGCGAGGTGTTCAACACGATCTGGGACTACCGAGCGCTCTTCGAGGAGCAGCTCATCGACTATGTCCGCTCGCCGGTGACCCACGCAGGCGGCATCACCGCGCTGCGCCGGATCCTCGACTACGCGTCCGTCTACCAGATCAAGTCCGGGGTGCACGGCCCCACGGACATCTCCCCGGTGGGGCTCGCGGCCGCCCTGCATCTGGGCATCGCCGTGGCGAACTTCGGCATTCAGGAGTACATGAAGCACTCCGCTGCCACGGACCAGGTGTTCCGGCCCGCATACCGCTTCTCGGAGGGGCTGCTCAACCCCGGTGACGGCCCCGGCCTGGGCGTCGACTACGACGACGAGGCCGCCACCGCTCATCCGTACACGCCCGCGTACCTCCCGGTGAACCGGCTGAAGCTCGACGGTTCCCTGCACGACTGGTGACCCACCCGTGCCGCCGGTGAGCGAAGCCGCCGCCCCTCACCGCTTGCCACCTTCCGCGCACGTTCCCCCGCGGATGCGTGTGTCCCACCTGTGCATGTACTTGCAGATGTACGTGCAGGTGTTCTTGCAGGCGTACTTGCAGATGTGCGAACACGGGCCCACCATGACTGCGGCACGCCCTTCAAGTCCCCCCGCTCACACGGGAGTTCCGTTGCCCACGACGCATGCCCAGACCCGCCTGCGCCCGGCCGTCCGCGGCTACTTCACCAGCACCCGCCACGAACAGTTACGCGAGGACGTGCGCGGTTTCGCCGAACTCGAGATACGGCCGCGGATCGCGGCGATGGAATCCGCCCGCACCGTCCAGTACGAGCTGTCCCGCCAGATCGCGCACCAGGGCTGGATCGGGGCGACCATCCCGGCCGCGTACGGCGGAATGGGCGCAGGCCACCTCGCCAAGACGATCATCATCGAGGAACTGTCGCGGGTCAGTGCCGCGATGGGAGCGATGGCGCAGGCCTCCCAGCTCGGGGTCGCGAAGATCCTGCACTTCGGCGACGAGGCGCAGAAGAAGACATGGCTCCCCGCCATCGCCGCGGGTGGATGCCTGCCGACGATCGCGGTGACCGAACCCGAATCCGGTGGGCACGTCCTCGGAATGGCCGCCAGTGCCGTGCGCGACGGCGACAGCTATGTGCTCACCGGCCGCAAGGTGTTCGTCGGCAACAGCCATGTCGGCGATCTGCACGGCGTCGTCGCCCGCACCGGACCCGGCTCCGGTGGGCTCACCGCGTTCCTGGTCGAGGCCGACCGCCCCGGCTGCACCGTCACCGCCGAACAGCCCACCCTGGGACTGCACGGGTTCAGCTTCGGCGAACTCGTCTTCGACCACTGCCGTGTCCCCGCCGGGAACCGGCTCGGCGCGGAGGGCGACGGGCTCGCCGTCGCCTACTCCTCCAGCGTCCTGTACGGGCGGGCGAACCTGACGGCCGTATCCCTGGGGATACATCAGGCACTCGTCGAGGAGACCAGCCGGTTCGCCGCCGAGCGGGAACGTTTCGGCAAGCCTCTGCACCATCTGTCGAACGTCAAGATCAAGCTCGGGCAGATGCAGTCCCGACTGATGACCGCGCGCCTCGCCGCCTATCACTCGGCCCATCTGCTCGACCAAGGGCACCCGTGCGACGCCGAGTTGATGAACGCGAAGGTGGTGAATGTGGAATCCGCGCTGGACACGGCGCGCAATGCCATGGAGATCCATGCCGCCGCGGGACTGTTCACGGACCGGCCGATCGAGCGCTACCTCCGCGACGCCCACCACATCTACGCCCCCGCCGGCACCACCGACATCCAGCACCTCCGGCTGGCCGAGTTCGCGCTGGGCACGGCACGAAGCAACTGGTCCACGCAGCTCGCCCCGCACACCACCATCCACTGACGCACCGGCAAGCCCTGCACCGGGAACACAACTCGCCCTGGATGCGGCGATGTTCAGGCGTCACGCCCCGAGCAGCGCCCGCCCCCGCCCCGTAAGGCGGTGGTGGACCTGCTGTCCGGAGCGGGAGCTCTCGATGAGGCCCGCCTCTCTGAGGATCTTCAGGTGGCCGCTCACCGAGGAGTCGGGCATCGAGAGGCGGGCGGCGAGGGCGCCGGTGGTCGCGGTGTTCTCCAGGGCGGTCAGGACGCGGGCCCGGTTCGCGCCAAGGAGCGGGGCGAGGTGCGGCGCCGGCGCGGGCGCGCTCCCGCAGTGCGGGAGCGGATAGACCACCACCGGCGGCAGCCGCGGATCGACGATCGCGACCGGAGTGGTGTGGCAGAAGTACGAGGGGATGAGGCGCAGTCCGCGTCCCCGCAGGCGCAGCACGTGGTCGTGCGGATAGGGCGCACTGAGGACCGGGTCCTGCCAGGTGAACGCGGGCAGTGAGGCGAGCAGCGCCCCCAGGCCGCCGTCGAGGGCGTCCAGGCGCAGCGCGCGCTCGGCGGCGACGGCGCTGTGCACCTCGCCCCAGTCGGGGAAGATCAGCCGGGTGTGGAAGTCACGTACGGCATCGGCCACTTGACCGAGCAGACCCCGGTCGCCGGCGGCCAGGCGCCGGGTCCAGGCGGGCAGGTTCCGGTGATGGGCGGCCACCCGCAGCTCACCCGCCAGGCGTGCCGCCGAGGTGGCGCGGAGGGCGTCGAGGCCGGCCGCGAGTCCGTCCTCGGACTCGACGGGCGTGAGGAAGTCCGGCCAGTACGCGGCGTCGGGCGGCGCGAGGTCGGCGAGCAGCCGGCAGGTGCGGCGCAGTTCGGTACCGGTACGGTGCCGGGCGCGCCGGCGCCAGGGCCGCAGCCGAACAGGGACGCGGGGCTCCGGCGAGGTCAGCACATGGAGGGCGAGGATCGCCTCCCAGATCGGATCGGGTGACTTCGCGAACTGCACATGAAGGAAGTCCCTGTCGCTGAAGTGGATGCGCAGCGTTCCTGCCACACCGGTCATTAGCGGGTCCGCGCGCCCTTCCCGCAAGGCCCCGTGCGGCTCTTGTGCCCAGGGGCCACCTGGAGTTTTCGACTGTGCCGGGAATCCCTCGCGGCACGACGGCACCCGGGGCCTTACGCTGCGGTGCCCGTGGCGCGCCCCGTACGCCCCGCCGCGCGCTGCGCGTTCACCTCCTGGATCACGTGCACGATCAAGGGAAGGAACCCGGATGCGACCCCACATCGCCGTCCGTCACACCCGCCGCCGGCCGATACGTCTGCTCGGCGCGCTCGCCGCCCTGGCCGCCCTGTCGGGGCAGGCCTGGCCGGCGGGTGCGGCCGAGCATCCGGCCGCCGATGGGCCGATCAGCTGGAGCCCCGACCTGTCCGTGATCGACACGGATGATGTCGACGTACGGTACGGATCAGGTCAGTTGAGAGTCGCGCAGCATCCGTCGGGTCCGGCGTCCGTACGTACGCGCGCGGCCGCCCAGGGCAGTCTGGTCCTGGCCGAGAAGCGCCTGGACCGCGCCGTGGACCGGGTCCGCGCCCGGCTCGACGCCGAAGTGCCCCGCGGCGCCGAGGTCGCCCTCGACGTACGCGGCCGGTCCACCGACCGCGGCTGGAGCGAATGGCATACCGCACCCGCGGGAGGCACCGCGGTCCGGCTCCCCTACGCGGTGGACACCGTGCAGGTCCGGCTGACACTGCGCGGTGCCGAAACCGCCGTACGCAAGGTCGAGTTGACCGCCGACACAGCACCGCAACAGAGCCGGCGCACCGCGGCCTCCCCGGTGAAGTACCGCTTGTTCGCCACCCGTGAGGGGCTGGTCGGCGGCACCACGGCGAACGGCCATGTGATCCAGCCGAACGACCACTTCGTGGCACTGCCTTCGCGCCGCGGCCTGTCGCCCAAGGGCACGTGGGACTACTCGGTCCAGGTCTGCGGTCCCGCCCGCTGCGAGACCGCACCCGTCTGGGATGTCGGCCCCTGGAACACCAAGGACGACTACTGGAACCCGTCCGGCGAACGGGAGATGTGGCGTGATCTGCCGCAGGGTACCCCCGAGGCGCAGGCCGCCTACCAGAGCGGCTACAACGGCGGGCTCGACGAGTTCGGCCGCCGCGTGGCCAACCCGGCCGGCATCGACCTGGCCGACGGCACCTTCTACAACGTGGGTCTGAACGACAACGGCTGGGTCGACGTGACCTTCCTGTGGACCGGCGACCAGACCGGCGCGACCTTCCCGACCTGGGGCACCGACGTGGCCGTACGCCAGGCGTCGACCACCTCGTCCGCTGTCGTCGCGCGGCTCCCCGGACCCACCCAGGTGCGCGTCAGCTGCCAGGAGCGCGGCGAGACCGTGACGTACGAAGGCCACACCAACGACGCCTGGTCCTACCTGCCGGACTACGACGGCTATATCTCCAACATCTTCATCGACGTCGCCGAGGCCTGGCTGCCCGGCGTGCCCGAGTGCTGAACTCCCCCGTCCCCCAGCCGACTTCACACCCCGCCCCTCCGGCCGACCTCGCACTCCCCCATCCCCCGAACCACTTCGAGGAGACCCCATGCCCCCCAGACAGCGGCTGCTCGTGCTCGCCGCCCTGCTGCTCGCGCTGCTCGGCCTGACCACACCGGCCCAAGCCGACGAGTCCGGTGCCGCGGCCGCGCCCAACTTCAAGGCGCCCTACCCGTGCGGCCAGCAGTGGACGTACAGCCATCACAGCGCCGAGGTTCGCCGGGCCCTGGACTTCATACGCTCCGACGGCGGCTCGACGGCAGGCACCCCGACGCTCGCCTCCGCGGCCGGCACCGCATACCGCTACTACCAGGCGGGCGGCGCCGGGAACTACATCGTCATCGACCACGGCTCGGGCTGGAAGACGTACTACTTCCACCTCGCCTCGTTCTCCGTCGCGAACGGCGCCGGGGTGGCCCAGGGCCAGGAGATCGGCATCACGGGCTCGACCGGCAACTCCTCGGGTGCGCACATCCATTACGAGCAGCTGCTCAACGGAGTCGGCCAGGACATCCGGATCAACGGGTCCCCGCTGGCGTATCCCGGTTCGTACCACCAGTACTACCTGACCAGTGACAACTGCGGCGGTGGCAGCAGCAACTTCCGCACCTGGGGCTCGGATGTCGCCGTGCGCGCGGACGCCTATCTCAGCTCGCCGCTCGTCACCCGGCTCGGCGGCCCGACCGCCGTGTACGTCGAGTGCCAGAAGCAGGGCGACACCGTCAACGCCGAGGGCTACAGCAACAACTGGTGGAGCAGGCTCCGGGACCAGGGCGGCTTCGTCTCCAACATCTACATCGATCATCCGGACGCAAAGCTGCCCGGCGTACCGGACTGCTGAGGCACACCCGGGAGTGGGGGGGGGGTGGGGGGTGTTGGGGGCGGGGTTCCCGCGCCCCGGGGGAGGGGGGAGGGCACAGGCCGGGGGGCGCCCGCCCGCCCCCCCCCCCCCCACCCCACCCTTCGTATGCCGGTCG
>NZ_JBEPEW010000172.1:0-15338 GCF_040300965.1 Streptomyces mesophilus | reverse complement strand
GATGAGCTCCGCCCAGTCGGCGGGCGCCGTGCCCGCGAGGACCGCCGCCTGAGCCCGGTCGAGAGCCTGGGCGTCCCGGTCGCCGCCGTGGCCCCCGGTGCGCAGGCCCCAGCCGAAGGGGTACTGCGGCCGGTAGCCCGCGTCACCGATGTTGATGGGCTCCTGGGCCGCGGTGGCCGGCCAGGTCACCGGAAGCCGCCCGGTGAACGGCTTCCTGCCGAAGAGCACATCCGCGACGCCCGCGCCCTCGCTGCCCGGCAGCCAGGAGGCCACCAAAGCGTCGATCCTGCCCCCGGGATCGGCCACGATCTGCGGGCGCCCGGAGACCACCAGGACGACACAGGTGTCCACGGCGGCACAGACCTTGTCCACGACCGCCTGGTCAGTGGCCTGCAGCGTCAGCGACTTCTCCTCCTGCTGCGCCGGTGTGCACCAGCCGCACTCGGGCCCGCCGACGTCTCCGTAGCCTTCGGCGTACGGGGTCTCCCCGACGACGACCACACCGACGTCCGCGCCCTCCGTAGGAGCGGAGGCGTCCGCGCTGTAGGTGACGTCCGCACGCGGGGCGACCTGGCGGATGCCGTCCAGGATCGTGTCACCCGGGACGAGATCGCCGGACGCGCCCTGCCAGGTGATCGTCCAGCCGCCCGCCTGGTTGCCGATGTCGTCGGCATTGCGCCCGGCCACGTAGATGCTGTCCTTGGCGGACAGCGGCAGCGCGCCGCGTGAATTCTTCAGCAGCACCTGGGACTTGGCGACGGCCGAGCGGGCCAGGGAGCGGTGCTCACGGCTGCCGACCTCGTCCAGGTCGTCGGCGGAGGCGTACGGGTTCTCGAACAGGCCGAGCTCGAACTTCTTGGTCAGGATGCGGCCCACGGCGTCGTCGATACGCGCCTGGGATACGCGGCCCGCGGCGGCCTCCGCGAGCAGCAGGTCCTGGAACTGCCGGGAGGTGTTGGGCTCCATGAACATGTCGATACCGGCGTTCACGCCCGTACGGACCTTGTACGCGGTCAGGCCGGTGTTCGCCGGATCGGCCGGGTCGGGTATCTGGTGGATGCCCTCCCAGTCGGAGATGACGAAACCGTCGAAGTCCATCCGGCCCTTGAGCGTGCCGGTCAGCAGATCACGGTGGGCATGCATCTTGGTCGGGTTGCCGACGCCGTCCTCGGTCCAGTCGACACTGGAGAACGAGGGCATCACACTGCCGACCCCGTACCGGTCGACCGCCGGGCCGTAGGGCGCGAGATGCAGTCGCTGGAAGTCCCGCTTGCTCGTGACGGTGATGCCCTGGTCGATCGTGTACTTCTGCTCCCACCAGGGCTTGCCCTCGTTCGCCTCGGCCGTGGCGGTGTCGTAGCGGGTGCCGCCGTCACCGGCGAAGTGCTTGGCAGTGGCGAGGACTTCGTCCTCGTCGAAGCCGCGGCCCTTGCCGCCGTCGCCCTGCAGTCCCTCGACGGCGACGGCCATCTGCGCGACCAGGTACGGGTCCTCGCCGAAGCTCTCGTAGGCACGGCCCCAGCGCGCGTCGCGCGAGACGCACAGGCACGGCGCGAAGTTCCAGGGGATACCGGTGGCCCGTACCTCCTCGGCGGTCGCGCGGTTGACCTGCTCCACCAGGCGCGGGTCGCGGGTGGCGCCCAGGCCCACGTTGTGCGGGAAGACCGTGGCGCCGTGCACATTGCCGTGGCCGTGCACCGCGTCGATGCCGTACAGGAGCGGGATCTTGAGGCGGGTCCGCAGCGCCTGCTCCTGGAAGCCGTTGACCATCTCGACCCAGGCGGCCGGGGTGTTCTCGGCCGGTGTGGAGCCGCCGCCCGAGAGCAGCGAGCCGAGCATCTGCGTCCTGACCAGCGTCGGGTCCTCGGCGACCGCGGCCCGTTCGGCCTGTGTCATCTGGCCGATCTTCTCCTCGAGCGTCATACGCCCGAGGAGGTCGGCGACCCTGCGCTCGGTGGACTGCCGGGAGTCGAGGTAGGCGGGTGCGGTGGCGGCCTCCGGTGCCGCCGCCCACGCGGGCACCAGCGGTGCGAGCAGGGCGGCGAGCGAGGCCGCCACCACAGAGATCCTGGACCGGGTACACGTGCGTCTTCTCATCCGCGGCTCCTTGCCGTCACGTGGAACGCGTGCACTGATGCCGTACGGCCCTCATCGGTTGAAGACCCTCATTAGTTGAAGACTTGACGCAGTGAGCGGGGCGGCGAGCGATGGCCGACCGCGCAGAAATAGGTCCTGGGCCCCCCAACCCGCTTAACTCACGGCGTGATTGAACTGTCCGAGCATGGCCGCGTCAAGAGGATGCGCGGTTCCCGCCTTCGGCATCGGAACTCCTGCGACAACATCTGCCGCACGTCTTGCCAAGACCTGAACGCACTCCTACATTCCGGCGCGCGGGTCCGGCTACGGACGGCGCTTGAGGCCGTTCACGAGGAGGGCCAGGAGGGCATCCATCTCGGCCTCGATCCCGGGCTTGGACCACTCGGCCGCGTATACGGGGTCGTGGAAGCGGATCGTCGCGTCGAACACCGCGCGGGCCGTGGCCTCGACGTTTCCCTCGACCGGCGTGAAATCTCCCGCGGCCACACCGTCCTGGACGATCTGCACCAACTGGCCGACCAGCTCGGTGATGTGCTCGTCGACCACCCCGCTGTTCTCGCGCAGCAGCACCTCGTACGTGGCGAACAGCTGCGGGTCGGCCCCCGCCTTCTTGCGCTTGGCGGTGAACAGCGCCACGTTCCAGGACGCCAGCCGGTCCTCGGCGCTGCGCGAGCGGTCGGCGACGATCCGGCTCAGCTCCCGCGTGGTCCGGTCGAGCCACCGCTTCGTCACCGCCTCGCGCAGCGCCGCCTTCGTACGGAAATGGCGGTAGACGCTGCCGTGGCTGACGCCGAGCGCGCGGGCCACGTCGACCACGGTCGCCTTGGCGGGTCCGTACAGACGCAGCACGTCCTCGGTCGCGGCGAGGATGCGCTCGGCGGTCAGCGTTTCGGTGGCCATGGGGGGAACCGTACCCGGGGGGCCTGTCAGCGCTCGCTGTCGAGGTGTGCCATCTGCTGCGCCGGGTAGCGCTCGCCCGCGGCGGCGTCGGCCGGGACGGCCTGCTCGATCGCCGCGAGATCGGCGGCGTCCAGGGTGATGTCGAGCGAGCCGAGGGACTCCTGGAGGCGGGCGCGGGTGCGGGCGCCGATGAGCGGGACGATGTCCTCGCCCTGTGCCGAGACCCAGGCGATCGCGGTCTGCGCGACCGTGACGCCCTTCTGTTCGGCGATCTTGCGCAGGGCGTCGACCAGATCGAGGTTGCGGTCCAGGTTCTCGCCCTGGAAACGGGGGCTCATCCCGCGGAAATCGTTCGCGGCGAGCTTGCGGTCGCGCGTGAAGTGGCCGGAGATGAGACCGCGGGACAGGACTCCGTACGCGGTGATGCCGATGCCCAGCTCACGGGCCGTCGGCAGGATGTCCGCCTCGATGCCGCGGGAGATGAGCGAGTACTCGATCTGCAGGTCGGAGATCGGCGCGACGGCGGACGCCCGGCGCAGGGTCTCGGCGCCGACCTCGGAGAGGCCGATATGCCGTACGTGCCCGGCCTCCACCAGCTCGGCGATCGCGCCGACCGTCTCCTCGATCGGCACGTCCGGGTCGACGCGGGCGATCCGGTAGATGTCGATGTGGTCGGTGCCCAGGCGCTGGAGCGAGTACGCGGCGAAGTTCTTGACCGCGTCCGGCCGGCCGTCGTATCCGGTGAAGCCGCCCTCGACGGTGCGCAGGGCGCCGAACTTGACGCTGGTGAGCGCCTGTTCGCGGCGGGCGGCGGGGGCGGTGCGCAGCGCCTCGTTGATCAGCAGTTCGTTGTGGCCCATGCCGTAGAAGTCGCCCGTGTCGAGCAGCGTGATGCCCGCTTCGAGCGCGGCGTGGATCGTGGCGAGGGACTCGGCGCGGTCGGCGTCCCCGTACAGGGCGGACATCCCCATGCAGCCGAGGCCGAGGGCGGAGGTCCGGGGACCGGTGGTGCCGAGGGTGGTGGTGCGCATGAGGGGCTCCTTGGGTTGGCGTGCGGTGCGGGCGCCGGATGCCCGGGCGGGCAGGTGCCGGACGCCTGGGGCGGTGCTGCCACCAGCTTGACCTAACAGCTGACAGATTTCAACATCTGTCAGCTGTCATCTGTCACTCGCGCGGCAATTCCGGTGCAACCGCCACTCGCCCTCCGGTACCGTCGCCCCATGTACTTTCACCTCCCGATCTACGAGTGAGATCCGGCGGGCCCGACCCCGCCCCCAAAAAACCTTCATCTCTCTCACCTGATGGGAAACACCCGTGGCCAAGAGCCGGAACAACCTGCTCGGCGTGGGCGGGCAGCGCAAGAAGCTGTCCCGTAGGAACGACGCCGGCTCCGCGACCTCGCGCGCGAACGACCGCAAGACGGCCGAGGAGCTCAAGCAGGACCTCGTACGCAAGATGCAGGAACGTGCGCAGGGCGCGTCGAACACCGACGACGCGCAGCAGGAGGGCACCGAGAACAGCTGACCCAGGCAAGCCGGCGGCCCGCAACTCCCAGGGAGTTGCGGGCCGTTGCTGTTGCCGCGTCTGCCCGCGCCACGTCACGGCGATGACGCCGCCGACGGCAGAACGCGATCGAGGAATGCGCGGACCAGGGGGACCACCTCGTCGAGGTGGGTCTCGAGGAGCCAGTGGCCGCCGTCGAGCAGATGCAACTCCGCCTCGGGAAGGTCGCGGTGATAGGCGCGGGCCGCGGCTTCGGGCATGTACCCGTCGTGCGGCCCCCACACGATCAGCGTCTCGGGCCGGTGCTCACGCAGGTAGGCGCGCTGACGGTCGAACCACGCCAGTGTGCTCGGCTGGTCCTCGAGGAGCCGGATCAGGTTCGCCACGCGTTCGGGAGTCTGCATGAGCGCCCAGTGCAAGGTCCACAGGTCGGGTGGAATCCGGTCCGCGACGTGGTCGGGCAGCTCGCCGGCGAACTCGTCGCGGAAGCCCTCCGAACTGACGTGGGCGGCGATCCCGCGACGCGACTCGGGGCCCGGGTCGGCCCAGAACTGCCGTAGGGCGTCGTACTTGGGCCCGAACGCGTCCTCGTAGATGTCGCCGTTCTGAATGATCAGTCCCGCCACCCGGTCCGGTGCGCGCATCGCGAGCCGGAGCCCGAACTGGGAGCCGTAGTCGTGCAGCCAGATCACGTAGCGCGTCAGGCCGAGGTGCTGGGTGAAGTCGTACAGGAACTCGGCGTAGGCGTCGAAGGTGTAACCGAACTCTTCCGGAGCAGGGGTCGCGCTGTAGCCGAAGCCGGGCAGGTCCGGGGCGATCAGCCGCCATCGGTCACCCAGCGCGGCCATCAGATGCCGGTACACGAACGACGACCCGGGATAACCGTGCGGCAGCAGCACTACCGGTCCGTCCTCGGGGCCCGTTTCCCGGTAGAACGTCTCTACCCCGCCTACTGAGGTGGTGAGGTGTCGCATGCATCCCTATTTTTTCACAGACGGCCTCGCAAGCACGCGGACAGGTTTCGAGGCGCCGCGCGCGCCCGGCGTCACACCTTGACCGATGCCTCCGCCGCCTCCGTGTGCTCGAGCCGCTCGGCCGTACGGATCGCCGTCCCGCGCGCCCACCGGCCACTGGTCACCGCGCCGACCACAAGGACGCTCAGACCGCAGCCCGCGATGATCCACCAGGCGGGCTTGCTCGCCTCGACGAAGTCCGTGGACGAGGAGGCGGACGAGGCCATGCCCGCCGCGAGCACCGCACCGATCACCGCGACCCCGAGCGTCCCGCCCACCTGGCGGCTGGTCGAGGCCACCGCGGCGGCCACACCCGCCTGGGCGCGGGGCATGCCGGAGACGGCGGTGTTGGTGATGGGGGCGTTGACGAAGCCGAAGCCGATGCCGAAGACCACGTATCCGATCACGAGCGTGGTGTTCGAGGTCTCCGCCTCGAAGGCCGCGAACAGCACCCCGCTCACGGTCATCGCGACTCCCGCCACCAGCAAGGAGATCCGCGGCCCCCGGCTGCCCACCAGCCGCCCGGAGAGCGGCGCGCAGACGAAGCACATCGCCGCCATCGGCAGCATCCACAGTCCGGCGTGCAGGGCGTCTAGCCCGCGTACGTCCTGCAGGTAGAGCGTCGACAGGAAGAGGAAGCCGGCGAGCGCGGCGAAGGCGCTCACCGCGATCACGGTCGCCCCGCTGAACGGCGCGCTGCGGAAGAACCGCAGATCGATGAGCGGCTCGTCCCGCCGCCGCTCGTACAGGACGAGAGAGACCAGCGCGCAGACGGCCACCGCGCTGAAGACGAGGATCTCCGCCGAGAGCCAGCCCTTCGCGGGCGCCTCGATGATCGCGTACGTGACGGAGCCGAGCAGGGCGATCACCAGGATCTGGCCCACGGGGTCGGGGCGCCGGGGCTTGGGGGCGCGGGACTCGGGCACGTAGCGCAGTGTCAGGAGCAGGGCGGCGAGGCCGACCGGCAGGTTGACCCAGAAGATCGAGCGCCAGCCGACCGTGTCCACGAGCAGCCCGCCGACCAGCGGTCCGGCCGCCATCGAGATACCGACGACCGCGCCCCAGACGCCGATGGCGCGGGCGCGTTCCCTGGGCTCGGTGAAGGTGTTGGTGATGATCGACATCGCCACCGGGTTGAGCATCGAACCGCCCACGGCCTGCACCATCCGGAACGCGATCAGCGATTCCAGGCTGGGCGCGAGCGAGCAGAGCACCGAGCCGATCGTGAAGAGGACGAGCCCGGTCATGAAGACCTTGCGCCGCCCGATCCGGTCCGCCGTCGAGCCGGCCAGCATCAGGAGCGAGGCCAGGACCAGGGTGTACGCGTCGATCGTCCACTGCATGCCCGCCACGTCCGCGTCGAGTTCCTTGCGCATGGACGGCAGGGCCACGTTCAGGACGGTGTTGTCGAGGCTGACGATCAGCAGGCTCATACAGCAGATCGCGAGGATCAGCATGCGCCGGCGGTGGGTCAGGGGTTCGTCGAGGGCGGGGTGAGACAACGACATGCATCAAAAGTACGCCTAACTAAAGACCCTGTCCGCCAGTGGGTCGCGTACGCGACAATGGCGGGATGACCGCGCTCGACCAGACCCCCGTGACAGCCTCGCCGGCCCCCACCGCAGCCGACGCCCCCTCGCTCACGATCGGCCCGCACCACGTGCAGCCGCCGGTCGTGCTCGCGCCCATGGCCGGGATCACCAACGCACCGTTCCGCACCCTGTGCCGGGAGTTCTCCGGCGGCAAGGGCCTGTTCGTCAGCGAGATGATCACCACGCGCGCCCTGGTCGAGCGCAATGAGAAGACCATGCAGCTGATCCACTTCGACGAGACCGAGAAGCCTCGCTCGATCCAGCTGTACGGAGTGGACCCGGCCACCGTCGGCAAGGCCGTCCGCATGATCGCGGAGGAGGACCTGGCCGACCACATCGACCTCAACTTCGGCTGCCCGGTCCCCAAGGTCACACGCAAGGGCGGCGGTTCGGCCCTCCCGTACAAGCGTCATCTGCTGCGCGCGATCCTGCGCGAGGCCGTCAGCGGGGCCGGCGATCTGCCGGTCACGATGAAGATGCGCAAGGGCATCGACGACGACCACATCACCTATCTCGACGCGGGCCGTATCGCGGTCGAGGAGGGCGTCACGGCGATCGCGCTGCACGGGCGCACGGCCGCACAGCACTACGGCGGTACGGCGGACTGGTCCGCGATCGCCCGCCTCAAGGAGCACGTGCCCGAGATCCCGGTGCTCGGCAACGGCGACATCTGGTCCGCCGAGGACGCGGTCCGCATGATGCGCGAGACCGGCTGCGACGGAGTGGTCGTGGGACGCGGCTGCCTGGGGCGGCCGTGGCTCTTCGGGGACCTGGTCGGCATCTTCGAAGGCACCCGGGCGCCCGCGGCTCCTTCGCTTCGAGAGGTCGCGGAAGTGATGGTGCGGCACGCGACGCTGCTCGGTGAGTGGATCGGCGACGAGGCACGCGGTGTCATCGACTTCCGCAAGCATGTGGCCTGGTACCTCAAGGGCTTCGCGGTCGGCTCCGAGATGCGCAAGCGGCTGGCGATCACCTCGTCCCTCGACGAGCTGCGCGCCGGGCTCGACGAGCTGGATCTGGACCAGGCCTGGCCGGTCGGCGCGGACGGCCCGCGCGGCCGTACGTCGGGCAACAACCGGGTCGTGCTGCCGGACGGCTGGCTCAAGGACCCGTACGACTGCGCGGGTGTGAGCGAAGAGGCGGAGCTGGACACGTCCGGGGGCTGAGCGGGGTCCGGAGGGTGCGGTGGGCGCGTCCGGAAACTGGGCGGTACGCGTCCGGAAGCTGAGAACAGCGCGCGATTGATGATCGATCGTTGAGTGATACTCGCCACCTTGAGAAGGTGGCTGCTCACATGAGCGGATCTTGAACGTGTTTGGAGCATGCAGGGTGGCACCGGGTGCCACCCTTTTTGCGTTCAAGACTTGAAATCAAATGCTTCAGATCTCGCTCATGTGAGCGCGATCTTTCTCGATGAGGTCAAGCTCCCTTCGGGGGATGAAAACTTCGCCTACCGAAGGGTCACTTTCGATCTGCTGGCGGACGGGTGGTTACGGCCGTAAGGCGCTCAGGTGTATCTCCTCAGACGCCTTCGATCTGGGTATGTTCCTCGACGTCAGGGCAGCCACCGAGCCTCGAGGAGTCGAGACCCGTGTCGGAAAACAAGAAGCAGAAGTTCGTCTACGACTTCACCGAGGGCAACAGGGACCTCAAGGACCTCCTCGGCGGAAAGGGCGCCAACCTCGCCGAGATGACCAATCTCGGTCTGCCGGTCCCTCCGGGCTTCACGATCACCACCGAGGCCTGCAAGGTCTACCTCGACAGCGGCACGGAGCCCGCTGAGCTGCGCGAAGAGGTCAGTGAGCACCTCGACGCCCTCGAGCGGAAGATGGGCAAGAAGCTCGGGCAGGCCGACGACCCGCTGCTCGTATCCGTACGCTCGGGCGCCAAGTTCTCGATGCCCGGCATGATGGACACCGTCCTCAACATCGGTCTCTCGGACGCCTCCGTGAAGGGCCTCGCCAAGCAGTCCGGCGACGAGCGCTTCGCGTGGGACTCCTACCGCCGCCTCATCCAGATGTTCGGCAAGACCGTCCTCGGCGTCGACGGCGAGCTCTTCGAGGACGCCCTCGAAGCCGCCAAGAAGGCCAAGAAGATCACGGTCGACACCGACCTCGACGCCCCGGAACTGCAGAAGCTGGTCAAGCAGTTCAAGAAGATCGTCAAGACCGAGGCGGGCCGCGACTTCCCGCAGGACCCGCGCGAGCAGATGGATCTCGCCATCACCGCGGTCTTCGACTCTTGGAACGGCGACCGCGCCAAGCTCTACCGCCGCCAGGAGCGCATCCCGGGCGACCTCGGCACCGCGGTCAACGTCTGCTCGATGGTCTTCGGCAACCTCGGCCCCGACTCCGGCACCGGCGTCGCCTTCACCCGTGACCCCGCCTCCGGCCACCAGGGCGTGTACGGCGACTACCTGCAGAACGCGCAGGGCGAGGACGTCGTCGCCGGTATCCGCAACACCGTGCCGCTCGCGGACCTCGAGAACATCGACAAGAAGTCGTACGACCAGTTGATGCAGATCATGGAGACGCTCGAGACGCACTACAAGGACCTGTGCGACATCGAGTTCACGATCGAGCGCGGCCAGCTGTGGATGCTCCAGACCCGCGTCGGCAAGCGCACCGCCGCCGCCGCGTTCCGTATCGCCACGCAGCTCGTCGACCAGGGCCTGATCGACGAGGCCGAGGCGCTCCAGCGCGTCAACGGCGCGCAGCTCGCGCAGCTGATGTTCCCGCGCTTCGACGAGGACTCGAAGATCGAGAAGCTCGCCCGCGGTATCGCCGCATCGCCGGGTGCCGCGGTCGGCAAGGCCGTCTTCGACTCGTACACCGCGATCAAGTGGTCGCGTTCGGGCGAGAAGGTCATCCTGATCCGCCGCGAGACCAACCCCGACGACCTCGACGGCATGATCGCGGCCGAGGGCATCCTGACCTCGCGCGGCGGCAAGACCTCGCACGCCGCCGTCGTCGCCCGCGGCATGGGCAAGACCTGCGTCTGCGGCGCCGAGGAGCTCGAAGTCGACACCAAGCGGCGGCGGATGACCGCGCCGGGCGGTGTGGTGATCGAGGAGGGCGACGTCGTCTCGATCGACGGTTCCTCCGGCAAGGTCTACCTCGGTGAGGTGCCCGTCGTGCCCTCGCCCGTCGTCGAGTACTTCGAGGGCCGGATGCACGCCGGCGCCGAGGAGGCCGGCGAGCTGGTCGCCGCCGTGCACCGCATCATGTCCTTCGCCGACGGCAAGCGCCGCCTGCGGGTGCGCGCCAACGCCGACAACGCCGAGGACGCGCTGCGCGCCCGCCGCTTCGGCGCGCAGGGCATCGGCCTGTGCCGCACCGAGCACATGTTCCTCGGTGAGCGCCGCGAGATGGTCGAGAAGCTGATCCTCGCCGACACCGACGACGAGCGGGAGGAAGCCCTCAAGGAACTGCTCCCGCTGCAGAAGAAGGACTTCGTCGAGCTCTTCGAGGCGATGGACGGGCTCCCGGTGACGGTGCGTCTGCTCGACCCGCCGCTGCACGAGTTCCTGCCCGACATCACCGAGCTCTCCGTCCGCGTCGCGCTCGCCGAGTCCCGCAAGGACGCCAACGAGAACGACCTGCGCCTGCTCCAGGCCGTGCACAAGCTGCACGAGCAGAACCCGATGCTGGGTCTGCGCGGCGTACGCCTCGGCCTGGTCATCCCCGGCCTGTTCACCATGCAGGTACGGGCCATCGCCGAGGCCGCCGCCGAGCGCAAGGCCGCCAAGGGCGACCCGCGGGCCGAGATCATGATCCCGCTGGTGGGCACCGTCCAGGAGCTGGAGATCGTCAAGGACGAGGCGGACCAGGTGATCGCCGAGATCGAGGCCGCCACCGGCATCGACCTCAAGCTGACCATCGGCACGATGATCGAGCTGCCGCGCGCCGCGCTCACCGCCGGCCAGATCGCGGAGGCCGCGCAGTTCTTCTCGTTCGGTACGAACGACCTCACCCAGACCGTGTGGGGCTTCAGCCGCGACGACGTCGAGGCCAGCTTCTTCACCGCGTACCTGGAGAAGGGCATCTTCGGGGTCTCGCCGTTCGAGACCATCGACAAGGACGGCGTCGGTACGCTCGTGAAGTACGCCGTCGAGCAGGGCCGCAAGACCCGCCCCGACCTCAAGCTGGGCGTCTGCGGTGAGCACGGCGGTGACCCGGAGTCGGTGCACTTCTTCCACGAGGTGGGGCTCGACTACGTGTCCTGCTCGCCGTTCCGTATCCCGGTCGCGCGTCTGGAGGCCGGCCGTGCGGCGGCGGCTTCGCAGGGCAGCGACAGCCGTTGATCCTGCGCTGAACCACCGGGGCCGTCGGCGGGTCATGCCCTGACAAACCCTCACCGGTTCGTCGCCGGCCCCGGCTTGTGGAGGAAGGGGGCGCCCTGTGCGGGGGCGCCCCCTTCTCCTCGTCCGGGGCTCCCCCCGAATCCCGGTACGAGCCATACCCGCACCATCCTCGACGCGCTAAGAAGGAACCGCGAGGCCTTTCGGGTCAGTCCGAATAGCTGAGGCCGGCGTACTGCGGTCGTTGGACGGGACCGAATCGCCGGCGCCGTGGATCGGGGGATACAGGCGTGCTGCGGATCCATTTCACGCGAGCGGATCTCACCCGCGTACGGATCGCCGAGCGGGCGCATCTGCTCTGGGAGACCGTGCTCAGCCTGCACCGGCTGCGCGACCGCTGGGCTCCGGGCGAACTGGACGGCTGGCGGGCCGGCGCCCGCCACCGGCTCGGCGCCGATCCGGAGCGCGGGAGGCGGGCGATCGGGGTGCTCGGCGCGCTGATACCGGCGCGCGGCAACTTCCCCGACTTCCTCACCCCGAGCGCACTGCACACCTCCCTCGGCGAGAGCCTCGACGCCCTGGCCGGCACCCCGCGCGCCCAACTCGCCGACGAGCTGGACCGGATGGGCGGCTTTCCCGGCGGCGTACCCACCTGGCTGCGGCCGCTCGCCGACGGCGACCGGCACACGCTCGGGCTGCTCACCGGCAGTCTGCGCGACTACCACCGGGCGAGCGTCGCGCCCTACCTCGACCGCGTGCACGCCCAGGTCGACGCCGACCGCGCGATCGCCCTGCGGGGGCTGCTCGACGGGGGTACGGAGGGGATGCTCGCCGGTCTGCGGCCGGTGCTGCGGTGGAATCCTCCGGTCCTGGAGGCCGACTATCCGATGGAGCACGACATCCATCTCGGCGGGCGCGGACTCGTCCTGGTGCCCTCGTACTTCTGCGCCCGCAGACCCGTCACCCTGGTCGACGAGGAGCTGCCGCCGGTCCTCGTCTATCCGGTCCGCCGCACGGGGACGGGCGCCGGGCGGCCGGCCGGAGGGCGTGAGCCCCTCGACCGGCTGCTCGGCCGCACCCGCTCGGCCGTGCTCGCGTCCGTCGACGGCGGCTGTACGACCGGTGAACTCGCCCGCAGGGTCGGGGTGTCACCGGCCTCCGCCAGCCAGCACGCCTCCGTGCTGCGCGAGGCGGGCCTGCTGTCGACGGTCCGCGACGGGAGCAGTGTGCTGCACACGCTGACTCCGCTGGGGCGCAGGCTCCTTGCGGGTTAGCTCCGGAAGGGCCCCGTCACCTCGTACGTGATCCCGCCCGAGGAACTGCCGCTCGTACCGCGCTGGCTGGAGAAGTACAGACGCGTGCCGTCGGGCGAGAACGCCGGGCCGGTGATCTCGGAGCCCGACTGGCCGGTGATCCTGAGGAACGGGGCGACGACCTCGTCCGGCGTGATCATGCAGATCTCCATGTTCCCGCCGTCCTCCGCGATGAACAGATCGCCGGACGCGGCACCCGTCACATTGTCGACCCCGGTCAGCGGCGGGCCGCTCACCAGTGAGTCGTCATAGGCGAGTTCGAGGGTCGAGGCCGCCGCGTTGTACTGCCATACGCGGTTGTCGCCCTTGGTCGTGAACCAGCAGGTGTCGTCCGCGTAGTAGCAGCCCTCGCCGCCGTTGAAGCGCTTGGCGCCGGAGACCTGGCCGCGGGTGGCGGTGGCGCCGCTCGGGTCCGGCACCTGGGCCCAGGTCACCGGGCCACTCGTACCCGAGCCCATCTTCAGGACCTCCAGCTTTCCGGCCGAGAGATCGCCCCAAGTGGTGGGTGTGAAGCGGTAGAAGCAGCCGTCGGATACGTCCTCGGTGAGGTAGATCGTCCTGCGTACGGGGTCGGCGGCGGCGGCCTCGTGCTTGAAGCGGCCCATCGCGTCCCGGCGGACCGCCGCCTTCACACCCCACGGGTCCGTCTCGTAGACGTACCCGCGGTCGACCTCCTCGCAGGAGAGCCAGGTGTTCCAGGGGGTCTTGCCGCCGGCGCAGTTGGTGCGGGTGTTGGAGAGGATGCGGTACGCGCCCGTGACCGCGCCGGTCGCGGAGAACTTCACCGCGCCCGCGCCGCCGCTGGGACTGATCTCCGAGTTGGAGACGTAGATCCAGCCCGAGCCGTCCGCGTAACAGGCGCCGCCGTCCGGGGCGTTGTGCCAGGTGTACGAGGTGGAGCCGACTTTCTGTCCGGAGCGGGCGATCACTCTGCTGCTGAACCCTGCGGGCAGCTGGATCCCGTTGGCGTCCGCCGCGCCGAGTGCACCGTACGGGCCGGTGCCGGGCTGGGCGGGGTCGGCGAAGGCGGCGCCTCGCCACAGCGTGCCGCCGAAGGCGGCCGCCGAGCTGCCGATGACCGCGCCGCGCAGGAAGGTCCGACGTTCCACTGTCACTCCAGGTGGTGGGGGTCACCCCGCGCGCCGGGTACGGCGACGGGTCGCGCGGTTCGAGAACCTAGGCGGGCTGCGTTGTCTGTACATGAACAAGGGGCGAAGGGGCGGAGCAGGTTTGCCGGGTGGTCCCGGGCGCACGTTTGCCCGGCGCGGGCGTCCGGCCTACCGTCGGCCCCATGAGTACCGGGAAGAGCACTGCCCCAGGGGCCGGTCAGGGCACCGGCACGAGCGCGAGTGTCGGCGCTGGAACGGGGACCGGGACTGGAACCGGAACTGGTACTGGTGCCCGTACCAGTACGGGCACTGGCGCCGGCGCAGGTATCGGCACTGGTACTGGCACCGGCACCGGCGCCGGCAAGAAGATCACCGAGAAGCTGTCGGCCGCCGTCCTGAGCGAGTCCACCGGCAAGGACTGGGTCGGCTGGTTCGCCGTGCTCGACAAGTGGGGTGCGCACCAGCGCGGCCACACCGAGATCGCCCGGCATCTGCGCGAGGAGCACGGTGTGAACGGCTGGCACGCCCAGTCGATCACCGTCGGATACGAGCAGGAACGGGGGATGCGCGAGGTCGGCCAGTCCTGCGACGGCACCTGGGAGGCCTCCGGCAACAAGACCGTGAACGTGCCGGCCGAGCGCGTCACGGAGGCCTTCGTGGACGAGGCGGCCCGGCGCCGCTGGCTCCCGGACGCCGACCTGACCCTGCGCACCCACCGCGCCGGCAAGTCCCTCACCGCGGACTGGGACGGCGGGACCAGCCGTATCTCCGTCTTCCTGACGGTCAAGGGTCCACACAAGACCCAGATCACCCTCGGCCACCACAAGCTGACGGACGCTGACGCGGTGGCGGCGTACAAGGAGTTCTGGCGGGAGCGGCTGGGGGAGCTGAAGCGGGTGCTCGAGGAGGGCTGAGGCGTTCGCGCGGGTGCGGTTTCGGTGCGCGGTGCGGGTGGCTGGCGCCTGCGGTCTCGTCAGCGGTGGGGGTGCGGGTGGGCGCCTGCGGCGGGCGCCTTTCCCCTACCCGCCCCTTCCCGAAACTGGGGCTTCGCCCCAGGCCCCGTATCCGAACTTCGTTCGGATGTCCTCAAGCGCCGGACGGGCTGGATGTGAACGCTCAGTCCAGGGTGGCCCAGGGGCGGGTGGGCAGGCGGGGTGGGGGAGGGTGGGAGTCGGGGCGTAGCCGGTCCGTGCCTTTGCCGGGGCTCCGCCCCCTGCGCCCCCGATGCTCGGACGAAGCAGCAGCCGCGTCCGGCAGAAACCCCACCGGCCCGCAGCCGCGTACCGGCGGAACGAAACCCACCCGTGCAATGGACCGGAACACGCCACCGGCCGTCAGTCGCGTGACGGCGTGAGGGGACGGGGTGGGGTGCATTGTCATTCGGGCACTCCCGTCGGAGACGGTGACCCTTCGCGGCCACGGTGCCATTGCCCGAATGAGCAAGCACCCCACCCCCGCCCCCACCCACCACGAAAACCCACGCCCACCGCGCACCCGCGGGAAGCCCCCAA
>NZ_JBEPEW010000171.1:0-15415 GCF_040300965.1 Streptomyces mesophilus | reverse complement strand
GCACGAGCTGCCCGTCCTTGATGCCGGCGCCCTGCGGGGCCCCGGTCTCGTTGATGTCGAAGAAGTCGGCGTTGAGGGCGGCGACGGTCCGCCGGCCCTTGCCCGGGTCGTGCGCGGCGGCCAGCTCGGACACGGTCCGGCGCTCGGCGACCTTCCCGGAGTGCAGATAGTCCGCCTCGGTCCCCTTGCCCAGGTCCACGCTCAGTGCGTCGACGCGCAGCCATTTGTCCGACTCGAGACGGTCGTACGAGGTGAGCGCGACGCCCGGCGCGATGGGCCGGGCGCTGCGCGCGGTCTCGATCCCGTCCCCGTCGACGATCGAACGCACCCCGGCGCCGGGCCCGCTCGCGGGCGGCGGCGCAACGGGCCGGCGTATCTCCGCGCTGTTCGCGGGTCTGGGATCGGTCCCGGAATCGGCGACGGCGGGGGTGAGCACCCCCGCCGTCATGGCAGCCGCGGTCGCCACCAGCACGACCCAGCGCCCGGCTATGCCTGAAGCCACAACTACTCCTGCTTGACGGCGAATTGCCCAGGGGGCAGATATCGCGCGCCAGCATCGTCGTGCTCACATCAGGGGCGCTAGGGGCCGGAGGGAACGGGACGGGAAACAGGTGCGGACGGCTTGATTACGCCGTGCAGAGGTTGAACCTGTGGCGGTGGGTCACCCTTCACGGGACCAGCCGGGCGCGTGCTCCCGCGCCAGCCGCTCCCACTGGGCCCGGCCGCCGGGCAAGGGCCACGCCCAGGTCGGACGGTGGCCGGCGTACGCCTCGTCCAGGGCGCGGGCGAGAGCCGGGCCGGCGACCTCCGCCCCCTCCGGCACACGGTCACCGTGCGCGGCGCGCAGCGCGCGCCAGCGGTCCAGCTCCCGCCCGTAATCGGCGGCCGCGGCCTCCTCGGCCACGGTCAACTCGTCCTGCGGGAGCGCCCGATGGAGCACGAGCAGCGGCGGTTCGGCGTTCTCGGCGACGGCCGCGGCGAGGCGCGCGTGACCGTCGAGCACCAGATGGCAGTCGAGCCCGCTGACCCACCACAGCAGCACGGGCGGCAGCGTGCCGTCCCGCACCTGCTTGCGATACGCCTTCACGCGGGCGTCCTCGACTTCGGGGAACGCGCGCAGGGGCAGGACCTCCCACGAACCGCTGTGGATGTACCAGTCGATGTGGCCGTCGGGGTGCCCGTCGATGACGAGCTCCCGCCAGTACTCACCGGGCGGGGCGCCATGGCGGTTCCCCTCGCGCAGCAGGTTCGTGTGCGGGGTGAGGATCCAGCGGCCGTCGTGCAGCGGGCTCGCCTCCGGGTCCGCCAGGTGCTGGGCCACGGCGTGGGCCCAGCGGACCGGGTCGCCGGCGTGGTGCCGGGCCGTGTCCGCTCGGCAAGGCGGCAGCGGGGAGCGCCAGGTGTCCGTACGCCAGAAGGCGACACCGGCCAGACCGCGGTCGATCGCCGCGAACAGCAGTGGCCGACCGGCGAGTTCGAGCAGGAGGCGATCTCCACCGGCCGTACGCAGCCCCAGCCCCGGCCGGGCACGGTCGCGGACATCCAGGGCCAGGCCGCGCCGGCTGCCGTCGGGGTACAGGAGATCGGTTCGTCGCACCCGGGCGAGTGTAAAGCCGCGCCAGGAGAGGGCTCAGTCGCGGTTCGGGACTGTGAACTCGCACCAGACGGCCTTGCCGCTGCCCCGGGACTCCACGCCCCAGACGTCGGCGAGGCGGTCGACCAGGAGGAGGCCGCGGCCCGAGACGCCCTCCTCGCCGGCTTCGCGGCGGCGGGGCAGGGCGCTGGAGGTGTCCTCGACCTCGACGCGCATCCGGCGTTCGACTCCGGACAGGACGCGCAGGGTGATGATCGCGGCGCCCTCGGTGTGCATCAGGGCGTTGGTGACCAACTCGTCGGCGACCAGCTCGATTTCGTCGGAGCGGTCGCGGGCGCCCCAGGCGCGTACGGCCGCGCGGACCATATGGCGGGCCTCCCGCAGCGCCATCGGGTCGTTCGGCGCGACATGCTGCTGCAGCCGTCCGCCGGACTTGGGGGCATCGGAGCCGCGGCGGCGCAGCAGGAGCAGGGCCGCGTCGTCGTCGCCGCCGCGCCGGTCGGCGTCCTCGACCAGCCGCTCGGCGAGCGCCTCGAGGTCGGCGGGCCCCGACGCGACCTGCGCGGTGAGGGACTGCACGCCCTCGTCGAGGTCGTGCCCGGGCTCTTCCACCAGGCCGTCGGTGCACAGCAACAGGGTCTGGCCGGGGTCGAGTTCGAGGGTGGTGACCGGATACTCCAGGCGTCCGAACTCGGCGGAGAGACCGAGCGGCAGCCCTCCGGCCACGGGCGCACGCCGGCAGGTGCCGTCCTTGGCGCGAAGCAGCGGATCGATATGGCCGGCCCTTACCAGCTGGACGACTCCCGTGGTGAGGTCCGCCTGGACGTAGAGGCAGGTCGCGAACCGGTCCGTGTCGAGTTCATGCAGGAAGACGGAGGCGCGGGCCATGACCGTGGCGGGCGTGTGGCCCTCGGCGGCGTACGCGCGCAGCACGATCCTCAACTGGCCCATGACGGCGGCCGCATGGGTGTCGTGTCCCTGGACGTCGCCGATGACCGCGCCGACCTTCCCGCCGGGCAGCGGGATCACGTCGTACCAGTCGCCGCCGATGTCCCGGCCGAGCTTCGCCGAGCGATAGCGCACCGCGATCTCCGCGCCGTCGACGGCGGGGATGGAGCGCGGCAGCATCGCCTGTTGCAGACCGGCGGCCAGGTCCTTCTCCTGCTCGTAGAACATCGCGCGCTGCAGCGACTGCGCGATGCTGCTGCCGAGCGCGACCAGGAGGTTGCGCTCGTCGGCCGTGAAGCCCGTCTTGTCCTGGTAGAGCAGCCCGAGCGCGCCGATCGGGCGGGCCTGCGCGATCAGTGGCAGATACGCGGCCGAGGTGATGTTCAGGTGGCTGATGTGCGGCCACAGCAGGGGATAGGAGTCCGCGAAGTCCTCGCGGCTCTCGATGAACCGCGGCGCGAGCGTCCGTACGACTTCGCTCATCGGGTACGACTCGTCGATCCGTGTGAACCGCGTGCCGGGGACGAACGCGCCCGGCGGGCCCTCGGCGACGAGATGGATACGGCCCGCCTCGACGAGGCCCATGACCAGGCTCGCCGCGCCGAGGTTCGCGAGGCCCTGGGTCTCGTCGAGTACGTCGATGACGTCCTGCACGGTGCGGGCGTGCGCGAGTGCCGCCGTGGTGCCCTCGACGATGCTGGTCTGGCGACGGGTCTCGGCGTCGTGCTCCATCCGGATCCGGGTTTCGAGCAGTTCCTCCTCGGCGTCCCGGATGATGCCGAGGATCCGGCGCGGCCGTCCGTTGTCGTCGCGGCAGATGTAGCCCTGGGTGTGGGTCCAGCGCAGCGAGCCGTCCCTGCGGCGCAGCCGGAAGTAGGCACCGTAGGTCCGGCTGCCGTTCTTGAGCGCTTCGGAGACGACGGCGTCCAGACGGTGGGCCTCGTGCGGCGGTACGCGGACACCCAGCGCCTCAGGCCGGCTGTCGTATTCGTCCGGGGTCACGTCGAAGACGTCATGGGCCGCGGGATCCATGTACATCTGGCCGCTCTCGAGATCCCAGTCGAAGCTGCCCGTGCGGTTCAGCGCGAGGATCGTTTCGGGCGGCGCAGGCCAGCGGTCCGGCTCGGACATGCGTCCACTTTGCCACGGTTTGCCCGTACCGGTGCGCTGGGCGCTCGGGGCCGTCAGCGGACCCGGCGCTCCGCGGCCCTCGTGGCCGAGTCCGCCAGGCGCGGCAGATGCAGCTCCCGGTGGACCGCCGCCATCCGCAGGGCGAAGACAAGACCGGCGGCGACCACGGTGCCGAGCGTGTCCGATGCGCCCGCCCAGTGCAGTAGGAGGTACCCCGCGGCGCCGGCGAGGGCGGCGGTCGCGTACACCTCCTCGCGAAGGAGCAGCGGCGGGAACTCCCCGCACAGCACATCGCGGACGACTTCACCGGTGACACCCGTGAGCACCGCCAGAATGATCACCGCGAACGGGGTGACCCCGGCGTCGATCGCGGCCCGCGCACCGATCACGGTCACCACGGCGAGGCCGATGGCGTCCACGGTCATCAGGGAGCGGTGGGGCAGCTCCCAGCGCCGCAGATAGAGCATGGTGGCGACGGCCGTGCAGGTGATGACGGTGAGCAGCACCCAGTCGTGCGTCCAGTACAGCGGGTGCCTGCCGAGGATCAGGTCGCGCAGGGTGCCGCCGGATATGGAGGCGGCGAAGGCCAGGACGATGCCGCCGAAGGGGTCCATGTTGGCGCGGTGCGCGGCAAGGACACCGCTGGCCGCGAAGGAGGCGACTCCGACGAGGTAGAGGACGTGCAGCACGGAGCTTCCCCCTGGAAACGGCGTACGGGCAGGAGTCTCGAGGACACCACGCGCCGCCTTCTCCATGCTTCGTCCTTCCGGCCGGGGTGTGCGGCCGGAAGGACGAGATTCGCCGTGCGGGTTCGATCCGTCGTCGTCGAACCGTCAGCCGGTGAAGGACTCCGGCTGGGTCGGGTCCGGGATGAACGGGGTGTCGGGACCGGGCTCGACATCGGGGGCGTCCGGGACCGTGTCGGGACCGGTCTGGTCACCGGGTCCGTCGGGCACGGTCTCGTCCTGCGGCAGGCTCGGGATGTCCGTACGGTCCGTCGGCTCCTGCGGCGGGTCCTGGCCGCCGTCCGGCTGCGTGACGTCACCGCCGTCCGGCGCCGGCGTATCGGTGTCCGGCACCGGAACGGGCAGCGGGATCGGGCATCCGGCCGGGATGGTCGGCGTCGGGGCACCGGGGGCGGTGGGCGTCGGGGAGACGGTGGGGCAGTCGGTCGGGTCCGGCGTATCGCTGGTCTCGTCGCCGTCGGGCGTCGCGGTGTCGGACTCCGCCGGGTCGGTGGCCGTCGGGTCGTCCGTGGACGGGTCGGTCGTCGAGTCGTCCGGATCGGTGGTCCGGTCGTCCGGCTCCGTCGTCGGGTCGTCCGTGGGCGGCTCGGTCGTCGGGTCGTCCGGGTCGGTCGGGTCGACGTCCGGATCGGTCGGGTCGGGCGTGGGAGTGGGCGGCGGGACGATCTTGTCCTGGTCGCCGTCGTCACCGATCGGTCGCTCGATCCAGGTGTTGTTGGTGATGTTGATGATCGTGATGTTGTTGATCACGGTGGTGGACGGCTTGACCACGATGACGTTCGCGGGGTGGTACCCCTGCCAGGGCTGACCGTGGTGCGTCGCGTCCTTGTGCAGCGCGGCGGGCGGAGTGAGCGGATTGCCGCAGGCGCAGCGCACGCGGGGCAGGCCCCGGTTGTCGACGAGCACCGCACTGCCCGCCTGGAGCACAGACTGGAAGCTGGTGGGCTGCCCGCCGCTGTAGCCGTGGTTGGTGACGCGGGTGTCGACCCGCAGCTGTACCGGCGTGAGGCCCCGCAGCCAGCTCGGGACATCGCCCTGCGAGATCCCTTCGACCTGGGCGAAGGCCCGGGCCTTGGCCTGGTCGGCGGTGAGGAAGCGGACCTGCTGCTCGACATCGCAGCTGCTGACGGACTGCGTACCGCCGTACAGACCGGGTGTCGAACCCTGGAAGCTCCTGACCCCGGCCTGCGAGGGCGAGGCGGACTGGGTCGGCGGTGGTTGCGGCGTACGGGTGACAGGGGGCGGGGTTTCGGTGACCTTCGCGGTGGAGTCGGTGAAGGGATCCGGGCCGGCCGCGGCGACGGGCTGGAGGAACAGCTCCTTGTCACTGCCCGTATCGCCCGCGTCGTTCTCGCTTCCGCCGGAACAGCCCGCGACCAGCAGGGCTCCGGATATCGCGAGGGCTGTGACATAGCGCCTGGTCGGTGAGTGCACGCCGTTCTCCCGCCTGTTTTCTGGCAGTACGTCCCTCATTGTGTGAATCGCGAATTGGGGCCCGCAACCGCGTCAGGCGGCCCCTGGACCTGGAGCCGCAAGGGCGTCACGCGGGCACCCGGCGCCACAATGGAAAGGTGGAGTGGTTCACGGCGCCCGACTACTGGCTCGCCCGCCTCGTCTTCCAGCGGGTGCTCGCCGCCGTGTATCTGCTGGCCTTCCTCGGCGCGGCCCTGCAGTTCCGTGCGCTGATCGGCGAGCGGGGCATGCTGCCGGTGCCACGGTTCGTGGCACGGGTGCCGTTTCGGCGAGCTCCGAGCCTGTTCCAGCTGCGCTACTCAGACCGCCTGTTCGCGACCGTCGCCTGGACGGGGGTTCTGTGCTCGCTCGCCCTCCTGGCGGGCCTGGACGCCGAACTGCCGCTGTGGGCGGGCATGGTGCTGTGGGCGCTGCCCTGGCTGCTCTATCTCTCGATCGTCAATGTGGGGCAGACCTGGTACGGCTTCGGCTGGGAGTCGCTGCTCCTGGAGGTGGGTTTCCTCGCGGTCTTCCTCGGCCCGCACGATCTGGCCCCGCCGCTCCTCGTCCTCCTCCTGCTGCGCTGGGTGCTGTTCCGGGTGGAGTTCGGCGCCGGGCTGATCAAAATGCGCGGGGACGAGTGCTGGCGCAGGCTGACCTGTCTGGACTACCACCACGAGACCCAGCCGATGCCGGGCCCGCTGAGCTGGTTCTTCCACCATCTGCCCAGGCCCCTGCACCGGGTCGAGGTGGCGGCGAACCATGTCACCCAACTCGCGCTGCCGTTCCTGCTGTTCACCCCACAGCCCGTCGCCTCGTACGCGGCCGCCGCCATGGCCCTCACCCAGCTGTGGCTGGTCCTGTCCGGCAACTTCGCCTGGCTGAACTGGCTGACGATCGCGCTCGCGGTGTCCGCGATCGACTTCACGCCACTGACGGGCGCCCCGCCCGCGCTGTCCCGGCCGCCGCTCTGGTACGAGATCCTCGTCCTTGCCGTGACGGCGCTGGTCCTTGTCCTGAGCTACCGCCCGGCGCGCAATCTGCTCTCCCGCCGCCAGGTCATGAACACCTCCTTCGACCCGCTCCATCTGGTCAACACCTACGGCGCGTTCGGCACGGTGGGCCGCGTCCGTCAGGAGATCGCCGTCGAGGGCACCGACGAAGCGGTCCCGCTGCCGGACGGGGCCGGCTGGAAGGAGTACGGCTTCCACGGCAAGCCCGGCGAACTCGCCCGGCTGCCCCGGCAGTTCGCCCCGTACCATCTGCGGCTCGACTGGATGATGTGGTTCGCGGCGCTCTCCCCCGCGTACGCCCGCAGCTGGTTCGGGCCGTTCGTGGAACGGCTGCTCGACGGCGACCGGGACACGCTGCGCCTGCTGCGCCACAACCCGTTCCCCGACGCTCCGCCGCGGTTCGTCCGGGCGCGCGTGTACCGCTACCGCTATACGACCTGGGACGAGCTGCGCGCGACGGGGGCGTGGTGGCAGCGGACCTACGTACGGGAGTTCCTGCCGCCGACGCGGCTCGACACGCACCGAAGCCCCACGGAGACTCCGGACCCCTCAGAGCGTTGAGAGCCCGTGGATCAGAGCGCCGAGAGCCCGTAGATCCGCCTCGCCGTCCCGGCGAAGATCTCGTGGCGCTCGCCCTCGTCGAGGCCGGTGGTCAACTCCCGCGCGCTGTCGAGGACTTCCCCGTACGAGGCCGCGAGCCGGCAGACCGGCCAGTCCGAGCCGAACATCAGCCGCGCGGGCCCGAAGGCCTCCAGGGCCGTCTCGGTGTACGGGCGCAGATCGCGCAGCGTCCAGCGCGCCCAGTCCGCCTCGGTCACCAGGCCCGAGAGCTTGGCGGCGGTGTTGGGCAGCGCGGCAAGGGCTCGCACGTCACAGGCCCATGGCTGCGGCTCGTGGTCCGCGATCGGCGGTTTGCCGAGGTGGTCCAGGACGAAGGTCAGCTCGGGAATTCCCGCGGCCGCCCGCACACAGGCCGCCAGTTGGTGCGGCTTCACCACCAGGTCGTACACGAGTCCCGCCTCGGCCACCGCGGTCAGGCCTCTGCGTACGTCCGGACGCAGCAGCCACCCGGGGTCGGGCTCCCCCTGGACCTGGTGCCGGATGCCCACCAGCTGCTCGCCGCCCGGGAGTTCGCGCAGCCGGGCCAGTTCGTCCGCGACGCCCGGGGCGGTGAGGTCGGTCCAGCCGACGACTCCCGCGACCAGGTCGCTCGCGGCGGCGAGGGCCAGGAGTTCGGGAGTCTCGTCCGCGACGGTGACCGTCTGGACCAGGACGGTGGCCGAGACTCCCGCCGCCCGGACCTCCGGCTCCAGGTCGGCGAGGGTGAAGTTCCGGCGGATCGGGGCCAGTTCGGGTCCGGTGATCCAGTCCTGGTCGCGAACGGTGAGGTCCCACACGTGGTGATGCGCGTCGACGACGGTCACGGCAGCTCCCGAACCGCTGTCCGGCAACACGTCAGCCCCGGCACGACGGTCACGGCAGCTCCCACACGACCGGCAGCGAGGCGTCCGAGCCCTCCGCCGAGTAGTCGTGGACCACGTCGAGGAGCTCGGCCATACGGGCCTGCCAGGCGATGTTGACCGGCAGCTTCTCCAGGGCGGCGAGCAGCGCGGCGTAGTCCTCGCATTCGAGGAGATGGAAGAGGTCGGTGCCGCTGCGCCAGATCGTCCAGGAGTGCGCGCCCGCCGCCCGGATCGCGGCGACGAGTTCCCCGGGCACCTCACGATGCGCGGCCTCGTACTCCTCGATCCGGTCCGCACGGACCCGGGTGTGCAGCGCGACTCTCATCCGGCCGCCGCCTCCCCGGGCACCGGCACGTCCTCGGCCAGCAGCCCCTCGGCCTTGAGGTCGGTCCAGAATCCGGCGGGCACCGGCGCGGCGAACTGCTCTGCCGTATCCCGCACTTGAGCGGCCGAGCGCATCCCGACCAGGACGCCCGCGACGGCCGGATGCCCCAGCGGGAAGGCGAGCGCGGCCGCGCGCAGCGTCGTGCCGTGCTGTTCGGCGAGCTCCTTGATGCGCCGGGCACGGGCAAGGAGGTCGTCGGGCGCGGTCGTGTAGTTGTACGTGGCTCCGGGGCGCGGTTCGGCGAGGATGCCCGAGTTGTAGACGGCCGCGGCGATCACGCTCCTGCCGCGGGCCTCGGCCTCGGGCAGCAGCGCCTCGAGCGCGATCTGGTCGAGGAGCGTGTAGCGCCCGGCGGCCAGGACCACATCCGTGTCGGTGTCCGTGATGAAGCGGGTCAGCATCTCGGCCTGGTTCATTCCGGCCCCGATCGCCCCCACGACACCCTCGGCACGCAGCTGCTCCAGCGCAGGATAGCCCTCGCGGAACGCCCACTCCTCGTGGTCGTCCGGGTCGTGCAGATAGACGATGTCGATCCGGTCGAGGCCGAGGCGTTCCAGGCTGTCCTCGATGCTGCGCCGGACCCCGTCCGCGGTGAAGTCCCAGACCCTGCGGTGCGTCGCGGGCACCGCGAAGCCGCCGGCCGCGAGATCGTCGCCCCCGCCGTCGTACGGCTCGAGCAGCCGGCCGACCTTGGTGGACAGGGTGTAGCTGTGGCGCGGCTTGTCGCGCAGCACCTCGCCCAGGCGGCGCTCGGAGAGGCCGAGCCCGTAATGCGGGGCGGTGTCGAAGGTGCGGATCCCCGCGTCCCAGGCGGCGGTGACCGTCTCGTACGCCTGCTGGTCGGGCACCGGCTCGAAGAGTCCGCCGATCGGGGCGGCGCCGAAGGACAGGCGGGAGACCATGACGTCGGTCGAGGCGAGGCGGGACGTGGCGATCATGACGTCACCGGCCGGAGCCTGAGACCCTGCATACCGCCGTCGACCGCGAGGGCCGTACCGGTGCTCGCACCGGCGGACGGGCTCGCCAAGTACGCGATGGCCGCGGCGACTTCCTCGGCCGTGACCAGCCGGCCGGTGGGCTGGCGCGCTTCGAGTGCGGCGCGCTCGGCGGCCGGATCCTCGGCGGCGCCCAGGAGCCGGCCGACCCAGGGGGTGTCGACCGTGCCGGGGTTGACGCAGTTCACGCGGATGCCTTCGCGGACGTGATCCGCGGCCATGGCGAGGGTGAGGGAGAGCACCGCTCCCTTGGAGGCGCTGTACAGCGCGCGCTGCGGCAGGCCCGCGGTCGCGGCGATCGAGCAGGTGTTGACGATCGCCGCATGCCGCGAGGCACGTAGATGCGGCAGCGCGGCGCGCGTGGTGCGGACCATGCCGAGCACATTGACGTCGAGGACGCGGTGCCACGTCTCGTCGTCGTTGTCCTCGACAGTGCCCTGGGCGCCGATCCCCGCATTGTTGACCAGGATGTCCAGGCCGCCCATCTCCTCGGCGGCCGCGTCCACCGCTTCCCGTACGGAGGCGTCGTCGGTGACGTCCGCGCGCCGGGCGAGCAGCGGTTTGTCCACCGCCTCCGGGGCGAGGTCGAGGACGGTGACCTGTGCTCCGCGCGCCGCGAGGAGTTCCGCCGTGGCCCGGCCGATGCCCGAGGCGCCGCCGGTGACCAGGGCCTTGAGCCCGTCGAACTCGGTCATGCCGCTGCTCCCTTCCGCTGCAGAAGATCATGCTGGTTCGGGTCCGGCGGGGGAAGCACCTCGGCCCAGTACGTACCGTCCGGATAGCGGTAGCGCTCCAGGGACTCGGGGTGCATGGCAGCGGAGAAGCCGGGCGCGGCCGGGGCCACGTAGTGTCCGTCGCGGATGACGACGGGGTCCTGGAAGTGCTCGTGGAGATGGTCGACGTACTCGATCATCCGGTCGTCGGTGGTGCCGCTGAGCGCCACGTAGTCGAACATCGCCAGATGCTGGACGAGTTCGCACAGTCCGACGCCCCCGGCGTGCGGGCAGACGGGGATGCCGAACTTGGCGGCGAGCAGCAGGATCGCCAGGTTCTCGTTGACGCCGCCGACGCGGGCCGCGTCCAGCTGCAGGATGTCGATCGCGCCGGCCTGGAGGAGTTGCTTGAAGACGATGCGGTTCTGCACGTGTTCACCGGTCGCGACCTTCACGGGCGTCACCGAGCGGCGGATCTCGGCATGGCCGAGCACGTCGTCCGGGCTGGTGGGCTCCTCGATCCAGTACGGGTCGTACGGCGCGAGCGCCCGGGTCCAGGTGATCGCCTCGTCCACGTTCCAGCGCTGGTTGGCGTCGACGGCGATCCGGAAGTCCGCGCCCACGGCGGCCCGTGCGGCGGTCATCCGGCGCAGATCGTCCTCGAGGTCGGCGCCGACCTTCAGCTTGATCTGGGTGAAGCCGTCGGCGACGGCCTCGCGTGCGAGACGCGTCAGCTTCTCGTCGGAGTACCCGAGCCAGCCGGGCGAGGTGGTGTACGCCGGGTACCCGCGCACCCGCAGCCGCGCCGAGCGCCGGCCGGCGTCCTCGCGGCCGCGTTCCAGGAGGGCGAGCGCCTCGTCCGGGCCGAGCACGTCGGCGATGTAGCGGAAGTCGATCTGCGAGACGAGCCAGGCCGGTTCGGCGCGTGACAGGAGCTGCCACAGCGGCAGTCCCGCGCGTTTGGCGGCGAGGTCCCAGACGGCGTTGACGACCGCGCCGATCGCCATATGCATGACGCCCTTCTCCGGACCGAGCCAGCGCAGCTGGCTGTCGCCGACCAGGTCGCGGTTCAACGAGCCCGGATCGGCGCAGAGTTCCGCCACCGGCCGGCCCACGACATGCGGGCGCAGGGCCTCGATGGCGGCCACCTGGACGTCGTTGCCGCGCCCGATCGTGAAGGCGAACCCGTGCCCCTCGCGCCCGTCGCCGGCGTCGGTGCGCAGCACCACATACGCGGCGGAGTAGTCGGGGTCGGGGTTCATGGCGTCGGAACCGTCGAGCTCGGCCGAGGTCGGGAAGCGGATATCGAAGGTGTCGACTGCCGTGATACGAGCGGGCGTTGGCGTCACGGCTCTCTCTCCTGGTCAGGGGTCGTCCATGGCCTCAGAGGTCCGAGAGGGCCGGCGAAGGCCCCTTTTCATCGGACCTCTGAGGCAGCACGAGTATTCATCGGAGGTCTCCAGCTGCACAAGACCCTGCAGCCGCCAAGATCCGAGGACTTGCTCGCGAAGAGGTCGGATCACCCTGGCCGGTCGGGTCGTTCAGGACCGCCAGTCGACCTTGAACACCCAGACATGCCGCCCGGCCTTGCGCGCCGCCTGAGGCACATCGACGAGGAGTGATCCGGCACTGGTCCGCCAGGTCAGCGGACGGTCGTAACCGAGCATGGTCACGCGGTCGCCCTGCCGGATCGGCACCGGTGCCTCGACGGTGAGCTGCGCCCCCGGAGCGGCGAGGGAGTGGATGTAGAACGCCCGGTTCTGCCGCACGGTGAACCGCAGATCCGCACCGAGCTGCGCCATCCTCGACCAGTACGTCGTGTCGTAGATCGCCTCTCCGTTGACCCTCAGCCACTCCCCCGTCTCGCGCAGCCGCCGCTCCATGATCCCGGGGATGGTGCCGTCGGCGCGCGGTCCGATGTCGAGCAGGAAGTTGCCGTTCTTGGACACGATGTCGACGAGGCTGTGCACGATCTCCTCGGTCGTCATGTAGCGGTCGTCGGGCGTGGCCGCGTTGTATCCGTAGCTGAACGGATCCAGTCCGCGGCTCGACTCCCACTTCGCGACGACCGTGTTCTCATACGTCGTGTACTCGGGCGTGGTGAAGTCGTGGAACGGGATCCCGGACCGGTTGTTGACCGCCACCTCGTACGGCTGCGGCCGGTTCTTGGCGTGGTTGAAGTACTCGGCGATCACGTTGTGGCTGTCGTTGACCCCGCCGATGTCGCACCACAGGACCTGCGGGTCGTAACCGTGGATCAACTCCAGCATCTGCGGCGCCTGGTACTCCTTCACGTAGTCCTTGCCAGAGGTGTAGCCGGTGTACGGCACCGGCTCCAGGGTGTACGGGTTGCGCGGTGCGTGGCCGCGCCAGGGGTTGTCCGGGTTGAACCACTCGGGCATGGAGAAGTACAGGCCGCGGTGCAGTTCGGGGGTGTACGTCTTCGAGGCGTCGAAGAGCTCCTTGACGAGGTCCCTTTTCGGGCCCATCTGCACGGAGTTGCGGTCCGCCAGCTTGGTGTCCCAGAGCGCGAAGCCCTCGTGGTGCTTCGACGTGAGCACGTGGTACTGGGCGCCCGCGTCGCGGAACAGCTCCACCCAGGCGCGCGGGTCGTACTTCTCCGCGCGGAACATCGGGATGAAGTCGTCGTACGCGAAGTCCTCGCCGTAGAGAGCCTTGTGATGCGCGTACGTCGGGTTGTCCGGGAGCTGCATGTGGTTCCAGTACCACTCGGCGTACTGCTCGCCGACCGGCGCCCAGGCGGGCACCGAGTAGACGCCCCAGTGGATGAAGATCCCGAACTTCACGCGGTGGAACCAGTACGGCGCCTGATGGGTGGCGAGCGAGGCGGCGGTCGGCTCGTAGTCGGGGACGCCGAGCGTGAGCTGCTTCCTGGCGGTGGCGACGGGGCGGCTGCCGCTGGCCGCGACGACCGCGCCGTCCTGCCGCGTACCGGCCGCGGTTCCGGGGCGGTTGCGGATGCCGATCCGGACGCGGGCCTGCTCCCCGGGGTCGAGCCGTCGGATGTCTGCGGCTTCGACCGTACGAGCGCCGCTGACGTCGACGCCGACGGTGAGCGCGTCGCGGGCGAGGACGGCGACGGTTCCCGCGTTGACCACGGTCGCCTCGACGCTCTGCGCACCGCTCCCCTCGAGCAGCGACACCGTGGACTTGGCGCCGCGCACCATCAACGCCCGCCCCTCGGCGGCCGGTTGAAGGGTCAGTGCGAAGACGTGCAGCGCCGTACTGTCCGGCTCGGCGGGGCCGAGGTCCGGCAGCGTGAGCGCGATGGCTTCGCGCGCCGGGTCCAGCCAGATCTCGGTCGCGTCGATCACGACGCGGTGGGCGTCCTTGGTGCCGTCCGGCCTGTAGCGGTACGGGGCGCCGAGCAGACCGCCGCCCGCATACCAGTCGGCCGCGCTGAGCGAGCCCTGCGAGGTGGAGCCGTCGGCATAGTGCACGGTCGCCTTGCCGGAGGCGGTGCCGTAGCTGCCCGCGGCGAGGAAGTGGGCGGAGAGGTAACGGCCCCGGGGCAGGTCGATGCGGGTGCCGCGGGCGACGATGTTGTTCGCGGCGCCGGCGGTGGAGGACGGGAAGGCGAAGGGGATGCCGTCCACCTCGATCCGCCCGGCGGGGAGTTCCTCACCGGGAAAGGTGTAGCCGGAGCCGTCGAAGTCGCCGCCGCGCGCCGCGGCGGTGTCGATGCCGTCGTTGTCGAAGTGGGCGTCGAGGGCCACGGGGACGGCGGGCGGGACGGCGCCCCAGTCGTCGCGGCCCTCGAGTTCGCCGCGGACCTCGGGCTCATGCGGTGCGGCCGTCGCGCCGGTCGCGAGCGGGCCGGCCGTGGTGACCGCGGCTCCTGCGGCCAGGGCCGTCGCGGTGGCGATGACCTGGCGTCTCGGGTAGGCGTTCATGTGCAGCACTCCCTGTCGTGGGGACGGTGTGTCCTTGTGCGGGATGGTTAGTGCCGGACATTCATCGGAGGTCTGATGATTGAGGCGTGACCGAGACCTGTCAATGGGCCGCGCAGGCGCGGGAGTTGGGCCGGATGGTCGGATGTACGGACGCACTCGGGCCGAGCAGCCTCGACGAGAAGGGCCGGACGCGGCACAGTGCTGGCTGAGGGACGAGATCATCCCCGAGGGGCGGGATCATCCCTGAGGGCCGAGATCATCGAACAGCGGGCGGCGGGGCCGTACGCGCGGGGCGAGGAGCGACAGTGAGCAGCTGGGCAGGGCAGACCGCCGAACAGATCGCCGCGGCCGTACGGGCGAAGACCGTCACACCGCGCGAGGTCGTGGAGGAGCATCTCGCGCGGATCGAACTGCTCGACGCCCGCGTGGGCGCCTTCCGCAAGGTCCGCGCACGCGAGGCGCTCGCGGAGGCGGAGGCACTCGCCACGCACCCGGATCTGGCCGGACTCCCGCTCGCCGGGGTACCGGTGGCGGTGAAGGACAATCTGCCCGTACGCGGCGAGTCCACCCGCAACGGGTCGGCCGCCACACCGGACGCACCGGCCGCCGAGGACCATCCGACGGTGGCGCGGCTGCGAGCCGCGGGCGCCATCGTGGTCGGCCTCACCAACGTTCCCGAACTGTGCGTGTTCGGCACGACGGACGGGGTGCACGGCACGGCCCGCAACCCCTGGGACACCTCGCGTACCGCCGGCGGCTCATCCGGCGGGAGCGCGGCCGCGGTGGCGGCCGGAATGGTGCCGCTCGCGCTCGGCAACGACGGAATGGGGTCGCTGCGGATACCGGCCGCGAACTGCGGCGTGCTCGGCTTCAAGCCCGGCGACTCGGTGGTCCCGCGCGCGCTGGGCGGCGGCTGGTTCGGGCTTTCGGAGAACGGCCCCCTCGCCACGACGGTCGCCGACGCCCGGCTGATGCTCTCGGTACTCTCGGGCGCCCCGCCCCGGCCGGCCTCCGGCACGGACCGCCTCAGGATCGCGGTCTCCGTGCGCAGTCCGCTGGCG
>NZ_JBEPEW010000170.1:0-16100 GCF_040300965.1 Streptomyces mesophilus | reverse complement strand
GCGGGCACCCGGCCGCCTACTGCCGCAGCGCCCAGCCCCGCTCCCGCAGCGCCCCGGCCAGGGCCGGTGCCACCTTCGGGTCGACGAGGAGCTGGACGACACCGGCCTGCTGGCCCGTGGCGTGCTCGATGCGGACGTCCTCGATGTTCACGCCCGCCATGCCGGCGTCGGCGAAGATCCGCGCGAGCTGGCCCGGCTGGTCGGAGATCAGTACGGCGACGGTCTCGTACGCCGTCGGGGCCGAGCCGTGCTTGCCGGGCACCCGTACCTGCCCGGCGTTGCCGCGCCGCAGCACGGTCTCGATGCCGGTGGCGCCGTCCTGCCGCTTGGCCTCGTCGGAGGACTGCAGGGACCGCAGCGCGCTCACCGTCTCGTCGAGGTCGGCGGCCACCGCCGAGAGCAGATCGGCGACCGGCCCCGGGTTCGCGGACAGGATGTCGATCCACATCCGCGGATCCGATGCGGCGATCCGTGTGACATCGCGGATGCCCTGGCCGCAGAGGCGTACGGCCGTCTCCTCGGCGTTCTCCAGGCGGGCCGCGACCATGCTGGACACCAGGTGCGGCATGTGGGAGACCAGCGCCACCGCGCGGTCGTGGGCGTCCGCGTCCATGACGACGGGGACCGCGCGGCAGAGCGCGACCAGCTCGAGGGCGAGGTTCAGGACCTCCGTGTCGGTCTCACGGGTCGGCGTGAGCACCCAGGGCCGGCCCTCGAAGAGGTCCGCGGTGGCCGCGAGGGGCCCGGAGCGCTCCTTGCCGGACATCGGATGCGTACCGATGTACGAGGAGAGGTCGAGGCCCAGTTCCTCCAGCTCGCGCCGCGGCCCGGCCTTCACGCTGGCGACGTCCAGATACGCGCGGGCCACACCGCGCCGCATGGCGTCGGCCAGGGTGGCGGCCACATGCGCCGGCGGTACGGCGACGATCGCGAGATCCACCGGTCCGATCGGCGGCTCGTCGGTGCCGGCGCCGAGGGCCGCGGCCATCCGCGCCTGCTCGGGATCGTGGTCGGCGAGGTGGACGGTGACGCCGCGGCTCTGCAGGGTGAGCGCGGCGGAGGTACCGATCAGTCCGGTGCCGATGACGAGGGCAGTTCTCACTGGGCGATGTCCTTGCGCAGAGCGGCGGCGGTGCCGAGGTAGACATGGGCGATCTCGGAGCGCGGCTTGTCGGACTCGATGTGCGCGAGGACCCGTACGACACGGGGCATGGCGCCGGCGATGTCCAGCTCCTGGGCGCAGATCAGCGGGACGTCGGTGATGCCGAGCTTGCGGGCGGCGGCCGCCGGGAAGTCGCTGTGCAGATCGGGCGTCGCCGTGAACCAGACACTGATCAGGTCGTCCGCGGTCAGACCGTTGCGGTCGAGCACCTCGGTCAGCAGCGCACCGACCTGCTCGTCCATGTGCGCGGCCTCGTCCCGCTCGAGTTGGACCGCGCCCCGGACCGCTCGTACCGCCACCGTGCTGCTCCTTGTCTGCGCCAACCCGCTTGCGAACTGCTCCTGAACTGCTCCGAACAGCGTAGTCAGCGCGGACGCGGACAGCGCGCGGCGCCCGTCTGACGAGACGGGCGCCGCGTGCGGAGAGGGTGGTCGGGGCCCTCAGCTCCGTACCTGCTACAGGTTCTGCTCCGTACCTGCCTACAGGTTCTGCTCCGTACCTGCCTACAGGTTCTGCTCCGTACCTGCCTACAGGTTCTGCTGCTTCATGAGCTCGTCGAGCGAGCTCGGCACCTGTCCCTGCGGCGTCAGCTTGTCGACGGCCTGCGGCAGCTGTGCGGCGATCTCGTTGGCCGCCTGCTCCTCGGTGATGCCGTTCTTCTCCGCGACCTCGTGCAGTGTGTCCGACGGCAGCGCCTGCTGCACCTGCTCGCCGGTCACGGGCTTGTTGTCGCCGGTACCGACCCACGAGTCGGCCTGTTCGGACAGGCCCGCCTTGTTGAGGCCTTCGAGCAGTCCGGACAGCGGGTTGTTCCCGCCACCGCCGGAGCCACTGCCGCCCAGGAAGGACTGCAGCAGCTGGGCGAGGATGTTCCCGCCGCCTCCGCTGGAGCCGCCTTGTCCGCCGCCCAACAGGCCGCCGAGGAGGCTGCCGAGGTCCGGTCCGCTGTTACCCGCCATGGTCTCGCCCTTCCAGAGGTGTGGCCGGGGCTCCGGCGGCCGTACCGCAGGCAGCCCCCCACCTAGCGTTGACAGGTCAAATGTCACCCGATCCCCGCACTCCTGCCACTTGGCGCAAACCGGGCCATGCGTACCTATGGACGGTGGCGGGCCGAGTCCGCTTGCATGGGTGGGCTCAGCCTTTTGCGCCTCGGGGGAGGCTCGTATGACACGTTCCGGACCCCTCTTCACCCTTCTCGGCGGGCTGCTGCTCGCCTTGCTGCTGCTGACGCTCAACGCGACGACGGGCACGAAGACCGCACCCGCCGGCGACAAGGTCTCGCCGTCGGCGAGCCCGACCGCGAGCCCGACGTCGAGCCCGAGCGCCAGCGCCTCACCGACGAGCGAGGCACCCACGCCCGCACCGTCGAAGACGCAGGCTCCCGACGCCGACTACGCGGGCCGTACCGACGACGACTCATCGGCGATCGCGGTGACCGTGCGGGACGGGAAGGCGATCGCGTACTTCTGCGACGGGCGCGACCGTGAGTCCTGGCTGAAGGGCGATGTCGCCGCCGACGGCTCGATGAAGCTGACCGGCAAGAACGGCGCGCGGCTCGAGGCCTCGCCCAAGGGAGACAAACTGACCGGCACGGCGAACGTCGACAAACAGACCTTCACCTTCTCCGCCGACCGGGCGAAGAAGCCCTCGGGCCTCTACCGCGCGACGCAGACGGTACGCGGCGCCCGCCTCGACGGCGGCTGGATCGTGCTCCAGAACGGCGCCCAGGTCGGCATCCTGACCCGCGACGGCGCTCGCGAGCCGGCCCCGGAGATCGACCCGGCCTCGGGCTCGGTGACGGGTGAGGACCTCACCGCCGAGCCGGTCACCCCCTGATCTTCGCCCCTACGAGCAGCCCTCCGTACGAGAGGCAGGAACCGGGCATGAGCGTCGACCCGAACGCCGTCACGCAGGACTTCCCCTCCCCTCCGGCGCACGGGCGCCCGCACCCGGCCCGCTATCTGATCCCGGTATTCGCGGCCGGCCTGGTCGCGGTGGGCCTCGGGGTGTACGGGAAGACCCACGACCCGGCCGGCACCTCGTTCAACCTGGCGGGCTTCAGCAGCACCGGGGCGGTCAAGTCCTGGCTGGGGACGGGGGCGTTCGCCTTCGCGGTGGTCCAGTTCCTGACCGCCCTCGCGATGTACGGGCGGCTGCCGGGCGTCGGCGCCAAGCCCTGGATGGCGGGGACGCACCGCTGGTCGGGACGTATCGCCTTCCTGCTCGCCGTCCCCGTGGCGGTGCACTGCCTGTACGCACTCGGCTACCAGACCTTCGACACCCGCGTCATGTGGCACTCGCTTCTCGGCTGCTTCTTCTTCGGCGCGTTCACCACGAAGATGCTGCTCCTGCGCCATGAAAGGCTGCCGGGCTGGCTCCTTCCGCTGGTCGGCGGGGCGGTGTTCGCGGGGCTCGCGGTGGTGTGGGTGACATCCGCGCTGTGGTTCTTCCGGACGTTCGGGGTGACGACATGACGTACGGAATCAGTGACGTCATGACGTACCGCATCGAGGTGGCGACATGACGACACGGCGACGCACCGTCCTCGCCGCGGGCGCGCTCGCGCTTCCGGTCGTCGCGGGGTGCGAGAAGTACGGGGAGGAGCGGCCGGAGCCCGCGCCGCCGGCCGGGACGGACGGCAAGCAGCCGAGCAGTCCGGACGCGTCCGGCGGCGAAAAGCAGCCCGGGGCCCCGGAGTTGGCGAAGACCTCGGACATCGAGGTCGGCGGCGGCAAGGTCTTCGAAGCGGAGAAGGTCGTCGTGACACAGCCCGCCGCCGGGGACTTCAAGGCCTTCTCCGCCGTCTGCACGCACTCGGGCTGCATCGTCGCGAACGTCGAGGGCGGCACCATCAACTGCACGTGCCACGGCAGCAAGTACGCCCTCGACGACGCCTCGGTACAGGGCGGTCCGGCACCGAGACCGCTGGCGCCCCGGCAGATAAATGTCGAGGGGGACGCGATCACTCTGGCGTAACCTCGCGCCATGCTCCCCGAGGACCACGCGGCCCTGATCCGCGACCACACGATCTACTCCTGTGTGATGGGCTCGCGCGCCTTCGGCCTGGCGACGGAGGCGAGCGACACGGATCGCCGGGGTGTCTTCCTGGCTCCGACCCCGTCGTTCTGGCGTTTCTCGAAACCCCCGACGCATATCGAGGGCCCCGCACCGGAGCAGTTCTCATGGGAGCTGGAGCGCTTCTGCGAACTGGCCCTGCGCGCCAACCCCAACATCCTGGAGTGCCTGCACTCCCCGCTGGTCGAGCGCACCGACGACACGGGCCGCGAACTCCTCGCCCTGCGCGGCGCGTTCCTGTCCCTGCGCGCCCACGACACCTTCGCCCGCTATGCGCTCGGCCAGCGCAAGAAGCTGGACGCGGACATCCGCACGCACGGCGCTCCGCGCTGGAAGCACGCGATGCACCTGCTCCGCCTCCTGATGTCCTGCCGCGACCTGCTGCGCTCGGGCGAGCTGGTCATCGACGTGGGCGACGCCCGCGAGGACCTGCTCGCCGTGAAGCGCGGTGAGGTCCCCTGGCCGGAGGTGGAACACCGTATGAACACGCTCGCGGACGAGGCTTCCGCCGCAGCGTCCAAGTCCCCGCTCCCCGCCGAGCCGGACACGGCGGCGGTCGAGGACTTCCTGTTCCGCGTACGGCGCCGTTCGGCGGGCCTGTGACTCCCACGCCCGTCATAGCCCCCGGCTCGCTCGCGGCCCGCCCCCAACCCACGCTTCCTTGCGGTGACTTGCTGCTCCGCCCTTGGCAAGCAGGCGACGCCCCGGCCTTCCTCGCCGCCTACCAGGACGAGACCATTCGCCGCTGGCATACACGCCGTCCATCCTGCGAGGCCGACGCCCTGAAGTGGTTCGACACCTACCGCAGGGACTGGGAGACGGAGCGGGGCGGGCACTGGGCGGTCGCGGGGGTCGCCGACGAGGTCCTCGGCCGGATCGCCCTGCGCGGCTGGGATTTCGACGACGGCCTCGCCGACGTCGCGTACTGGGTGGTTCCGGCCGCCCGCGGCAGGGGTGTGGCGACGCGTGCCGTCCGGGCCCTGACCGTCTGGGCCATGGAAGAGGCCGGCTTCCACCGCCTCACCCTGGACCACTCGACGCACAATCACGCCTCCTGCCGAGTCGCGACCAAGTCCGGCTACGACCTGGAGGGCACCAAACGCAGCGCCGCCGCCCACGACGACGGCCGCCACGACATGCATCTGCACGCCCGGATCTGGGAGGCCTGAGGCCTCACTTCCCCAGCCGCACCCGTATGACGAAGTCATGCAGTGCGTCGTACGCCGACGGGTCGGGCTCGGCCGGCAGAGCGGAGGCGTCCTGCGCCGCATCCAGCACCACGTGCAGCGCCTCCAGATCGGCCGCCACACGCACCCGATCCACGTCCGCCGCCCCATGCTCGGCCGAGGCCTTCGCCCCGATCAGATCCGGAAGGTACCCGGGCGCGTCCAGCGACGCGATCAGGGTCGGCAGATCGGCGACGACCTGCCCCGACCTCATCAGGTGCACGCCGGTGAGCAGCACACGGAAGGCGTACAGGAGCGGCTTCAGCTCACCGGTCTTGTCGAAGAGCCGCGCCTGGGTGTTCGCGAACCCGCGGTAGTGGTGGGCGTGGTTGCTGGTGAGCACCGCCGGCGCGAGGGCGGCCAGTTCGGCATGTGCCGGGCTCGTATGCACGACGAGTGGGGACAGCAGCTGCTCCAGTACGTATCCGTTGCGCCGCAGCATCAGCCGTACGAACTTGCGCAGATCGTGCGTGACGAGATCCATCTCGACCCCGTCCCGCACCCACATCCGCGACCGCGTCTCCTCCGGCTCGCGCAGCCCGAGCAGCGCCTCGGCGGGCAGCAGATGGACACCGCGCAGGTCGACGTCGGAGTCCTGGGACGGGAAGCCGTAGAGGTGCGCGCCGGAGACGGTTGCGAAGAGCAGCGGGTAGGGCTGCTCCGCGATCACGGGTCCGAGGTCGACCGGAGGCACCCCGGAACCCGCAAGCTCACGCATCCCACAACGCCCCGAGCGCGACCAGTTCGCCGTGGTACTCGATGCGGTCCGCCCACTCCGCGGGCCAGCAGGACGCCCCCAGGTGGGCCCCCGCGAACGCCCCCGCGAGGCACGCGAGCGAGTCCGAGTCGCCGGACGACCCCGCCGCCCGCCGCAGCGCCGTGACCGGGTCCGACGGGAACATCAGGAAGCACAAAAGACCGGTGGCGAAGGCCTCTTCCGCGATCCAGCCCTCCCCCGTGGCCAGACACGGATCGGTCTCCGCGTTGGCCGAGCGCAACGCGGCGTCGAGGCGGGCCAGGATCCCCAGGCACTCGTCCCAGCCGCGCGCGATGAAATGCTCCGGCGTCGGATCCTGCGCATACGTCCACAGATCACCGAGCCACCGCTCGTGGTACGTGGCGCGGTTCTCCAGGGCGTACGACCGCAGCAGCCCGACCAGGGCCATGGGGTCCGCCCCCTGAGCGAGCAGGTACACCGCGCGCGCCGTGAGGTCCGAAGCGGCGAGCGCCGTCGGATGCCCGTGTGTGAGCGCGGACTGCAACTGGGCGGCCCCCGCGCGCTGTTCCTCGCTCAGGCCGGGCACGAGGCCGATCGGCGCGACCCGCATGTTCGCGCCGCAGCCCTTCGAGCCGATCTGGCTGGCCTGCTGCCAGGGCCGGTCGCTGTCCAGCTGCCGGCAGGCGACCATGCAGGTACGGCCCGGCGCGCGGTTGTTCTCGGGCGAGTGGTACCACTCCACGAACTCCGGCCGTACCGCGTGCTCCATCCGCTTGGGCCCGAGCAGCCCGCGGTCCATGGCCGCCCGCAGCCCGCGTCCGAGCGCGAGCGTCATCTGTGTGTCGTCGGTGACGATCGCGGGCTTCGGCAGGGCCAGTTCGCGCCACGGACCGTACGAGGCGAGGATCGCCGGCACGTTCTTGAACTCGGTCGGAAAGCCGAGCGCGTCCCCGAGCGCGAGCCCGATCAAGGAGCCCGTCGCGGCCTGCTTGGTGTGCCCGTTCATCGTGGAGTTCCTGGGTGTGTTCGTCGGCGAGGTCATCAGAGTCGTCCTTCCGGTCGCAGAAGTGGAGGATGCAGGGCGCCGGCGGTGCCCGCCCGGTACAGCGCCGCGGGTTTGCCGCGTCCGCCGGTCAGCCGCGCGCCCCCGGGCACGGGCTCGACGAACTTGGGGGTCGCGAGGACCTTGCGCCGGAAGTTGGGCCGGTCGAGGGCCGTGCCCCAGACGGTCTCGTAGACCTGCTGCAGCTCGCCGAGCGTGAACTCGGGCGGCAGGAAGGACGTGGCGAGACAGCTGTACTCGAGCTTGGCACCGATCCGTTCGTGCGCGTCCGCGAGGATCACGTCGTGGTCGAAGGCCAGCGCCCCGAAGGTCCCGTACGGCCGCCACTCGGCCCGGGCAGCGTCCCCGCCGCCCCGCGGCTCCGGCAGATCGGGCCCGAGCGCCGCGAAGGCCACGGACACGACCCGCATACGAGGGTCGCGATCGGGTTCGCTGTAGGTCCGCAGCTGCTCCAGATGCAGCCCCGAAAGGTCCGAGATCCCCGTCTCCTCGGCGAGTTCACGCCGCGCGGCCGTCTCCGCGGACTCCGCCGGCAGCACGAACCCGCCGGGCAGCGCCCACCTCCCCGCGTACGGCTCCTGCCCCCGCTCGACGAGCAGCACCTGCAACGCACCGTCGCGGACCGTGAACACCGCGAGATCCACGGTCACGGCGAAGGGCGCGAAGGCATACGGGTCGTACCCCTCGGGCACGGTCGCGGTCCGGTCGGGCACGGTCGCCGTCCGGCCGGACACAGCAGCATCCCCGTCGGACACGGCAGCAATCCCCTCGGGCACCGTCATGTCCCCCTCGGGCACAGGTGAGTTCATCGCTTCTCCGGGAGCGGATCGGTGAAGTGCCAGCCGGCACCGAGCAGCGCGTCGACGGCGGCCACGGCTTCGGCCAGACGCTTGTCGTGTGCCCCGGTCAGGAAGCGGAAGTCCCGGCCGGTACGGATGAGTTCGGTACGGAAGCGCTCGGTCATCCACGGCCGCAGCTCCTCCCCCTCACGCAGCCCGTCGTCCTCGAAGGCCACACCCTCGTGGTCCGTGAGCAGCCACAGATGCTGCCCGGCGGGCTCGGGCGCGACGGGGTAGGAGCCACCCGTGTACCGCTCGTGCCAGACGGTCGTCGCAAAGGCGTCCGTATCGCAGAAGAGCACGGGCGAGCCGAGCCGGGCGGCCGCGTCCTCACGCCGCCGCTGCTCGCGCGCGATCACCGGGAACTCCTCGGAGGCGAACGCGACCTCGGCCCACTCGGCCCCGGGACGATCGGCCCGCAGCTCCGCCAGCTTCCGCTCGCTGAACTCCCGCCCGTACTCGTCCACGCAGAGCGTCCCGGCCCAGACACCGCCTCGTGCCCGGTAGTGCTCGGTGAGCGCCCGCGCCATCGTCGTCGTCCCGGTGGACTCGGCCCCGAGCACGACGACCCGGCGTGTGAGCGCGGCCCGCACGGGCGCGGCGAGGAACTCCCAGCTGCCGACGGGATCCTTGCGCACGGCGGTCCCGGACACCGGATGGAGAGACCTCGACACATCGACACTCACATGCCGCGCCCCGAACCGACGCGCCAGCTCGTCCCCGTACGCCTCCGAGGTGAACACCGCGTCGAGGCGCTCCGGCACAGCCGCCCGGAAGACGGCCATGTGCGCTGCCCACACATCGGGGTCGTGCAGATCCATCGCGATGTCGTCGACGGCTCCGACCACCCATACGTCCGGATGCACCTCCCGCATCCACGCCACGCGCTGCTCCAGCGGAACGGACTCGACGGAGGCCGCGCACACCAGGACGGTGAGCCGCTCGCACCGGGCCGCGGCCGTCCTCACGAGATGGTGGTGTCCGGCGTGCGGCGGATAGAACTTGCCGAGCACCAGACCATGCCCGTAGCGCGCGGTCATGCCGCCACCACCGCTTCCCTGACCGCCAGTTCGCGGCGCCAGTTGCGCAGCCCCAGCACGCACAGGGCCATGAAGCCCACGTACAGGAGCGAGGTCAGGTACAGCTCCTTGTGCGCGTACAGCGGGATGTAGACCACGTCCGCCGCGATCCACAGCCACCACGATTCGAGCCGCTTGCGGCACTGCCCATAGGTCGCCATCAGCGACAGGGACGTGGTCAGCGCGTCCCAGAACGGGACCGTGGAGTCGGTCGCGTGATCGAGCAGAAGCGTGATCGCGAGCGTGCTCACCACCCCTGCCGCGCCCAGCCAGATCCATTCGGTACGCGTCGTACGGCGCACCGGCAGGGAATCCGAGGAGCCAGGACCACCCCCGTGGGCCCAGGTCCACCAGCCGTACGCGGCAAGGGTGATGAAGACCAGCTGCAGACCGGCGTCCGCGTACAGGCCGGCCTGCGTGAACAGCAGGATGAAGAACAGGTTGTTCGCGATCCCGATCGGCCAGTTGGCGATGTGCTGGCGCGCCACCAGCCAGACGCAGAGCGCCCCGCTGCCGAAGCCGAGGACCTCGGTCCAGCTCACCGGGGTGTCGAGCAGCGTGAACAGCGGCTGCTGCAAGGGTTCGAGTAGCTCCGCGAGACTCACGCCCGCCTCCTTTATGGTCAGAACGACTATAAAGGAGGCGGGCGTGGAATCACAAGGCGTTTCAGGCACCCACGGCTTCTCGTACGGTCCGGTCCACCTCCGATGCGCCCGGGTCCGGGCGCTTGCGCGGTACGAACAGCGCCACGCCCGCTCCCGCGGCGGCCACCGCGGCCGTCACCCACAGCCCTGGCACGGCCCCGTCGACAAAGGAACTCGGCGACGCATAGCTGCCGTTGCGCGCGAACACCAGCGCGGCGACGGCGACACCGAAGACCGCGCCGAGCTCCCGCAGCGCGTTGTTGACGGCGGCCGCGACGCCCGCGTCGGCCGCGGGCACGGCGGAGGTCACGGCGTTGGCCGCGGTCGGGAAGACCATCGAGATGCCGACCCCGGCGACGATCAGCGGCACGACGAGCGTCCCGTACCCGACCCCCGGTTCCGTCAGCGCGGCCAGCAGACCGAGCCCGACGGCCTGCAGCGCCATGCCCGCGATCATGAAGGGACGGTTGCCGTACCGGTCACCGAGCGCGCCCGCGAGGGGCGCGACGAACAGCGGCGTCGCGGTCCATACGAGGATGCGCAGGCCCGCGTCGAGCGGGGAGTTGCCAAGGCCCAGCTGGAAGAGCTGCGAGATCAGGAACAGCGAGCCGAGCAGCGAGACGAACTGCAGGAAGACCGCCCCGTTCGCGGCGGAGAAGCCACGGTTGCGGAAGTAGTGCAGCGGCAGCATCGGATACCGCGCCCGCCCCTCCCACCGCAGGAACGCGGCCAGGAGCGCCACACCGCAGACCAGTGCCCCCAGGACCTCCGCACTCCCCCAGCCCACCACGGGCGCCCGGGCCGGCGCCCAGGTCAGACCCAGCAGCCCCGAGGCCACCAACACCTGACCGGTCAGATCGAGTTGGGGCCTCGGGCCACGGCTCTCGCGCAGCTTGAGCAGGGCGAGCGGGATCATCACCACGCCAAGAGGCACATTGATCCAGAAGATCCACTCCCAGGACAGCCCCTCGGTGACCGCACCGCCGAGCACCGGCCCCGCCGCCACGCCGAGCCCGCCGATCCCACCCCACAGACCGATCGCCACACCCCGCTTCTCGGCCGGGAACGCCTCGGCGATCAGCGTCAGCGTGAGCGGCAGGACCACGGCGGCGCCCGCGCCCTGCACCACCCGGGCCACGATCAGCTGCCCCACCCCGTCGGAGAGCGCCGCCGCCGCGGACGCCGCCGTGAACACGGCGATCCCTGCCGCGAACATCCGCCGCCGGCCGAACCGGTCACCGAGCGCCGCCCCGGTGAGGATCAGACAGGCAAGGGCGAGGTTGTACGCATTGATGGTCCACTCCAGATCGGACAGGTTCGCCCCCAGATCGGCCTGCAGCGTCGGCAGCGCGGTGGAGACCACCACCACGTCGAGCGCGCACAGCAGGGAGCCGATCCCCGCGAGCGCCACCGTCCAGGCGCGCACATCGCGCGGTGGAGTCTTCGTCGTAACGGCCATGGCCGTTCCTACCTTTCGTGAGTACTCGGATCACTCACGAAGGGCAGACCCGGCCCACCCCGGAAAGGAATCGGCCGCCGGTCGGTCCGCCTCTCAGTCGAGCACCCGCGGCAGCCCGAACCGCTCGAAGAGACCCGGCTCAAGGAAGGCCGTGATCCGCCGGATCCTGTCCCCCTGCGGCGTGATCAGCTGTACGGAGTGCGCCCGCCGCACCCCGTCGGGCCCGCGCTCGTACGCGGCCACGGCGGGCTGTCCGTTCGCACCCACGGGCACCATCTGGATGCGCGCCGCCGGGTACGCGTCGAGCACCTTGGACTCCATGAAGCCGAAGACGTGCTTGCGGCCGCGGAACCACACCAGATAGGGCGGCATGTCCAACTCGACGTCGTCGCACAGCAGTCGGGCGAGCCCGTCGGCATCGGCGAACTCGAAGGCGGCCATGTAGCGGTCCACCAGGGCCCGTTCATCGCCCGAGGACGGCTCGGTGACGAGATCCTCCTCGGGTGCCACCTCGTCGAGGCGGGCCCGTGCCCGCTGCAGCGTGCTCTTGACGGCGGCCGTGCTGGTGCCGAGTGCCTCGGCCACCTCATGGGCCCGCCAGGCGAGCACCTCGCGCAGGATGAGCACGGCACGCTGCCGCGGCGGCAGATGCTGCAGCGCCGCCACCACGGCCAGACGCAGACTGCCCCGCGCGGAGACCACGGTGGCGGGGTCGATCAGCACATCCGGCAGCGGCTGCAGCCAGGGGATGTCCGTGGCCGGGGCGCCGACCGGTTCGTCGGGCGAGGCGCCGGGCGCACCGAGCCCGGCCGGCAGAGGCCGCCGTGTGCGGTGCTCCATGGCCGTCAGACAGGCGTTGGTCGCGATCCGGTACAGCCAGGTGCGCAAGGACGCCCGCGCCTCGTAGGTGTCGTACGAGCGCCACGCCCGCAGATACGTCTCCTGCACCAGGTCCTCGGCCTCGTCCACCGAGCCGAGCATCCGGTAGCAGTGCGCGAGCAGCTCCCGCCGGTGCGCCTGTGCCAGCCGTACGAACTCGTCATGATCCGCCATGCCGGTCTCCTCGCCGTTCCCATACAGACCCGGCGCGCGGGCAAAAGGAATCGGCCGGACCCGGAAAAGTTCCGGATCCGGCCGATGCCGTACGAAGGCGGTTCCCTAGGAAGGCGATGCCGTACGAAAGCGACGCCCTACGAAGGCTCCGAAAGCGACGCCCTACGAAGGCGCGGAGACCTACAGCTCGACCTCGCGCATCAGCATCCCGACCTCGGTGTTGCTGAGCCGGCGCAGCCAGCCCGACTTCTGGTCGCCCAGGCCGATCGGACCGAAGTGCGTCCGCACCAGCTTCTCGACCGGGAACCCGGCCTCGGCCAGCATCCGGCGCACGATGTGCTTGCGGCCCTCGTGCAGCGTGACCTCGACGAGGTAGTTCTTGCCGGTCTGCTGCACGACCCGGAAGTGGTCGGCGCGCGCGTAGCCGTCCTCCAGCTGGATGCCGTCCTTGAGGATCTTGCCGATCTCGCGGGGCAGCGGGCCGGTGATGGCCGCCAGGTACGTCTTCTTCACGCCGTACCGCGGGTGCGTGAGGCGGTGGGCCAGCTCACCGTGGTTGGTGAGCAGGATGATGCCCTCGGTCTCGGTGTCGAGGCGGCCCACGTGGAACAGCCGCGTCTCGCGGTTGGTCACGTAGTCGCCCAGGCACTGCCGGCCGTCGGGGTCCTCCATGGTGGAGACGACACCGGCCGGCTTGTTGAGCGCGAAGAACTGGTACGACTGCGTCGCGACGGTCAGACCGTCGACCTTGATCTCGTCGGACTCGGGCTTCACGCGCAGGCCCTGCTCGAGCACGATCTCGCCGTTGACCTCGACCCGTGCCTGCTCGATGAGCTCCTCGCAGGCGCGGCGCGAACCGTAGCCGGCGCGCGCGAGCACCTTCTGGAGCCGCTCGCCCTCCTGCTCGGCGCCCGGGAAGGTCTTGGGGAGCTTCACTTCCTTCTTGCCGGCGTACCGCTCCCTGTTGCGCTCCTCCTGGCGCGTCTCGTACTCGCGGGAGGTCGCGGGCGCGCTGCGCTTGGCGCCGCGGGCTCCGCTGCCCTGCGAGGTACGCGGGCCGCCCTTGGCGCCACCGCGCGCCGCGTCGCCACGGCCCCGCCTGGGGCCGCCGTCCGCGGGGTCCACGTCGTAGCGACGCTCTTCGGGGCGCGGATTGCGCAGACGCCCGCTGGCGTTGGTGCCGCTGCTGCCGCCGCCCTGGGGACGGCCGCTGCCGCCACTCCCCGGACGCCCGCTGCCACCGCCCTGGGGGCGGCCGCTGCCGCCGCCCTGGGGCCGACCGCCACCACCCTGGGAACGGCCGCCGCCGCTACCGCCCTGGTAGTTCCCGCGGCCACCGCTGGTCCCGCCACTGCTACGGCCACCGCTGTTGCCACCACGGCTCCCGCCGTTGTTTCCGCTGTTCCTGCCGTTGCTTCGCATCAAATTTCCGTCTTGTCGTCTTCCTCGGAATCCGGTGCATCCGGATCGAACGACGGGACCCCTTCCAAGGTGTCGGCCTCGATCGCCTCCGCCTCGGGCAGAAAGGGCGCGAGTTCCGGGAGCTCGTCCAGGCCTCGCAGGCCCATCCGCTCCAGGAAGTAGTTCGTCGTCCTGTACAGGATCGCACCTGTTTCGGGTTCCGCGCCCGCCTCCTCGACCAGACCCCGCTGCAGCAGGGTCCGCATCACGCCGTCGCAGTTCACTCCGCGGACCGCCGAGACCCGGGAACGGCTGACCGGCTGCCGGTACGCGACCACGGCAAGGGTCTCCAGGGCCGCCTGGGTGAGCCGGGCCTGCTGGCCGTCGAGCACGAAGCGCTCGACGGCCGCGGCGTACTCGGCGCGCGAGTAGAAGCGCCAGCCGCCCGCGATCAGGCGCAGCTCGAAGCCGCGCTGCTGCACGGTGTACTCGTCGGCCAGTTCCCGTAGGGCGTCGGCGATCTTGCGCCGCGGCCGGTCCAGGATCTTGGCGAGGTGCTCCTCGGTGACGGGCTCGTCGACGACCATGAGCACCGCTTCGAGCGCGGGCTTCAGCTCGAGCCCGGCGACGTCAAGCAGTCCGGCGGGGGCTTCGTCCGTGGTGCTCACACCTTCTCCTTGCTGCCGGCCTTGCTGTCGGTCTTGTCGTCGGGTACCTCGGGGGGCCGGTCGAACTCGTCCGTGACCAGGGGTTCGTCCCCGTCCGCCCCGGTCCAGCGCACCATGAGCTCCCCGAGGGCCTCGTCCTGGTCCAGGGCCACGGCCTTCTCCCGGTAGAGCTCCAGGAGCGACAGGAAGCGGGCCACGACCGTCAGGGTGTCCTCGGTGTCGGCGATCAGCTCGCGGAAGCTCGCCGACCCGGACTCCCGCAGCCGGGCCACCACGATCTGGGCCTGCTCCTGTACGGAGACGAGCGGGGCGTGGATGTGCTCGACGTACACCTGCGGCTTGGGCTTGGGCTGCATCGCCTTCACGGCGAGCTTGGCGAAGCCCTCGGCCCCGATGCTGATGACGACCTCGGGCAGCAGGTCCGCGTGGTGCGCTTCGAGCCCGACGGTACGGGGGTATCTGCGCGCCTCGTCGTCGAGCCGCCCGCTGAAGATCTCGGCGATCTGTTTGTACGCGCGGTACTGGAGCAGCCGAGCGAACAGCAGGTCACGCGCTTCGAGGAGCGCGAGGTCGCCCTCGTCCTCGACCTCGGCGGAGGGCAGCAGCCGCGCGGCCTTGAGGTCGAGCAGAGTGGCGGCCACGACCAGGAACTCGGTCGTCTGATCCAGATCCCACTCGCTGCCGAGCCTGCGGATGTACGTCATGAACTCATCGGTCACCTTGGACAGCGCGACCTCGGTGACATCGAGCTTGTGCTTGGAGATGAGCTGGAGCAGCAGGTCGAACGGCCCCTCGAAGTTGGCAAGCCGCACCTTGAACTTGCCGTCGTCGATGGGGGGTTCGGCGTCACCGTCGGGTCCGGCGCCGAGAACGTCCGGCTCAGCGCCGACTGTCTGATCGGTGACGCTGCTGGGCGGCTCGGCATCGTGACCGCTGCTGGGCGGCCCGGCACCGTGACCGGGTTCCTCAGCACCGCGACCGGGCGCCTCTTCGCCGCGACCGCGCGGCTCGGCTTCTGACTCCGCCGCCTCCTCGCCCACCGGAACGGGCTCGGCCTCAGTGCCGGTCGGCTCCGCGTCAGCACCGCCGGAGCCCCCGCCGAGGTGGTCCTGCGCCTTCGCCCCGTCCGGCCCGGCGCCGTCAGCCTCCTGCTCCCCCACCCGGGGGCCTGGGGGCGTGCCCCCGGTTTCGGGAAGGGGCGGGGTGGAGGAAGAAACCGGCTCGGCCTCGACACCGACGTCATCCGCAGCGCCCGCGGGCACCGCACCAGGCCCCCGCCCCAGCGAGCGGCGGCCACGGCGAGACGGCGGAGCAGAAGGGTCGTCGGTCATCGAAGTCCAAGGTACGGCTGGAAACAGGGGCGGCCCGCGAGGGCACCCCGCAGGCTACCGCCCCGGTGAGCGGCGCCCACGAACGCCGTTCCGAAAACTCACCGCCCGCGCAGCCGCCGTACCAGAATGCTCGCGTCGCCCCGGGACTCCAGGTCCGCGAGCACGACCGCCACGGCCTCGCGCACGATCCGCCCGCGGTCCACCGCGAGCCCGTGCTCCCCGCGCAGGACGAGCCGCGCGTGCTCGAGGTCCATCAGCTCCTCGGCGGAGACGTACACGGTGATCTTCTCGTCGTGCCGCTCACGCCCGCTCGGCCGCCGTGCCGACCGCGCCCGCTTACGGGCGGCGGAAGTGTCCGACTTGGCCGCACCCTTGCCCCGCG
>NZ_JBEPEW010000169.1:0-16183 GCF_040300965.1 Streptomyces mesophilus | reverse complement strand
ATGGCGGGCCGCGCCCTGCGGCTGCCGGCGTCGTCACGTCTGGTGACGGCCGGGGTGACGCTGCTACGGGAGAGCCCGCGGGCGCGCGCCGCGCTGCGTGGGCGGCTCGGCAGGACCGGTCGCGATCTGGTGCTCGCCGCGGCGAACGCCGCCGTGCACGGAGCCGGCCAGTCCCCGGTCGCGCTGCTGCTCGACGGGGCTTTGCGGGCGGGCCAGTTGGCGGAGGCGGCGGCGCGGGCCGCACTGTTCGAGGCAGCGCACGACGAGATGTGCGCTCCGGAGCGGCGAAGCATCGGCGGTGCGGGGCACGAGCGGCCGCCCCTGCGGGTGACACCTGCGCAGGAGTACGCGGCTTCGGCGGGCGCCGGAAGCGGCGCGGGGGCCGCGGCGGCGCTCCTCGCCAAGCACGATCTGCGCGAGGCGGCCGAAGCGGTGCTTGCCGGATCGCCCAAGGCGGCGCGGTACGGTCCGGCCGCCTTCGCCGCAGTTCTGGGTGTACGCCTGGCCCGGGACGGTGTCCTGGTGCGCGACGGCCGCCGGCTGCGGCGGCTTGAACTCGCCGACACACTGGTCCTGCACGCGGGAGCCCTGCGCGGAAGGGACGCAGGGGCCGAGGTCGACCCGCTGGCCGAGGCCGTGCTCGACGCGGCCCGCCGGGCAGGGCTGTATGTGGTGCTGACCAGTGACCCGGCGCTCGGTGAGTTCACCTCCGTAGCCGACGAAGTGGCCCCCCAGAAGCGGCCGTTGGGTCAGGTGGTGGCCGGTCTGCGGGACGAGGGGCGGGTGGTCGTGACCGTGGCCCGGGTGCCTGCCGACGGTGCCGGGGCCGCACAGCTGCATGACGGCCTGCTCGCGGGGGACGTCGCCGTCGCCGTCACCGATCCGGACTCGGCCGTGGTGTGGGACGCGGATGTGCTCACCCGGGGCGGACTGACCGACGTATGGCGGCTGTTGACCGCGATCCCCATGGCACGGAAGGTGGGCGGACGGTCGCTGACTCTCGCCCGGGCCGGTGCGGCACTGTCCGGCCTGATGGTCGCGGGCGGCACGCGGCCGCACACCTGGCCAGCGCTGTCCGGCACGCGGCACGCTCCGGTCAACTCCGCTGCGGCGGTCGCCCTGTTCACGGGTTGGCGCGCCGCCACCCGGGTGGCGCGCGAGCGTCCGCCGCGGCCGCGCTCGAGGGTGCCGTGGCATGAACTGCCGGCCGACGAGGTCGAGTCGCGGCTGGCCCGCGCGGCCGAGGGGGCGCAGCCCGCGGCGCTCGAACGGTGGCGCCGGACGGCCGGCGAACTCGCCGGCTCCGTCGCCGGCTCCACGCCCCTCGCGCCGGTGCGCTGGACGGCGCGGCTGGCCGGTGCCGTACGCAAGGAGCTGGACGATCCGCTGACGCCGGTTCTCGCCACCGGCGCCGCCGCGTCCGCGCTGCTCGGCTCCGTGGTGGACGCGCTGCTCGTCGTCGGAGCCATGGACCTCAACGCACTGGCCGGTGGAGTCCAGCGGCTGCGCGCCGAACAGGCACTCGCCGGTCTCGCAGCAGGCCAGAAACCCAAGGCCCGCAGGGTCGCGGACCACCCTGATCCGATGCGGGAGCGCGAGCGCGCGGCGGACGGGAACGGCGCGGCGAAGCCCACCACCGTGGACGCCTCCCGTCTGGAGCCGGGTGACCGGATCGCGCTCGTCGCGGGTGATGTCGTGCCCGCGGACGGGCGGATCGTGGCAGCGGACGGCCTCGAGGTCGACGAGTCGTCCCTGACCGGTGAGTCGCTGCCGGTCGGCAAGGAGACGAGCCCGACTCCGCAGGCGCCGGTCGCCGAGCGCCACTGCATGGTGTTCGAGGGGACGACGGTGGTGGCCGGCGAAGCCACGGCCGTGGTGGTGGGCACCGGGGACCGGACCGAGGCCGGGCGCGCCTCGGCGCTGGCGGCTCGCACTCCGCCGGCGGCCGGTGTGCAGGCGCGGTTGCAGGAACTGACCCGTAAGGCACTGCCGTTGACGCTGTTCGGGGGCGCGGCGGTGAGCGGTCTGGCCATGCTGCGCGGCTCGGGGCTGAGGCGGGCGGTGAGCGGAGGCGTCGCGGTGGCGGTCGCCGCCGTGCCGGAGGGCCTGCCGCTGGTGGCGACGGTGGCGCAGATGGCAGCGGCCCGCCGGTTGTCGCGCCGGGGTGTTCTCGTACGCACGCCTCGCACGCTGGAGGCGCTCGGGCGGGTCGACACGGTGTGCTTCGACAAGACAGGGACGCTCACGGAGAACCGGCTGCACGTGGCCCGGATCGCCACCGCGGACGGTGCGGTGTGCGGCGCAGACGACAAACGCGCCGCGCATCTGCTGCGGTGGGCGGCGCGCGCCTGCCCTCAGCAGGACACCGCCGACGGGCGGCGGCCGCGGCACGCCACCGACGAGGCGGTGCTGGCCGCGGCGCCCGGGGACGCCGCGTGGCTGGCGCTGGACGAGCGGCCGTTCGAGGCGAGCCGTGGTTACGCGGCTGCGCTCGGGCGCGATGCCGGGACTGGCGGGACCGGCGGCATCGGTGGCATGGGCGGCATCGGCGGTGCGGACGAGACGGGGCTTGAGAGCGAGGGCGGCCGGGGCAGCGAGACCGGCGCGGGCGGGAAGGGCGGGAAGGGCAGAAAGGGTAGGGAGGGCGGGGAGGGCGTCCTGGTCGTGAAGGGTGCCCCCGAAGTCGTCCTACAGGCCTGCCGCGATCTGCCCTCCCACGCGTCCGGGACCGCCCAGCGCCTCGCCGGTGAAGGTCTGCGGGTGCTCGCGGTGGCCACAGGACCGGCGCGGAACCTCGAAGACCCGCTCCAGGACCTGGAGTTCGCAGGTCTGCTCGCCCTGGCCGACCTGCCGCGCCCCACCTCCGCCGCCCTGCTGTCGGGGCTGCGCGACGCGGGCGTACTGCCGGTGATGCTGACCGGCGACCACCCGCAGACGGCCCATGCGGTCGCCGTCCAGTTGGGCTGGTCCGAGGAGACCGAGGTGATCACGGGGGACGACCTGCTTGCCATGGACCGCAGCAGCCGTACCGCGGCGCTGCACCGGGCCGAAGTCATCGCCCGGGTCGCGCCCGAGCAGAAGCTGCGGGTGATCGAGGCGCTGCAGGAAGCGGGCCGGGTGGTGGCGATGACCGGCGACGGCGCGAACGACGCCGCCGCGATCCGGGCCGCGGACGTGGGCATCGCCATCATGGCGCGGGGCTCGGCGGCTGCCCGGAGCGCCGCCGACATCGTGCTGACCGACGCCGATCTGTCCGTCCTGGTCGACGCGGTCGGCGAGGCCCGGGCGCTGTGGCGCAGTGTGGCCGACGCGATCAGCATCCTCATCGGGGGCAACGCGGGCGAGGTCGGCTTCAGTGTGCTCGGCACCCTCCTCTCGGGGCAATCCCCGCTCTCCACCCGGCAGTTGCTCCTGGTCAACCTGCTCACCGACATGTTCCCGGCGATGGCCGTGGCCGTCACGCCCAGCGACGACGAGACCAGTGCGCAGCAGGCGGCCCGCCCGATGGGCACGCACATCCTGGGCGCGCCGCTCCTGCGGCAGATCCGGCGGCGTGGGGTGACCACATGTCTGGGTGCGGCGACCGCGTACCTGATCGGACGTCTGACGCCCGGCACGGTCCGGCGCTCGAGCACGATGGCGCTGTGCGGAGTGGTCGGCGCCCAGCTCGTACAGACGCTGTCCGGGCGCCGGCACAGCCCCCTGGTCTGGGCCACGGCCCTCGGTTCGGCGGCGCTGCTCGCCGCCCTCGTGCAGACCCCTGGTATCAGCCACTTCTTCGGCTGCACCCCGCTGGGACCGGTCGCCTGGGCCGGCGTCGCGGCAGCCATCGGCCTGGCTGTGCTGTCCCCGCGGCTCGAACGGCTGCCCGCGGTGCGCCGTACGTTCGACGCGGGGCTCGAGGCGGCAGTACGGCTGGAGAAACTGGTGCGAACGGTGCGCAAGAGGGCGGTCGGCGGGTTCGCGGCGCCCGCTGCGTGAAGCGCGTCATGCGCGAGTGCCCAGAGGGTCGGGGCGGCGAGCCGCGCGGCGGCACGGAGCCCTGCTGCGTGGCGCGATTTCGCTGTGGGCCTTGCCAGTTGGCGTTCAAGGATGTGAGTGGCGTTTATGTCACGGCACTTGACGCGTCCGTGACAGGCCCCTAGCTTCCTCGGCGGTAAGCGCTTTCCCCTGCTGCTGCGGGGCATGGTCGGCCAGTCGGCGCGTTCCTGCGTGTTCACGTGCCCGAACAGCGACCCTCGCAGCCAGGACCCGCAACATCCGGCATTCGACGGCGAATTGGGGAGAGACATGGCACGAGCAAGAACGCGGGGCATCAGAGCGGTATGGGCGACGACGGCGGTCGCGGCCGTCGCCGCCGGTGCGCTGGTGGTGATGCCGCAGGCGTCCGCCGCGGCCACCGGCGGGGTCACCGGATTCGCCACCCAGAACGGCGGGACCACCGGCGGCGCCGGCGGTCAGACCGTACGGGCGACCACCGGCACTCAGATCCACGCGGCGCTGTGCGGTCGGGCGAGCAGCAGTACGCCGATCACGATCCAGGTCGAGGGAACCATCAACCATGCCAACACCGCCAAGGTGTCCGGCACGAGCTGCAACACGGCCGACGGCGTCATCGAGCTCAAGCAGATCAGCAACGTGACGCTCGTCGGGGTCGGCAGCGGCGCCGTCTTCGACCAACTGGGCATTCACATCCGTGAGTCCAGCAACATCATCATCCAGAACGTGACGGTCAAGAACGTCAAGAAGTCCGGCTCGCCCACCTCCAACGGCGGCGACGCCATCGGCATGGAGAGCGACGTACGCAACGTCTGGGTCGACCACGTGACCCTGGAGGCCTCCGGCGGCGAATCCGAGGGCTACGACGGTCTGTTCGACATGAAGGACAACACCCAGTACGTGACCCTGTCGTACAGCATCCTGCGCAACTCGGGCCGTGGCGGCCTCATCGGTTCCAGCGAGACCGAGGTCTCCAACAGCTACATCACGTACCACCACAACCGGTACGAGAACCTCGACTCGCGCGTCCCGCTGCTCCGCGGCGGCACCGCGCACATCTACAACAACCACTACGCGGGCGTGAACGACTCGGGCATCAACTCCCGGGCCGGTGGCAAGGCCAAGGTGGACAACAACTACTTCGAGGACTCCAAGGACGTCCTCGGCACCTTCTACACCACCACGACCGGCTACTGGCAGGTCAGCGGGAACATCTTCGACAACGTGACGTGGTCGCCCGCGAGTTCGGACTACAAGCCGGCCGGCCCCAACCCGCAGTCCAACACCAGCATCGGCATCCCGTACGCCTACACCCTCGACAACGCGAGCTGCGTGCCGGACGTCGTCAGCCGCACCGCGGGCGCCGGCAAGGGCCTGCAGGTCTCGGACGGCAGCTGCACGCCGACCACCCCGTCCCCGGATCCGACGACCCCGCCGACCAGCCCGGACCCGACGACCCCGCCGCCGAGCCCGGACCCGACGACCCCGCCGAGCGGCACCAACCTCAGCATCGGCGCCGGCGCCGACGGGACCAGCAAGGCCGACGGAACCAGCTACGGCAACGTACGTGACGGCAACATGAGCACCTACTGGTCGCCGGCAGGCGCCACCGGATCCATCTCGATCAAGTGGGGCTCGCCCACCGCGGTCGCCAAGCTCAACATCCGCGAGGCGACCGGAGCGACCGGACGCATCGGCTCCTGGCGGGTCCTCAACGCGGACACCGGCGCCGTACTGGCCACCGGTACCGGAGCGGGCGTCATCACCGTCCCCAAGACCACCCTCAGCAAAATCACCTTCGAGATCACCGGCTCCAGCGCCACACCCCGGATCGCCGAGTACGAGACGTACGCCGGGTAACTCCGGAGCGAGGTACGGGGCGTAGCACCATCGAGCCGTGCGCCCGGACATCTCCGGTGATTCGCCGGAGATGTCCGCGCCCGTGCGCCGACCCCTCTCGATCTCTTATCCTGCGCCGCCCCGTCCATCCGGACGCCGGGCGGCGCAGGAAGGAAACGAGTGATGCAGCAAGGGGCGGTCATACGCGGGCACAGGGCAGGTCGAGGACTGCGCGTGGCGGCCTGGGTTCTGGTGCCGGTCGGACTGGTGCTGATCGCGGGACTCGCGTACGCGCGCATGCAGTTCCAAGGCGTGACCGTCAACAGCGATGCCATGAACCCGACGTACCGGCAGGGCGACACCCTCGTCGTCGAGGAGGTCGACCCGGACGACATCCGCAGAGGCGATGTCCTGCTGATCGATGTTCCCGGGCGCGGATACGGAGGGCCGACGCTGCAGCGGGTGGTCGGCGTCGGCGGCGATCACGTGAGCTGCCGCGAGGGCGGGCAACTGGCCCTGAACGGCACGCCCGTCGACGAGCCGTACGTCTACCGGGGCGAGCCGTGCATGGGCCCGCCCTTCGAGGCCACGGTGCCGGAAGGCCGGCTGTTCCTGCTCGGTGACGACCGGGGCAACGCGCGGGACTCGCGTGAGTTCCTCGACGAGGAGTCCGGCAGCGTAGCCGTCAGTACCGTGCGCGGGCGGGTGACCGACGGTCTCGCCCTGCCCGCCGGGCTGGTCGCGGCGGGCATCGGCGGGCTCGTGGCCCTGCTGGTCGGGATCGGGCTCGGCATCGGCGGATACGTGACGGGCCGACGAGCGCAGGAACCCGCAGTGCCCGCGTTCCCGTGGCACATGCACTGAGCCGGGCACGTGCGAGGCACGCGCTGACCATGATGATGGGGGCGCCGGTCGAGACGTGAATACGGGCAACGTACCGTAGCCGCATGTCGATATCCGTTGGCCTCACGCTCAATGTTTCCGGACTGCAGCCCGGGGAGCAGACCGCCCAAGTCACCCAGGCGTTGAACGAGTTCCTCATCGAGCACGACCTGGACAGGGACGTGTCGGTGGACGAGAAGCCGGATCCAGGCTGCGTCTTCGCATGGACCGAGTTCCCCATCATCGTCACGCGCTTCGGCGGCTGGTCCGACATGCTCGAGCAGTCCTGGCGGGACACACTGCACGCGATCGCGCCCGACGCCCAGTTCGCTCTGCGCTGGAGCTTCGAGGACGACGACGAGGAGTACTAGGGCCGCCGGTGTGACGTTGTGATCGATCGGCTGCCACGCGAGGAGCGCCGACTGGCACGGATCGCCGCGCAGCCCGCGAGCCGTACCGATGCGCAGCACGGTCTGATGCGAAGTCCCTTGGGACGAGCTGACGTTGGAGGCACACTCCGGGCTTTCCACGATGACGGTCAGAGCCCAAGATGGGGGCATGACTGAGAGTGGTGGCCTGCTCTGGGACGCGGACGACAAGAGCATGCAGATGGTTCCGCGGCTTTGGCGCATCGGGGTCACCGCCGGCTGCCTCGGTTTCCTCGGTCTGCTGCTGTCGACGGACTCGGACGCCACATGGGTCCTCTATGCCGGTGCCCTCTACCTACTGGGGGAGACCGTGTACTGGGCGTGGGACCGGCGGCGTCTGATCGAGGTGCGCATCGTCCTGGGCGGAAGCAAGGGTCCTGACAGACTCCGCCTTCGCCGCGTCGGCGGACAGATCACCGAACACGACCCCCACCAGATAGCCCGCGTCGTCGTCATCCACGACAACGTCCACGACCTGGCACGGCTCCGCCTGAGGCTGCACGGTCGGCAACTACGCTTCGGGCGCCCGGGCCGTTCCCCGGACCTCACCCCATGGCGCCTCGCCTGCCCGCAAGCCCAGGTCAGCGACAGAGCCGCCCAATGGGGCATGCCAGGAGTCCCCGACTAGGGTCTGCGTGATGTCGTGAGCAGGTGGTTGCCTTGAGGCCTGCGATGAGGAGCGCTGAGGGCGACCGGTTGTGGCATGCCGTATCGCGGGAGCCCGCAAGTCCCACTCACGGTCGGTAAGTTCGTGATGGCGCACCCGGATCATGATCCGGGGGAGACAGTCCTTGGTGCAGGCACGTCCGCTACGGAGCCAGACTGGCCCGGACGACACGGAATGCGCCCGCTGGGTCCGCAGCACGAGTAACTGCCCGGCCGATGACCACATGCGAGGCCCCAGCAGTGATCGCCGCACGCGGTGTCCCGGGACGCGCGTGCTCTGCCGGCGATTCTCCGGGCAGTGTGGCTCCCGGAGTGATGATCAAGGCATCGGGGCCGAGAGAGCCACGCAAGACCGCGACGTCCTGCGGTGAGGCGATCACACCGTGGCAGCCGGCCTTCTGCGCCAACCGGGCCAGCCGGAGCACCTGTTCGTCCACCGCATCGGCGACACCGATGTCGGCAAGATCCGCATCGGTCATGCTGGTGACCACAGTCAAAGCCAGGATGCGCATTCCGGGGAAGTCGCGGGCAGCCTCGACCGCCGCGGACATGATGCCGCTGCCGCCCATGCCGTGCACGGTGACCATGGACACGCCCAGCTCACCCGCGGCGCGAACCGCGCCAGCCACCGAATTCGGGATCTCGAAGAGCTTGAGGTCCAGGAAGACCTCCTTGCCCTGGGCAACAAGACCCTTGATGACGTCTGGCCCCGCTGCGGTGAGCAGCTCCAAGCCGACCTTGTAGACGCGGCACTCGTCACCCAGTTGCTCAACAAGGGCATCTGCGGCTGCACGGCTGTCGCAATCCAAGGCGACAATGATCTGGTTGGTCGGATCCACAGCGACATTGTGCCGTCGCCCCCCAAACAGGCAGTCACCGGGGCCGTTGACCGGCACCGGTGATCGTTTTCGGCCGCAGAGCTGTCCATGCTGCTCGTCGCCCTCCCGCCCGCGGAACCGGCACGCCGTATCCAAGCAGTGCCCTGCGGCCGGATCCCTGTCCTCGGCAGCACGCAGGGCGGTAGCGTGCCCGGCAATGGAAGAAGATCAGCGCAGTGCCGCGTGGAGTATCTACCTCGCCCTGCATCACCTGGCCTCCGGGGCGATTCTGGCCATGCCCCTGGACACGACGGTCACGCGTGACCGAATGATCGCGGGCGACCTCGACCACGCCCTGAGCATCCTGAACCAAGTCGGCCCCACAGCCGCCGAGATCGCCCCCGAGCTTGTCGAACGAGTCCGCCGGCAGGTGTCCGGCTGGGAGACGGCCGGCCCCGATCGGCTGCCCGATCTGCTCGACGCACTGCAGGAACTGTCGGAACTGACGGGCGCGAGCCTGCCGTTGCCGCTTCCGCCGGGTCTGGGCTGACAGCCCGGGGTCTGCAGCCGTGGGCGCCCCTGCCGGAGACGGTGCGCCGTGGCGCGAGAGCTCTCCCCGGGGGAGGGGGCAAGCCCTTCAGTCGCCGCCGCACCCGCCGCAACTGCTGCACGAATCCACCTCGACGCTATCGGCCCAAGAGCCGCCCTGGCTCCCACTGCGGACGCTGCCCCGTGGTTGAGGAGGCGGTGGCTTCGGCCGCTCCTTGGCCCGGGCTATCGCCTGACGCGTGTCGTCGGGCAGTGCCGCACGCGCCCTATCCGCCTTGTCCTTGCAGAACGCATCGAGGGCCTTCCAACGGCGCCGCTTCTCCGACGGCCACAGGCAGGCCGGCCCCCACTGAACAGCCCAGGCCCCCATGCACACGTAGAGCCAGACTGTTCTGTCGGCCTCGGGATAGAACGGCACGGGCGCTTCGGCCGCGGCGGCGCTGACACCCATGCCGATGGCGGTCACCATCGTGGTGGCCAGCATCAAGGTCTGGCTTCTGCCCGATGCCGTCATACGCACTTTGGGCGACCTGACCTCGACGAGTTTCCGGAACCGGGCGAAGCGGTCCTGGTCCACGATCTCGTACAGCTTGGTCGTGGTGGTGGCCGGCGTCTTGTGGATCTCCTCGGCCAGGGCGCGCAGGGCGGGGTCCGTCTGCTTCCTGCCGCGGTGGGTGGGCCGTAACTCGCCGCTGTAGGACGTCTTCAGCACACCGTCGTCGAGGAGCATGCAGACCGCGGTCTCCGCGGCTTCGGCCATGCCGGCGAGCAGGAACGAGGCCTGCACGGGGTGGAGTTGGCCGGCGAGGAGACCCTGCACGGTCCGGCGCGCAGCCCTGTCGCGGTACCAGCAGTAGACGCCGCGCAGCGCGTTGCACCCAGCGAAGATCAGCAGCCAGGAGGCCACGATCCCCTCGCTGTCGGTCAGCCACCAGTCCACCGTTCCCCCCCCGCCCCTCGGTGCGGCCCCGTCCGTGTCCAGCGCGAACCTCAGGGTGCGAGGCGTTGCATCACATCGCAGCTGAGGGTGAGTGTTTCCGCCAACTGCTGTGTGCTGGTGCCGGGAGCGGCGCTCATGCTCAGCCGTACCGGCCACGCCTTCTCCAGCCAGTACTTCGCCACGGCCTTGCCGTCCGCCCCGTACGCCGTGAGCGTGCAGCCTTTACGTCCGGCAGGGCTGCCACTGACCGCCGCCTGGTGCCACGACCACAACTCGAGCGACGCGCTCCACCCGCGCAGCAGCACCACCCGTGGGCGCGGGGAGGCGGCCACCGGCCTTCCCGTGGCGTCGAGAACGGCCTCGGCCGAACTCAGCTCGCTCAACTGCCCGAACGACGCGACTTCCACGCCGTCGATGGTGAGCGCGAACCGGCTCGCGGTCAGCGCACCGTCGAAAGCCCCCATGCCGCCCCCTCCCACAGGCCCCCGGCCGGAAACCGGCAGCTAGCCCAGGAGGCTAGGACCGCCCGAGACCGCTGTCGAGTGCCCGAGGAATCACAGAAAAACGAACCATGGGGTTCCGCTGCTGTCGCACCCTCCCTCCGACGGTGCACTCCGCAATTTGCCCGGCCGAATTTATGTGAGCACTGTTATATTAGCGCTGTGACATCTTCAGATCCCACAGCGCTCCCCGACCCCTGGCACTCTCTGCACGAACTGCTGGCCGCCATGGACGCCGAGATCGAGCAGGTCTACGTCCAGCGTGGAATCGAGGGCGTACGTCCTCGGTTCGCCTATCCGCTGATCCGGCTCGCCCACACCGGACCGCTGACCATTCGCGAGCTGGCGAAGTCCCTGGGCCGCACGCACTCCGCGATCAGCCAGACCGTCACCGCCATGCGCAAGGAGGGGCTCGTCACCTCCGAGCCGGGGCCCGACGCCCGGACCCGGCGTATCGACCTGTCCGAACGCGGCCGATCGTTGGTGCCGTTCCTGGAGGCCGAGTGGCGCGCCACCCATGCCACGGTCGCCGAACTGGACACCGAGATCCCGTACGCCATGACCGCCGTCGTCGAGGAGGTGCGGCGGGCACTGGAACGCAAGCCGATGCGGCAGCGGATCCTGCACCACCTCGTCGAGCCGCCGCGATGAGCGGGCGGGTCCGGGTCCGGTTCCTCGACACCCGCCCCTTGCGGCGCAGTCGACCCTTTCGCGACCTCTGGATCGGCTCCACCGCCTCTCAACTCGGCGGACAGATAGCCACCGTGGCAGTGCTGGCCCAGGTCTGGGACCTGACCGGCAGCCCGGTCGGCACCGGCGTCATCGGGCTTGCCACCGGCCTGCCCATGGTGGTGTTCGGGCTGCTCGGCGGCTGGTTGGCCGACACGTTCGACCGCCGTGCGGTGGTGCGGGCCACGACCGCGGGCCAACTGCTGGCCGCCGCAGGGCTATGGGCCCAGGCGATGGCGGACAACCGCAGCGTTCTCCTGCTGCTCACCCTGGTGGCCGTGGGAACGAGCTGCAGCGCTCTCGGCGCTCCTGCCCGGCGCATCCTCCCCGTCCGGCTGTTGCCGAAAGATCAGGTCGCGGCCGGTCTCGCGCTGATGAACGTCTCCTTCCAGGCGGCGATGCTGGCCGGACCCGCGTTGGCCGGCCTGATCATCGCCCGCTGGGAACTCCCCGCCGCATACGCCGCCCAAGCCATGGCCACCGCAGTCGCGGGGCTCTCGTTGATCCGCCTGCCTGCCATGCGGCCAGAAGGCGCCGATGCGGTCGGCGCCAGGCGCCGACCGGAGCGGGGCGGTTGGCGGATCCTGCGCCGCCCGACGCTGTGGGGCGCGATGGCCACCGATCTGTCCGCAACGCTCCTGGCCATGCCCATCGCGCTCTTCCCGCTCGTCAACGAGCTCCGCTTCGGCGGGAACCCGCAGACCCTCGGCCTCTTCCTCTCGGCCGTCGCGGTCGGGGGAATCACGGCCGGTCTGCTCTCCGGCACAGTCACACGCTGGCGCCGCAGCGGCCTGGTCCAACTGACCGCGGCCTCCGTCTGGGGCCTGGCGCTGGCCTGCTTCGGCTTGGCCGGCCCCTTGTGGCTGGCGCTCGCCTGCCTGGCCGTCGCCGGTGCCGCCGACACCGTGTCCGTCATCACCCGCGGCGCCTTGATCCAGCTGGAAACCCCGGACACGTACCGAGGAAGGGTCTCCTCGGTGGAACACGTCATCGGCGTCGCGGGTCCCGAACTCGGCAACTTCCGAGGCGGCCTACTGGCTTCGGCCACCTCCGCGTCCTTCTCGCTCGTCTTCGGCGGACTGTCCGCCGTCCTTGCCATCGCAGCCGTCGCCGCGACCAACGCCCCCCTTCGCGCCTACCGCACACCACCTTCTGCCGCGAAGCCGACCACTCCGCACGTCGCCGAGGCGGCAGCGGCCTCCGGTTAGGCACGCCGCACTACGGGACCGAGGTCCTGGGTGTGGCCGTTTGCGTCACCAGGTGTGAGGCGGTTACGCAGATCGGTAGGGCCTGGCGTCTCAGGCGCTGTGGGTCCCCGGCGCGCTGTATCGGGCGAGCATGGTCAGCACCGCTTGGTCGACCGCGTTGGTGATGGCGGTGTCGTCGGGCTCCCAGTGTGCGAGCAGCATCCGCGGCCAGAATACGTAGTTGGAGATCATTCCGAGGAATTGGGTCGCCGCCATCTCCGCATCGTCGAGCCGGGCTGTACCGGCGGCGTTCTCCGCTACGAGGTAGCGGCGGACCGATTCGAAGTAGGGCATCTTGCCGAGCTTGAACTGGGTCGCGCCGAGTTCGGGGAAGCGCGGTACCTCGGCGATGACGATCCGGAAGAGGGCGGCCATGCCGGGCTGGGTGAGCAGGGCCACGTATCGGCGTCCGATGGTCTCAAGCCCTGCGCGGAGGTTCCCTGGTTCGGGGAGGGGTGCCCCCTCGTCGTCGACTTTCCAGTATTCGGTGACGATCGCCTCGAACAGGGCCGCCTTGGTGGTGAACTGCTTGAACAGAGTCGCCCTCGACACTCCGGCCGCCTCCGCGACGCGGGCCAGCGACGTGCCGTCGTAGCCGGAGTCGAGGAACAGCTTCGTCGCTGCCTCGATGATGGACGTCCGCTTCTGCGCTGCCACGCGCCGGTGGTATTCCGAAGGCTGTGCCGTCATGCCCACCAGTATGCCCCTCACTACGAGGTGAGTCACTTGACTCACCTCTAGGGCTGTCTCTACCTTGAAAGAGGAGGTGAGTCACTCGACTCACCATTATGTGAGCCCGGAAGGAAGCATCATGGACCGCTTTGAGGGCAAGACCGTCATCGTCACCGGCGGCAGCGGGGGTATGGGCAGCAGTCATGTGCGGGGCTACCACGCCGAGGGGGCGAACGTCGTCATCGCCGGCCGCGACGACGGCGCCGGCCGTGATCTCGCTGCTCGGCTCGGTCATCGGGCTCTGTACGTTCACCTGGATGTCGCCAGCGAGGACGACTGGGCGGCACTGGTGCGAGACGTCGAAGACCACTTCGGGCCGATCGCCATCCTGGTGAACAACGCGGGAGTCCAGAACCCGGCGGCCCCCATCGAGCACACCGAACTCCGCACCTGGGAGCACACCTTCAGCGTCAACGTCACCGGTCAGTTCCTCGGCATCAGGGCTGTAGCTCCGTCGATGCGCAGGGGCGGTGGCGGAACCATCGTCAACATCGCCTCGACCATGGCCCACGTCGGCACGGCCTTCTACGCCCCCTACACCGCCAGCAAGTGGGCCGTGCGCGGGCTGACCAAGACGGCCGCGCTGGAGCTGGGGCGGGACAACATCCGGGTCAACTCCATCCACCCCGGCGTCGTCTCCACACCGCTGATCAACGAACCCACCGTCACAGGCCAGCCGCCGATCGCCGACTTCTACTCGCCCGATCCCTTCGCCATCCCCCGCCTCGCCGAACCCTCTGACATCACCCGCCTGCTGCTCTTCATCACCTCCCAGGACGCATCCTTCGCCACGGGCTCGGAATTCGTCCTGGACGGTGGCCTGCTGCTCGGCCCAGCGCTCCAACCCGAATCCGGCATCGCGGCATAAGCGGCATTGCAGTACGCAGCGTGCAGTCGAGGGCGCCATCGTGTCCAAGTCGCAGCGATCGGGCTGAGCCCGCGCTGCTTCGGCAGGTTGGTGGCCGCGTTGTGGCGGGAGGGGAGAGACGACCCGGCGAGTAATCCGCGCAGAGCTGACATGGCCCCTCAAAGATCATCACGGGACATCCCTTTGATGGTCAGCTTCTTCGCCCGGAGCGACGAGCCGCACGAAGTCCCCGAGCTCGGTGGGGTCCTCGGGTACCCCTCCGCGTTCCATGACCACGGGCTTCATGAAGCCGCCGGCAAAGACGTGCCAGGCGAGGACGGGTTCGGTGTTGCTGCTGCCTTCGTCCCCGGTGAAGACGGCGGTCCAGCCCCCGCCGGGCAGGGCGGCGATGACGGGTGCTTCCTCTTCCAGCTGGAGACCTGCGAAGTTGCTGTACTTGTTGGCTCGCACGAGGCGGCCTTTCGTCGTGTCGGCGACGAGGGCGAACCCCGCGTCGTCCCACGCCACGACGGGCCGCGTCTCATAGTGAGTGCGTTGCTCGGTCTCGACCTTGTATCGGGCGATGTAGGCCTCGGTGGCGGGGATCACTGGCGCTCCTTCGTCTGATGCCGGCTGGGGAGCGTACTGGTGTGCCTGAGCTCCCGGCACGGGAACAGGTCCATCGGCCGGATCAGGCCGCATTCGTTCGGCGCGCGTGCCGAGGTCTGGCAGGTCGAGCAGCTCCCCGGGAACAGCGGCTCCTGCCGATGCTGTTGCATCAGCCGAGGGGCCGGTGCTGCACGGGCGGGAACACGGAGACCACACGGTCGCCGCCGCCGGGACCCGGGCATCGGGATCGGTATGCCCGCCGCACCCTCCCACCAAGACGTAATAACTGCTGGAGGACTTGTTTCATGACTGGCCGGCCTTTGACGCTCATGGCAGTGCACGCCCACCCCGACGACGAGGCCACCGGAACGGGAGGGATCCTCGCGCGGTACGCGGCGGAAGGCATCCGCACGGTTCTCGTCACGTGTACCGACGGCGGTTGCGGTGACGGACCAGGAGGGGTCAAGCCGGGCGATCCCGGCCACGATCCCGCGGCCGTCGCCTTGATGCGCCGCCAAGAACTCGAGGCGAGCTGCGAGGTCCTGAAGGTCAGCGATCTCGAGATGCTGGACTATGCGGACTCCGGAATGGTGGGCTGGCCGAGCAACGACGCCCCCGGATCGTTCTGGCAGACCCCCGTGGAGGAAGGCGCCGCCCGACTCGCGGAGCTCATGCGGCACTACCAGCCCGATGTCGTTGTCACCTACGACGAGAACGGCTTCTACGGCCACCCCGACCACATCCAGGCCCACCGCATCACGATGGCGGCGCTGGAGATGACCGCGCTGACACCGAAGGTGTACTGGACGACGATGCCCCGCTCGGGCATGCAGCGGTTCGGCGAGATCATGCGCGAGCTGGCCCCCGACATGCCCGAGCCGGATCCGGCCGAGGCCGCCGCGATGGCCGAGATCGGTCTGCCCGACGACGAGATCACCACGTGGGTGGACACCACCGCCTACAGCGGCCAGAAGTTCGATGCCCTGGCCGCACACGCCAGTCAGGGCGAGAACATCTTCTTCCTCAAGATGGGCAAGGAGAAGTTCGGCGAGTTGATGGGCATGGAGACCTTCGTACGCGTCAAGGACGCCACGGGCGCGAGTGCACCCGAGGATGATCTCTTCGCCGGACTGCGCTGATCCGCCCGACCGCCCGCCGGGCCGGGTGACAGTGCCCGGAGCGGGGTGAACGCGGACGGCGTGGCGTGCAGCCGTCCGCGTGGTCGGGTCCCTCGACAGCCGTTCAGTACTGCTCGGTCTCCACGAAGCCCGCGTCCGCGTCATCGGCGGCACCGAAGGCATCCGCCGCGGTGGTGGGGTCGAATCCGGGCGGGCTGTCCTTGAGGCCCATGCCCATGCCGGCCAGTTTGGCCTTGACCTCGTCGATGGACTTGGCGCC
>NZ_JBEPEW010000168.1:0-16487 GCF_040300965.1 Streptomyces mesophilus | reverse complement strand
CACGGGGGCCTGGTCGGCGGTGCGGACGGTGCCGCGGACCGGGGTGCCGTCAGAGAGGGCGGCCGGCTCGGCGACCGTGGTCACCTCGGCCGCGGCGGCCGCCGCGACGGGCGAGGCCTCCACCGGCTCCTCGGACACCTCGGGCGCCGGCGCCGCGTGGGCGGTCCGCAGCGGGACCTCCTTGATGAACAGCGTGATCAGGAAGGCGAGTCCGGCGGCCGGAGCGGCGTACAGGAAGACATCGGCGACACCGTGTCCGTACGCGACCTCCATGACGGTCCGTATCGGCGCGGGCAGCTGGTCCAGGTTCGGAATGCCGCCGCCACCGGTACCGGCGTGACCGAGCTCGGCGCCCTTGGGACCCAGCTCGGTGAGCCCGTCCTTGACGTAGTCCGTCACCCGGGTGGCCATGACGGCACCGAGCGCCGAGACACCGATCGCACCACCGAGGGAGCGGAAGAAGGTGACGACGGACGAGGCCGCGCCGAGGTCACTGGGGTCGACCTGGTTCTGGGTGCAGAGCACGAGGTTCTGCATCATCATGCCGATGCCGAGACCCATCAGGGCCATGTAGATCGCCAGATGCCAGTACGGGGTGTCGTACCGCATCGTGCCGAGCAGACCCAGACCGGCCGTCACCAGGACACCGCCGGCGACCAGCCAGCCCTTCCACTTGCCGGTCTTGGTGATGATCTGGCCCGAGAGCGTCGAGGAGACGAAGAGTCCGCCGATCATCGGGATCGTCATGATCCCGGACATCGTCGGGGACTTGTCCCGCGCGAGCTGGAAGTACTGGCTGAAGAACACCGTGCCGCTGAACATCGCGACACCCACGAACAGCGAGGCGAGCGAGGCCAGCGTGATGGTGCGGTTGCGGAAGAGCCGCAGCGGGATGATCGGCTCGCTGGCCTTGGTCTCGGTGAACAGGAACAGCGCGATCAGCGCGAGCGAACCGCCGACCATCGCCCCGGTCTGCCAGGACATCCAGTCGTACTTGTCGCCGGCGAAGGTCACCCAGATCAGGAGCAGCGAGACGGCCGCCGAGATGAGGAAGGCACCGGTCCAGTCGACCTTCACCTTGCGCTTGGTGACCGGCAGCTTGAGGGTCTTCTGCAGCACGACGAGCGCGATGATCGCGAACGGCACACCGACGTAGAAGCACCAGCGCCAGCCCCAGTGATCGGTGATCACACCGCCGAGCAGCGGACCGCCGACGGTCGCGACGGCGAAGGTGGCGCCCAAGTAGCCGCTGTAGCGGCCGCGTTCGCGCGGCGCGATCATCGCGGCCATCACGATCTGGGCGAGCGCGGACAGACCGCCGACACCGATGCCCTGCACGACACGGCAGGCGATCAGCATCCCGGCGCTGGTCGAAAGACCGGCGACGATGGACCCCGCCACATAGATGACGAGCGATATCTGGACGAGCAGCTTCTTGCTGAACAGGTCGGCGAGCTTGCCCCACAGCGGCGTCGCGGCCGTCATGGAGAGCAGGGCGGCGGTGACGACCCAGGTGTATGCGGACTGGCCGCCGCCGAGGTCGGAGATGATCTCCGGCAGGGCGTTGGAGACGATCGTGGACGACAGGATCGCCACGAACATGCCGAGCAGCAGACCGGAGAGCGCCTCCATGATCTGCTTGTGCGTCATCGGGGCGCCGTCGGTCGCCGACGGGCCTCCGTGCTTGGCATGGCTGCCCCGCACACCGGTGGGTGTGGTCGTTGCCATGAAAGTCCTTCTCTTCGTGCTTTGTTGCGGTTTGCGGGGGGATTCGGCCGTACGGATATGGCTCGTACGGGCAGAGCTCGGGTGGAGGCTCAGGCCGGCAACGGCGGCGGCTCGGCCAGGTGCTGCAACCGGGGTGTGCTCCCCCGGCACTCGCCGAAGCTGGCGTGCAGCTTGGCGAGCAGCGCGTTGAGCTGGCCGACCTCGTCGTCGGACCAGCCGCTCAGGCAGTGCGCGAGCGCCTGCGTATAGCGCTCGGCGAGCTCGGCGAGCCGCTGCCGCCCGGCGGGCGTGAGCCTGAGGATGCGTGAGCGGCGGTCGCCGGGGTCGGGATCGCGGTCGATCCAGCCGCGGTCGGCGACATGGGCGACGTGCCGGCTGGTGACCGACATGTCGATGGCGAGCAGTTCGGCGAGCCGGCTCATCCGCATCTCACCGTGCTTGTCGAGCACGGTCAGCACGGCGGCGGAGCCGGGCGGGCAGTCGGCCGGCAGCACGCGGGCAAGATCCCGCTTGACCGCGCTGACACCGCTCAACTGCCGGGCGAGCTCCCCGTATTGCTCCTGCGCGGCCATTGGGCATCCCCCGGGACATCTGGTTTGTTGCTTAGGGCAACCATAGAAGCAGATGGTTGCCGCAGGCAAATTAAAAGGGACCAAAGCACTTAAAGTCCTGGCAATGGTCCGGCAAAGGCCCGTCCGACGGCACGCGCCGCGAGGGCTGGCTGCGCGCCGGCGACGCGATGGACTACACGGCAGGCGTCGCCGCGGAGACGGCGGTCCGGCTCGCGAAGGGGGAGGGCAGGCCGGGCGCCCACACCCCGGCCGCTCTCTTCGGCCACGAGATCGCGGCCGCTGCGGGTGGCACGTTCATCGACTAGGCACTGCGCGGACCGGTCTTTGCGCGGGCCGGTCCTTGCCGCGACCGGTCCTTGCTCCGACGAGTCCTTGCCCCGACCGGTCCTTGCCCCGATGCCCGGTCCTTGCGCCGATGTCCCGTCCAGGCCCGCATAAGGTGAAGAAATGCCTCGCTGGATTCCCCGCGCGAAAGAGCGGCTGAGAGATTCCGCGGTCGAGCTGTTCCTCGAGCGTGGATACGAGCGTGTGACCGTTGCCGACATCACGGAGCGCGCGGGGCTCACCCGGCGTACGTTCTCCCGCTACTTCGCGGACAAGCGGGACGTCCTCTTCGCGGGTTCCGAACTCCTGGCGTCGGCCGTCGGCGACGCGGTGGCCGGGGCCGACCCCGGGCTCAGCGCCTGGGAGGCCACCGTGACGGCGCTACGGGAGATCGGCGACCAGCTCGCCGAAGAACTGGTGCCGACCGCCGCGAACCGACGGGTCGTGATCCGGAGCAGCGAGGAGCTCCAGGAGCGCGAACGCACCAAGTTCGCCCTGATCGCCACCCATGTCGCGGACGCCCTCCGCGCACGCGGCACCCCGTCGCCGCTGGCCGAGGTGCTGGCGGAGACGGGCGTGAGCGCGTTCCGCGCCGCGTTCGACCAGTGGCTGGACGCTCCGGAGGAGCGCTCGCTGTCCACCGTGTTCGACGGCATCACCGCTGAACTGGCCGCCAGGATCGGCGGGATGACCGGCAACGGCTGAAACGGCTGAAACGGCTGAAACGGCGGAAACGGCGGAAACGGCGGAAACCGCGAGGCGTCGCCGAAGTCGCAGAGGCAGCGATGGCGACATCAGCAGAAGCCATCCCCACGGTGAGCGTCGCGTACGCGGATGGTGAGGACCGCGCACCGGGACCATGGGGCCCGGGCCCTGGGGTTGGGCCGGGTCCTCGACTTCGCTAGGGTCCTGCCCCATGGCACACAACCCCCAGGCGCCCCAGGGTCCCGAGAGCCACGACCCCGCGGGCAGCACCCAGATGTTCCGCGCCTTCGTCGACGAGGGCGCTCCGCGCCGCGCACAGGCCGCCCCCGCTCCCGCGGGACCGCGGATCGGCTTGATCGTCGGCGTCATCGCGGCCGTCGTCATCGTCGCCGCGGTGGCCTGGCTCGCGCTCGGCTAGTGAGCTGACCGGGAAGCCCGGCGCCGACGTCCGGCACCGGGCCCCCACCTCACTTCGGCCACGCCTCACCTCGCTTCCGCCGGCCTCGTCTCACTTCCGCCAGAACAGGTGGTGCGTCACGCCGCTCGCGCTGGGCACGACCTCCAGGTGGAAGCGGTCGAGCAGTTCCTCGGGGGACTCCCACAGCCGCAGTCCGGACCCGAGCTTCACCGGTGAGACCGCCACGTGCAGGGTGTCGACCAGGCCGGCGTCGAGGAACTGCCGGATGGTGGTGACCCCGCCACCGAGCCGGACATCCCTGCCCTGCGCCGCTTCCCGCGCCCGTCCGAGGACCGTGGCCGGATCGTCGTCGACGAAGTGGAACGTGGTGTCGGAGAGCGTGAACGACGGCCGCGTGTGGTGGGTCATCACGAACACCGGAGTACGGAACGGGGGCTCGTCCCCCCACCACCCGCGCCACTCCTCGCCGCGCCAGGGCCCGCGCTGGGGCCCGAACTTGTTGCGGCCCATGATCTCGGCACCGATGTTGCGCGCGAAGTCACGGGTGAAGTAGTCGTCGAGTCCCCGACTCCCACCGGGATCCGTCCGCATCGGCCAGCTCGCCGTGGCGCCGGCCCACGAGAACAGCCGCTCGGCATGGTCGAGGCCGAACGGCCGCTCGAGGCTCTGGTGCTCAGCGGCACCGGCCGCGATGCCGTCGCTCGAGACGTTGAAGTTCATGACTCTCAGCAGTTGATCCACTTGTTCCCTCGCCAGGTCCTGTCGCGTCATCGTGCGGCGAGGCGCCGCACATCATGACGTCGAACGAGATCCGGCCGGATCGACAGCTGCCCGAAACTTTTTCAGGACGCCTCAGAGAGCGCCCCGGCACCCGCGCCGCCCTACTGCCACTTCACCGAGACGTCCTGCGTCTCGATGTGCATCCCGAGGGGTACGCGCCACGCCTCGACGCACACCGTCCACGTCTGCTGCTTCTTCGCGCCCGCGGCGATCGGAGCTGCCACCTTGTGCGTGGACTTGATGGTCGCCCAGTCGACCCCGAGGCCGCCGATGATGTGCGTCCCGAAGGTCACCTCGCCCGAACGCACCGCCGTACCACCGGTGTTGTGCAGCGTCAGGGTGACCTTCTCGCACCAGCGCTTGTCGGTCGCCTTGCGCACGGGCTCGCCGACGACCTTGAGCACCGCGGGCCCGGCAGGGGTCTCGGCACTTGGCGAGGAGCCCGAACTGCCCGACGTACCACCGGAGTCACCGCCGGACCCGCCGGCTCCTCCCGTACCACCGGAGGAGCCGGACGCACCGGACGCGCCCGTACTCCCGCTCCCGCCGGACGACTCCCCCTCCGAGCCGCCCGATCCCGAGCCGGAGCCTGCGCTGTCCGTGCCACCGTTCCCGCCGGAGCCGCCGCCCGCAGTGGACGTGCCCCCGCCGGAGTCCGCGCCGCCCTTCTTCGACGAACCGGACGACGGCTTCTCGTCCCCGTTCTCGTCCAGCGGTACGAACTCCACGTCCTCCGTGGGCTCCACCGGTTCGACCCGGTCGCTGGGCCCGGCACCCGCCGCACCGACGGCCACGTAACCGTCGTCGGACGTGCCGCTGCCACAGGCGGCGAGCAGGGTGCCGAGGCAGACCACGGCGGCGGAGGCCGCGACGGCCATGCCGCGGCGCCGGCGAAGGAAGAGACTCCTGGCGCTCATCGCGCCAGTGTGGCTGACGGGGCGTCAATTAGGAACCCTGGGATTCCTGCAATCAGAAGCCCCGTCAACAACTCCCGTGGCCGGGACCGGATTTCAGCCGGCCCGGCCCCGGACCTCAGTCCGCGATCAGCCCTTCCCTGAGCTGTGCGAGGGTCCGCGTGAGCAGGCGCGAGACGTGCATCTGCGAGATGCCGACCTCTTCGCCGATCTGCGACTGCGTCATGTTCGCGAAGAACCGCAGCATGATGATCTGGCGCTCGCGCGGCGGCAGTTTGGCCAGCAGCGGCTTGAGCGACTCGCGGTACTCGACGCCTTCAAGCGCCGCGTCCTCGTAGCCGAGCCGGTCCGCGAGTGAGCCCTCGCCGCCGTCGTCCTCGACGGCCGGTGAGTCGAGCGAGGAGGCGGTGTACGCGTTGCCGACCGCGAGGCCGTCGACGACGTCCTCCTCCGATACGCCGAGCACAGCGGCGAGTTCGGGCACGGTCGGGGAGCGGTCGAGCTTCTGCGCGAGCTCGTCGCTGGCCTTGGTCAGCGCCAGGCGCAACTCCTGGAGTCTGCGCGGCACCCGCACCGACCAGGACGTATCGCGGAAGAAGCGCTTGATCTCGCCGACGACGGTCGGCATCGCGAACGTCGGGAACTCGACGCCGCGTTCACAGTCGAAGCGGTCGATCGCCTTGATCAGGCCGATGGTGCCGACCTGGACGATGTCCTCCATCGGCTCGTTGCGGCTGCGGAACCGTGCCGCGGCGTAGCGCACGAGCGGGAGGTTCAACTCGATGAGGGTGTCGCGTACATACGTACGCTCCGGGCTGTCCTCGTCGAGCGTCGCAAGCCGCAGGAAGAGCGAGCGGGACAGGGTGCGGGTGTCGATGACTGCCGGGCGGGAATCAACCGGGATTTCTGCGCGGTCCAGCACATCGGCTGCGTTCGCCGCACTGCGCGTGAGCACCTTCGAGCTGCCCTGATCTGCGGACATGCCACCCCCTCTTGGGTCGCGGACGGTCGCGGCCGGCTCCCGTCTTCAAGGAACGCAGCCTCCACCTGAATACCGGTCGTGGGGCTGCGGCAAACGCGGTTCCAGCAGAATGTCACATGTCGGCAACACGCTGTAGTGACATGTCGACAAGAAAGGGCCGAATCTGCGCAGGTAAAGGGGGTTCTGCGGCTTTTCGCGCGCTCAAGTAGGCCCAAAAGAGCGCTACTCGATCCAGCTACGCTTCGATCCTGTTTGCGGATCGAAGTCGCGCGAAGCTCCGGGCGAGGAGCCTTGACACATGCATCTGCGAGACGCCCAGTTCGGCGCTGATCTGCGACTGCGTGAGATTGCTGTAGTAGCGCAGGAGCAGAATCCGCTGCTCCCTCTCGGGCAGTTGCACCAGGAGATGCCGTACGAGATCGCGGTGCTCCACGCCGTCGAGCGCGGGGTCCTCGTAACCGAGCCGGTCGAGCAGTCCCGGCAGCCCGTCGCCCTCCTGGGCGGCCTCGAGCGAGGTCGCGTGGTACGAACGCCCGGCCTCGATGCAGGCAAGGACCTCGTCCTCGGTGATCCGCAGCCGCTCGGCGATCTCGGCGGTGGTCGGTGAGCGTCCGAACGCGGTCGTCAGATCCTCGGTCGCGCTGGTCACCTGCACCCACAGCTCGTGCAGCCGGCGCGGTACGTGGACGGTGCGCACGTTGTCGCGGAAGTACCGCTTGATCTCGCCGACCACCGTGGGCATCGCGAAGGTCGGGAACTGCACCCCGCGGTCCGGGTCGAAGCGGTCGATCGCGTTGATCAGGCCGATGGTGCCGACCTGGACCACGTCCTCCATCGGCTCGTTGCGGCTGCGGAAGCGCGCGGCGGCGTACCGCACCAGCGGTAGGTTCGCCTCGATCAGCGCGGCGCGTACGCGGCTGTGCTCGGGGGTGCCGACGGTCAGCTGCTTGAGCTGGCCGAAGAGCACCTGGGTCAGGGCCCGGGTGTCCGCGGTCCGCTGCTTGGCGGGGGAGAGCACACGGTCGCCGCCGTCCGCGGATCCGGCCGCGGGTTCCTGGGACGGCACTTGGGGAGCAGTACTGGCCGGCACAGTCAACGCCACCCCTTATCGATGCAACCGATCAACATTTCGCAAAAGCGGTCATAGCATCACAAGACATGTGCACTGTGTGCAAGCACCGTATAAGGCCGTGTTGAAGGCAAGTTGGGGCGTAAACCTAAAAATGCCCCCCACGTTCGAGTGGAGGGCGGGATACCCGGGCTGACTGCGGAGCCGGTGTGCGGGGGTCTAGTTCACGAGCTCCGACATGAAGTCGCCGACGCCCTGAGCAGCGTCGGAAATGCCCTCGAAGCCCACCTGGACGAGGTCTGCGGCCCGTTCCGGGGACGTGATGATCGTGTACAGCACGAAGACGACGACCATGTAGAGCGCGACCTTCTTCGCTTGCACCACGTTCGGCCTCCCCGCCCTGTCTTCCTGCGTGCAGTCGGGTGAGTCTATCCACGGCTCACGGGCCCCGGTGAAGGTGCCTCCATTGGCTCTACGGCCTGCACAGCTTCTCCGGCTCCACGGCGAAAGCCCCGGCTCCGTGAAGGTGCCGGGGCTTCGCTCCGAGTGGGCGGGGGAAGCGGCATCGGGGGGACAAGCCGCTTCCCCCGACGAGGACCTGGCTCTTCAGTCCACGCCGCAGTCAGGGGGGAAGCTCGCGGCGTGGACCCCGCAGTAGAGCCGGGTCCCGAGAGCCTGCGGATTCCTGCCAGATCCGCCGGGCTCACCAACCATCCTGCTCCTGTACGGGACCGGCACAGTGCGGCAAAGGGCCTGCCTTGGCGGGCCTAAGGTCCTTAAACGCCGGGTGAGGAACGGGTGCTCGAGCATGCCGCTCAAAGCGCTTGCCGAAGGCGTGAGTTCGCGGGCCCTCGGGGAAAGCACGAAGGGCCCCGGCGATGCCGGGGCCCTTCTCAAGCGGTAGCGGAGGGATTTGAACCCTCGGTGACTTGCGCCACACTCGCTTTCGAGGCGAGCTCCTTCGGCCGCTCGGACACGCTACCGAGAGAGAGCTTAGCCCAAAGGAGCCCCTGGTCAGAAATCCGTATCCGCGATGCCCGCCGTGAGGTGGCGCACACCGGACCCAGCGGGCCGGGGCGGGCCCTCAGCGGTCCCGGAAGAAGCGGGTGAGGCGGGCCGAGCACTCCGCCTCCAGGACACCCGCGATCACCTCGGGGCGGTGGTTGAGACGCCGGTCGCGGACGAGATCCCACAGGGAGCCCGCCGCGCCGGCCTTCTCGTCCCGCGCCCCGTAGACGACCCGGGCGATACGGGACTGCACGAGCGCGCCCGCGCACATCACGCACGGTTCGAGCGTGACGACGAGGGTGCAGCCGGTCAGCCGCCACTCCCCGCGCTCGGCCGCGGCCCGGCGCAGGGCCAGGACCTCGGCGTGGGCGGTGGGGTCGCCGGTGGCCTCGCGCTCGTTGTGCCCGGCGGCGAGCAGCTCGCCGTCCGGGCCGAGGACGAGGGCTCCGACGGGGACATCGCCGCCCCGGAGGGCCAGTTCGGCCTGCTCCAGGGCGTGCTCCATCGGCGCCCGCCAGCGGTCGCGTACAGGATCGGAGATGTTCAAGGTGTTGTACGTATGCGGGTCAGCGCACCGTCTCCAGGACCTCCGAGGCGCCCAGGGCCTCGGCGATCTCGTTCAGGGCGTCGGTGCGCAGGGACAGGAGTTCCTTCTCGGACAGGCCCAGGTCGTCGAGGATCCGGGTGTCGCCGAGCGGGCCCGAGGGCACGGCCTCGGACGAGCCCTCGAGGGCGGTGGGATCTTCGTCCTCCTCCGGGTCGGGCTCGCCGTCCTCGGTGCCGTCGAGGTCGGTCAGGTCCTCCAGGTCGTCCTCGTCGGCGGAGCCGGGCTCACGGCCCAGCAGCTCGTCGGTGAGGAGGATCTCGCCGTAGCTGCTGCGGGAGGCCGCGGCCGCGTCCGAGACATAGATCCGCGGGTCCTCTTCGCCGTCCACACGGACGACGCCGAACCACACATCTTCCTGCTCGATGAAGACGAGCACCGTGTCATCGTCGGTGTCCCCGGCCGCGTGCTCCCGGGCCAGTTCTGTCAGATCCGACAGGGTCTCCACATCGTCGAGCTCCGTGTCGCTCGCTTCCCACCCGTCTTCGGTGCGCGCGAGCAGTGCGGCGAAGTACACCGTGACTCTCCCACTGGTCTGAGGCGTGCCGGTTGGGGGTCCCCCCGGCGGAGTCTGGACGAGGAAGTGCACTTCGGCCCCGCCCACTCGGAATCGTGGCAGAAACGAAGGCTTCGCGAGAGGTCTTCGGTGCGCTGTGTCTGCGGCGCGCCGTGGTTGTGATCCTCAGGAGCCCCGGATGTGATCCTCAGGACACCGGTCTGGACGGCCCGTGCCACCGGTCAGGGGAACCCGCGCCACCGGTCTGGACGGGCCGCGCCATCGGTCAGGAGGGGGCCGCACCACCGGTCAGGAGGGGCCGCACCACCGGTCAGGTGGGCTCGTGCCGCCGGTCTGGACTGCCCCGCACGACCGGCAGCCAGGACGGCCCGCGCCGCCCCGTCACCAGCGGAACGTGCGCATCCGCATGGCCTGGCGCATGCGTGCCGCCCGCGCGCGCCGGGGCTTCACACGGTCGCGCAGCTCCTTGGCCTCATGGCGCTCGCGCAGGAACTGGGCGCGGCGCCTGCGGCGCTCGGCATCGGTCTCGGGCTGCTCCTGCGGCTGCTCGTCTCGCACGGGCCACACCACCCTCCGGTCTTGCCCCTGCAGTTTCCCTCGTACGGCCGGTTTGATGCGAACGCTCACGGGTGCGGTGCCGAACGTGAGCGCGAGCCGGGGCCTGTTCGCGCCGGTAACCTGGTGGCGGCGGGTCGAGCCCGCAGTTCGGACCCGTGACCCGGAGCTTGGAGGCTCTTGTGCGCCTGCACGTCGTCGACCACCCCCTGGTCGCGCACAAACTCACCACGTTGCGTGACAAGCGCACCGATTCCCCGACCTTCCGCCGTCTCGCCGACGAGCTCGTGACGCTGCTCGCGTACGAGGCGACGCGGGACGTGCGCACCGAGCAGGTCGACATCGAGACCCCCGTGGGCCCGACCACCGGGGTCAAGCTCTCCCACCCGCGCCCGCTGGTCGTGCCGATCCTGCGCGCCGGGCTCGGCATGCTCGACGGCATGGTCCGGCTGCTTCCGACCGCCGAGGTGGGCTTCCTCGGGATGGTCCGCAACGAGGAGACGCTCGAGGCGTCCACGTACGCGACGCGGATGCCGGAGGACCTGTCCGGGCGCCAGGTCTATGTGGTCGACCCGATGCTCGCCACCGGCGGCACCCTGGTCGCGGCGATCAAGGAGCTCATCAAGCGCGGCGCCGACGACGTCACCGCCGTCGTGCTGCTCGCGGCGCCCGAGGGCGTCGAGGTGATGGAGCGCGAGCTGGCCGGTACGCCGGTCACCGTGCTGACCGCGGCGGTCGACGAGCGGCTCAACGAGGTCGGCTACATCGTGCCGGGCCTCGGGGACGCGGGGGACCGGATGTACGGGTCGGCCGAGTAGGACCCGTACGGCAGAACGTGGCTGAGGGGCCGCCGGATCTCCGGCGGCCCCTCAGTGCGTGACGTGCGTGGCGCGGGCGTTGTCAGTGGGCGCCGATAGCCTGGAAAGGGCTTCGGCCCCCGGGCGGGAGGGGACTGCCCCAGCCCCCTAACGGGCTGCCGCGGCCTTCGCCTCAGCAGCCCTTCGCCTCAGCAGCCCTTCGGCTTCGGAGGGGCCGCCGCCGGCTTGGTCAGGGCGTCCAGGGCCTTCACCGCGTCCTCCTTCTTGGCCAGGGACTTGAAGTCCGCGCCGAGGATGAGGTCGATGTCCGCCGTCTTACGGGCGTCCGTCTGCGGTTCCGCGCCCGCGACCTGGGTGCCGAGGACGACGATTCCCTTGGTCAGAGCGGACTTGGGGCCCAGCAGTATCGCTTCGCCCTTGACCTTCTTGTCGAACTCCTTCGACGCGTTGCCCACCTTGCCGATGATGAAGCCGCGCTTCTTGAGCTCGTCCGCCGTCTCCTTGGCGAGGCCGCCGCGCGGGGTGGCGTTGAAGACGTTGACCTGCACTTCCGCCGGCTTCGGCAGCACCATCGGGGGCTTCTTCGGCGGGGCCGAGGAAGCGGCGGCCGGCTTGCAGTCGGGCTTGTTGGCGGCGACGGTTCTGTCGCTCTTCTTGCCGGAGAAGACACCGATCAACTCGATGGTCCCGTAGGCGAGGAGCCCGAGAACGGCGGCGCAGGCGAAGACCGCGAGCACGATCCGGCGGCGCCGCCGGTTGCGGCGCATCCGCGGGTACTTGTCCCCCGTGATGCGGTATTCGCCGCCCATGCCGGGGGGTGTGAGCATGCTCATGGGCGCAGCGTAATGCCGGGGGTGGGGTCTGCCTACTAAATGATCAATGGGTGGCGGCCGAACCCAACCCGAAAGGGTCAATGCCGACTTGAGGTCGCCATCGCGGGGGTGTGCCCGGGGCGCTAGCCCAGTTCGAGCACGCGAGCGTGCAGGACCTGGCGCTGCTGCAGGGCGGCGCGGACGGCGCGGTGCAGGCCGTCCTCGAGGTAGAGGTCGCCCTGCCACTTCACGACATGCGCGAAGAGGTCGCCGTAGAAGGTGGAGTCCTCGGCGAGGAGGGTCTCCAGGTCCAGCTGGCCCTTGGTGGTCACCAGCTGATCGAGGCGGACCGGGCGCGGCGCGACATCCGCCCACTGCCGGGTGCTTTCCCGGCCGTGGTCGGGGTACGGCCGGCCGTTTCCGATGCGCTTGAAGATCACACGGAAAGCCTACCGGGCAGGGGGCTCCGGGCGCAGCCATGGCGACGGAGTGCGAGGCTGGGAAATGCCGCCCCAAACCGGGGCATACCGGGAACAGTCAAACCGGGAACAGGGGCCTGAAATGAGCGAGAGCGAGCGGAGGGCGCCCGAGGGCGCCGACCTGCCCGATGCCACGACGGCCCCCACGGCGGGTGCCGAGGCCGCGGCCACCCCTGCCCCTGAGCCCGCACCCCCCGGTTCCGCGCCCACCCCGCAGGCACCTGCGGACCCGGCCCCGGAACCCGCTCCGGCACCGGCGCCCCCGGGTCCGGCCGCGGCTCCCACCGCACCTCCTGGTCCGGCCGCCGCTCCCGCCGCCGCACCCCCGGAGCCGGACCCGGCCCCCGCACCGGCCCCGGTACCGGAACCCGCCCCGGCACCGGAACCCGCACCGGCCCCCGTCGGTCCCGCCCCGACCCCCGCCGTCGCCACCGAGTCGACCCCCGCGCCCCCGGAGCCGGCCACCGCGCCCGCCCCCGAGCCCGCGCCCCCCGGCCCCGCGCCCACCCCCGGTGTCGCGCTGCCCGAGGAAGCGGCCGCCATCGCCGGCGGCTATGCCTTCACCGGTGAGGCGCTCGACCTCGGGGCACTGCTGTGGGACGGGCAGTGCCTGCCTGGTGCCCAGATCCGGATCCCGCTGTCGATGCTCAACCGCCACGGTCTGGTCGCCGGCGCCACCGGTACCGGCAAGACCAAGACGCTGCAGCTGATCGCCGAGCAGCTGGCCGCGCAGGGCGTCCCGGTGTTCCTCGCCGACATCAAGGGCGACGTCTCCGGTATCTCCGCGCCCGGCGAGGCGAACGACAAGGTGCAGGAGCGGGCCCGGGACGTGGGGCAGACCTGGGAGGCCAAGGGGTTTCCGAGCGAGTTCTACGCGCTCGGCGGGATCGGCCCCGGTATCCCCGTACGCGCGACGGTCACCAGCTTCGGACCCGTCCTGCTGTCGAAGGTGCTGCAACTGAACCAGACGCAGGAGCAGTCGCTCGGCCTGATCTTCCATTACGCGGATCAGAAGGGCCTTGAGCTGCACGACCTGAAGGACCTGCGGGCCGTCGTCACCTTCCTCACCTCGGACGAGGGCAAGCCCGAGCTCAAGAACATCGGCGGGCTCTCGTCGGTGACCGCCGGGGTGATCCTGCGGGCGCTCACCGCCTTCGAGGCGCAGGGGATGACGCCGTTCTTCGGGAACCCCGAGTTCGACGTGAGCGAGTTCCTGCGGACGGCGCCCGACGGGCGCGGGCAGGTGTCGGTGCTCGAACTGCCCGCCGTACAGGACAAGCCGCATCTGTTCTCGACGTTCCTGATGTGGATGCTGGCCGACCTCTTCAACAACCTGCCCGAGGTGGGGGATGTCGAGAAGCCGAAGCTGGTCTTCTTCTTCGACGAGGCGCATCTGCTGTTCAACGGGGCGAGCAAGGCCTTCCTCGAGGCCATCACGCAGACCGTGCGGCTGATCCGGTCCAAGGGTGTCGGTGTCTTCTTCGTGACGCAGACGCCGAAGGACGTGCCGGCCGATGTGCTCGCCCAGCTCGGCAACCGGGTCCAGCACGCGCTGCGGGCCTTCACGCCCGAGGACCAGAAGGCGCTCAAGGCGACGGTCAAGACCTTCCCCAACTCGGCGTATGACCTGGAGGAGTTGCTCACCCAGCTCGGCACCGGTGAGGCGGTGATCACCGTGCTGAGCGAGAAGGGTGCGCCGACGCCGGTGGCCGCGACCCGGCTTCGCGCGCCCGAGTCGCTGATGGGGCCGATCGATGCCACCGCGCTCGACGCGGCCGTGAAGTCCTCGCTGCTCTACTCCCGTTACGCGGAGGAGGTCGACCCGGAGTCCGCGTACGAGAAGATCACCGCGCAGCAGGCCGAGACCGAGGCGGCCAAGCAGGCCGAGCTGGAGGCGAAGGAAGCCGAGAAGGCCGCGAAGGAAGCGGCGAAGGCGGCCCGTTCCGCACCCGCGCAGGATGCCTCGATGGTCGACCAGGTGGTGGGCAGCGGCATCTTCAAGTCCCTTGCCCGCTCGCTCGGTACGCAGATCGGGCGGGAGATCTCGCGGTCGATCTTCGGGACCCGCAGACGCTGAGCCACCTGCTGAGACGGACACGGATCCGGATCCGGTACGGATACGGCTCGGACTCCCCGTAAGAGGGAAGTCCGAGCCGTATTCCGTGGGTCAGGCGCCGAGGGTCACTCCGTCACACGGTCGTGGTCCTCGTGCAGACCGCCGCCGCTGCCCGCGTCGCCCTCGGTGGGGACGGACTCGACCGGCTTGGTGAGCGAGCTCAGGTCGTGGGCGTAGGTGCCGACGGCGTTGGCGATGACGTCGATGTTCGTGCCGAAGGCCGACATGTCGATGTTGTCGATGGTGTCGCAGGCCGCGTGGTAGCACGGGTCGTACGCGACGCCCGCCTGCCCGCCGAACTTCGCCGCCTGCTCGGGGGTCTTGATGCCTTCGGCGCCCGTGAAGGTGCCGCCGGCCGGGATGTCGACCGCGATGAACGGGCCGTAGTCGGAGCGTCCGGTGAAGTCGGTGCCCTCGTGCGGCTTGCGCTTGCTGTCGAGGAACTCGTTGATGTCCCGCTCCAGTTGGGCGCTGCCCTCGGGGCCGGCTTCCGCGCCTTCGCCGTCGGAGTTGTCGCCGTCGTAGACGAACTGGCCGTAGTTCGGCGAGGCGATCATGTCGAAGTTGAGGTAGAGGCGGATGTCCTTGATCTGCTCCTCGGTGAGCTTCTCGACCCACTTCTCCGAGCCGATCAGACCGTTCTCCTCGGCGGACCACAGCGCGAACTTGATCTTGTTGCGCGGCTGCTTGCCCTTGCCGTGCCGGGTCTCCTCGGCCAGCTCCTTGGCGACCTCGAGCAGACCGGCCGAGCCCGAGCCGTTGTCGTTGATGCCGGGGCCCGCGGTCACCGAGTCGAGGTGGGCGCCGAGCATCACGGTGTTGTCGGCGTCGCCGCCTCGGGTCTCCGCGATGACGTTGTTCGTCGTCCGGGCCTCCTGGAACTCCCGGATCTCGAAGTCCACCGTGACCTCGCCCTTGGCGACCTCGGCGGCGAGCGCCTCGCCCTCGGCCAGGGTGACGCCGCCGGTCGGGATACGGCCGTCGGCCGGGTCTCCTATGGTCCCGGAGAGGACTCCGTCCACGTTGTTGTAGATGATCGCGCCGGACGCGCCCGCGTCCGCGGCGGCCGCCTGCTTGATGGCGAAGGAGCAGCCGCCGCGCTTGATCAGCGCGATCTTGCCGGTGAAGGTGCCGGACGCGTAGTCCTCCGGTTCGCAGCCGGTGGTGGCGTCCACCGGCACGGCGGCGAGGGCGGCCTTGATGCCGCCGACCGGCGTCGACTTCGTGTACGTCATGCCCTGGATGTCGACCGTGCGCGGTGTGGGTGTCACGACCGCGAGGCGCTCGGCGAGCATCTCGGTGTAGACGAACTCGAACTGGTCGTAACTGACCTTGTACCCGGCCTTCTCGAGGTACTCGTACACATACTTCGCCGAGGCGTCGTGGCCCGGCGAACCGGCGGCGCGATGGCCGTCGTTGGCGTCCGCTATCGCCTGGAACTTCTGCAGATGGCGGTACGCGTCCTTCGCGGACGAGTCCTCCACCAGCTCGCGGGCGAGCTTGCGGGCGTCCTTGGCCGGATTGCCGTGCCCGTGACCGCGGTCGGCGGTGGCCGTTCCCGCGGAGGCGAGCAGCAGGGGTGTGGCGAGCGCGACGGCGGCGAGTGCGGCGATCGTGCTGCGCGAACGAGGTGATGCGTTCACAGAGGTCCTTCCCCAAAGGCAGTGCGAACGAGGTGGGAGGGACGGTAGCGATCGGTGAGATCTCCGGAAAGAGGTTCCCTGCAACTCGTGTTCGGTTTCGCCGGATTGGCCCCGCATGTCCCTGACATGCGGGGCCACCTGCTGATCTCCTGCCGGTTCAGTCCCGGCGTTCGCGTCCCGGGTGTTCGGGCAGCACGTCCTGCGGCTGTTCGGCGGTGGGGGTTTCGGCGGCCGGTTCGTCCGTGCGCGGGCTGCGGCGGTCGCGTACGGATTCCGCGCGGAGCAGGGCGTGCAGCACCGCGTAGGGGTCCTTGGGCATGGGGGTGTCCTAGCGCTGAGGAGGAGTTCCGGGCGTGGCGGCGTCTGGAGCTCGGCACGGTCAGCAACGCAGGACGGTCGTACGGGAAGGGGCGGGCGGCGGGGCGGCGTGCGGCGCCGGGGAG